>NZ_JBBEGN010000022.1:0-77368 GCF_037401875.1 Actinomycetospora aurantiaca | reverse complement strand
CGGGGCTATGGCCCCATTTAGTGCTCACCTGCGAAGCACATGTCGGGCGACCACCGCGCCGGTCGCCCGGCACCCGACGGCCGGCTGCCCCCGGCCACCGAGGATCCGGCGGCGTACCTCCCCTGGCCGCCGCCGGATCGTCGGGAACCCCTAGCGTGGGCCCGTGACCGACACGCCCTGGGAGCCACCGCTCGCCGGGAGCGAGGTCGAGCAGATCGTCGGCTCGCTGGAGCGGCTGCGGGCGACCTTCCGCTGGAAGGTCGACGGCCTCGACGAGGACGGCCTCGCGGCCACCGTCGGGGTCTCGGCGCTGACCCTCGGCGGGCTCCTCAAGCACCTCGCGTGGGCCGAGGCGTTGATGTTCCGGGCCAAGCTGCACGGCGAGCGGCTCGGACCCGAGTGGGATGACGCCCCCTGGGACGACGACCCGGACTGGGAGTTCACCTCCGCCGCCGCCGACGCCCCGGCCGAGCTCTACGCCCGCTACGACCGAGCGGTCGCGTACTCCCGCGCCGCCCTCGACGAGGCCCTCGACGACGGCGGCCTCGACCGCACCGTCCACCTCACCGGCCCCGACGGCGAGCGGGTGAACCTCCGTCGACTGGTCTGCGACCTCGTCGAGGAGTACGGCCGCCACACCGGCCACGCCGACCTGATCCGCGAGTACGTCGACGGTAGCGTCGGCGAAGATCCGCCGCCCGGATGGAGACCACAGTGACCAGGCTCGTCCTCGGCTGCATGCGCATCGAGGGTCTCGACGACGGAGCGGTGCGGGCCCTCGTCGACACCGCGCTCGACGTCGGGATCACGACCTTCGACCACGCCGACATCTACGGCTCCACCCGTCACGCGTGCGAACGGCGCTTCGGGGAGGCAGCCGGCCTGACCGGCGCACGCCGCGAGCAGGCGGTCATCCAGACGAAGGTCGGCATCCGCGAGGGCTACTACGACTTCTCCCGCGAGCACGTCCGGCGCTCCGTCGACGAGTCACTCGAGGCGTTGCGCGTCGACCACGTCGACGTCCTGCTCCTGCACCGGCCCGACGCGCTGGCCGACCCCGACGACGTCGCCGAGACGCTCGACGGGCTCGTGCGGGAGGGCAAGGTCCGGGCGATCGGCGTCTCGAACCACACGGCCTCGCAGATCGAGCTGCTCGCGCGCTCGCTGCCCCACCCCGTCGTCGCGAACCAGATGCAGCTCGGCCTCGGTCACGCGCCGATGATCGCCGCCGGACTGGCGGCGAACGTGGCGGGCCTGGACCAGTCCGTCGACCGCGACGGCGGGGTCCTCGACGCGTGCCGGCTGCGGGGCGTCACCGTGCAGGCCTGGTCGCCGTTCGCCGACGCGCAGGGCCGCATCGTCCTCGGCGACCGGGAGCACCACGCCGACCTGAATGACGCGCTGGACGAGATCGCCGCTGCGCACGACGTCACCCCGACCGCCGTCGCCACCGCCTGGATCACGACGCACCCGGCCGGGATGCAGGTCGTCGTCGGGTCGACCCGGCCCGAGCGGATCCGCGAGGCGGCGCCCGGCGCGGATCTCCGCCTGTCCCGGCCCGAGTGGTACCGGCTCACGGCCGCCGCGGGCTACGCCATCCCATGACGGAGTAACGTACTACTCCGAACGGCCGAACTAGACGGCGATGAACGTCCTCGCCTGGCTGCCCTTGGGGCTCGGCCTGCTCGTGATCCCGCCGGTCGCGGCCGTGCTCACCCACCGCCTGCTCCGCGGCCCAGTGTGGACCTGGCAGGCGGTGCTCGCCCACAAGCTCGCGACGGTGCCCGGCTTCCTCGGGATCGGCGCGGTCGTCACGATCGTGCTCTCGTTCGCGAGCGGGCTCCCGCACGACGTCGGCGGCGTCGTCGCGGTCGTCATGGGCGTGCTGGTCGCGGGCAGCATCTCGCTCACCGCCCGCGGCCTGCGCGGCGCACCGGAGCCGGCCACGCCCGCCGTCGTCACCCCGCCAGACGAACCGGCAGGTGCTTGATCCCGTTGACGAAGATCGACCGGAGCCGGTCGGGCTCGCCGACGACCTCCAGCTCGCGCATCTCGGTCAGCAGCCGCCGGAACATCACCCCGGCCTCGCGGCGCGCGAGGTGCGCGCCGAGGCAGAAGTGCGGGCCGTGGGCGCCGAAGCCCTGGTGCGGGTTGGGGGAGCGGCGCAGGTCGAGCCGGTCGGGCTCGGCGAACACCGATTCGTCGCGGTTCGCCGACCCGTAGACCAGCAGCAGCTTCTCCCCGGCCCGGACCGGCACGTCCCCGACCGTCGTGTCCTCCACGACGGTCCGCCGCATCCAGTTGATCGGCGAGGCCCACCGCACCACCTCGTCGACCGCCGTCGGCAGCTCCGGCTCGGCCTCCCAGACCGCACGGGCGTCGGGGTCGAGGTGCAGGCCCCAGACGCCGTGCGTGATCGCGTTGCGGGTGGTCTCGTTCCCCGCGACGCAGAGCAGGATGAAGAACGACGCGATCTCCTGGTGCGTGAGCCGCTCGCCGTCGACCTCGCCGTGGACGAGCGCCGACAGCACGTCGTCGCGCGGGTCGTCCTCGACGGTCGCCGCCAGCTCCGTCATCAGCCCGGAGAGTCCCGCGCCCGCCGTCAGGTAGTCCTGCAGCGGGTTCTCGGAGGTGACGTACTCCGGGTCGTCACCGGCGAGGATCATGTTCGACCACGTGAACACGTCGTCGCGCCGCGACTCCGGGATGCCCATCATGTCGCAGATCAGCAGCAGCGGGAGCGGTGCGGCGATCTCGGTGACCAGGTCGAACTCCCCGCCGTTCGCTGCCGCCGTCGCGCGCGCCCGGTCGAGCACCTCGCCGGCGATCCGCTCGACGTCGTCGATCAGCCGCCCGACCCGCTTCGGCGTGAACGCCCCCGCCGCGATCCGCCGGATCTTGGTGTGGCGCGGCGCGTCCATGCTGATCAGCGAGCCGAAGAACTCGTGGGCCTCGGCGGGCAGGTCGAGGATGGACACGGCGCCCTTGCCCGAGCAGAACCGGTCGGGGTTGCGGCTGACCTCCTCCACGTCGGCGTGCCGCGTGACCACCCGGAACCCCTCGCCCTGCGGGAACCCGGGGAACTCCGGCTCGGCGTACCAGGGCAGGCCGTCGGTGGCGCGCAGTTCGGCGAAGGCGGTGTAGCGGTCCTTCCACGGGAGTTCCCAGAACTCGCGGTTGCCGAGGTCCATCAGTCCTCCAGGATCGAGACGAGCGTGGTGGTCAGCAGGGTCCGGACGGCGGGTCGGTCGAGGCTGCCGCGCACCAGCCACTCGCGGGAGGCGGCGCGGACCATGCCGAAGAAGGCGCGGACGCGAGCGCGCAGCGCCTCGTCGCACGGGTCGAGCTCCAGCGCGGTGAGGACCCGGTCGACCGCGGTCTCGTCGGCGTCCTCGACGACCGCGTCGACCTCGGCGTCGCCCGAGACCCCGAGGCCCACCGACAACCAGAGGCCGCGGCGGTCGGTGACCGTGTCGAGGAACCACTCGACGGCGGCCGCGGCGCGTTCCCGACGGCGGGTGCCCGGCAGCTCCGCGGCGGCCTGCTCCGGGATCGTCAGGAGCTCGCGCAGCGCCTCCAGGTAGAGCGCCCGCTTGGTGCCGAAGTAGTGGTTGAGCAGCGCCCGCGCGACGCCGGCCTCGCGGGCGAGGTCGGTGGTGGACACCTCCGCGTAGGGCCGCACCGCGTAGAGCCGCAGGGCCGCCTCGAGGATCTCGGTGCGCCGCGCGTCGGGGTCGAGCCGGCGGCGGGCCGCGAGCTCGTTCACCGCACGACCGTGAGGGGCAGCCGCAGCGCGGCGGGCGCCTCCTCGGGGACGGCCGGCCGGTGCGGGGCGACCGGCTCGACGCGGCGGTAGGCCTCACCCGGGGCCGGGCGCTCGTCGGGCTCACCGGCGTTCGGCCACAGCGACAGCGCCCGCTCGGCCAGCGCCGTGATCGTCAGCGACGGGTTCACGCCGAGGTTCGCCGGGATCGTCGAGCCGTCGATCACGTGGACGCCCGGGTGGCCGTGCAGGCGGTGGTAGGCGTCGACGACGCCGTCGTCCGGGGTGGAGCCGAGCACCGCGCCGCCGAGGAAGTGCCCGGTGACGGGGATGTTCGCGAGGCTCGACGCCGCCCCGACCGGCACGCCCCGGATGCGCCGCGCGACCCGCCGGGCCACCTCGTGTCCGGCCGGGATCCACGGCGGGTTGGCCTCGCCGTCGGCGGCGGCGCTGGTCAGCCCGGGCAGGAACCGGCGGCGGCGCAGCGTCAGCGAGTTGTTCAGCGTCTGCATCACCAGCAGCACGATCGACTCCTCCGACCAGCGCCGCGGCCGGTGCAGGAGCGGGAGTTCCCGACGGCGGGTCACGAGCTCGCGGAGGACCCGCCGCCACCCGGGGCCGCGGCGGCCGATCGTCGGGTCGTCGGGGTCGGCGGTGCCGTCCACGAGGATCGCCGACATCAGGGCGAGCAGGTTCGACCCGTGGCCGTAGCGGACCGGCTCCACGTGGGTGTTCTCGTCGACGTGGATCGACGAGGTGATCGCGACGCCGTCGGTGAAGTCGGCCGCCGGGTCGGGCGTGCGGGCCGCGAGGATCGCCTCGGAGTTGGTGCGCACCCCGCGGCCGAGCCGCCCCGAGATGCGGGGGAGCGTGCCCTTCGCCCGCTGCCGGTGCAGGAGCCGCTGCGTGCCCAGGGCGGAGGCGGAGACGACGACCTGACCCGCCGTCAGGACCCGTCGTCGGGAACGGCGTCCGGGCCGGGGGGTCTCGCGGACCTCGACCTCGTAGCCGGAGGCGCCGGACAGGTCGCCGTGGCGGGGCCGGACGAGCATCGCGGTCGTCATGGGGTGGACGACCGCGCCCGCCGCCTCGGCGAGGTGCAGGTAGTTCTTCGCGACCGTGTTCTTCGCGTCGTGGCGGCAGCCCGTCATGCACTCGCCGCAGTCGATGCAGGTGTGTCGGGCGGGACCGGCGCCGCCGAAGTACGGGTCCGGGACCTCGACGCCGGGCTCGTCCCCGAACAGCACCCCGACGTCGGCGTTGCGGTAGGTGTGCCCGACGCCGAGCTCGTCGGCGACGTCGCGCATCACCGCGTCGGCCGCCGACGTGCGGGGGTAGGTGGTGACGCCGAGCATGCGGGACGCCTGGTCGTAGTGGCGGTCGAGCTCGTCGTCCCAGTCGACGCCGGCGGGCCAGGTCCCGTCGGTGAACACCCGCGACGGCGGGCGGTAGAGCGTGTTCGCGTAGACCAGCGAGCCGCCGCCCACCCCCGCGCCGGAGAGCACCAGCACGTGGCGCAGCGGGTCCATGCGGAAGATCCCGAGGCAGCCCAGGCGCGGGGCCCACAGGAAGTCCCGCAGGTGCCAGGACGTCCGCGCGAACTCGTGGTCGGCGAAGCGGCGCCCCGCCTCGAGCACCCCGACCCGGTACCCCTTCTCGGTGGCCCGCAGCGCGGCCACGCCGCCGCCGAATCCCGAGCCGATCACGAGGACGTCGTAGTCCATGGGTCGACTCTGCGCCCCTTGTTGGCAGCCTGTCAACAGGCGTCGCCGTTCGCCGGTGGCGGAACCCGGGGACGACGGCGGGCCGGGTCTGGGAGCGTGCCCGGCATGGGTGAGCTGATCCGGCTGGACGAGCGTCGTCGGGAGCGGGCCGCCGCCGGAACCGACGACCCGTTCGTGCACGTAGAAGCCACGAACGAGTCGTTCGTTCCGCGGGGGACGGGCCCGGAGCCGCTGTGGCGCGAGGTCGTCGGGCGGAGGCTCCGGGCCGTGCGGCGTGACCGGGGTGAGCGGCTCGCCGACACCGCCGCGCGGGCGGGCATCTCGCCGCAGTACCTGTCGGAGGTCGAGCGCGGCCGCAAGGACCCGTCGAGCGAGACCCTCGCCGCCGTCGCCGGGGCCCTGGGCGTGCCGTTGCGCCAGCTGGTCGGGCTCGCCCACGCCGACCTCGCCCGGGGCGCCGGGGGACGGGGTCCGGTGCTGCTCGCCGCCTAGTGTCGGTCGATCACGTGGTCGACGATCCCGTAGTCCCGGGCCGCCGAGGCGGTGAGCACCAGATCGCGGTCGGTGTCGCGGCGCAGGTCGGCGGCGTCCCGTCCGGTGTGGTGGGCCAGGATCGCCTCCATCTCCGCCCGCACCCGCACCACCTCGTCGGCGGCGAGGATCAGGTCCGGGATGGCGCCCCGCCCCTGGGCCGCCGGCTGGTGCAGCACCACCCGGGTGTGCGGCAGCGCCGAGCGCCGCCCGGGGGCGCCGGCCGCCAGCAGCACGGCACCGGCCGCCACCGCCTGGCCCACGCACGTCGTCGCGACCGGGGCGCGCACGTACTGCATGGTGTCGTAGACGGCGAGCATGGCCGCGGTGTCGCCGCCCTCGCAGTTGACGTACAGCGCGATCTCCTGCTCCGGGGCGTCCGCCTCCAGGTGCAGCAGCTGGGCGATCAGGGCGTTCGCCACGCCCGCGTCGATCGCGGTGCCGAGGTAGACGATCCGCTGGCTGAGCAGGTGGGAGTAGACGTCGGTGATCCGCTCGCCGCGCGAGTCGCGGGTGAGCACGTTCGGGATCGTGTAGCTGCTCATGCCGGTACCCCCATCCCGACCCGCAGCCGCCGTACCGGCATGAGCTGGTCGAAGCTCGAGACGATCCCGTCGACGAACCCGTAGTCCTGCGCCTCGGTGGCGGTGAACCAGCGGTCGTGCAGCGAGTCCTCGAAGACCCGCTCCGGCGGCTGCCCGGTGTCGGAGGCGATCAGGCCGAGCACGGTGTCGCGGGTGTGGCGCAGGTCGTTGGCCTGGACCTCCACCTCGACGGCCGATCCTCCGATGCCGGACGACCCCTGGTGCATCAGGATCTTCGCGTGCGGCAGCGCGAACCGCTTGCCCGGTGTGCCGGCGGAGAGCAGGAACTGCCCGGCGCTGCAGGCCAGGCCCAGCGCGAGCGTGGAGACGTCGCACGGGACGAGCCGCATGACGTCGCGGATCGCGAGCATGGCCGGGACGGAGCCGCCGGGGGAGTGGATCCACAGGGCGACGTCGGCCGAGTCGTTCTCGGCCGCGAGCGTGAGCAGGTGTCCCGTGAGCGCGGTCCCGTTGTCGTCGTCGAGCGCGCCGTCGAGCACGAGCACCCGGTGGCGCAGCAGGTGGGCCCGCAGCTCCGGGGAGAAGGACGTCGGTTCGGTCATGACGACGACGGTGGCTCCCCGACGACGGCGCCCGCCACGGCTTCCGCCCGGGGCAGCGCCACGCTGCTCACAGCAGCGTCAGAAGAGCTCCGTCCGCAGCCGGCCGTGGTCGTCGAACAGGCCGTGGCAGCTCTCCACGAACTCCCGGCGGGTGCGCTCGGCGAGCGACGGCCACTCCGTTGACGGGACCAGCAGCGGTCCTTCGGACCCGAGGAACGCGTTCATCCCGTGCAGGGCGATCCAGCGGGGGTCGTACTCGCTCGCGGTCGCCGCGTCCCACGCCGCCACCCGGTCGATCAGGCCCGGGAGCAGGCCCGGCTGGGCGAACGCCCACCGGTTGATCGGCGGACCGTGGGCCTCGGTCAGCGCGCCGCACGCGGCCGCGGCGCTGGGGTCGGTGCACCGCCCGGCGTCGAACCGCGCCCGCAGCTGCCCGGCGTAGAACCAGAACGCACCGGTCTCGTGGTGCCCGTCGGCGAACACGACGCTCGCCATGGCCGTGAGCACCGCGGGGCAGTACCGCGACGGGGTCGCGAGGATGCGGGCCACCGTCTCGCCCCGGGTCGCCGTGTCCCCCAGGCCGGTGAGGGCGGCGAGCTGGTCGGTCATGTCGACGTCGGCGTACTCGGCCGTGGAGCGTGTCATGGGACCAGACCCTCGTCCGCGAGGCGCCCGCCGCCCTCCGTACGACTACCTACCCTGGACGCCGTGATCGTCGCCGCCCTCCACGTCGCTGCGGCGCGGAAGGCGCCGATGGAGGCGGTGGAGCGGATCGAGCTCGTGGCCGGGCAGGGCGTCGTCGGTGACCGGTACTTCGGCACGAGGTCCCGCCACGTCTCCGTGCAGTCGCTCGAGGAGCTGGCCGAGGCGGCCGAGCGCCGCGGCGCCCCGGTCCCCGCGGGCGACACGCGCCGCACCGTCACGGTCGACTCCGGGCGCGTCCCGACGACGCCGGGCGCGCTGCTGCGGCTGGGCGATGTCGAGCTGGAGGTCGTGCGGAAGGCCGCGCCGTGCCGCGTCATGGAGTCCGGCGTCGGTCCCGGCGCCGCCCGCGCGATGCACGAGCGGGGCGGGGCGATCTGCCGGGTCCTGACGTCGGGGGTGGTCCGGGTCGGCGACCCGGTCTCCTGGTGATCAGCGCAGCGTCGGCCGCAGCGCCAGGACCACCGACACCGCGATGACCAGGTGCATCGCCATGAGGCCGACGACGTTCACGACGGTCGCGCCCTGACCGAGCAGGAGCAGGTCCGGGATCCAGGTCAGTGCGAGCACGACGGGGACGACGACGGGCAGCGCCCGCGGCGCGATCCGGCGGACCGCGAACCAGCCCGCGGTGCCCAGGGCCACGCCGAGCACCGTCGCCGGCAGGAAGACCGCGGGCTGGAGGCCGATGGCGATCCCGCCGTCGTCGAGCGCGCTTGCGACGACGCCGATGAGCAGGTTGACCAGCGCGGCCGCGACGAGGGCGACGCCGAGACGGGCGGGGACGGGGGTACTGCGGACGGCGGTCGTCATGGCGACGCTCCTCTGGGTTGCGTGGGCAACTCGAAGGATGCGGCGGGTTGCCTGTTAAAGTCAACGCTCGTGGAGGAACCGCGTTGGCTCGACGACGAGGAACGTCCGGCCTGGATCGCCCTGTGCAAGACGCTGATGACGCTGCCGGGGGCGCTGGAGAGCCAGCTGCTGCGGGACGCGGACCTGACGCTGTTCGGCTACATGATCCTGGCGCGGCTCTCGTTGTCCGAGGACGGCTCGAAGCGGATGAGTGACATCGCGGAGATGGCCAACGGCTCGCTCCCGCGCACGTCCCACGCGGTCGCCCGGCTCGAGGCCCGCGGCTGGGTGACGCGCACCGTGTGCACCGGGCAGGGGCGCCGGTTCACCGTCGCGACCCTCACCGAGGCCGGACGCGCGCACCTCGAGGCCGCGGCCCCGGGGCACGTGGCCGAGGTGCGGCGCCTCGTCGTCGACCCGTTGGGCGGCGACCTCCTCGCGGTGGGCGCCGCGATGGAGCGGGTGGTCGCGACCCTGGGCCTGCCGACGGGCACGCTGTCCGGCGGCCGCTGAACCCAGGTCACAAGATCGGGCACCCGCGCGGGGAGCGGACACCACTAGGGTGTCGGTCGTGCTCCACACCGCCGTGCTCGAGCCCCTGCGTGACGAGTTCTGGCCGAGTCGCCGCCTCGACGCGTTCGACGAGTTCTGTCGTCGCTGAGACGCCCGAGACGCCTGCCGGACCCGCACCCACGCACAGGAGAGACTTCGCCATGAGCACCCCCGAGGCCAACTGGTCGTTCGAGACCAGGCAGATCCACTCCGGCGCGCAGCCCGACCCGGCCACCAACGCCCGGGCCACGCCGATCTACCAGACGACGTCGTACGTCTTCCGCGACACCCAGCACGGCTCGGACCTGTTCTCGCTGGCCGAGCCGGGCAACATCTACACGCGGATCATGAACCCGACCAACGACGTGCTCGAGCAGCGCCTGGCCGCGCTCGAGGGCGGGGTGGCGGCGCTGGCGTTCGCGTCCGGCAGCGCGGCCACCACGGCGGCGATCCTGACGATCGCGGAGTCGGGCGACCACTTCGTCTCCAGCCCGAGCCTCTACGGCGGCACGTACAACCTGTTCCACTACACGCTGCCGAAGATGGGCATCGAGGTCACCTTCGTCGAGGACCAGGACGACCTCGAGCAGTGGCGCAACGCCGTGCGTCCCAACACCAAGCTGTTCTTCGCCGAGACCCTGCCCAACCCGGGCAACAACGTCCTCGACATCCGCGGCGTCGCCGACACCGCCCACGAGGCCGGCGTCCCGCTGCTCGTGGACAACACGGTGCCCACGCCCTACCTGGTGCGCCCGATCGAGCACGGCGCCGACGTCGTCATCCACTCCGCCACGAAGTTCCTCGGCGGCCACGGCACGACGATCGCGGGCGTGGTCGTCGACGGCGGCACCTTCGCCTTCGGCGAGCACGGCGACCGCTTCCCCGGCTTCACCGAGCCCGACCCGAGCTACCACGGCCTGAAGTTCTGGGAGGCCCTCGGCCCGGGCGCCTTCGCGGCGAAGATGCGCGTGCAGCACCTGCGCGACACCGGTGCCGCCCTCAGCCCGTTCAACGCGTTCCTGATCCTGCAGGGCATCGAGACGCTCTCCCTGCGCATGGACCGCCACGTCGCGAACGCCCAGGCGATCGCGGAGTGGCTCGAGTCGCGCGACGAGGTCGAGCAGGTCTGGTACGCGGGCCTGGAGTCCAGCCCGTGGCACGCCGCCCAGCAGCGCTACCTGCCGCGCGGCGCCGGGAGCATCGTCGCCTTCGAGCTGCGTGGCGGCGTCGACGCCGGGCGCGCGTTCGTCGACGGGACCAGCCTGCACTCCCAGCTGGCCAACATCGGCGACGTCCGCAGCCTGATCGTGCACCCGGCGTCGACCACGCACAGCCAGCTCTCCGAGCCCGAGCAGCGCTCCAGCGGCGTCACGCCGGGTCTCGTGCGCCTGTCGGTGGGCATCGAGAACGTCGAGGACATCCGGGCCGACCTCGAGGCGGGTTTCACCGCGGCGAAGTCGACGACTGCGTGACGGCACTGTTGCCCGGCGGCGTGCCGGCCGGTTCCCCCGGCCCAGGTCCCGACGACGGCTCGGTGCCGGTCCTCCCTCCCGCCACGGGTGCGTGGCGGGCGGGGGACCCGGTCGGCGACCGGCGGTTCGTCGTGCTGCCCGACCCGCTGCCGCTCGAGAGCGGGTCGGCGCTGCCCGACGTCACGGTGGCCTACGAGAGCTGGGGCACGTTCGACGGCTCCAACGCCGTCCTGGTGCTGCACGCCCTGACCGGGGACTCGCACGTCTCCGGTCCGGCCGGGCTCGGGCACCCGACGCCGGGCTGGTGGGCCGGGATCATCGGGCCGGGCCTGGCGATCGACACCGACCGGTGGTTCGTCGTCGCGCCCAACGTCCTCGGCGGCTGCCAGGGGACCACCGGCCCGGCGTCCCCGGCCCCCGACGGGCGGCCGTGGGGGTCGCGGTTCCCGCGCACGAGCGTGCGCGACCAGGTCGCCCTGGAGGTCCGGCTCGCCGACCAGCTCGGCATCGGCGCGTGGGCGGCCGTCCTCGGCGGTTCGATGGGCGGGATGCGAGCCGTCGAGTGGGCGGTGACCCACCCGGACCGGGTGGAGCGGCTGCTGCTCCTCGCCTGCTGCGCCGCGGCCTCGGCGGACCAGATCGCCTGGGCCGCGCCGCAGCTCGCGGCGATCCGCGAGGACCCGAACTGGTGCGGCGGGGACTACCACGACCGCGGCCGCGGTGAGGGGCCGCACCTCGGCCTCGGGGTGGCCCGGCGGATCGCCCACGCGACCTACCGGACCGCCGAGGAGCTGGACACCCGGTTCGGGCGGCGCCACCAGCCGGGCGAGGACCCGTACGACGCGGCCGCCCCCGGGCGGTTCGCCGTCGAGTCCTACCTCGACCACCACGCGGAGAAGCTCGTCCACCGGTTCGACGCCGGGTCCTACGTCACGCTCACCTCGGCGATGAACGGCCACGACGTGTCCCGCGACCGGGGGTCCATGGCGGACGCGCTCGGGCGCGTCACCGCGCGGACCGTCGTCGCGGGGTCGACCAGCGACCGGCTCTACCCGCTCGCCCAGCAGGAAGAGCTGGCCACGCTGATCCCCGGCGCCGGGCCGGTGGAGCGCATCGAGTCGCCGTACGGGCACGACGCGTTCCTCATCGAGACCCGCCGGCTCGCGGAGATCCTGGCGCTGCTGATGCGGTAGGTCAGCGGCCGGTCGGGGCCAGCGCCTCGAAGGACTCGCCGTCGTGGATCCGGTCGAGCAGACCCTTCACGACGGCGTCCGCGAGCCGGTAGCGCACGACCCGCCCGTCGCGGTGGGCGCTCACCAGGTTCTGCGCGCGCAGCAGGCGCAGTGCCTGGCTCGTCGTGGAGTCCTTCAGCCCGGCGGCGAGCGCGAGGTCGGACACGCAGATCTCGCCGACCTCGTGGATGCACAGCAGCAGCGTCAGCCGCGTCGGGTCCGCGAGCAGCGCGAACCGGGACACCCACGCGTGCATCGTCGCCGGGTCGGGCAGCGCATCGACCGCCGCACAGACGCGGTGGTCGCCGTCGACGCCGATCGCGTCCGGGTCCCCGGTGAGGTGCACGGGTGGAGTATTCCACGGGCGCGGCCCCGGACGTCGCGGGTAGCGTCCCCGCCGTGGTGGCGCCGGTGCAGCGGGTCGAGCCCGGCTCCGCTCCGTCTCCCGTCGTGCCCCCGTTCCGGGGCAACCTGCTCGGGGAGGCGCGCTGGCAGCTCGAGCTGGCGGGCCTGGTGCTCAGCGGGGTGCACCGCGGCGAGGGCGTCCGGCCCGGCGACGGCGACCCGGTGCTCGCCGTGCCGGGATTCCTGGCCGGCGACGCGACCCTGGCGGTGCTCCGGGCGTGGCTGCGCCGGTGCGGCTACCGCGCCTACCGCTCCGGGATCGCCTGGAACGTCGACTGCTCCGAGGCCGCCGTGCGCCGGCTGGACCGCCGCCTGACCGACGTCGCCGCGCGGTCCGGGCGGCCGGTGACCGTGATCGGGCACAGCCGTGGCGGGCTGCTGGCGCACGCCGTGGCGGTGCGGCGGCCGAGCCGGGTGCGGCAGGTGATCACCCTGGGCAGCCCCCTGAGCTCGCCGTTCGACGCCTCCGTGCTCACCCTCGCGGCGGTCGGTGGCGCGCGGCTGGGGCAGAACCTGCTGCGCCCCGCGCGTCCGCAGTGCCTGACCGTCGACTGCCCGTGCGCGTTCGGCACCGATCTCCGGGCGGCGGCGCCCGTGCCGCTGACCAGCATCCGCACGGTGGAGGACGGGATCGTCCGGCCGGAGTCGTGCGTGGTGGACGGCGTCGAGAACGTGGCGGTGCGGGGCAGCCACGTGGGGCTGTGCGTGAACTCGGACGTCTACCGCGAGATCGCGCGTCTGCTCCGGTGAGGACGGGGTAACCCGGCTCGCATGGCACCGTGGACCTCCGCCGACATCACCGACCAGACCGGCCGCACGTTCGTCGTCACCGGGGCGAACTCCGGGCTCGGCCTCGCGGCCGCCGAGCAGCTCGTCGCACACGGCGCCCACGTCGTGCTCGCGGTCCGCAACACCGACAAGGGCCAGCAGGCGGCCGCGCGGATCGGCGGGCAGGGCGGCCCGGGGACCACCGCGGTGGAGGAGCTCGACCTGGCCGACCTCGCCTCCGTGCGCAAGTTCGCCGCGCGGCTCGACGGTCCCGTCGACGTGCTCGTCAACAACGCGGGCCTCATGGCGATCCCGTTCCAGCGGACCGCCGACGGCTTCGAGATGCAGTTCGGCACCAACGTGCTGGGCCACGTCGCGCTGACCGGGCTCCTGCTGGACCGCCTCACCGACCGCGTCGTCACGCTGTCCAGCCAGGCCCACCGGCTCGGCTCGATCCGCCTCGACGACCTGAACTGGGAGCGCCGCCGCTACCAGCGCTGGCTCGCGTACGGGCAGTCGAAGCTGGCCGACCTGATGGTCGCCTACGAGCTGGAGCGCCGCTTCGTCGCCGCCGGCTCGTCGCTGCGGTCGATGGCTGCGCACCCCGGTTACAGCGCGACCAACCTGCAGTCGCGGACCGAGTCGTTCCAGGACGCCGTCATGGGCGTGCTCAACCGGGTCGTCGCGCAGGGCCCGGAGATGGGCGCGCTGCCCGAGCTGTACGCCGCGACGGTGCCGGACCTGCCCGGTGGCGTGTACATCGGCCCCGACGGCCCGGCCGAGTCGTGGGGCCACCCGATCCCGGTGGGCTCCTCGGCGGCGTCCCACGACCGCGAGGTGCAGAAGGCACTCCTGCGGGCCTGCGAGGAGCTGACCGGTGTGACGATCGCCGTGCCCTGATACAGCCGTTCGGGGGACCGAGATCCCCGATGGCTGCCCGGACGCCGCGGACCCCGCCCGATCGGTCATGATCCCTGCGTGAGCGATCGAGCCGGGGAGCCCGGAACCGCGCCGACGGGCGCGTCCCCGGACGACCCGACGCCGCTCGCGGTGCTGCGCCGGCTCGTCGCGGAGTCCGCGCCGCTCGCCCCGATCCACGCGGCCGTCCACGCGCGCCTCACCGACGTGGAGCGCGGCCGCTGCGACGCGCGGATGCCGACCGTCATCGGGGACGGCCTGCTGGAGTCCCTGCTCGTCCTCGCCGACTTCGTCCTGGGCGTGTCGTACTCGAGCACCCTGCGCGCGGGCGACCGGATCGTCACCGTGCGCCTCGGCGTCCAGCTGCTCGGACGGCCGCTGTCAGGGGAGGAGCTGCGCGCGACCGGGACCCTGGACGACAGTCGCGCCGGGGTGGGGCTCAGCTCGGCGACGATCACCGACCGGGAGGGCCGCGTCGTCGCGCGCTGCGAGGGCCGCAACGCGGCGCTCACCGACGGACTCGCCGGGCAGTACGCGAGCACCCCACCGACGTTCGCGAACCGGCCGTCGGGGTGGCGGCTGCTCATGCCGCACCGCGGCGAGGACCCGACCCGCGACGGGACGACGATGGTGGCCCACCCCGACCCGTGGACGGCCAACGCGGCCGGGGTCGTCCAGGGCGGCGCGCTGGCCGGTCTCGCCGCGCGCGGACTCTCGCACGCGCTCGACGTGCTGCCGGACGACTTCTCGATCACCTTCGTCCGTCCGTTCCGGCCCGGGGACGGCGCCGTCCGCTGCCGGGTGGTGGTCGAGCACACCGGCCGGCGGCTGCGCGTGGGGCGTGCGGAACTGGTCGACGACCGCGGGCGGCTGCTCGCCACCGCCTCCGGCACGGCGTTCCGGCACTGATCAGGCGGGCAGACCCTGGTCGGCCGCCGCGGCCGCGCGCGCCTCGCCGGCCCGTCGCGACGCCCGCGCCCACAGGACCGTCGCGACGATGAGCGCCCCGAGGACCACCGCGGGCACGACGGCGTTGACCACGACCATCGTCGGGACCGACAGCCGGAACGTCAGCACGACCCGGACCACCGCCTCGCCGAGCAGACCGAGGCCCCACATCGTCGTCAGACCGCGCTGGGTCCGGCGGAAGCCCGCGTACTGCCACAGCCCGTTCCACCAGGCGAGGCGCTCGGGGTCGCCGTTCGTGGCGAACCGCCGACCGAACAGGAACATCACCGGCCGCGGGGCCAGCAGGCTGCCGAGGAACACCAGCCCGACCAGCCCCGTCACCGCCGACTCCTTGAGCAGCAGCAGCCGCGGGTCGTCGAAGAACAGCGACGTGACGACGCCGATCGCGAGCAGCGTCAGGATGAACACGCTGAACTCGTCGACCCGCCGTCGGATCGCGACCGAGAGCAGCGTGCTGAGCGCCGGGCCGATCGCGGAGAGCAGCAGCGCCGGCACGTCGCCGAGCCCCGCGTCGGTGGCGACGTCGTAGATCACGATCGGCGCGGCGATGTCGAGCACCGCCATCGACACCCACGGCAGGATCTTCGCCAGCATCGCGGTGCCTCCGAGACATGTGACAGAATCGCTCCCGACCGTGAACGAGAACGTACACCGAAGGCAGGGCTCGCCGGCAGCCCTGGTCGCCTCGCTGTTCGGAGTCGCCGGTGTCGTCGCGCTGCCCGGACCCGCCCTGGTCGCGCTGCTCGGCGACCTCGGCACGGCCCCGGCCGCCGCGCGGCGCGCGCTGGCGCGGATGCGCGAGGCGGGCCAGCTCACCACCGTCCGGCGGGGCCGCGTGGTCGACCACCACCTCGCGGGCGCCTTCGGGGCCTCCGTCGTGCGGCTGCGGGACGACCGCGGGGCGGCGCCGCCGTGGGAGGGCGCGTTCCACACCCTGCTCCACCAGGTGCCCGAGTCGGCCCGCCCCTACCGCGACCGGCTCCGCCGGGCGGCCGTGCTCGTCGGGTACGGGTCCTGGCAGCCGGGGGTGCTGATCAGTCCCGTCGACCGGTCGGCCGCGCTGCGCGAGGTGCTCGCGGACGTGCCGCCGGACGCCGCCGTCGTCCTCGGCCGGCTCGTTCCCGACGCCGGGTCGGTGCCTTTGGACGTCAGCGGTGGCACACGGCTGCCACCGGACGTCAGCGGTGGCACACGGCTGCCGTCCGAGGAGGGGTCGGTGCCAGGTGCGAGTGGCGCCGTTCTCACGTCAGGCGTCAGCGATGGGCCATCGCTGACAGCCGGGATCCCCGTCGCCGCCGCCATGGCCCGCCGCGCGTGGGCGCTGGACGAGCTGGCCGACGACCTTCGACACCACCTCGCCCGGCTCACCGCCCTGGTCGACGAGCCGGTGCCCGCCGACGGCGCCGCCGCGTTGCGCCGGCTGTCCGAGGGGACCGGCCCGGTCTACGTCGATCTGCTGCGCGACCCGGGGCTGCCGGCGGAGCTGCTCCCCGCCGACTGGCCCGGCGGCGACCTGCGGGCCCTGCTCGGCCGGGTGGTGCAGGCGTACCTGCCGACCGTCGTCGCCCACGTGCACGCGCGCATCGAATCTGTCGAACGACCATGGACACGAGCGCCGCGACCCACTTAACGTGACGGGGCTGACACTCGACGTGGAGGAGTCCCCCCGTGAGCAGGCTGCGTTTCGGCACGTTCCTCGCCCCCTTCCACCGCGCCGGGGAGAACCCGACGCTCGCGCTGCAGCGCGACCTGGAGCTCGTCGAGCACCTGGACCGGCTCGGAGTGGACGAGGCCTGGATCGGCGAGCACCACTCGGCGGGCAGCGAGATCATCGCCTCGCCCGAGATCTTCATCGCCGCCGCGGCCGAGCGGACGAAGCGCATCAGGCTCGGCACCGGCGTGACCTCGGCCAGCTACCACAACCCGCTGTGGGTGGCCGACCGCATGGTCCTGCTCGACCACCTGACCCGCGGCCGCACCATGCTCGGCGTCGGGCCCGGCTCGCTGCCCACCGACTCCGCGATGATCGGGCTGAACCCGACCGACACCCGGGAATTGCTCGACGTCAACCTCGACATCATCATGCGGCTGCTCGCCGGCGAGGTGGTCACCGAGCAGACGAAGACGCACAACCTCGTCGAGGCGCGCCTGCAGCTGCGGCCCTACACCGAGCCGTGCTTCGACATCGCGGTCGCCGCGGTCGCGTCCCCGACCGGGCCGCGCATGGCCGGGCGGCACGGCGTGGGCCTGCTCTCCATCGGCGCGACCCTGAGCCAGGACGGGTTCGACGCCCTGGCCCACCACTGGGACGTCGTCAAGGAGCGCGCGGAGCACTACGGCCAGCCGGAGCCGGACCGCGAGAAGTGGCGTCTGGTCGGCCTCATGCACATCGCGGAGACCAAGGAGCAGGCCTACCGCGACGTCGAGTACGGCATCGAGTCGTGGTTCCGCTACTTCCAGAAGACGGCCGCGTTCCCGCAGATGGCGGTGGAGGGCGGCGACGTCAAGGAGATGATCGACTTCATCAACGAGGCCGGCATCGGCGCCATCGGCACCCCGGACGACGCCCGGGCCCAGGTCCAGCGCCTCGCCGACCAGTCCGGCGGGTTCGGCGCGATGCTGCTGCTCGGCCACGAGTGGGCCAACCCGGAGGCGACGAAGCGGTCCTGGGAGCTCATCGCCCAGAACGTCATGCCGCACTTCCAGGGCACGACGTGGGGCGGGGTCTCGCACGCCGAGTCCACGCAGGCGGCGAAGGAGCGGGCCGGGCTCAAGCGCGACGAGTACGCGGCCTCCCAGTTGACCGCCGTCGACCACATGACGCAGAAGTACGCCGACGAGGTGGCGGCGAAGGGCTGATCCGCGCCACGCTGCCCGCGTGGACCCCTTCGTCGACGCGCTCGAGGCACCCGGCGTCGAGCGGCGCGTCATGTTCGGCCGTGACGCGCTGCTCGTCGACCGGCACGTCTACGCGTTCCTCGACGGCGAGCGCCTCGCCCTGCGCCTCCCGCCCGCGGACGCCGCCGAGCTCCTCGCCACCGGGGACGGGCGGACGCCGATCATGGGGAAGCGGTCGATGGACGGCTGGGTCTCGGTCCCGCTCGAGGGCGACCGCACACCGTTGATCACGGCCGCCCGGGAGCACGTGCGGGCCCACTACGCCCCCTGACGATGTGGCACGGACGTCACCGCGGGCGGCCGTCCGCGGGATTAGGGTGGCTCCCCGTGCCCCGACGCCCCCGCGATCTCCCGTGAGCGTCACCGTCGTCGGCATCGGCGCCGACGGGTGGCCCGGCCTGGCCGCGCCGGCGCGCACGGCCTGCGAGAAGGCGGCCGTCGTCCTGGGCGCCCCGCGGCAGCTCGACCTGCTCCCCGGCACCGTCACCGCCCGCCGCGAGGAGTGGCCCGCACCCCTCATGCCGTCCCTGCCCGGCCTGCTCGACCGGCTCGGCGGCGACGAGCTGGTCGTCCTCGCCAGCGGCGATCCGATGTTCTTCGGCATCGGTACGAGCGTGCTGCGGCTGCGCCCCGACGCGGTCGTCGTCCCCCACCCGTCGTCGGTCGCCCTCGCGTGCGGGCGGCTGGGGTGGGCCGAGCAGGACGTGGTCGTGCTCTCGGCGGTCGGCCGCCCGCTCGAGGCGGTCCGCGCGGCGCTCGCCCCGCGCCGCCGGCTGCTCGTGCTCGCCGACTCCGGGGCCCTGCCCGGCCGGCTCGCGGCCCTGCTCGTCGGCGCCGGCTACGGCGGGTCCGCGCTCACCGTCCTGGGGTCGCTCGGGGCGGAGCACGAGTCCCGGGTCGAGGGGGTCGCCGCCACCTGGGACGCCCCCGAGGGCGACCCGCTCGCCGTCGTCGCGATCGACTGCCCCGCCCTTCCCGACGACGGGTGGCTCGGGCGCGCCCCCGGCCTCCCCGACGCGGCGTACGCGCACGACGGGCAGCTCACCAAGACCGAGATGCGCGCCCTGTCGGTGGCGGCCCTGCGCCCGCTGCCCGGCCAGCTGCTGTGGGACGTCGGCGGGGGAGCGGGCTCGATCGGCATCGAGTGGTGCCGGGCCGAGCCGACGGCACGGGGGATCGCGGTCGAGGCCCGCGACGACCGCGCCGCCCGCATCACCGCCAACGCCGCCGCCCTCGGGGTGCCGGGGCTGCGCGTGGTGCCGGGCAGCGCGCCGGAGGTGCTCGCGGGGCTCGAGGCGCCGGACGCGGTGTTCGTCGGGGGCGGGGTGTCGGCGCCCGGGATGCTCGAGGCCTGCCGGCGTGCGCTGCGCCCGGGCGGGCGGCTGGTTGCGAACGCGGTCACCGTCGAGGGTGAGGCCGCCCTCGCCGCCGCCCGCACCGAGTACGGCGGCGAGCTGCGCCGGGTCGCGGTGTCCCGGGGCCGGCCGGTCGGGCGGTACCTGGGGTGGAAGGCCCTGGCCCCCGTGACGCAGTGGGTGCTGCACGTGCGCGGCGGTGATGCCCGGTCGGCCCCCGACACCGGCGACGTCCCACCCCCGACCCCGCCCCCCTGGAGGCAACGGTGACCGTCCGCTTCGTCGGCGCCGGCCCGGGCGCCGCCGACCTGATCACGGTCCGCGGTCTGCGGGCCGTCGCCACCAGCCCGGTGTGCCTCTACGCCGGGTCGCTCGTGCCCGAGGACCTGCTCGCGCAGTGCCCGCCGCACGCCCGCCGGGTCGACACCGCGCGGATGACCCTCGACGAGATCGTCGCCGAGCTCGTGGCCGCCGACGCCGCCGGCCACGACGTCGCCCGACTGTGCTCCGGCGACCCCTCGGTCTTCTCCGCGGTCGCCGAGCAGACCCGCCGTCTCGACGAGGCCGGGATCGCCTGGGAGATCGTGCCCGGCGTCCCGGCCTTCGCCGCCGCGGCCGCCGCGCTGCGCGCCGAGCTGACCGTGCCCGGCGTCGGGCAGTCCGTCGTCCTGACCCGCGACGCCGCCAACGCCACCCCCATGCCCGACGGCGAGTCGCTCGACGTCTGGGCCGCCGCCGGCGGGACGCTCGTCCTGCACCTGGCCGTGCAGCGGTGCGCGGAGGTGGTGGCGACGCTGCGGGCGCACCGGCCCGCGGACGAGCCGGTCGCCGTCGTCGCCCGGGCCTCCCGCGACGACGAGCTCGTGCTGCGCGGGACCCTCGCCGACATCGCCGACCGGGTCGACGCCGCCGGGGTGAAGCGCACCGCGGTGATCATCGTCGGGCCGGTGGTGGGTACGGCCGCCGGTTGCGAGTCGCACCTCTACTCGGCGCAGCGCGTGCGTCCGTGAGCGAGTCCCCCGGATCCACGAACGGGCCGTTCGTCACGCAAGATCGTGATGAACGGCCCGTTCGTCGGTCACGGGGGACCCGCGTGCTCGTCCTCGGCGGCACCGCGGAGGCGCGGGAGCTCGCCGGCGTCCTGGCCGCCGACGGGCACGCGGTCACCACCTCGCTGGCCGGGCGCACCCGCGATCCGCGGCTGCCGGCGGGGGAGATGCGCACCGGGGGCTTCGGTGGGGTCGCCGGGCTGGGCCGGGCCCTCGCGCACGTCGACCTCCTCGTCGACGCCACGCACCCGTTCGCCGCCACGATGACCGCGCACGCCGCCGAGGCCGCCCGCAGCACCGGCACACCATTGCTGGTCCTGCGCCGCCCCGGGTGGGTCGAGCAGCCCGGCGACCGGTGGATCCGGGTCCCGACGACGGCGGCCGCGGCCGTCGCTCTCGGCGACGCGACCCGGGTCTTCCTCGCGATCGGACGGCAGGGCGTGCACCACTTCGCCGGGCTGGACGTCGTGGCGCTGGTCCGGGCCATCGAGCCGCCCGACGAGCTGCCGCCGGGCGCCCACCTGCTGCTGCACCGCGGCCCGTTCGCGCTCGACGACGAACGCGCGCTGCTCGCCGGGCACAACATCGACCTCGTCGTCGCGAAGGACTCCGGGGGCGCGACCGAGGCGAAGCTGGTCGCGGCGCGCGAGCGCGGCGTCCCCGTCGTGCTGGTGGACCGGCCCGCGCTGCCGGCCGGCGTGGCGGTCGGCGGGACGGTCGGCGACGCCGCGGCGTGGGTGCGGGAACACCCGGCCCGTCCCGGGGGTTGAGGCTGCTACCATAGTTGACGCTTCAACTTCCAGGAGGTCGTCATGCAGTTCGGGGTCTTCACCGTCGGCGACGTCACGCCCGACCCGACGACCGGCCGGGAGCCGACCGAGGCCGAGCGCATCCGGGCGATGGTGACGATCGCGCGGAAGGCCGAGGAGGTCGGCCTCGACGTCTTCGCCACCGGCGAGCACCACAACCCGCCGTTCGTGCCGTCGTCACCGACCACCCTGCTCGGCCACATCGCGGCGCTCACCGACCGGCTGGTCCTGTCCACGTCCACGACGCTGATCACGACCAACGACCCGGTCAAGATCGCCGAGGACTACGCGATGCTCCAGCACCTCGCGGAGGGACGCGTCGACCTCATGATGGGCCGCGGCAACACCGGCCCCGTCTATCCGTGGTTCGGCCAGGACATCCGCCAGGGCATCCCGCTGGCGATCGAGAACTACGCCCTGCTGCGACGGCTCTGGACCGAGGACGTCGTCGACTGGGAGGGCCGGTTCCGCACGCCGCTGCACGGGTTCACCTCGACCCCGCGCCCGCTCGACGGCGTCGCCCCCTTCGTGTGGCACGGCTCGATCCGCTCGCCCGAGATCGCCGAGCAGGCCGCGAACTACGGCGACGGGTTCTTCCACAACCACATCTTCTGGCCGGCCTCGCACACGCAGCAGATGGTCGCGTTCTACCGGCAGCGCTTCGAGCACTACGGGCACGGCTCCACCGACCAGGCGATCGTCGGGCTCGGCGGGCAGGTGTTCATGCGGAAGAACTCCCAGGACGCGGTGCGGGAGTTCCGCCCCTACTTCGACCGCGCGCCGGTCTACGGCGGCGGCCCGTCGCTGGAGGACTTCTCACGGCAGACCCCGCTGACCGTCGGGTCCCCGCAGGAGGTCATCGACCGCACGCTGGGCTTCCGCGACTACGTCGGGGACTACCAGCGCCAGCTGTTCCTCATCGACCACGCCGGGCTGCCCCTGACGACCGTCCTCGAGCAGCTGGACCTGCTCGGCGAGGAGGTCGTGCCGGTGCTGCGCCGGGAGTTCGCCGCGCTGAAGCCGGCCCACGTGCCGGACGCGCCGACCCACGCGTCGCTCGTCGCCGCGCGCGACGAGGCCCTGGTCTCGGCCTGACCGACGGTTCCCGACGGCGGGTGCGCGTCACCCGCCGTCGGACCGTGCGAGTGGCCCTATCGGCGTGCTGCCTGCTTCATGGTCAGGTGGCAGCGATGGACCATCGCTGACCGGCTCCAGGTCCCGCAGCGCCCCGGACGCGACGATCGCGACCAGCACCGCCACCCACACGGCGACCACGGAGAAGCCGGCCGCGACCGGTGAGCCCACCTCCGCGACCACCCCGGCGAGCCCGACCCCCGCCGGGGCGGCGACCTGCAGCAACGCGTTCTGCAGGCTCAGCACCCGCCCGCGGGTGGCCTCGGGGGTCCGCTCGGCCTGCAGCACGCCGAGGACCGCGCCCACGAGCGCGTTGCACACCCCGAGCAGCGCCGCCCCGGCGAGCACGACCCAGGCCGAGGCGAGCGTCGCGATCGTCGCCAGACCCGCCGTCGTCCCGACGAGGGCGGTGCCGACCCAGACCCGGCGCGGGACCCGGTGCCCGACCGCGGCGAAGACGCCGGTGCCCGCCAGCATCCCGGCCGCGAGCGCCGTCAGGACCAGGCCGAGCAGGTCCGGCCGGCCGACGGCCTCGAAGTACACCGGCAGGACGAGGCCCTGCAGGCCGCCGATGACGACGGCGAGCCCGAGCGTCAGCCCGACGGTCCCGGTCAGGAAGCGGCTGCGCCGCAGCACCCGGAAGCCGGCCGCCAGCTCGGAGCCGATCGACGGCCGCTCGGCGGGCCGGTCGTCGATCCGGCCGAGCCGGTGGGGGACGGCGAGCGTCAGCAGGGCCGCGGTCGCGGAGGTGGCCGCGGTGAGGAGCAGGACCGTCGTCCCGTCGAACACCGCGAGCAGCGCCCCGGCGGCCGCCGGGCCGATGATCAGCGCCATCGACGTCATGGACTGGCGCAGCCCGATCAGGCGCTCCATGCCGACCCCGGTGTGCCGGGCGAGCGCCGGGGCCAGCACCTGCCGGGCGGTCATGCCGGGGACGTCGCCGAACGCGCCGACGACGGCGAGCGCGATCAGCCAGGCGAGGTCCAGGCCGTGGACCAGCTCGACGACCGGGATCGCGACGACGGCGGCGGCGGAGACGACGTCGGAGACGACCGAGCAGGTCCGCCGGTTGACGCGGTCGAGCACCAGGCCTGCGCCGAGGCCGACGAGCAGCGCCGGACCGGCCGTCGCCACCGAGACCAGCCCGACGCTCGCCGGGCTCCCGGTGATCTGCAGGACGATCAGCGGGAGCGCGACCGCGGCGATGCCGTTGCCGAGCAGGCTGAGGAAGTGGGACGCGAGGAAGGCGAGCGCGGTGACGGGCACGGTCTCAGCCCCTCGGGCGCCGGCCCGGCCGCCGGTCGATCAGGAAGCGGCTGCGGAACGTGATGGCGCGTTCGGTGCCCGCGAGGGCGGTGAGGACGCCGACCACGACCAGCCCCGTGGGCGAGAGGTGGAACGGCATCGTGAACGTGCCGACCTGTGCGGCGATCGCGGGGCTGTGCGTGACCGCCTCGAGGCCGCGGCCGAGGGCCAGGAGGCCCCCCACCAGGATGACGACGACCGCGACGGCGCCGACTGCCCAGCTCGCCCGCGGGAAGCGCTGCGCGAGGCGGGCCCGGCGGCCCTCGAGCGAGCCCGGGTGCGGCGTCAGCAGGTGCTCCGCACCGCCGTCGGTGACGAGGTGGGCGCGCTTGACGCCGTACTGGCCGGCCGCGACCTCGACGACCCCGCCGGGGACGGGGAACGTCGCGGGGAGGTTCGCCCGGGCCACCTAGACGCCGTTGCGGTACAGCGAGGCCGGGCTGCGGCTCGTGGAGCCGTCGGCGCCGGGGCGCAGGTCGACCTCGAAGCGCCCGCCGTCGTGACCCGGGAGGTCGACCGCGAACACCGAGCGGGTGAACAGCTGCCAGAGACGGAAGGGCGGCAGCGGGGACCCGTCGCCGGGCCTGACCCGGGAGAGCTGCCAGCGACGCCGGTAGGTCGTGAACATGGTGTCCACGCTCGCCCGTGCCGTCGCGGCACCCTCCAGCCGGAGTGGCTCAGGTCACAGTTCCCTGGCGCAGGGCCTTCATCCGGCGCAGGACATCGAGCTGCGCGGCGTTGAACACCTCGTCGGACACCTGCTCGACGATGCGGCGGTAGCGCGCCGGGTTCGCGCCACCGAGCGAGCTCAGGCCCGGGAACCGCTCGCGCAGGACCTTCACGTCCTCGTTCATCCGCCGGGCCAGCTCCTGCCGGCTCGCGTCGTCGGCGTCGTCGGTGAGGGCGTCGAAGTCGTCGTCGGTCGGGGTGCGGGCGTCGTCGCTCATCAGCTCGGCGTAGAGCACGCGCTCGTCGTCGGAGAGCAGGCGGCCCATCACGGAGGCGAACTGGCGCTCGTGCTCGGGGAGGGGCCGGTCGGCGACGCGGGCGAACTCCGGAGGCAGGTCGGTGGGGACGCGCTCCGCGAGCATCTCGGCGACCTCCGCGCGGACCTGCTGCAGGCGCTCGATCTGGCCGGCGAGGTCGGCGTCGAGCGCACGCAGCGCCTCGTCGGGGTGCTCGTCGCCCTCGCCGAGCTCGGCGATCTGGGCGAGCCCGAAGCCGAGGTCGACGAGACGCTTGATGCGCAGCAGCCGGATCAGGTGCCGCATGCCGTACTGCTTGTAGCCGTTGGACCGTCGGTCGGGCTCGGGCAGCAGCCCGACCTGGTGGTAGTGACGGACGCTGCGCAGGCTCGTGCCCGCCAGGTCGGCGATCTCCCGGGTGCTCCAGGTCATCGGCTTCCTCGTCGGGCGGCCACCCGGGCGGGGGTGACCAGTCGGTTGGTGGTCCGGCGGAACGCCCAGAAGACCACGATCGCCACCAACGCCGTCAAGGGGACGCCGAGTACCACCCGGGCGACCGCGAGGCCCTCGGTCGAGTCGACCCACCAGAGCCACCCGGAGACGGCGCTGCGGGCGGCGAACATCCCCGCCGTCGCGATCGTCGCGACCAGGTGCGCCCGCCGGGAGGGGCGGTCGTCGCGCCACGCGTGCCCGCCGCCGTGGATCGCGTTCCAGGCCAGTCCGGTGAGCGGGCGCCGGACGACGAGCGAGACGACGGTGCCGACGAGGGCGAGGGTCGACGCGACGATGCCGACGAGGAAGTAGTTCGACGCCGAGCCGGTCCACAGCGCGATGCCGACCGCCACCGCGACCCCCAGCACCCCGCCCAGCGCGGTCGACAGCGGCTCGCCGCGCAGCTTCCGCACCACCCCGAGCACCACGGCGACGGCGAGCGCGACGCCGGCCGTCACGGGGAGGGTCGTGACGTTCGACAGCAGGGCGAAGACGACCTGCGGGACGCCGGTGCCGATCAGGCCCCACACGCCGCCGAGCCGGTCCAGCAGGGTCAGGCGGGTCTCCTCGTCGGCCGGCGGGGTCGGCAGGGGCACCGTCGGGCTCTGCGCGACGTGGTCGACGGGGTGCGGGTAGCCGCAGCGGGCGGGTCGCATGAGGGGTCCTCTCGGCGGTGCGGGCCCGGTGGACCCGTGAGTCGCCGGTGAGGAGACGCCATGACGCGGCGGCACACTCAAGTCCCGGGCTCCCGCGTCTGCGTGCCGCACACGGCTGCGAGAGAGGAGTCCGGGCGCGACGGGCGTTGTGCGCCGCACACGGCCGCGGGAGACGACTCCGGGCGAGCGGGCCGTTGCGTGGCACACGGCCGGCCGGTGAAGGCGAGCCCCCCGTTGCGCGGCGCAACGGTGCTGCGGGGGCGGTCGGCTCGGCTGGGTCGTGTGTAGCGCGCAACGGTGCTGCGGGGGCGGTCGGCTCGGCTGGGTCGTGTGTGGCGCGCAACGGTGCTGCGGGGGCGGTCGGCTCGGCTCGGCCGTGTGCGTGATGCACACCCACGCCCGTCCACCTCAGGACCCGGGTCGGGGCCCCTCGAGCCCGCCCAGCGCCAGGTAGGCGGCGACCGCGGCCTCCACCAGGTCCTCCCGTGCCGCCGGGTCCTCGTCGATCCGCTCCGCGAAGCGCCGCACGATCCCGGTGATCGCCTCGGACACGTGCTCCGGGGCCATCACCGGCGCCGCCCGTCCGGCCGCGCTCAGGCGGGCGAGGAACCGGGCGTTGCGGCGGTGCACCCGGTCGAGGAGCTCGTCCTGCACCGAGGAGTACGCCGGGTCCGTCCGGGCCAGCTGCGCGAGGACCTCGAGGACCCTGCGGTGCCGGACGGTCAGGTCCAGGTAGCCGGTCACCGCCCTCCGGGCGATCGTCACCGGGTCGTCGGTGTCCCGGACCTCCTGCGCGGCCAGCACGTCGTCGCGGACCCGTGCCACCAGCGCCGCGACCACCTCGGCCTTCCCGCCGGGGAAGTGGGCGTAGACGGTCGGACGGGTGACGCCGGCGGCGCTGGCCAGCTCGCCGATCGACGCCGCGTCCACGCCGCGTCGCGAGAGCACCTCCTGCGCCCCGGTGAGGATCGCCTCCCGTGTGCTCACCGGGTGTCCACCACGGCCCGCCGCGGCGGCAGCGGCCCGTCGGCGGCCGCGAGGGCGGCGAGCACGACCGCGGCGGTGTCGGCGGGGTCGATCACGTCGTCGATCTCGAACACCTCGGCGGCCGAGAGCGCCTTGCCCTGCTCGTAGAGCGCGGCCACGAGCTCGTCGTAGCGTGCCCGGCGCGACCTGTCGTCGGGAAGGGCCGCGAGCTCCTTGGCGTACCCGAGCCGGACCGCACCCTCCAGCCCCATCCCGCCGAACTCGCCGCTGGGCCAGGCCACCGTCGTCACCGGGACCCGCATCGACCCGCCGGCCATCGCCATCGCCCCGAGCCCGTAGGCCTTGCGCAGCACCACGCACACCACCGGCACCCGCAGGTTCGCCCCGGCGACGAACATCCGGGAGAAGCGCCGGACGGTCGCGGTCGCCTCGGCGTCCGGGCCGACCATGAAGCCGGGGGTGTCGCACAGCGAGACCACCGGGACGCCGCGGAAGTCGCAGAGCTGCAGGAACCGGGCCGCCTTCTCCGCGGCGTCGGCGTCGATCGCCCCGCCGAGGTGGCTCGGGTCGTTGGCCAGCACCCCGACCGCGCGGCCGTCGAGGCGCGCGAACGCCGTCACGACCCCGACGCCGTACTCCGGCCGCAGCTCCAGGACCGAGCCCTCGTCGGCCAGCCCGGTGAGCGCGGCGCGGACGTCGTAGACCCGCAGCCGGTTCTCCGGCACCACGTGGCGCAGGAGCCGCGGGTCGGGGCGCTCGCCGGGCACGGGCCGGTCCAGCGCGAGGTAGCGCCGGGCGACGTCGACGGCGGCCGCCTCGTCGTCCACCAGCACGTCCACGACCCCGTTGGGCACCTGGACGGAGGTCGGTCCGACGTCGTGCGGGTCCACCTCGCCCAGCCCCCCGCCGGCGATCATCGCGGGACCGCCCATGCCCAGGTTCGCGCCCTCGACGGCGACGACGAGATCCGCGCACCCCGCGAGCGCGGCATTGCCCGCGAAGCAGTAGCCGGCGACCACGGCCACCGTCGGGACCCGCCCGGAGAGCCGCGCGAACAGGGCGAACGTGGGGACGTCGAGCTGGGCGACGGCGATCGTGTCGGTCTCGCCCGGGCGTCCGCCGCCGCCCTCGGCGAACAGGACGACCGGCAGGTCGTGCTCGAGCGCCAGCTCCAGGGCGCGGTCGGTCTTGGCGTGCGAGAGGACGCCCTGGGTGCCGGCGAGGACGGTGTAGTCGTAGGCGAGCACCACGACCCGCCGCCCGTCGACGGCGCCGATCCCGGTGACGATGCCGTCGGCCGGCGTCCTCTCCCGCAGCTCGGCGAGCGACCGCCGGGCCCGCTGCGCCGCGACCGCGAAGGCGCCGTACTCGACGAAGGTCCCCGCGTCGCAGAGGTCGTCGACGTTCTCCCGGGCCGTCCTCCGGCCCTGGTCCCGACGGCGGGTGACGGCGGTCGGGCGGGCCTCGTCGGTGGTGAGGCGGCGCCGGTCGCCGACCTCGGCGAGGTCGGGGCGGACGTGATCGGGGTCGAACGTCGCGTCGACGGCCTCGCTGTTCGTGGCGTCGCCCGGCTCGAGGGCCGCGAGCACGTCGCCCTCGGCCACGACGTCCCCGACCGCGACCGCCACCTCGAGCACCGTCCCGGCCGTCGGGGCCGCCACGACGTGCTCCATCTTCATCGCCTCGAGCACGACGACGGGGGCACCCGCAGCGACCGCGGTGCCGGGCGCTGCCTCCACCGCGACGACCGTCCCGGCCGTACTCGCGCGCAGGGCCTCGCCCCTCTCCTCCGGCGTGAGGGGAACCCTCACGAGGTCGGGGCCGGCCGATCCTCCCCTCACGAGCTCCGGGAGCAGCCGCTCGACGAGTCCGGTGTCGGGCGTGAGCACCTCCGGGCGGCCGAGGAGCGCCCGCAGGACCGGGATCGTCGTCGGGACCCCGTCGACGTCGAAGGCGCCGAGCGCCCGCTCGAGGTGGGCGAGCGCCGCGCCGAGATCGGTGTCGTGGACGACCACCTTGGCGAGCAGCGAGTCGTAGCGCGGGTCGACCGTGAGCCCGGCCGTCCCGTGCGTGTCCACCCGCAGCCCCCGTCCCGACGGCGGGGTGAAGCGCGTCAGCGTGCCGGCGCCCGCCCGCACCGACGCGTCCGGGCCGAGCGTCTCGGCGTTCACCCGGGCCTGGACGGCCACACCGCGGGGGATCGTCGGCAGGGCCAGGTCGGCCAGCCGGGCGCCGTCGGCGACGCGCAGGGACGCCGCCACCAGGTCGACCCCGAGCACCTCCTCCGTCACCGTGTGCTCCACCTGCAACCGCGGGTTGACCTCGAGGAACGCGATCTGTGCGCCCGCGACGAGGAACTCGACGGTCGCGAGGCCGCGCAGTCCGGCACCGAGATCGCGGGCGTGGCCGTGGAGCCGGGCCCGGACGTCGTCGGGGAGGTCCGGCGCCGGGGCGATCTCGACCATCTTCTGGTGACGCCGCTGCAGGCTGCAGTCGCGGTCGGCGAGGACGACGACGTCGTGGCCGTCGCCGAGCAGCTGCACCTCGACGTGCCGCGCGCCCTCCAGGTACCGCTCCACGAACACGCGGTCGTCGCCGAACGCGGCCCGGGCCTCCGCCGAGGCCGCACGCCGGGCCTCGTCGAGGTCCGTCCGATCCCGGACGACCCGCATGCCCCGCCCGCCGCCGCCGGCCACGGCCTTCACGACGACCGGGGTGCTGCCGTCGTCGTCGAGGACCGGCACGCCGAGCTCCGCGGCCCGGGCGCGCGCGAGTCCCTTGTCGCCGAAGAGCTCGAGGGTCTCCGGTGCCGGCCCGACGAACGTGAGGCCCGCGTCCGCGCAGGCTCGTGCCAGTACCGGGTTCTCGGAGAGGAAGCCGTAGCCGGGGTGCACCGCGTCCGCGCCGGCCTCCTTCGCGGCCGCGACGACCGCCTCGACGTCGAGGTAGGCGGCCGGGCCGGTGCCGGGGAGCACCTGCGGTGCCAGCAATGGGTCACTGCTGGCGTTGAGTGACAGAGAATCCGCATCGTCGGCCGCCCCGACGTGCACCGCCTCGAGCCCGAGGGTGGCGACGGCGTCGGCGATCCGCACCGCGATCTCGCCGCGGTTGGCGATCAAGACCCGGCGCACGTCAGCCGTGCCTCGTGACGCGGATGCCGGCGGCCTCGCGGTCCCAGGTCGCCGGCCCCACCCCGGCGTCGCGCAGGAGGTTCTTCTGCACCTTGTGCGTGGGGGTCTTCGGCAGGGCGTCCGCGACCTCGACGTAGCGCGGGACCATGAAGTACGGCAGGCGGTCGACGAGGAAGGCGATCAGCTCGGCCGGGTCGACCGTCGCGTCCGGCTGTGGCACCACGACGACCTTGATCTCGTCCTCGGTCAGCGCCGAGGGCACCGCGACCACCGCGCTCTCGTAGATCGCCGGGTGCTCGTTGACGGTGCGCTCGACCTCGAAGCTGGAGATGTTCTCGCCCCGGCGGCGCAGCGCGTCCTTCATGCGGTCGCAGAAGAAGAAGCGGCCGGCGTCGTCGGTGCGGAACGCGTCGCCGGTGTGCAGCCAGCCGTCGCGGACCACGCGGGCGGTCTCCTCCGGGCGGCCGTGGTACCCGGCCATGACGGTGTGCGGCACCTGCGGGCGGACGAGCAGCTCGCCGATCTCGCCCGCCCCGACGTCGCGCCCGTCGACGTCGACCAGCCGCAGGTCGTAGCCCTCGCGCGGGAACCCGGCCTCGCCGCCGACCACGGTCTCCGGCGGTCCGTCGAGCACGGCCCCGATCTCGCTCATGCCGTACACGGCGGCGAGGTCGACGCCGAACCGCTGGCGGAAGGTGCCGACGTCGCTCGCGAGCGGGGCCATGATCGCGAGCTCGAGCGGGTTGTCCGCGTCGTCGGGCGCCGGGGCGCGCTGGGCGAGCAGCTCGGCCATCGCCCCCAGCAGCACCGTCACCGTGATGCCGTGCTCGCGCACCGTCGGCCAGAACCCGGTGACGGAGAAGCCGGGCTCGAGCACGCACGGGATCGCGTGGATCAGCGACTGGTAGACGCCGTACCACTGCCCGGCGAGGTGGAAGACCGGCAGCGTCACCAGCGCCCGGTCGCCGCGGTGCGGCCGTTCCTGGTGCTCGCGGCTGGCGTAGGTGTAGGCGTGCGCGTGGGGGATCAGCACGCCCTTGGACAGCCCCGTCGTGCCCGAGGTGTACATGATCGCGTGCAGGTCGCCGGGACCGCGGCGGACGGGGCTCGCGGGGGCGTCGAGGTCGTCCAGGGACACCACCCGGAACCGGCCGGGCGGCAGGGCGTCCTCGGGGACGGGACCCCGCACGACGACCGTCCGCAGCGCCGGGACCTCGTCGGCGACCCGGGCGAGCCGGTCCAGGTAGTGCGCCTCGACGACGAGGGTGTCCGCGCCGCAGTCGCGCAGGACGTGGGCGAGGAACGCCCCCTTGTAGGCGGTGTTCACCGGCACCTCGACGCCGCCCGTGAGCACCACCCCGAGCCAGACGTGGACCGCGTCCAGCGAGTTGTCCAGCAGCAGGGCGACCGGCCGGTCCGCCCGCACCCCGAGCCCACCGGCCAGGCGGAGCGACCGCTCGTACGCCTCGGCGAGCGTCCATGTGCCGTCACGGTCGGTCTGGGTGACCGCGTCCCCGCCGTCGAGCGCCCGCTCGACGGCGGCCAGCAAGGTCCGGTCCTCGAGATCGGGCAGGCCCACGGTGATTCCCTCTCGCAGCGGTGCGGACGAAGGCGACTTTACAACGCTGTCAAGTCCGGCGACGACGGTCTGAGCAGGTCCGAGACTCGCTACCATCCCGTCGTGCCCGGGGGGACGCGCGTGGCTGGAGCGGTCGCCGGCAGCGCCCTCGCGCTGTCGGTTGCGGTCTCGGTCGTGGTCAACTACGCCACGCAGGACACGCCGTCCTGGCTTGCCGACGGCAGCACGCGGTGGCTCGTGCTCGTCGTGCTCGTCTTGGTCTCCGTCGTCGTCGCGGTACTCGGGGCACGGGCCGGTACTGCGCCTCGTGACCCGGCGGCCCTGGTCGCCGCCGGCCGGATCGCGCTGGCCGCACGGGTTCGGTCTCAATGGGAGGACGAGCTGCGGCTCCGCCGACTCTTCGACCCCTACCCGATGCCCGTCCGGTGGCAGTCGGTGCCCGATCTGGGCGACCGGCCCACGGAGTCCGAGTTCCGCGGTGATCGTGTGGACGCGCTGGTCGAGGATCTCCTCGCCCGGCGCCGACCCCGCCTGGTCGTCCTCGGCGTCGCAGGCTCGGGCAAGACGACGCTGGCTGCGCAGGTCGTTGTGGAGACGCTGCGCCAGCGGGAGGATGACGATCCCGTCCCCGTCCTGCTGGCGCTCGCGGAGTGGGACCTCGACGAGCACCCCGAGCTGTGGAGCTGGCTCGCCGAGCACCTCGACCGAGAGCATCCAGTCCTCCGCGGAGCGGGAGCCGGAACGGCTGCAGCACTCGTCGCCGGCCGGCACGTCCTTCCGGTCCTCGACGGGTTGGACGAAGTGCCTGAAGACGCCCGGCCTGACCTGATCACCGCGCTGAACGACTCACTGGGCGACACTGACGGCGTCGTCCTCACCTCCCGCACCGCCGAGTATCGGGAGGCGGTTCGCCGCAGCAACACCGTTACCTCCGCGCTGGTGGTCGAGGGGCAGTCGCTCCCCTCGACGGCCGTCGCGGACTACCTGGAGCAGGCGACGCCGCTCCCGCAGCGCTCGCAGTGGCAGCCCGTCGTCGACCGGCTACGTGCAGGCGACGCAGGTTTCGCCGCGGCGGCTGCGACCCCGCTGGACGTGTGGTTGGTCCGCACTGTCCTGCTCGAGGGCGACGAGGACCCGGCCGCATTGCTCGACGCGGCGTCGCACCCCGGTGCTCCGGCCGTGCGGACCCGTCTCCTACGCGGACTGCTGGCCGCGGTATACGAGCGAGAACGACGGTTGGCTCGCGCTCGGGGCGAGCGCGTGCGAGAGCTCGACGTCATCGCACGCTGGCTTGTGACGCTCGCCGTCGACCTCGATGCAGCAGGGGAACGGGAGCTCCGATGGTGGCGGTTGCCCGAGCCGAAGATGTCCGACGGCCTCGTCCGACGTCTGATCCGCCGTACCGTTGCTGGATTTCTCGGCGCCCTCCTGACGACGCTGGTGGTCTACACCGTGCTCGCGCCCATCGGCGTCGCCCTACGGGCCTTCGGTGTCGGGGCACCCGAAGCGGTCTACGTCTCGCTCGGCACGCTGTCCGTGCTCCTCGTCCTCGCGGGATTCGCGACCGGCGTGCTCCTCGCCGGAGGTCGACGTCGGCGTCGAGCAGATCGCGTCCTGTTCGCTCTCGGGATCACTGTGGGCGCGCAGATGGCGACGCCCGTCGAGATCCTCATCGCCACTCCTGTCAGCGTCGCTCTCCGGAATTGGGGCGCCACCCTGCCCTCGGCGGGGGTGCTGGCGACGGTGGCATCCGTCGTCGGCGTCCTCGTCACGGTGCTCGGTGCGGAGGTGGGCCGCCGAGTGGCGGCCGCGCGCTCGACGTCGTTCCCTGTCCGCGCGGACTTCCGGCTGAGGGGTCGTCTCCGGGCGCTCGCCGCATTGCAGGTGCCCGGTATTGCCATGGGTATCGTCCTGGCCGGCGCCATGGGCCTCGTCCTCGCGCCGTCCGCGACCGTCGGTGTCGCCAGTGCGGTTTGGGCGGCAGCGATCTTCATCGGCATCGTCGCTCTGACGGCCGTCCTCGTCGCGCTCGTTTGGGCGATACCTGCCTGGGCGCGAACCGATCGCGCGCACGACGCTGTCGATACTCCGCGGTCGACGCTGCGAGCCGACCGCACCTACGCCGCCCTACGCGCCGCCAGCTGGTTCGTGGCGCTGTGCGTGCTGATCGGGATGGACGCTACTGCCCTGCTCCCCGCCCTCCCGGGCTCGCTCGGGTTCGGGCTGTTCGGCTTCATCGTGTTCGTTGGCGGCGGGCTCGTACTTACCGTTGGCGGAACGGCCTGGACCCGCTACCTGACCGCAGTCATGCGCCGCGCCCTACGCCGACGCTCTCCTTGGCGTTTGATGCCGTTCCTCCAGGACATGCACCGGTGGGGTCTGCTCCGCGCCGTCGGGTCGACCTACCAGTTCCGGCACGCCGAGCTGCAGGACCACCTCGCGGGCGTCGGGCGCGACCAGCAGGCCACACCTCGGACCGGCGAGGTCCTCAGGGCGTCGGCCACCGCCGAGGACTGAACACCCGGCCCGCCACCCACCGGGTCTGCGACGAGCCGACGATCAGCAGGGTGCGCATGTCGACCTCGGCGGGCACCAGGGCGCCCAGCGCGACGACCCGCACCGACTCCTCCGGGCCGTCGACGTCCCGTCCGACGATCACCGGGGTCGTCTCGTCGCGGTACTTGAGCAGGATCTCCCTCGCCGCCTCGACCTGCCAGGTCCGCGACCGCGACGCCGGGTTGTAGAGCGCGATCACCATGTCGGCGTCGGCCGCGGCGGCCAGTCGGCGCTCGACGACCTCCCACGACTTCAGGCGGTCGGACAGGCTGATCGTCGCGTAGTCGTGCCCGAGCGGGGCGCCGATCCGGGCGGCGACGGCGTGGGCCGCCGTCACGCCGGGGAGCACCCGCACCTCGACGTCGGGATAGTCCTCGGCCGCCACCTCGACGACCGCCGAGGCCATCGCGAAGACGCCGGGGTCGCCGGAGGAGACGACCGCGACCCGCCGTCCGGAACGGGCCAGGTCCAGCGCGAACGCCGCCCGCTCGGACTCCACCTTGTTGTCCGAGCCGTGCACGCGCTGCCGCGGGTTCACCGGCACGCGCGCGACGTAGGTGCTGTACCCGACGACGTCGTCGGCCTCGGCCAGCGCGGTGAAGGCCTCGGGCGTGAGCCGGTCGCGGCTGCCGGGGCCGAGTCCGACGACGGTGACGCGGCCGGTCGACGGTGTGGCGTTCCTGTCACTGGGTGCAAGCAGTGACGCTTTGCTGGCACCCAACGCCCCCTCCGCCCGCGCCTGCTCCGTCGTCGCCACGTGCACCCGCGACGGCACGATCCCGACGCTGAAGTACGGCACGGACGCCTCGTCGACGTCCTCCAGGCGTGCCCGGCGTTCGTCGGCCCCGCTGGCCCGCTCGACGTAGTACGCCTCGTCCGCGCGGCCGACCCGGCGCAGGGCGGCCCGCACACCGGTGAACGTCCGACCCAGCTTCATGACGGCGGCCGCGTCCGTGTCGGCCAGGCGGCGCGCGAGCTCGTCGGGATCCAGCGTGCCGGGCAGCACCGTCAGGACCTCGTCCCGCTCCACCAGCGGGGTCCCCAGCGACGCGGCGGCCGCGGCCACGCTCGTCACGCCCGGCACGACCGTCGCCTCGTAGCGGTGCGCCAGCCGCTTGTGCAGGTGCATGTAGGAGCCGTAGAAGAACGGGTCGCCCTCGGCGAGCACCACCACGTCGCGCCCGGCGTCGAGGTGGGCGGCCAGGCGCGCGGCGGCCTCGGTGTAGAAGGCGTCGATCCGGCCCTGGTAGTCGTCGGTCTCCTCGGTGGTGACCGGGTAGGTCAGGGCCTCCTCGATCTGCCCGACGAGGTACTCCGCGGCGATCCGGCGGGCGTTCGACCGGCCGTGCCGGGCGCAGTGGTAGGCGACCACGTCCGCGTCCCGGATCAGCTCGACCGCCTTCACCGTCATCAACCCCGGGTCGCCCGGGCCGACGCCGACCCCGAACAGCCGACCCGTCGTCATGCCCGTGCTCCCAGCGCGAGCGCGTTGACGGCCCCGACGGTCATGGCGGAGCCACCCCGGCGGCCGTGCACCACGACGTGCTCTAGGCCCGCCGGGTGCCCGGCCAGGGCCGCCTTGGACTCCATCGCCCCCACGAAGCCCACCGGCAGCCCCAGCACGACGGCGGGTCGCGGTGCGCCCGCCTCGATCAGCTCCAGCAGGCGGAAGAGCGCGGTCGGGGCGTTGCCGATCGCGACGACCGCGCCCTCCAGCAGCGGCAGCCACAGGTCCAGCGCCGCGGCCGAGCGGGTGGTGCCCAGGGCGGCCGCCTTGGCGGGGACGTCCGGGTCGTTCAGGGTGCAGACGACGTCGTTGCCTGCCGGCAGGAACCGGCGTGTGATCCCGGAGGCGACCATCATCGCGTCGCACAGCACCGGCGCACCGGCGCGTAGCGCGGCGTGCGCGGCGGTGACCGCACCGGGGGAGACCGCGGTGTCGACGCCGAGGTCGGTCATGCCGCACGAGTGGATCATGCGGACGACCAGGTCGTGCGCGTCCGCCGGCAGGTGGTCCAGCTCGGCCTCGGCGCGGATGATCGCGAACGACCGGCGGTAGATCTCGTCGCCGTCGACCACGTACGCCGGTACCGACCGGGAGTCCGGTTCGTGGATCACGCCCGTCGCCGGGGCCACCTCGCCCGAGATCATCCGCTCACCTTCCCCGAACGGACGACCGTCCGGTACGTGCCGCTCGTCTCCGTCTCCGGCGGGACCGCCTCCACGACCGCGACGCGTCCTCCCGGGGTCCCGCACGCCCGACCGCAGCCCACCCAGTGCTGCCGGACCGTCCCGCCCACGTGCCCCGAGGCGACCGCCGCCGCCAGGTCCGCCCGCACGTCCGTGAGCGACTTCCGGCACCGCGGCGCCCCGACGCACGCCGAGACCCCGCGCCACCGGGAGGCCGGATCGGTCTCCACCAGGCCGGCGAGCCGCTCGACGGCGCCGTCCGGGGCGTCGCGGAGCACGAGCGTGCGCCAGGGGGTCGCGCGCAGCGTCGCGCCGTGGCCCATCAGCTCCAGCAGTGCGACCGCCGTCGGCAGGTCGACCTCGCCGAGCCGGGGGAGGACCTCCAGCGTGGTCCCGTCGGGCCCCAGGCGCGTCGGGTCCGCCGGGCCCGGCTCGAGAGGGTTCCCGACGGCGGGGGTGGTGCGGTCGCGCAGGGCGTCCAGCAGCGCCGTGCGCGCCGCGTCGTCCAGCTCCCGCACGCGCCAGGCCGACCCGCGGTGGGCGGTGAACGCGTCGACGGCGGCCAGCGCGAGGGCGGCCGGGTCGTCGGCCCGCAGGCCGGTGTCGACGCCGTCGAGCAGGAGCGCGGCCCCGTCGTCGAGTAGGACCACCGTGACGTCGGCACCCTGCCCGCTGACGTCCCCCACCGCCCGCGTGAGGGGAACCCGCACGCTGTCGGGGCGGGCGGATCCTCCCCTCACGGCCGACCGGTCCTCGATGGCGATCAGCAGCCGCCCCGGCACGTCCGTCCGCCCCCGGAGCGCCGCCGCCACCTCGGCCGCCACCGGGTCGACGCGCGTCGAGCGGGGCGAGGCGATGACGCTGCACGGGACGTCGCGGCCCTGCGCGTCGACGAGGGCGTCGGGCCGTTCGGAGCGCAGGGCGTCGGCCAGGTCGTCGGCCGTGCTTCCCGCGAGACCCCGGACCTGCCAGGATCCCCGGGAGGTCAGCTCGACCGGTGAACCACCGGCGGCCGCGGCCCCCGCGAGCAGGCGCAGCTCGTCCGCGGTGGTCGCCCCGCCGACCGGCCGGAACCGGGCCAGCGCGCCGTCGGCGGCGTCGTGCCGGCGCCAGGCGCCGGGGCAGGCGTCGGGTCGGGAGCGGGTGCGGGGCATCGGCCACACACTACGGCCGATGACACACGGTCTGCGCAGATGATGAGATGGAGCGCGTGCTGCTGCTCCTCTCGACCTCCGACACCGACCTCCGCTCGGCCCGGGCGGGCTCCGACGGGGCCGCGGTCGGCTGGCGCTGGGCGAACCCGTCGCGGATCGACCCGGAGACGGACCTGCCGGGCCTGCTCGACGGTGTCGACCTCGTCGTCGTGCGCCTGCTCGGCTCGCGGCAGTCCTGGGAGACCGGGCTCGACCTGCTGGCCGCCGGCCCGCGACCCGTCGTCGTGCTCGGCGGGGAGCAGGCGCCGGACGCGCAGCTCATGGAGTCCTCGACGGTGCCCGTCGGGGTCGCGACCCAGGCGCACCTCTACCTCGCCCAGGGCGGCCCGGACAACCTGCGCGAGCTGGCCGCGTTCCTCTCGGACACCGTGCTGCTCACCGGGCACGGGTTCGCCCCGCCGGCGGAGATGCCGACCTGGGGCCGCCTCCCGGGCTGGGCGGACGTCGACGGGCCCGGCCCGCGCGTGGCCGTCGTCTACTACCGCGCGCACCACGTGGCGGGCAACACCGCGTTCGTCGACGCGCTGTGCCGCGCCGTCGTCGACGCCGGCGGCGTCCCCGAGCCGCTGTTCTGCTCGAGCCTCCGCAGCCCGGACGCCGAGCTGCTCGACGTCCTGAAGACCGCCGACGTCCTCGTCACGACGGTGCTCGCGGCCGGCGGCTCGAAGCCCGCCTCGGCCTCCGCCGGCGAGGACGACGAGTCGTGGGACACCGGCGCGCTCGCCGCCCTCGACGTCCCGATCCTGCAGGCGCTCTGCCTCACCCGGAGCCGCGAGGAGTGGCTCGGCGACGACGACGGCGTCAGCCCCCTCGACGCCGCGAACCAGGTCGCGGTGCCCGAGTTCGACGGCCGGATCATCACCGTGCCGTTCTCGTTCAAGGAGACCGACGCCGACGGCCTGCCGGTCTACGTCGCCGACCCCGAGCGGGCGGCGCGGGTCGCCGGGCTCGCGGTCTCCCACGGCCGGTTGCGCCACCTGACGAACGCCGACAAGAAGATCGCGCTCGTCCTGAGTGCCTACCCGACGAAGCACGCGCGCATCGGCAACGCGGTCGGGCTGGACACGCCCGCCTCCGTCGTGGCGCTCCTGCACGCCATGCGCGACGCCGGCTACCGGATCGGTGACGTGCCCGGGCTCGAGGAGGGTGACGGCGACCTGCTCATCCGCGCCCTCATCGACGCCGGCGGCTACGACCAGGACTGGCTGACCGAGGAGCAGATGGCGGCCAACCCGGTGCGCATCGACGCGGCGGAGTACACGGAGTGGTTCCACTCCCTGCCGGAGGACTTCCGCGCGGGCGTCGAGGAGCACTGGGGCGCGGCGCCCGGCTCGATGTTCCTGGACCAGGGGTCGATCGTCCTCGCCGCGATCGAGCGCGACCACGTCGTCGTCATGATGCAGCCGCCCCGCGGGTTCGGGGAGAACCCGATCGCGATCTACCACGACCCCGACCTGCCGCCGTCGCACCACTACCTGGCCGCCTACCGCTGGTTGCAGACCGGGTTCGGGGCGCACGCGCTGGTGCACGTCGGCAAGCACGGGAACCTGGAGTGGCTGCCGGGCAAGACGGTCGCCTCCAGCGCGTCCTGCGCCCCCGACCCGATCCTCGGGAACCTGCCGCTGGTCTACCCGTTCCTGGTCAACGACCCGGGGGAGGGGACGCAGGCCAAGCGCCGCGCCCACGCCACGCTGGTCGACCACCTCGTCCCGCCGATGGCGCGGGCGGAGTCCTACGGCGACCTCGCCCGCCTCGAGCAGCTGCTCGACGAGTACGCGTCGATCCAGGCGATGGACCCCGGCAAGATCGAGGCGATCCGCGGGCAGATCTGGCAGCTCATCCAGGCCGCCAAGCTCGACTCCGACCTCGGGGTGAACGACCAGCCCGACGACGAGCGCTTCGACGACTTCATCATGCATCTCGACGGCTGGCTCTGTGAGATCAAGGACGCGCAGATCCGCGACGGCCTGCACGTCCTGGGCCGGGCGCCGGCCGGGCAGGAACGGGTCGACATGGTGCTCGCGGTGCTGCGGGCGCGGCAGATGTGGTCGGGCACGCAGGCGCTCCCGGGTCTGCGCGAGGCCCTGGGACTCGACGAGTCCGCCGGGGCGGCCTCCCGCATCGACGTCGACCGCGCCGAGGAATTGGCGCACTCGCTCGTCGTCGGGATGGAGAAGCGGGACTGGGTCGCCGACGACGCCCACGACGTCGCGACCGAGGTGCTCGGGTCGGGTCCGGACGCGACGGTGGTGGACATCCTGCGCTTCGCCGCCACCGAGGTGGTGCCGCGCCTGGGCCGGACCACCGAGGAGATCGACGGGGTCCTGCACGCCCTGGACGGCGGGCACGTGAAGGCGGGGCCGTCCGGCTCGCCGCTGCGCGGGCTGGTCAACGTGCTGCCGACCGGCCGGAACTTCTACTCCATCGACCCGCGCGCGGTGCCGTCGCGGCTCGCCTGGGAGACCGGCCAGATGTTGGCCGACTCCCTGCTGGAGCGCTACCGCGACGACCACGACGGCGAGTGGCCCACCTCCGTCGGCCTGTCGCTGTGGGGGACCGCGGCGATGCGCACCAGCGGGGACGACGTCGCCGAGGCGCTGGCGCTCATGGGCGTGCGCCCGGTGTGGGACGAGGCGTCGCGGCGGGTCACCGGCCTGGAGGTCACCGAGGCGAGCGAGCTCGGGCGGCCCCGGGCCGACGTCGTGCTGCGGATCTCGGGGTTCTTCCGGGACGCGTTCCCGCACGTGGTCGCCATGATGGACGACGCCGTACAGCTGGCGGCGGGGCTCGAGGAGGCCGACGAGGACAACTTCGTCGCCGCGCACGCCCGCGCCGACCTGTCGTCGGGAAGCACCTGGCAGCAGGCCACGACCCGCATCTTCGGCTCCCCGCCCGGGGCCTACGGCGCGGGCCTGCTGCAGGCGATGGACTCGCGCGAGTGGCGCGGCGACGCCGACCTCGCGGAGATCTACACGACCTGGGGCGGGCACGCCTACGGCCGCGACCGGCAGGGGGAGTCCGCGGTCGAGGAGATGCGTGCGGCCTACCAGCGGATCGCGGTGGCGGCGAAGAACATCGACACCCGCGAGCACGACATCGCCGACTCCGACGACTACTACCAGTACCACGGGGGCATGATCGCGACGGTGCGCGCGCTGACCGGGGCGGCGCCGGCGGCCTACGTCGGGGACTCGACGCGGCCCGAGGCGGTGCGGACGCGCTCGCTGATCGAGGAGACCGCGCGGGTGTTCCGCTCCCGCGTGGTGAACCCGCGCTGGATGGCCGCGATGCGCCGCCACGGCTACAAGGGCGCCTTCGAGATGGCCGCGACGGTGGACTACCTGTTCGGCTGGGACGCGACTGCGGGCACCGTCAGCGACTGGATGTACGGCTCACTGACCGAGAACTACGTGCTCGACCCGGAGAACCGGCAGTTCCTGCGCGACGCCAACCCGTGGGCGCTGCACGGCATGGCGGAGCGCCTGCTCGAGGCGGTCGACCGCGGCCTGTGGGAGAACCCGGAGCCGGCGATGGTCGAGTCGCTGCGCGAGGCGTTCCTGGAGGCCGAGGGGGATGCGGAAGGCGATGTGGCTGACGCCAGGTGAGCACTTTCCCGTGCTGGAGCACGGGAAAGTGCTCACCTGCGCGCAGCGCACACCACGCCGTAGAAGCCGGCTGTGTCGGCTCCCGACGTCTCCGGCCAGTCGACGACGTCGACGATGCCGGGCGGGAGGAGGTCCCACGCCCCGACGATCCGGGCGAGCTCGGACCGGCCGCGCAGCCGCACCGGGGCGACGGCCCGGGAGATGATCGGCTGCTTCTCGTCCGCCTCGTGGTCCGCGAGATCGTCGGGGTGCGCCGTGCTGATCACGAGCAGGCTCCCGGGCGCGAGGCCGTCGTGGTAGGTGGCGAAGACCCGGGCGAGCGTGGGCCCGTCGCTGTCGGCGAGCCACTGCAGCACCGAGGAGCACACGACGGTCACCGGGCGGCCCAGGTCCAGCAGGCCCCCGGCGGTCACCTGCGCGAGCACGCCGTCCGCGTCGTGCAGGTCCGCCTGGACGACCGCGACGCCGTCCGCGTCCGGGCCCACGAGTACCTCGCGGGTGGAGGCCACCGCCACCGGGTCGACGTCGACGTAGACGACGCGGGCCGCGGGGCCCACCAGCGAGTGCAGCCCGCCCGGCGCCGGGATGCCCGCCCCGAGCTCGAGGAACTGGTCGCATCCGTCGTCCAGCGCGTCACGCACGGCCCGCGAGACGAAGGCACGCGACGCCTGGATGCGCCGCCCGAGCCCCGGGTCCATCGCGAGCATCTCGTTCACCGCGGCCCGGTCGGCCGCGAAGTTCGCCCCGCCACCCATCAGGTAGTTCGTCGCGCGCGCGAGGTTCGGCCCCTCCGTCACCGCGACCTCCCCGCCGCCCCCCGCGGACTGCGGGCGACACGCCGTCCCGTCCACCCCGACCCCCTCCCCGAGCCCATGGATCTTGTATCGCACTAGGCCGTTCAGGTGTAACACGGGGGTCGGTCGCGGGAGGGACGGACGGGCACATTCCGCCCGGGCGGGGTCACACGCCGCAGGCGCCGCCGTACGTGGCGATCTTGTAGTCCACGACGGCGAGGGCGGTCTGCAGCTCGCGCAGGTGCGAGGCCACGGCGGCCCGGTGCTCCACGAGCAGGGCGAGCCGCTCGTCGGAGGTGTGCGGACCCTGTCCGGCGAGCTCGACGTACCGGCCGACCGACGCGATCGGCATGCCGGACAGCCGCAGCCACGTGACGAACCGGATGCGGCCGAGCGCCTCGCGGTCGTAGACCCGCCGGCCGGCCGCGTCGCGCGGGACCGTGACCAGGCCGATCCGCTCGTAGTAGCGCAGCGTGTGGGCGGTGATGCCGGTGAGCTCGGCGACCTCGGCGATCCCGAGCGTCTCCGCGTGGTCCTCGGGCAGCTCCAGCGCGCGCACCAGCTCCTGGTCGAGCGGGGGCAGCGCGCCGTCGTCGCTCGCGGCGGACTCCAGGACCGCGCGCAGCCGGGCCGCCGGGTGGTGGTCCTCCAGGGTGGTCGTCACCCGGTCGACCCTAGGACTTCGAGTGCACTCGAAGCCACCCGTCGGTTCAGCGCCGGTCGACCACCAGCGTGGTGAAGGCGCCCACGTGCACCCGGTCGCCCGGGCGCAGCGGCACCACGGTGTCCAGGGCGATCGGGTCGTCCGCGTAGTTGATCGTCGTGCCGTTGGTCGACCCCGGGTCGAGCACCGACCAGCCGTCGTCGTCGGGCCGGGGGAGCAGCACCGCGTGCAGGTGCGAGACCCCCGGGTCGAGCGGCGGGCCCGCGAGGTCGATCTGCGGGGGCGGCGTCGACCCGTTGACCCGGCGGCGCCCGATCCGCACCTCCGCGCCGACCAGCGGGATCTCGGCGGCCGGGTAGTAGTTCGGGAACGTCACCGCGGCGATGTCCGGGCCCTCCCGCGCCACGACCGACTCGTAGTAGCGCCGGTCGGCCTCGACCGTCACCAGCCAGGTCCCCTCCGCGGCCGGGGCGTTCGTGACGGCGGGTGGCGCGGCCGGCGCCGGAGCGGGGGTGGGAGCGGCGGTCCCGCCCTGGAGCACGAAGTCGTGCCCGTCCTCCTCGCAGAACCGGCCCGTGCGCGGGGTCCCGCACAGCGGGCACACCTCCGCGGCGTCGTTCCCGTCCGCCGTCGGCGCGGGGACGGGGTCCGGGCCCGGGACCGGAGCGGCCGCTCCCGCCTCGATGGGCACCCCGCACTCGTCGCAGAAGTCCGTGGTCGTCGAGGTGTGGCCGTGCCGGCAGACCACCGCGCTCACGAGCTCTCCCGCACCCGCGCCGTCCGGGTGGACCGGACGTCGAGGGTCATCTCGTCGGCGGCGGCCACCTCGCGGCGCAGCCGGACCCGCCCGGTGACCGGGTCCGCCACCTCCACGACCTTCTCCAGCAGCGCCGCGGTCTCCTCGTTGCCGGACTCGGCCGCCAACGCCACGGCCCGCCCGAGACGCGCGGTCGCGGTGGGGACGTCGCCCGCGCGCCGGGCGTCGAGCCCCTCCTGGATCGCCTCCGCGAGCTCGGCCTGGCCGGTGTAGTGCGCCACCCGCCGGTTGAGCCGCGTGGCGAGGGCGGAGTCGCCGGTCCAGCTGACCGGCACGCGCGTCTCCGCGAGCGCCCCGTCCCCGGCGAGCGACGGCGCGGCGATCCCGACCCGCGCCGCGAGGATCTCCTCCCCGACGGCCAGGGGGTCGAGGGCGATCCGCACGTGGTACTCGCGGGTCTCGTCGCCCCAGGACCCGGTGGGGTAGAGGCCGATGAGCGGCTTCGCCGGGTCGGGGGAGCGGCGGTCGGTGAGGTCCTCGACGGTCGGGGAGACCTGCTTCACCGAGCGCACGGTCGCCCCGCGCGGGGCCCACACCCGCAGCGCGACGTCGCCGACACCCCGGCCCATCGCCCGCTCCACGATGCCCTCGAAGTCCGCCGCGAGGTGCTCCGGCTCGGCGACGATGTCGGCGGTGCCGAGCAGCCGCCGGGCGACGGACCGCACCTCGCCGACCACCCAGTCCGTCCCGATCCCGCGGGCGTCGCAGGTGAACACGCCCTCGCACGCGTCCAGGGCGGCCGCGAGCTCCTCGGGGGTCTCGTGCTCGTCCTTGCCGTCGGTCAGCACGATCGCGTGCCGCAGCCGCCGCGGGTGCGGCGACAGGAGGCGCTGCGCCAGCCGCAGCCACGTCCCGATCGCGGTGCCGCCGGAGGGGGTCAGGTGATCGACGGCCGCGTGCGCCTGCCGCCGCGTGACCCGGTCCAGCACCACCATGCGCTCCGCCGTCGGGAACACCATCCGGGCGTCGTGGCGGCCCGCGACGACCGCCAACAGCACCCCGTCGGGCAGCGCGTCCACCGCCGCCCGGGTGGCCCGGCGCGCCGCCGCGATCTTGGTGGCCGGGTCGCCCATGGAGCCGGAGCAGTCGATGACGACGACCTGCGCGGCCCCGGTCCCTGCCGCCGCGGCCGCCCCGCCCAGGCCCGACGCGGTGACCGAGACGATCGCGTCGACCTCGGACCCACCCTCGGGCAGGTAGGCGTTGTGGAACGCCTCGACGGTGAACTGCGGAGTGCTCACGGCGCCTCCCGGTCCTCGATCGGGCTCCGCCCGGGCAGGTCGGACCAGTACCCGACGTCGATGACGACGAGCGTGGTGTTGTCCGTTCCGCCGTCGTCCAGCGCGGCCTCCAGCATCGCGGCGGCGGTCCGCGGCGGCGTGGAGGCGACGAGCCGGGCCAGGTCCGACGGGGCGGGCACGTGGTTCCACAGCCCGTCGCTGCAGATCAGCACGATCCCGGGCCGGTCGGCGGCGTGCGCGACGACGTGGGCCGGGCCGGGCGGCCCGTCCGCGGCGACCCAGCGGGTGATCGCGTGCGCCCGCGGGTCGGCGTACGCGGTCTCGGCGTCCAGCAGCCCGATCGCGACCGCCTCCGCCGCCCACGAGTCGTCCGTGGTCAGTACCGCCGAGGCCGCGGGCTCGTCCGGGGTGAGCCAGTAGGCGCGGCTGTCGCCGATCCAGGCGATGACGAGCACCTCCGCGGCGACCAGCGCCGAGACGTACGTGCACGCCGGGGAGTCCCGGCCGGCGAGGGCGCTCACGGCGTCGATCGCCTGGTCCGCGCACACGTACGCCAGCTCGGTCAGGTCGACGCCGCCGGTCGGGGCGAGCTCGGGGTCGCCGTGGTCGGGGTGCGCGAGGGCGTCGCGGGCGGTGTCGAGCACGGCGGCGCACGCGGTCACCGAGGCCGCCTCGCTGCCCGGCACGGACGCGACGCCGTCGCAGACCACCCCGACGACCAGGTCGCCGGCTCCGCCGGCCAGGGGGAGCCGGGCGAGGCCGTACGCGTCCTCGTTCGCCGCCCGGACCCGGCCGAGGTCGGTGACCGCCGCCGCGCCCTCGACCGCGTGGGCGGCGTGGTCGCGGGAACCGGGCGGGACGGTGCCCGCCCCGTCACCGTCGGTGCCGTCGGTGTCCTCGGTGGGCCGGCCGCAGTCGTCGCAGAAACCCCTATCGGCGTGCTCGTCCTGATTGGCGATGGTCCCCTCCCCGCACGCCGCGCACGGCGCTCCGCGGCCCCCGGCCGCCCCGGTCCCGTCGACGGTCCCGTCGACGGAGCCGTGATCGTGCCCCTCGCCGTCGCGTTCCGCACGCGGCCCCGTCGCGACCCGGGCCGTGACCGGCCGCGCCCGGGTGCCGGGACGGGTCTCCGGCGGTGGTCCGACCGTCTCCGGCAACGCGAGCCCGCAGCCCTCGCAGAACCGGTCGCCGGGCTCGCCGAGCTCCCCGCACGAGGAGCACACGGCCCCGGCCGCCATCGACGGTCCGGCTCCGCTGCGCTGCGCGTCCGCCGCCGTCATCGCCGCGTCCACGGTCGCGCGTCGTTGGCGGCGTCCACCAGCTCGAAGCGCTCCGCGAGGGAGGTCGCGAAGCGGGCCCGCAGGCGGTACCGCTCCTCGATCCCGAACCCGAGCCCGTCGTCGTCGAGCCGGCAGCCGAACAGCACCGCGTCCGGGCCGGTGCCGTCGGACCCGGTGCGGCGGTAGGCCTCGAGCACCTCGGTCTGCAACTCCGCCGCGCGCAGCGGGTCCAGCTCGATGCCCTCGGTGCGAGCGCCGGCCTCCATGACCGCCGAGCGTGTCAGATCCGGCGCCCCGAGGAGCACCCGGACGGCCGCCACCCGGGCGTCGGCCGCGTGGACCGAGGTCGGCGGCACCTCGTCGAGGACCTCCACGGCACCGACCCGGTCGCCCGCGCCCACCCGCAACCGGGCCAGGGCGAACGCCGCCCCGGTCCACGTGTGGTCCGTGCGCCAGATGCGGGCGAACCGGTCCGCGGTGATCGCGGCGGCCCGGTCCCCGCCGTCCGCGCGCTCGCCCAGGGCCGCGAGGGCGAACAGCGGCGCGAGCTCGCCGGGCAGGGCGTCGGCGACCTCGTCGACGAGCCGGGCGGCGAGCCGCTCGGAGCCGACCGCCGCGGCGTGCCGGGCCCGCAGCCAGGTCCAGGTCCACTCCCCGGGCAGGGCGTGCTCGTCGAGGGCCGCCCCGGCGGCGTCGGTGTCGCCCGCGTCGAGGTGGGCGGCGACGGCGGACAGGCGGGCCTGGTCGGTGTCGAGCACGCCCTCGGCCGAGACCGCCGCGAGCACCGCCCGCGGGCCCTGTGCGGCCGCGGCCACGATCTCCGGCGTCGACGGGTCGTCCGGGTCGGGCAGCGGGGACGGCAGCGCGTCCGCCAGCTCGCCCGGGGTGGCCGGGCCGGTGATCCCGACCGAGGCCGGCGGTGCGGCGAACATCGTCGACAGGCGCGGCGGCGGGGTGGAGTGCTCGGCGGTGAGCTGGCGCAGCACACCGACGATCTGGTCGGCGAGTTCGTCGACGGACGCGAACCGCGCCGCCGGGTCGGGGGCGGTCGCCCGTTCGACCAGGCGCCGCAGCGGCTCGTTCTCCAGCGCCGGGGCGTCCTCGGGCAGGGGCAGCACGTCGCGCATGGAGCCGTGGAAGTCGAAGTTCGCGACCAGCACCGCGATCGTGCGCCCCACCGTGTAGACGTCGGAGGCGACCGACGGCCCGACCCCGTCCGGCGAGATCTCGGGGGCCTGGTAGCCGACCGTGCCCCACACGTCCCCGCCCGGGTCGTCGATCCGCCGGACCGCGCCGAGGTCGATCAGCGTGACGTCAGTGCCGGTCTGCACGACGTTGTCGGGCTTGAAGTCGCAGTACAGCAGCCCGCGCTCGTGCATGTGCGACAGCGCCGGGAGGACCTCGAGGACATAGGCGAGCGCCTGCTCGGGGGCCATCGGCGTGCGGGGGTCGCGCATCGCCTTGAGCGACCGGCCGCCGATGTACTCCATGACGATGTAGGTCGAGGCGTCCTCGCCGGTGACCACGTTGTAGATGCGGACGATCCGCGGGTGCACGAGCTGGGCCAGGAAGCCCTGCTCCGCGTCGGCCGCCGCGAGCGCCGCGGCGTCGCCGGTGTTGAGCAGGCCCTTGAGCACCACCCAGCGGTCGCGGACCTTGCGGTCGCGGGCGAGGTAGATCCAGCCCAGGCCGCCGTGCGCCAGGCAGCCGAGGACCTCGTACTGGTCGGCGAGCAGCTCGCCCGGCGCCAGCCCGGGCGTGAACGAGAACCGAGTCCCGCACTGCGGGCAGAACCCCTCGGTGCGGCCGGGACGGCCGTCGCGGCCCCGCCCGACCTTCGCGTCGCAGGCCCCGCAGTACCGGCTCGACTCCGGCACGACGGGGTCGGCCATCACCGCCTCGGCGGGGTCGGCGGCCGGCTCCGGGTCGATCGGGACCAGACCGGCCCCGATGCGTCGCCGGCTCGAGCCCGACCTGGTGCGGCCGGACGCGCCGCGCCCCGACCCGCTCCGGCCGGACCCGCTGCGCCCGGACGGCGTCGACCCGGAGCCCCCCGGGGCGGCGGCCGTCGCCGGCCCGGAGACGTGCCCGGAGACGGGCCCGGACGCCGCCGTGGCCGGGCCGGCCGGGTCTGCCGGCTCGGCCGGGCCTGTTGGGCCGGCCGGGCCGGCGCCGCCTGTCGGGTCGGACGCCGCGACCCGCCCGCACGTGTCGCAGAAGCCGTCGGCCTCGATCTCCCCGTCGCACCCCGGCCGGGCGCACCGGGCCGGTGCCGTGCTCGTCATCGCGGCGGCCCCCCGTCGTCGAGCGCCCGCTGGTAGGCGCGGACCGCGACCGTCGCCGCCGCGAGGTCGCACGGTGCGGTCCACAGGATGTCGCGGGCGCGGGCGTGCAGCGCGTCCAGGTCGAGGTCCTCGCTGCGGCCGCGGGCGGACGCCTTGGCCCGCAACGCCCCCAGCCGGCCGCGCAGTTCGGCACGCCGGTCCAGCAGCCCGCCGAGCGCGGTGCGGTCGGACGCGGCGGTCCGCCGGGCGGCCTCCAGCCCGTCCGCGGCCGCGGCGAACCCGGCGGACGCCGCCTCCCACCGGCCCGCGCGGGCGTCGGCGTGCGCCTCGCGGATCGCCGCCCGCAGACCCGGCGCCCGGCGCTCGGGGACGGGCAGACCCGGCGGGGCGTCGATCACCCGGGCCACCTCCGCGGCGATCACCGTGACGTCGGCCTCCACGGCCGCCAGGGCGTCGACCTCGGCGGTGAGCGCGGCGACGCGTCCGTCCAGCCCCTCGCGCAGGGCGCGGGCCTCGGCCAGGACGGCGCGGACGTCCGCCAGCGCGGTCGTGACCTCGGCCAGCCCGGTGGCGTCGACCGGCTCCGCGGTGCCCGTGTGGGGCAGCGGGTCGACCAGGACGGCGGCCCGCAGCGCGTCCGCCCGGGCGGCGGCCCGGTCGAGCCGGGCCGCGGTGTCCGGCGCCGACCCCACGGCGGTCTCGGCCCGCAGCGCGTCGACCTCCCGCTGCACCGGGCCCAGCTGGGCGGCCACCGCCTCCCACACCGCCGCGACGGCGGCCACCACGCCGCTCACCGCGTCGAAGCCGGCCCGCATCCGGGCGAGCAGGGCGTCCGCGCTGGTCCGGGTGACCTCCGAGGTGGGGCCGAGCAACCCGCGCCGCTGCAGCGGGACGGCCTCCTCGGTGACCACGACGGACTCCCCGTGGAGGGCCTCGGCCACCGCCGCCAGCTCCTCCGGTGTCGGCCGGCTGCGGGCACCCCGCGCCTCGCGGGCGGCCGCGACGGCCCGGCGGTAGAGCGCGAGGTCGTGGTGGAGCTCGGCGACGGTGGCCAGGGTCTCCTCGCGGCGGCGCGCCGAGGTCCCGGTGAAGCCGCCGGGGGCGAGCAGCCCGTAGCCCGGGTGGGCCTCGAGGTCGACCAGCGAGGCGGAGGCCCGCACGACGGCGTCCTCGGCGGCCGCGAGGTCGGCGTCGAGCCGGTCGCGGTCGGGGAGAGCGGTGCCGGGGGCCGGTGGGGACATCGTCGTCACCCCGCGTACGCGCCGGCGGGCGGGACCGAGGCGGCGTTGCCGACCGAGGCCGTGGCGATGCGCGCCAGGGTGCCGTCGGCCCGCATCCGGTCGAGCACGCCGTTGACGAACCGCAGCAGGTCGGTGCGCTGCGGGGCGACCGCGATGCCGTACGGCTCGGCGTCCAGCGGCGACCCGCGGACCTCGAGCCGGCGGTCCTCGAGGGCGAACCCGGTGAGGATGGTGTCGTCGGTGGTGGCGGCGTCCACCTGGCCCTGCTGGAGCAGCACCAGGCAGTCGCTGTTCTCCGGCACGCCCACGGCGACCGGCGCCCGGCCGTCGGCCCCGCGGGCGGTCTGCAGCGTCGCCATCGACGTGGTGCCCAGCGGCGCGCACACCGGGCGGCCGCCCAGGTCGGCGATGTCGCGCACCGGCGAGACCCGCGGGACGACCAGGCGCTGCGCGGCCTCGTAGTAGACCGAGGAGATCCCGACCTGCCGCTTGCGCTCGCAGGTGATGGTCATCGCCTGCACGACCATGTCGACCGACCCGTCGAGCAGGTTCGGGATGCGCTGCGCCGAGCTCTCGATGCGGAACCGGACGCGGTTCGGGTCGCCGAGCAGGGCGCGGGCCATCTCCCGGGCGACGGCGACGTCGAGTCCGGTCAGCTCCCCGCTGCGTGGGTCGCGGTAGCTCAGCGGCACGGTGGACTGGTCGATGCCGACGATCAGGGCGCCCCGCGCGGCGATCGCCGCCATGGTCGACCCCGCGGGCATCGCGCCCGGCGCGGGCGGGGGCGTGGGGGTGAGGCTGACCCGCGGGTCGCCGCAGCTGGTGTCGCGCGCGGGCGGCGGCGGACCCGCGAGGACCGTCGTCCCGGCGGGGACCGGGCGTACCGGGACGACCGGCGCCGGGGTCGGCGCGGCCGAGCAGCCCGCCAGCAGCGCCCCGAGCACCACGACGGCCGCGAGCACCCGGGCCCGGACGCGCCGCGTCACCGGTACTCCTGCAGCCGCGGCCAGACCCCGGCGGCGACGCCGCCCAGCGCGACGAGGACGAGCACGACGGTGCCGACGCCGAGCAGCGTCGTGGTGGCGTCGGCGGTGCGCGCGGCGTCGGCGGCCGTGCCGGCGGTGCCGGTGATGGCCCGGTCCAGCGCGTCCTGGACCTGCTCGACCGAGCCCTGCCCGGCGTCGGCCGCCGTCCCCAGCGCGAGCGCGACCGCCAGGTCGTACTGCCCGGAGACGTCCAGGGTGCGCACCAGGTTGTGGACCACGATCCCGCGCCGGCCGGCCTCCTGCGCCGCGGCGGCGTCCCCGGCCTCCGGGCCGTCGCCGACCTCGGCCCGGGCCCGGTCCAGCTGACCCTGCCATCCGTAGAGGCCGACGCTGCGGCGCACGTAGTCCTGCTCGTAGGCCCCGCCGGTGGACCGCGCGACGAGGGTGAGCACCTCGTCGCTGCGAGACTGCAGCACCGCGAAGCGGGCGGCGACGAGCTCGCGGTTCGGGCCGGTGCCGGCGTCGCGGGCGTTCGCCGTGAGCAGCGCGCACGCGCCGAGCGCGAGGACGCCCCACACGGTCAGCAGCGCGACCGCGCCCCCCGCCAGCGCCACGCCCGGGGTGAGGCGGCGGCGGGTGGTGTGGGCGATCCGCCGGTGCAGCCGCCAGACCGCGACGAGGGCGGCCACGAGGGCGAGGAGCGCGAGGACGGACCACACCCCGCCGTCGGCACCGGCCTGCGCGTCGGCGAGCTCGCCGGACCGGACGTCGTAGATCTGCTGGGCCGCCGGCAGCAGGGCGGTGCGCAGGAACGAGGAGGCCTCGCGCAGGTAGGCCGCTCCGTAGGTGAGGCCCTGGCGGTCGGCGGTCCGCGCGGTCTCGACCAGGCCCGCGTACACCGGGACGCCCTGCGCCAGGGTGGTGACCGCGGCCGCGTCCCCGCCGTCGGACGCCGACCCGACGACCGCCAGCGCGCTGCCGGCCGCGGCCAGGTCGGTCTGGTAGCGCAGGCGCAGCGACGCCGGCTCCGCCTCCCCGAGCAGGAAGCCCTGCCCCGCGCTCGCATCGGCGTCGGACAGGGCGCGGTAGAGCTCCTGGGCCGACGCGGTGAGCGGGCCGCTGCGCTCGACGACGTCGGCGGCCGCCGCCTGCGTGCGCAGGACCGCGACGAGGGTGACGACCCCGGCGACCAGGACGACGAGCAGCGTCACCAGGGCGGCCCGGGCCAGCTGCCCCACACGGGTGGTGCGGCCGAGCTCGGCCAGCTCGGCCGTGCGCGCCCGCCAGCCCGAGGGGCCGGCCCGTGTGGCGGGAGCCGGGGGAGCGGACCGCTCCTCCGTGACGCTCATCCGGGTCCCCCTCCCGTCGTGGTGTCGATCACCCTAACCGAGGGGACCGACACCGTGACCAGGGTCGGAGCAGGGAGTCCGGGGTCAGTGCCAGCCGTACGACGACCGCAGTTCGTCCGCGACCCGGTCGAACCGGTCCTGCGGCATGATCGCGCCCTCGCGGCGGATGCCGTGCTCGGGCACCTCCAGCACGCGGTCCAGGCGGACGTAGGAGTCGCGGCCCTCGCGGTCCCACGGCCCGGAGCCGACCGGCACCCAGTTGGCGTCGTCGGCGCGGTGCCCCTGCGAGGAGAGCATCAGCCCGAGCAGCTCGCCCGCCTCGCCCGCCCGCGCGACCACCAGCACCGGCCGGTCCTTGCCCTGGGAGGCGTCCTCCTCGTAGGGCACCCAGGTCCACACGATCTCGCCCGGGTCCGCGGCCCCGTCGAGGTCGGGCGCGTAGCTGATCTGCCGGGCCCGCTCCGAGGACGGCACGGTGCGCACCCCGCCCGGGATCGGCGGGGGAGGACCCGCCGGCTCCCGCCGTCCCGAGTCGTTCTCCCCGCTGGAGGTCAGGATGTCCAGCCCGACCTGCACCGCCCTGCCCACGAAGTCCCCGAAGCCCGCCATGGGGCACAGCATGCCGAACCCGCCGGCGGACGGACCGTAGGGTCGGCCGGTGACCGTGCTCCTCGTCGTCGTCGGGGCGATGCTCGCCGCGGTGCTGCTCGCCGGGGCCGGGGACCGGTTGCGCCTGCCCTGGCCGGTGCTGCTCCTGCTGCTGGGCGCCGCCGCGGCGTTCGTCCCGGGCATCGAGGCGCCGGACATCGACCCCGAGCTGATCCTCCCGCTGTTCCTGCCGCCGCTGCTCTACGCGACCGCGCAGCGCACCTCGTGGGCGCTCTTCCGGCAGCGGTGGCGGGCCATCGCCTTCCTGGCCGTCGGGCTGGTGCTCGCGACGGTCGCGTCGGTGGCGGGCACGCTCGTGGCGCTGACCGGCGTCCCCGTGGTGGCGGCGCTGGCCCTCGGGGCCGCGGTGGCACCGCCGGATCCCGTGGCGGTCGAGGCGGTCGCCGGCCCGCTGCGGGTGCCGCGCCGGCTGGTGGCGACGCTGCAGAGCGAGGGGCTGTTCAACGACGCCACCTCGCTCGTCGTCTTCACGACGGCCGTCGCGGCCGCCACGGCGGGCGGTGAGCTCGGCGGCGTGGCCATCGCCGCGAACTTCCTCTACGGCGCGGTCGTCGCCATCGTGCTCGGCGTCGTCGCCGCGTGGCTGGCGCGGCAGCTGCTCGACCGCCTCACCGACGTCGTGGCGGGCAACGGGCTGACGCTGGTCCTGCCGTTCGCGGTCTACCTCGGCGCGGACGCCCTCGGCGCCTCCGGGGTGATCGCGGTGGTCGTGACCGCGCTGCAGATGCGCCAGCACTCCGACGCGGACGCCTCCGAGGCGCGCCTGGCCGCGGCGTCGTTCTGGAGCGTCGTCGAGCTGCTCGTGACCGGCGTCGCCTTCGCCCTGATCGGCCTGGAGCTGCGCGCCGTCGTCGAGCAGGCCGACCGGGCGCTCGGGGAGATCCTCGCCCACGCCGCGATCGTGTGCCTCGTCGTCGTGGGGGTGCGGGCGCTGTGGATGACGGCGGCCTGGCGACTCAACGCGCGGAGTGCCGCGGCGCCGGAGCGCGCCCCGGCGAGCGCCGCCGAGACGGTCGTGCTCACGTGGGCGGGGATGCGGGGGCTCGCCACGCTGGCCCTGGCCCTCGCCCTGCCGATCACCCTCGACGACGGGTCGCCCTTCCCCGACCGGGCCGAGCTCGTCATCGTCGCCTGCAGCGTGCTCGTCGTGACCCTGGTCGGTCCGGGGCTGACGCTGCCGTGGCTGGTCCGCGTCCTGGGGTTGCGCGAGGACGACGACGTCGTCGCCGAGGCCGAGCGGCGCCTCGCGACCCGCGCCCGCCGGGCGGCCCTCGACGAGCTGGGGACGGTCGACCGCGCGGCCCTCGGCGTCGACGACGAGCAGGGCGAGCAGGTCCTCGACGAGCTCCGCTCCCGCTTCGCCCGCATCGGCCGGTCGTTGGCGGCGGACGACGCCCCCCGACCCGGCGGCGAGGACGACGACGGCGACGACGACTACCGCGAGCGGCTCGCGAGGCTGCGCCGCCGTCGCGAGCAGTGGCAGCGGCTGCAGGCGGTCGCGCTGGCCGCCGCCCGGCGCGAGGTGGTCGCCGCCCGCGCGGAGCCGGGCACGGACCCGGAGGTCGCCGACCGGGTCCTGCGCCGCCTCGACGTCCGCTCGATCGGGACGTCCGGGCTCTAGGCGAGCGCGGCGAGCCACACGGTGACGGCCTCCGCGCCGGCGTCCCGGTGCCCGTGGACCCGGTCGCCCAGGTAGGACGAGCGTCCCCGGCGCGGTGCCATCGTCTCGGTCGCCGCGGCCCCCTCGCGGGCGGCGCCGAGCGCGTCGTCCACCGAGCCGGAGGACGCCAGCGCCGACGCCGCCGGGAAGAGCGCGTCCAGCATCGTCCGGTCGCCCGCCCTCGCCCCGCCGAGGTCGGAGACGCCGTCCGCGCCGGCCTGCAGCGCCGTGGCCCACGATCCACCGTTCGCGAGGTGCTCCGCCGCGTGCAGCAGTCCCGTCGCGTACAGCGGGCCGGACGTCCCGCCGATCGCCCGGCGCAGCGTCGCCGCGATCCCGCGCAGCACGGCCACCGGGTCGTCCCACCGGTAGGAGTCCAGCTCCGCGACGATCGCGTCCGCGCCGCGCGACAGCGAGGTCCCGAGGTCGCCGTCCCCGGTCGCGGTGTCCAGCTCGGTCAGCCGCGGCTCCGCCTCCCGGACCGCGGCGCACACCGCCTCCACCCGTGCGCGCAGGTCGGTCGGGGCCGCGACGCCGGAGTCCGCGAGGGCGGCCCCGCCCGCCGGGCCGTCGCCCGCGTCGGGCACCGTCGGGACCCCGCCGGCGACGACCCCGGACCCGGACGGCCACGCCGCAGACCGCGCCGGCGCGTCCAGCAGCTCCCGGCGGGCGTCGTCCAGGCCGAGGACCGCCACCGAGAAGCCCGCCATGTCGATCGAGGACAGGAACGTGCCCGCCCAGGCCCGCTCGACGGTGACCCCGCGCGACTCCAGGTTCTCCAGTGCGCGACGCAGCAGGACCGACAGCTCCATCGGCGGGGTCGCCCCGGTGCCGTTGACCAGCACCGCGACCCGGTCGCCGGAGGCGAACCCGCGGTCGTCGCAGACCGTCGCGACGACCTCGTCGACCAGCTCGTCGGCCGGGCGCAGCGACTCCCGGCGCACACCCTGCTCGCCGTGGATGCCCAGGCCGATCTCGATCTCGTCGGCCGCCAGGACGAAGCCGGGCTCGCCCGCCGACGGCACGGTGGCCGCGGACAGCGCCACCCCCATGGTCCCGACGGCGGCCGCGGTCTCCCGCGCGGTCCGCGCGACCTCGTCGAGTGACGCCCCGCCCGCCGCGGCGGCGCCCGCCGCCTTCGTCACCAGCACGGTGCCCGCGAGCCCGCGGCGGCCCGCGGTGACGTCGTCGTCCGCGTCGAGCGCGACGTCGTCGGCGACGGTCACCATCTCGCACGGGATGCCCTCGGCCCGGGCGAGCTGCGCGGCCAGCCCGAAGTTGAGCCGGTCCCCGGTGTAGTTCATGACGACGAGCAGGACCCCCGGGTGGCCGCGGAAGGCGCGGATCCCGGACAGGACCGCGTCGGCCGACGGCGACGCGAACACCTCCCCGCACACCGCGCCCGCGAGGTGCCCCGGCCCGACGTAGCCCGCGTGGGCGGGCTCGTGCCCGGAGCCGCCGCCGCAGAGCACCGCCACCTGGTCCGACGGCAGGTCCGTCCGGACGAGCACGCTGGTCCCCTCGATCAGCGCCGCGCCGGGCGTGGACCGCGCCACCCCCTCGAGCGCGTGCGCGACGACGTCGGACGGGTCGTTGATCAGCTTCTTCACACGGGTGGGGTTACCCACGGCGACCACCCGTTCAGCGCCAGGGCTCACCCCGTTGCCGCCGACCCGGACGTGTCGCCCGCCCGGAGACCGGCAACAGGACGTACCCGGACGAGGGAGGGTGATGGGCGAGCACGGCCGGCACGGCAGCGGACCGACGACGGGCGCCCACCGCGCGCTGCGCCGCGAGCCCGTGCGGCTGCGGCTCGCCCTCGCGGCCCTGGGCGTGCTCGGTCTGGGCGTCGCGGTCGGCCTCCTGGTGGCTCCCGGCGAGTCCGCCGGGCCCACTGGGCTCCCGGGGGCCCCGGGACCCGCCGCGCCCGCGGCCGTCGTCGCCACGCCGGCCGGCTCCGCGACACCCGCCATGTCGCACCCGACCCTGCTCGGGGAGGTGGTGCGGGTCGACACCGGGGACGAGGTGGTGGTGCGGGTGGACGGGACCGAGCACGCGGTCGCGATCCTCGGGATCACCGCCCCGCGCTCGGCCGGGCCGCGGCGCGCGACGGGGGAGTGCGGGGCGGCCGAGGCGCTGCGCTTCGCGGACCGCACCCTGTCCGGGCAGACCGTGACGCTGGTCCCCGACCCGTCGGTCCCCGAGACCGACGACGCCGGCCGGCGTCTCGCCTACGTCGTCCTCGCCAGTCAGCTCAACTTCACCGACGCCGCGCTGCTGGCGGGCGTCGTCACCGTCGACACCACGCAGGCGCTGCACTACGCGCCGGTGTTCGCCCGCGAGCAGCAGGAGGCGGTCACGGCGGACCGCGGCCTGTGGGGCGCACCGTGCCGGGCCGAGCCGGGGCGCCCGCTGCCGGCCGGCCGGTGAACCTCGTCGCTCCCGCGACGACGGGCCGGGGCCCGTCGGCCAGGATCGCCGCATGCCCGAGATGCACGCGCGCCTGCGGTGGCCCGACGGCTCCACCGAGCGGGTGTACTCGCCGTCGCTGGTCCTCGCCGAGCACCTGGACGAGGGGGCGGCGTACTCCCTCGACGAGTTCGGTCGCCGGGCCCGCGCCGCGCTGACCGAGGCGAGCGAGCGGGTCCGCGCAAGGTACGGCTTCCCGTGCGGCCGGGCGGCCGCGTCGCTCGCGTCCGTCGAGGCGCGGATCGCTCGCCACCGGGTCGGCGAGGTGGTCGGCCCGGTCGTCGTCGAGGCGCTCGAGCGCTAGCGACCGCCGCCGAGGACGCCGCCGAGGAGCCCGCCGACGCCGTTCAGCACCTGGCCGACGGCACCGGGCTGCGTGGTGCGGGTGGGCCCGTCGGCGACGGGCGGCTCGGCGGGCTCGGCCGCCCCCTGCCGCACCGGCTCCGCCTGCTCGGACTGCTCGGTGGTGCGGGTGGGCTCCGGGTCGGTCGTGCGGGTGGGCCGCAGCATCGGCTCCGTCCGCACCGGCTCGACCGGGATGACGGTGCGGGGGTCGCGCGACGGGCGGGCCGCAGCAGTGGTCTCGGTCGGCTCCGGAGTCGGCTCGGAGGTCGGCGCCGGCTCGGCGGGGACGACGAACTGCGGTGCCCCCGTGTCGGGCGCGCCCACGGTGGCACCGCCCGCGACCACGGCCGGACGGTCGTCCGCGGACACCTCGGCGACCGGGCCGGACGTGGCGATCGCGACCGTCCCGGCCAGCACCGCGCTCGCGGCCAGGCCGGCCAGCACGACGACGCCCCGGGTCCCGGTGGCGCGGGGCGCCGTGCTCCGGGCCGTCGGCCCCCGGCGCGCCAGGGCGTTCCCGACGACGGCGAGCGCACCCGCCCCCGAGCGGGCGGCGGGGCCGCTCACCGTGAGCCCGGGCGCGGCGACCGTGGTGGTCGCCGGTTCGGCCTCGACCAGGGCACGGCGCAGGACGGCGGACGCGGCTGCGGCGTCCGGGCGCCCGGCGGGATCGGCGGCCGTCATCTCGGTCAGCAGCGCCGTGACGTCGTCGGGCAGGCCCTCGGGCAGCACCGGTCCCCGGTCCAGGCGGGCCTGGGCGGCCGAGAGCGGGTCCCCGGGGAAGGCGCGCCGCCCGGTGAGCGACTCGACGAGCACCAGGGCGAGGGCGTACACGTCCGCCCCCGACCCGGCCTGCTCGCCGCGGACCTGCTCCGGGGCGAGGTAGGGCGCGGCCCCGACGGTGAGGCCGGTGTCGGTGATGCGGGGGGCGTCCGCGACGAGTGCGACTCCGAAGTCGGCGAGGTGGGCCCGGCCGTCGGCGTCGTAGAGCACGTTCGCGGGCGTGACCCCGCGGTGCGTCACGCCCGCGCGGTGCAGGTGGTCCAGGGCGCCGCCCACGGTCGCGGCGGTGCGCAGCGCCTCGGCGTACCCGAGGCCGTCGACCGCGTTCGCGGCGGCCAACCGGTCGGTCAGCGACCCGCCGTCGAGCAGGGCCATCACGACGAAGGCGCGGCCGTCGCGTTCCTCGACGTCGAACACCGGCACGAGGCCGGGGTGGTCGAAGCGGGCCAGCAGGCTCAGCTCGCGGCCCGCCCGCGGGTTGGACTCGACGCGGAAGGACTTCACGGCGGCATCGCGGCCGAGCAGGGTGTCGTGGGCGCGGAAGACCACGGAGCCGACGCCGCGGCCCAGCACCGGGCCGGCCTCGTACCGGTCGGCCAGGCGGTCCGGCAGCGTCGGGACGCCCAGAGTCGTCATACCGGCTGCACCTCCGCCCCCGTCGCGCGCCACCGGATCGTCCCGGACGGTTACCCCATCCGGCGCATTCATCCCACTCGATTCCCTCGAAGATGTGACGCCACACCGCCTCGGGCCCGCGGGGCATCTGAATCGTTGACAGAAGTTGCAGTCCCGAGTAGAACTTTCGCACGGGTCGCCCGGCGTCGAGCCGTGCGCGACCTGCATCGAGAGAGCAGTCCCGGGACACCGGGGGAACGACCGCAAGGACGCGACGAGCTGTGGGCGCCGAGAGCCTCGACGAGGAGGACGTACCGGCTCTGACCACCGGTCAGGCCGCGGACGTCCTCGGGGTGCAACCGGCGTTCCTGCGCAGCCTCGACGCGGGGGAGATGGTGCGCCCGCAGCGATCGGCGGGCGGACACCGGCGCTGGTCGCGCCGGCAACTCGCCCTCGCGGCCAGGGTGCGCGCGCTCTTCGACGAGGGGCTGACCCTCACCGCGGCCTGGAAGGTCGTCTCGCTGGAGGACCGGGTGGGCGAGGTCGAGCGCGAGCGCGACGTCGCCCTGGCCGAGCTGGACCGCACGCGCCGCGACCTGGCGCGTGTGCGCCGCGACTCGGCCGAGGCAGTGAAGGCCCGCACCGAGAGCACCACTCGGACCGGGTCGTCCGTGCACGTGAACCGCGTGCCCGGGCTCCCGCGCGTCACGGGGACGTCCCCGGGCGCCGCACGACCGTCGACCACCCCTGCGACCCCCACGGACATCACACAGCCATGAAGCTCATCGACCCCCTCCGCACCCACCGCCCGGCCGTGCTCCGCCGCCCGATGCCGCCGTCGCTGGCCCGCATCCCGCTCGTGGACCTGTGCACCTGCAAGCACCCCCGCGAGTCGCACGAGCACTACCACTCCGCCCAGGACTGCGCGCAGTGCGACTGCCGCGCCTTCGTCCGCTGGGAGCCCGCGGGCATCTGACCCCCGCGCATCCGGCCCCCGTCGCACCTCACGGTGTGCGGGGGCCTTCCGCGTCCTCGGGCCGGGACGCCGCCCCACGGAGACCCCGGTCGCTTCCGACGGCGTGACCGGGTCGTCACACCTACGCTGGGCCGCGTGACGACCGTCGACGAACCGGCGCGGACCGGACCGGCGGTGACGCCGCCGACCGGGCCGCGGGCGCTGGTCGTCGGGGCCGGGATCGCCGGGCTGGCCGCCGCCACGTCGCTGCACCGGGCCGGGTGGCGGGTGACCGTGTGCGAGCGGGCCGCGGCCCGCCGCACCGGGGGCTACTTCGTACGACTGGCCCGGGAGGGGCTGCAGGCCGCCGAGCGGCTCGGGGTCGACGAGGCGCTGCGCAGCCGGCTGCCGGCCGACGGGATCATCACCGGCGTCGACGGCCGCGGCCGCACCACGTCCCGGGTCGACGCCGCGCTCGGCGAGGACAGCGGGAGCCTCGCGCTGGTGCGCGGCGATCTCGAGGCCGCCCTCTGGGAGGGGCTCCCGGACGAGGTGGAGGTCCGGTTCTCGGCGGCACCGCAGGTGGTGTGCGACGACGGCACGGTGGTGCTCGACGACGGCGCGGACCGGTGGGACCTCGTGGTCGGGGCGGACGGGATCCGCTCGACGGTCCGCGAGATGGTGTTCGGCCCGGAGGCGGACTTCCGCCACGACTTCGACCACGTGGTGATCTCCGCGGTCCTCCCGCGCCTGCCCGGGCACCTGGTCGAGGGCGACTATGTCGTGCTCGTCGAGCCCGGCCGCACCGCGCACCTCATGGCGATGGCCGGGCACGCCCCCGTCGTGTTCTTCACCTACCGCGCCGACCTCCCGCACGCCGACCGCACCGATCCGGTCCGCCGGCCCGAGGAGGCCCTGCGCGCGGTCTACGGCGACTTCGACGGGCTGATGCCCGAGATCCTCGACCTGGTCGCGGAGGCGGGCACCACGCACGCCGACACCGTCGGGCAGATCCACCTGGAGCGGTGGAGCCGCGGGCGGGTCGTGCTCCTCGGCGACGCCGCCTGGTGCCCCACGCTCTACTCCGGCCACGGGTCCGCACTCGCACTCTCCGGCGGCGAGGCCCTGGGACGCCACCTGCAGGTGGGGGCGGACGGCACCGGGCCCGCCGACGTGGCGGCGTCCCTCGCGGCCTGGGAGGCCGAGCAGCGCCCCGGCACCCGCACCGCCCGCTCGGCCGCCCGCCGCGCGCGGCACTTCTTCCTGCCGGGCAACCGGGTGGTCACCGCGGTCCGGGCGGTCGCGATGTGGGTCGCGTCGTGGCCGATCGTGTCCCGCGTGTTCGGCAGCGGGGCCCGGACCCGGCGTGTCGACGTTCACCGGACGGTCACCGCGTCGTCCGGGCCGACCCGCCGCCCTGCTCCGTAGACTGTCGCTCGATCGGTGATCGGCGAATTCCGGACCACCCCGGACGGCTGATCGCCGCCGTACACCGCGTTTCTCCAGGCGAAGATCCGGGAACGCAGAGCGGCCGGGCTGCTCCGTCGGTGTGGCGGCCCGCGTGCCGATGAGCGTTGCGAAAGGACGAGTCCCACCCCCCATGCGCCCCGACCCCACCCCCGAGTCGCCCCGCCGCCGTTCCCTCCTGGCCCGGGTGGCCGACCCGCTGGGCATCGCCCGCGCCGCGGTCGACGCCCTGGACCCCTCGCGGTACCGCGGACGGCGGGTGTGGCGGGGTGACGGCCGCGTCCACCTCGGTGTGCCCGCGACCGCCCGCGAGTCCGGCGCGGAGCTGCTGCGCGCGGTGGAGAAGGCGCTGGCCGCGCACCCGGCGGTCGAGTGGGCCACCGTCAACGCGCCGCTCGGCGTCGTGGTCGTCTCGCTCGCCGAGGACGTCGCCGCGGGCGGCCCCGACGAGCGGGACGAGGTCGTCGACGACCTGGTCGACCTCGTCGAGGTCCTCGAGGAGCAGGAGGCCGGCGGGCTCGACACGCACCCCGCCGGCGGGCACTCCACCACCGCGATCTCGCAGGCGCTCACCACCTTCGCCGCCGACCTCGCCGGCCTGGGGATGGCCGGGATCGGCTCGGTCCTGCGCCGCACCCCGCTGCCGGTCGAGTACGCCTCGGCCGCCTCCTTCGTCGACCACCAGCCGCGCCTGCGCGCCGCGGTGGAGCGCGCCCTCGGCCGCGGCCGGGCGGACTTCCTCCTCGCGCTGACCAACGCCGCCGGCCAGGGCCTCGGCCAGGGCTCCACCGGCCTGCTCGTCGACGCGGCCTACCGCGCCCTGCAGATCGCGGAGGCGCGCGCGGCCTCCGAGGCGTTCACCCGCGCCGAGCCGCGTCTGATGGCCGAGCCGGAGCAGGTGTCGGCGGCGGCCGACGACTCGTTGGGCGTGGACGCCCGCCCGGTGCCGTTCCCGCGCGGCCCGATCGAGCGCCACGGCGACCAGGTCGGCGTGGCCGCCCTGGGCGGGTTCGGCACGACGCTCGCGCTCGGCGGCCCCCGCCGCGCGATCGGGGTCGCGCTGTCCACGCTGCCCAAGGCCGGCCGGATGGGCCGCGAGGGCTTCGCGACGACGTTCGGGCGCGTGCTCGCCCGTCGCGGCGCGGTCGTCGTCGAGCCGACCGTGCTGCGGCGCATGGACCGCATCGACACCGTCGTGCTGGACGCCGGGGCACTCACCACCGGTGCCCTGATGCTCGGTGACCTGGCGCTGGTGGACGGCGAGGGGCTGACCGCCCCCGACGGCTCGCCGGTGTCGGTGGAGTCGCTGACGCCGCTGGTCCACGAGCTGTTCGACCCGAGCGACGCCGTGCGCCCGGCGATGCACGCCGACGGCTGGCGGATCGCGCCGCTGGCCACGGGCCGCGAGGACGAGCCGGGCGTGGCCGAGGCCGTGGACGCACTGCGCGCGGACGGCGCGACGGTCGTGCTGGGCCTGTCCTTCGCCGACCCGGAGACCGCTGACGCCGACGCCGCGCTGGTCGCGGTCGTCGGGGCCCTCCCCGAGCCGGCCGCGGCCGCCGAGGCCCTCGGGGCCGCCGCCCGCCGCGCCGGTCTGACCCTCGTCGTGGGGACCGAGGAGAGCGCGCTCGTGCCCACCGCCCCCGCCGCGGACGGGGACGACACCGGTGACGCCGACTCGTCCGCGCCCCTGCCGGGCGCGGACCGGAACGTCCCGGCGACCCGGCGCACCGTCGACCGCCAGGTCGCGGGCGGCGAGGGGCTCGCCGGGGCGGTGCGCATGCTGCAGGTCGAGGGCGCGGGCGTCCTGGTGGTCTCGCGTGACCGCCGGGCCCTGGCCGCGGCCGACCTGGGCGTCGGGGTCGTCCGGGCGGACGGCACCCCCGCGTGGGGGGCGCACGTCCTGGTCGGCGACGACCTCACGACGGCGGCGCTGCTGATCGAGGGCGTGAAGGTCGCGAAGGCGACGTCCGGCCGCTCGGTCGCGCTCGCGCGCGCCGGCACCGTGCTGGGGGCCGCGATGGCGACGGCGGGCACCGCTCCCCGCGGCGCCTCGCTGGCCGGCCTGGCCGTCAACGGCGCCGCGGGCGTGGCGCTGGGGGCGGGCGCGTGGTCGGCGTCCGAGCTGGGGCGCAAGACGCTCGTGCCCGGGGTCTCGCGGACCCCGTGGCACGTCATGCCCGCGGACACGGTGCTGGCCCGGTTGGACGCCTCCGAGCGCGGCCTGTCCGCGGCCGAGGTGGCCCGGCGGACGCGCGAGGACCCGGCGGCCGCCGAGGAGACCACGTCGCTGGGTCGCGCGTTCGTCGACGAGCTGAACAACCCGCTGACCCCGGTCCTGGCCGGCGGCGCGGTGCTCTCGGCCGCGATCGGCGCGATCGCCGACGCGTCCATCGTCGTCGGTGTCACCGCCTTCTCCGCGCTGATCGGCGGGGTGCAGCGGGTGTGGACCGACCGCGCCGTCGCCGGGCTCCTGGAGCGCTCCTCGACCCGCGCGCGGGTGCTCCGCGACGGCGTGCCGACCACCGTCACCGCCGACGACGTGGTCGTCGGCGACGTCGTCGAGCTCGGCCCGGACGACGTCGTGCCCGCGGACTGCCGCGTCCTGCGCGCGGACGGCCTGGAGCTCGACGAGTCCTCGCTGACCGGCGAGTCGCTGCCGGTGCCGAAGACGTCGTCGCCGGTGATCGCGCGCTCGGTCGCCGACCGGCGCTCGATGCTCTACGAGGGCACCACGGTCGCGACCGGCCGCGGCCGCGCGGTGGTCGTCGCCACCGGCTCGTCCACCGAGGTCGGCCGCTCGACCGCCGCGGCGCGGGCGAACGCGCCCGTGGCCGGCGTCGACCAGCGCCTGTCCGGCATCACCCAGGTGACCACGCCGCTCGCGATCGCCTCCGCGGCCGCCGTCGTCGGGGCCGGGGCGGTCCGCGGGCTGCCGATGAACCAGAACCTGCACTCCGGCGTCGGCCTCGCCGTGGCGTCGGTGCCCGAGGGGCTGCCGTTCATCGTCTCGGCCGCCCAGCTCGCCTCCGCCCGCCGCCTGAGCGCGGAAGGGGCCCTCGTCCGGAACCCGAAGACGATCGAGGCCGTCGGCCGGGTCGACGTGCTCTGCTTCGACAAGACCGGCACCCTCACCGAGGGCAAGCTCGCGCTCTCGGCGATCTCCGACGGCGTGAAGCTGCGGCCCACCGACCGGCTGCGCAAGCGGCAGCGCCGCGTCCTGGCGGCCGCGCTGCGCGCCACCCCGCGCCCGAAGGCGGGGGAGCGGCTGGCGCACCTGACCGACCGCGCCGTCGTGTTCGGCGCGCAGTCGTTCGACGTGGACCCGGAGCACAAGCGCTCCGGCTGGTGGCCCCTGGCCTCGCTGGACTTCGACCCGAGCCGCGGCTACCACGCCACGCTCGGGGAGGCGCGCGGCGAGGAGGGCGCCAAGGAGCAGGTGCTCTCGGTGAAGGGCGCCCCCGAGGTCGTCATCGCGCGGTGCGCGGACTGGGCCGGCACCGCCCTCGACGACGAGGCGCGCCAGCGGCTGGTCGAGCACACCGAACTGCTCGCCGGTCAGGGCATGCGCGTCCTCGCCGTCGCGGAGCGCGCCGAGCCGTGGGGGCATCTGCCCGACCACGATCTCGAGGTCTCCGACGACGACGTGGCCGACCTGAGCTTCGTCGGGTTCGTGGGCTTCACCGACCCGGTGCGCGAGGGGTCGCAGGCCACCGTGCGCGACCTGCGCGAGGCGGGGGTCCAGGTCGTCATGATCACCGGCGACCACCCGAGCACCGCGGAGGCCGTGGCCGAGGAGCTGGACGTGCTGGGCGCGGCCGGCGACGGCGAGCGCGGCACCGTCATCACCGGCCAGGAGATGGACGAGCTCGACGACGACGCGCTGGACGCGGTCCTGCCGACGGTGCGGGTCGTGGCCCGCGGCACGCCGGCGCACAAGGTCCGCGCGGTGCAGGCGTTCCAGCGGCTCGGCCGCACCGTCGCCATGACCGGCGACGGCGCGAACGACGCGCCGGCCATCCGGCTGGCCGACGTCGGGATCGCCCTCGGCCGGCGCGGCACCCCCGCCGCCCGGGCCGCCGCGGACCTCGTCGTCACGGACGACCGGCTGGAGACGATCCTCGCGGCGCTCGTGGAGGGCCGCGCGATGTGGGCCTCCGTGCGCGAGGCGCTCGGCGTGCTGGTCGGTGGCAACCTGGGCGAGATCGCCTTCACCGTGCTCGGCGCGGCGACCACCGGGACCTCGCCGCTGACCGCCCGCCAGCTGCTGCTGGTCAACCTGCTGACCGACCTCGCGCCGTCGCTGGCGCTCGCGGTCCGCGCCCCGGCCCCGGGCGACGCGCGGTCGCTGCTCGCCGAGGGACCGGAGGCGTCGCTGGGCGACGCGCTCAACCGGGAGATCGGGCTGCGCGCCGCGGCGACGGCCGGCGGTGCCTCCCTCGCGTGGGCGCAGGCGCAGGCCACGCCGTACGGCAGCCCCGCCCGGGCCCGCACGGTGGCGCTGGCGGCCCTCGTCGGGACCCAGCTGGGCCAGACGGTCGCGGCGGGCGGGCACCGCAGCCCGCTCGTGGTCGGGGCCAGCGTGGTGTCGGCGGGTGCCCTGTTCGCGGTCGTCCAGACCCCCGGTGTGAGCCAGTTCTTCGGGTGCACCCCGCTCGGCCCGATCGCGTGGGGGCAGGCGGCCGGGTCGGCCACCGCGGCCACGATCGCGTCGATGGTCGGCCCCGGTCTCGTCCGCCGCTACGGCGACGTGATCGCGCCGGAGGGTTCCGCGGTGGCCACCCTGCTGGAGCGGCTGGGTGAGGTCCGGGACCAGGCGGGCGCCCGCTATCTGGAGCTGCAGGAGAAGGCGACCGCTGCACTGACCGGGTGAGTGGCGGTGGTCACTCCATGGTGTTTGTGCAGGTCGCAGCGGGGGAACACTGTGAGTGACACGGACCCGACGAGCAGGGAGTAGTGGGAACCGCCATGGCCGACCGCGACGTGAAGCCGACCGACGACGGCTGGCAGGTGCTGAAGAAGGGCGCCCAGCGCGCGAGCGCGAAGGCGCCGACGCAGGCCGAGGCCGTCGCCCGGGCGACCGAGATCGTCTCCAAGGACGGCGGCGGCAAGGTCGTCGTCTACGGCACCGACGGCAAGGTGCGGGAGAGCTCGACGGTGAAGGCCGGGGCCGACGCGGCCACGGAGGCACCGAAGAACGCCGCCAAGGCCACCGCGGCCGGCGCCCGCACCACCGGGAAGGCGGCGGCGGACAAGGCCTCGCAGACCGCGGGGACCGTGGCCGCCGACGCCCGGGCCACCGGCGAGAAGATCGCCGACCGCGCCGAGACCTCGTCGAAGAAGGCCGCGGCGCAGGCCGAGGCCGGCGCCAAGGGCGTGGCCGACGAGGCGAAGGCCGCCACCAACGGCAAGGCGCCCGAGGCCGCGGCCAAGGACGCCGCGACCATCGCGAAGACCGCCGGGTCGCAGGTGGCCGACACCACCGGGCGCGCCGGTGAGCGGATCGCGAAGGACACCGCGCGGGCCGGCAAGCGCGCCGGCCAGACCGTCGGCGCCGCCGCCGAGGAGGCGGGCGAGAAGGCCGTCGAGGGCGGCGACCGCGCGGCGCGGGTGAGCCAGGGCGTGGACCGTGAGCTCAACACGGTCGGCGACGACCTGGCCGGCAACATCACCAGCGTCACCGAGGCGCAGGCCCGCAAGGTCGACGCCGCGGTGGACGAGGCCACCCGCGAGGTCAGCGCCGCGGCACCGTCGTACAACCCGGTCCGCATCGCGGGTCAAGTCGGCGCCTTCGCCGTCCGGACGGCCTTCAGCGTCACCGGGGCGGTCGTGTCCGCCGGCGGGCAGCTCCTGTCGGGCGCCGCGCGGAAGGTGACGGGCCGCCGGTAGTCCCCGGCCTCACCGAGCGAAGGGCCCCTCCGGTCGACCAGATCGACCGGAGGGGCCCTTCGCTCGTTCCGGGCGCATGAAGCGCGTACGACGGAGGGCCCGCCCCCGGTGATCCGGGAGCGGGCCCTCCGTGCGTCGGACGCGTCAGGCGCTGACGGGCAGCGAGCGCCCCGAGAGGCGCGCGCGGCGCATGTCGCGGCGATCCTCCTCGGAGGTGCCGCCCCAGACGCCGGCCTCCTGGCCGGTATCGAGCGCCCAACGCAGGCAGGCGGCCTGCAGCGGGCAGGTACCGCAGATGAACTTCGCGGCCGTCAGCTGCTCGGCCGCGGGGCCCTCGGTGCCGACGGGGAAGAAGAGTTCGGGGTCGTGGTCGCGGCAGGCCGCGAGCTCCCAGTCCATGGGTCCTGCTGTCCTTTCCGGTCTCGGGTGGTGCGTGTCGCCTGCGTGCGCAGGTCGTCCCCGTCGTGGCGCGCGCGCACGCCCGCGCGCCCCGGCGCCGTGTTCGACGCCGTGACGGGGTCGGTCTCGGTGGTTGCTGTCAGCCAGGTCGTGCCTGGCGCGGACCACGGCGCCGGTCCCCGGAGGAACCGCCACCGCCCGCACGCCGGGCGCCCGATCCGCCGACCGCCGTGGGTGGTCATCGGCGTCGAGCGTTCTCGGACCGACAGCGCTCGCGGCGCCGTCCGACTATCTAAGGTAGCCGGACCTCGCTGCGGGCAAACGAGTGTCGTCCCGTTCGGCGACCGAGTGAACTGTGTTTCGCATCACAGGTCAATGTCGCCGTCCGTGACGAACTCGCGATCACCACCGTACGTGCACCGCGGGCCGCGGCGGGGCACACTGGCCGGTGATGCCGATGACACCGATCGCGAGCGGGGGCCGGCGATGAAGTCCATCGTGCTGGCGCTGCGTGACATCGTGGTGGGCGCCATCTGTACGGGTGCCATCGTGGCGTTCGTGCTGGGCTACCCCCTCATCGGGGCGGTCCTGGGCGTCATCGGGGTCTGGCAGGTCGTCCGGATCATGCGGGGCCGGGCCAGCATCATCGGCATCGACCAGCGCTGGGCGGATCGGGAGGGCAAGCCGAACGTCCGCGGCTGACGTCGCGCACGACCCGTCGTCGCAGGCCAGGATGATCGGATGCGCTGCGCCGTCATCGGGTCGACCGGCTACCTCGGCACCCGCCTCGTGCCCCGGCTGCTCGCGCGCGGCGACGAGGTCGCGGTGCTGGTGCGCTCGCCGCAGAAGCTGGCCCTGACGACGTGGGCCGGCGCCGTCGACGTCGTGCCCGGCTCGCTCGAGGAGCCCGAGGCGGTCGCGCAGCTGGTGGCGGGCGCCGACGTCGTCGTGCACCTCGCGCACGCGCTCGACCGGCCGGACTTCCCGGAGCGGGACCGGGCCGCCGCCCGCACCGTGGCCGACGCCGCCGCGGACGCCGGCGTCGGCCGCCTGGTCTACCTCGGCGGCCTGCGGCCCCCGGCAGGCGAGGCATCGGCGCCCGATGGTCGAGCTCCGCTGCGCTCCGTCTCCCGCCACCTCGCCTCCCGCGCCGAGGTCGCCGACGTCTTCCTCGCCTCCCCGGTCCCGACGGCGGCCATGGAGGCCGGGATCGTCGTCGGGTCCGGTTCGGCGAGCTTCGAGATGATCCGCTACCTCGCCGAGCGCGTCCCGGTGCTGCCCGCCGTCCCGTGGCTCGCGCACCGCACCCAGCCGATCGCGGTGGACGACGTCCTGCACCACCTCGCGGCCGCCACCCTCCTGCCGCCCGAGGTCGACCGCCGGCTCGACGTCGGCGGTCCGGACGTGCTGACCTACCTCGACCTCGTCCAGCGCTACGCCCGCCTGGCCGGCCTCCCGCAGCGGGTCGCCGTCCCGCTCCCGCTCCCGGTGCCGCCCGGCGGGCCGACCGTGGCCGCCATGGTGATGGAACTGCTCTCCCCGCTGCCGCGCCGACTCGTCGAACCCCTCATCGAGTCGCTGCGCCACGAGCTGGTGTGCGACCCCGACTCGCTCGCGGAGGCCCGCCGCCTGCTCGGGGACCCGCCCGGCGGCCCGACGACCTACGGGGCCGCCGTCCGCGCGGCGCTGGGACACCGCCGCGACGGCGTCGAGCCGACCGACCGCGACCCGGCCCCCGCCGTCGCCACCGCCGACGAGCGCCCCGCCGCGCTCGCCCTGCCGTCCGACCCCGTCGGCTCGGGCGGCGCCACCTGGCACTGGTCGACCACCGCCCACGGCCGCGCGGCGCCGCCGGTGGTCTGGGCCGCGGTCCAGCGGATCGGCGGCGACACCGGCTGGTACGCGCCGCCCGGGGTGTTCGCGACCCTGGGCTGGGCCGACCAGCTCCTCGGCGGCGTCGGGGGCTACCGCGGCCGCCCGCACGGGCGCGACCTCGTCGTGGGCGACGTCGTCGACGGCTGGCGGGTCTCCGACCTCGCGCCCGGGCGCTGGCTGCGGCTGCGGGCCGACCTGAAGGTGCCCGGCCGGCTCTGGGTGACCTTCACGGTCCTTCCCGACGACGGGGGTGGCTCGGCCGTGCGCGTCGAGGTCGCCTTCGCCCCGTCCGGGCTCGCCGGGGTCGCCTACGGCGCGGGCCTGCGCGTCGGCGCCCCGCTGGTGTTCGGGCCGATGGCCCGCGGGGTGCTGCGCGCGGCCGCCCGCTAGTACCTCAGCTGCGCCGCGCGCACCGCCGCGAGCAGCCCGCCGTCGTCGAACGCCGCCCGCTGCACTGCGGACCCGGTCTCGCCGCGCATAACGCGCTCGACGCCCGCCTGGACGGTCTTCCGGTCGGACCCGAGGGCGTCGTCCACGTGGTCCAGCAACGCGGCCACCGCCTCGCGGGCCGGGACCGGCCGCGCGGTCGACGGGTGGATCAGCGTGCCCGTCTCGGCGTCGGACCGCTCCACGCAGCCCGAGCGCGCCGCCCGCCAGTGCGCCAGGCGCAGGACCTCGATCGGGACGTCGGGCGCCGGCTCGCCCGCCTCGTGGGCCGCGGCCGCCGTCGTCACCAGTGCCCGCGCGAGCAGCGCGACCACCACCGCGTCGTCCACGCTCAGCCCGACGTCGGCGACGCGGACCTCGACGGTCGGGAAGTTCGCTGCCAGGCGGGCATCGAAGTAGGCCATCCCGTCGTCGACGACGGTGTCCGTGGCGAGCATCGCCGCCACCACCTCGTCGTAGGCCTCCACCGAGCCGAACACCCGCGTCGGCCCGGCCGAGGGCCAGCGCGACCAGACGATCGAGCGGTAGCTGGCGTACCCGGTGTCCTCCCCGCGCCAGTACGGCGAGTTGGCCGACAGGGCCCGCAGGACCGGCAGCCACGGGCCGATGCGGTCCAGCACGCCGACGCCCTCCTCGCGCGAGCCGATCTCGACGTGCACGTGCTGGCCGTTCGTCAGCTGCTCGGTGGCGACGGCGCCGAAGCGCTCGAGGATCCGCCCGTAGCGGCCCTCCAGGTCCGGCGCCGGACCCTGGGGGAGGGGCGAGGTGGCGACGGCCGCCACCGCGGCCCCGCGCTCGCGCGCGGCCTCGACGGCCGCGCGGCGGCGCCGGTGGAGGTCGTCGGCGAGGGCCTCCGCGTCGGCGTGCGGGGCGCTGCCGGTCTCGACCTGCTCGTGACGCATCTCGGCGTCGAGCTCCTCCGAGCCTGCGAGCACGGCCGGGGCCAGGCCCAGCGCGGTGCCGTCGTCGGGGTCGACGAGGAGCAGCTCCTCCTCGACCCCCATCCGCCGTGTCGGTGCGTCCACGACGGGGGATGTTCCCACCGGGACGGGGCGGACGAACGGGGAGTGCAGTGGCGCGTGGCACGAACGGGGACGGCTGGGTGTTCTGCGAGCAGGGGCACCGGCACTGGGGCCGCTACGGCGCGGCGGGTCTCCTGCTCGAGTCGCAGGGCCGGGTCCTGCTCGCGCACCGCATCTACTGGAGCCACCACGGCAACACCTGGGGCATCCCGGGCGGGGCCCGCGACGAGCTCGAGACCGCCGTCGCGACGGCGCTGCGCGAGACCGCGGAGGAGACGGGCCTGGACCCGGCCCGACCCGTCGTCGGGAACGCGTCGGTCGACGACCACGGCCGGTGGAGCTACACCACCGTGCACGCCACGCTCGACGAGCCGCTGCCGCTGAGCCCGCAGGACGGCGAGGCCTCCGAGCTGCGCTGGGTGAGGGTGGAGGGCGTCGGTGACCTCGACCTGCATCCGGGATTCGCGGCGTTCTGGGCCCAGCACCTAGCGTGGACCCATGGTTCCGGACCCGAGTGACTTCCTTGCCGTCGACGCCGAGCTGACCGCCGAGGAGCGCGACATCCGCGACGCGGTCCGCGACTACGCGGCCGCCGAGCTCGCCCCGCGCATCGCGGAGTGGTACGAGTCGAACACCCTGCCGCGGGACATCGCGAAGGGCCTCGGGTCCCTCGGCCTGCTCGGGATGCACCTCGAGGGCTACGGCTGCGCCGGGACCAACGCCACGTCGTACGGCCTCGCGTGCCGGGAGCTGGAGGCGGTCGACTCGGGTCTGCGCTCGTTCGTCTCGGTGCAGGGCTCGCTCGCGATGTTCGCGATCCACCGGTGGGGCACCGAGGAGCACAAGCAGACCTGGCTGCCGCGGATGGCGACCGGGGAGGCGCTGGGGTGCTTCGGGCTGACCGAGGCCGACGCCGGGTCCGACCCGGGTTCGATGCGCACCCGGGCCCGGCGCGACGGGACCGACTGGGTGCTCGACGGGTCCAAGATGTGGATCACCAACGGGACCCTGGCCGACGTCGCCGTCGTGTGGGCCCAGACCGACCCGGACGCCGGGTCGTCGGGCATCCGCGGGTTCGTCGTCCCCACCGACACCCCGGGTTTCACCGCGAACGAGGTCAAGCACAAGCTCTCGCTGCGCGCCTCGCTGACCGCGGAGCTGGTGCTCGAGGGCGTGCGCCTGCCCGCGGACGCGATGTTCCCGGAGGTGTCCGGGCTCAAGGGTCCGCTGTCGTGCCTGAACGAGGCCCGGTACGGGATCCTCTGGGGTGCGGTGGGGGCCGCGCGGTCCTGCTACGAGGCCGCGCTGGCGTACGCGATGGACCGCGAGCAGTTCGGGAAGCCGATCGCGGGCTTCCAGCTGACCCAGCGCAAGCTCGCCGAGATGGTCGTGGCCGTCAACCAGGCGTCCCTGACGGCGGCCCGGATCGGTCGGCTCAAGGACAGCCACGAACTGCACCCCGCGCAGGTCAGCTTCGGGAAGATGGCGAACGTGCACGCCGCGCTGGACGTGGCGCGCACCGCGCGCACGGTGCTCGGCGGGAACGGGATCACCCTGGAGTACCCGGTGTTCCGGCACATGACGAACCTGGAGACGGTGCTGACCTACGAGGGCACCGAGGAGATGCACGCCCTGTCGATCGGGCAGGCCCTCACGGGGTTGGCGGCGTTCCGCTGATCGGGGTCCCGACGTCGGGTCGGGTCGGGGCCGCCGTGATCGTGCGGTCCCGCCCCGCGCGCTTCGCGCGGTAGAGCGCCGCGTCGGCGGCCGCGAGCAGTTCGTCGACGGTGATGTCGCGCGGGGCGCACGGAGCACAGCCGATCGAGGCCGTCAGGCCGCGCACCCGCGCCGTCGACCCGTGCGGACCCGGGACCGCGAGGTCGATCGACCCGATGCGCGCCCGCAGCCGTTCGGCGGCGAGGGTCGCGGCGCCCGGGTCGACCCCGGAGAGCAGGACGACGAACTCCTCGCCGCCGAAGCGCCCGACCGCGTCGTACGCCCGGACCTCCGCCGAGAGCGCCGCCGCCACCGCCCGGAGGACCTCGTCGCCCACCAGGTGGCCGTGGGCGTCGTTGACCGCCTTGAACTCGTCCAGGTCGACCATGAGCACGGCGAGGCCCAGGCCGAGACGGCCCGCGCGGGCGATCTCCTTGCCGGCGACCTCGGCCCAGGCGGCCCCGTTGGCGAGCCCGGTCTTGGGGTCGGTCCGCGCGGCCTGGCGGAACTGGTCGAGGAGCACGCCGCGGTGCAGCGTGATGACCGGGACCAGCAGGATCGGCACCAGCCACGGGGAGGCGGCGGCCAGGACGGCCAGGGCGGCGCCGAGGGCGAGTGCGCCGAGCCCGAGCAGGGTGTCGGCGGGGCTCGCGAGGTGCGCCCGCAGCGACCGGTCCCGGGTCGTGAGCAGCAGGACACCGACGATCAGGCCGTGGTTGACCACCCAGCGCACGCAGGCCGCGGCGGCGATCAGCGCCAGCCCGGCCGGCCCGGCCGCGCGCTCGAGCAGGGTGTCGAGCTCGAACCCGGACAGCACCAGCCCGGCCGCGGACGTCCCCAGGACCACGGTCGCGCAGGAGAAGACCCACTTGTAGAGCGCGGAGTGGTGTCGCCCGTTGCGCAGCCACCAGTAGGCGAAGGTGGCGCAGACCAGGACCAGGGCCGGCCCGGCCGGGACGAGCAGCAGGCCCGCGAAGGTCCACATCGACTTGAGGTCGATGAAGGCGCGGTCCGGGCGGGACACCCGCACCCGCTCGATGTGCCGGGCGGCCTCGGCGTGGACGACGGCCCCGAGGAAGAGCAGCCCGACGACGCCCCACCCGCGGTCGGACCCGCCCACGACCAGGAACGCCGCCATGACCAGCACCGCGGCCAGCTCCACGGTGAGGATGTAGGCGAGCGGGCGCAGCGGCACGGCCCAGAGCGGCCACCGGCGAGGGTCCCACCGCCCACTCCTGTCACGGAGCGTGTTGACGGCAGCGTCCGCGCTGGTGAGCCGCGACCGCGAGTCCGTCACTGTCTGTTGCCTCCAGGCCAGGCGTCGGTGGCCGTGACATCACGGACCGGGTTCCGCGTGCGTCTCGCACGGTACCGCGTCGTCCTGCTCGGGGAGCTTGCGGATCACCCTTTCGTGGCATCTCACCTGGATGGTTGACGCCTGGTCGCCGGGTGGTCACCGACCGCCACAACGGTCACGATGGATCTCGTCCGTCGGTCGCGCTCCGTGCTCTTCGTCCGTCGTGGCCCGACGACGGGGATCACGATGCGTGACCAGAAACGACAACGGCAGGCGCACGAGCGGGCCACCGGACCGGCCCGCGCACACGGCGTGCGTCCTGCCACACACCACCCGAGGAGAACCCATGCGTCCCGACTCGAACTGGCACCGCGACTCCAACTGGTCCCGCGACTCGAACTGGTCGCGCGACTCGCACTGGGCTGTGGCCGACTCGAACTGGTCCCGCGGGGACGTGCACTGGGGCTGAGCTCCCCGAGCCGCCGGCCGGCGCCCCCGCGGGGGAGCCGGCCGGCTCCGCGCGTCAGGGACCGTCCGTCCGGCTGCCGGTCGAGGCGCGTGCCCACGAGCGCGCCGCCAGCACGGCGACCACGACCCCCGCGGCCCCGCCGACGGCCACCGCCGTCGAGGGTGCGGTCCGTTCCGCGAGCGCCCCGGCGAGCAGGACCCCGACGCCCTGGGTCACCCGGAGCGCGGTCACCGCGAGACCGAACGCCTGCCCGCGGCGGGCGTCGTCGACGGACACGACGAACGTCGCGTTCGCCGGGACCTGGTAGGCGCACGCCATGCCCGAGACCACCCAGGCCGCCACCAGCACCCACAGCGGCGGCGAGAACGCCGAGACCAGCAGCGGCACGCAGGACGCCACGGCGAGCGGCCCGATCAGGCGGGGCCTCCGGTGGGGCGGGACGAGTCGGGTCAGGACGAGGATGCCCAGGACCTGGCCGAGCGGGTTGGCGGCGAGCAGGAGGCCCACGGCCGCGGTCCCCGCGCCGAGCTCGGCGGCGTACGGCGCCGCGAGTCCCTCCACGGTCACGACGAAGGCCGAGATGCACGCGAGGCCGATCAGCGACCGCAGCCGCGGGTCCGACCCCACGACCCGGGCGCCCGCCACCACGCGCGCGACCTCCCCGCGCACCCCGACCCGCACCGACCCGTCGTCGAGAACGCGCTGCTCGGGGACGCCCCACTGCAGGACCGCGGCCGAGAGCGCGTAGGTCGCCGCGTTCACGGCCAGGGCGGTGGAGACGCCGAGGGCCGCGACCAGCGGCCCGCCGAGGGCGAATCCGAGGACCTGGGCCGCCTGGTAGGTCGTGCTGATCACCGCGTTGCCCGCGACGTAGCGGTCCCCGGGCAGCAGGTGCGGCAGGATCGCCGAGCGCGCGGCGAGGAACGGCGCGGCGAGCATCTGGACCGCCACGAGCAGCACGACCAGCACCGGCAGCGGCACGCCCGGGACGGCCATGACGGCGACGAGCGCCGCGCGGGCGAGGTCGGTGACCACCATGACCGCCCGGCGGGGGAAGCGGTCGGCCAGCCCGGAGAGCAGCGGCCCGGCGACGAGGTCGGGGAGGAAGCTCAGGGCGTAGGTCAGGGCGGTCAGGGTCGCGGAGGCGGTGCGGTCGTAGACGAGGACGGCCAGGGCGACGCGCGCGACCTGGTCGCCGATGATCGAGAGCAGCTGCCCGAGCCAGAGCCGGCGGAAGGGTGGGACGGCGAGGGCGTCCCGGAAGGTCGCCGGACGGTCGTCGCCCCGTGGATCGCCCCCCGTCATCGTCCGGTGACGCTAGGCGAAGCAGGGGACGAGATCCACGTGTCTCCCGCTCGCGACACGCCGAGACGCGCCGATCACTGGCGTACCAGGGGCATCAGAGGGCACACTGCTGCACCGGTTGGTCATCGCGAGCCCGAGGACCGAGTTCGAGGACGTTGGGGAAGACGCTTCTCGTCTCGACCGGAGGTCAGCAGTGAGCACCCGTGGCGTGGTCTACGTCCACTCGTCGCCGCCTGCGGTCAATCCGCACGTCGAGTGGGCCATCTCGGGCGTCCTGGACGCCCGTGTTCAGCTGGACTGGACCGCTCAGGACGCGGCCCCGGGCCAGATGCGGGCCGAGTGCTCCTGGACGGGGCCGGTCGGCACCGCCGCGCGGCTCGCGAGCGCGCTGCGCGCCTGGGGCATGCTCCGGTTCGAGGTGACCGAGGACCCGAGCCCCGGCACCGACGGCGAGCGCTTCTCGCACGTCCCGGGCCTGGGTCTCTGGCACGGCCGCACCAGCGCCAACGGCGACGTCGTGATCGGCGAGGACCAGCTCCGCGCCGCGATGGCCGCCGCCCGCCGGTCCGGCCCGGACGCGCTGCACCACCGCGTCGGCGAGCTCCTGGGGCGTCGCTGGGACGACGCGCTGGAGCCCTACCGCTTCGCCGGCGACGGCTCCGCCGTGGGGTGGCTGCACCAGGTCGGGTGAGCCCGGCTGGTTCGATGTCCCCATGCGACTCCTGCGGCCCGCGGTGACGGTGCCGATCGCGCTGGTGCTGGTGCTCGCGGCCCTCGGCGTGGTCGCGGCCCTGCTCGCCGGTCGGGCCGCCGGCACCGCCCGGGACGCGCTCGGCGACACCGGGCCCGCCCTGGCCGGGGTCGCCCTGCCCGAGGACGGCACGGCCGGCCCGCCGACCGTCGCGCTGTCGCCCGCGGCCGCCACCTTCCCCCGTGCGGCCGAGATCCGGGACCTGGTGCAGCGTCAGGTCGACGCCCGCAACGCGGGCAACTTCGTGGACTGGGTGGCGACGTCCTCGGCGACGTCGGTGGCCTCGGTCTCGCAGGCGCAGTTCTCGGACCGCAACCGCACCGTGCGGGTCGGCTCGGTGATCCTGCGCCGCATCGACCCGGTGGGCGGCGGGGAGTACGTCGTCCCGACCGGCTGGATCACCACCCAGGACCCCGCCGCGGCACCCCCGGACGTCCCGGCGGCGCGGCTGTGCTGGCAGGTGTCGATGACCCTGGTGACCGAGCGCGGCGAGCTCAAGATCGTGGACCCGATGGCGGGGAGCAGCTTGCGGACACCATGTGGCTGACGCCATGTGAGCACTAAGTGGGCCTATAGGCCCATTTAGTGCTCACGAGCGAAGCACATGGAACCGGAACGGCCCGGCGGCACTCAACGCTGGTGTGGACGAACTCGACGCGTGGCAGATCCTGCGCGACACCCAGAAGAACGTCGTGAGCCTGAAGCAGGTCCTCGGCCGGCAGTTGACCATGGATGCGGTCCGGGCGAACGTGGCCGCCCGCCGATGGCTGCCGTTGTTCCACGGGACCTACGCCCTGACGACGGGTGAGCCGACGGCGGAGATGTGGCAGTGGGCGGCTCTGCTCTTCGCCCGGGGGCCTGCGCTCCTCAGCCACGAGACCGCCGCCGCCGTCCTGGGGCTCCGCGGTGGTCGGGCGGGGCTCCCGGTCCACATCACGGTGCCGTACGGCTCGTCGGCCCGCGGCTGCGAGGGTCTCGTCGTCCACCGCAGCCGCGCCTTCGCCCACCTCGGGGTCGAGCGCGACGGCTTCCCGGTGACCAGCAAGGTCGTCACGCTGATCGACCTCGCAGTGGAGGCGCCGACGGCGAAGGACGGGATGCGGAGCCTGGTCGCGGGCGCGGCGGCAGCCCGGGTCGATCCGGCGAGCATTCGGGAGAGCCTGGACGTCCGACGGCCCCGGCGGTACGGCAAGGCGCTGACGGCCGCGGCGACGCTCCTCGCCGATGGCGTGGGTTCGGCTCTCGAGGGCGACTACGTGACCGACGTCGAGCTCGCGCACGGACTCCCCGTCGGCGTCCGGCAGGTCCGTCGTCGGGTCGAGAACACGAACCGCTACGAGGACGTCGAGTACGAGATGCCACTCGGCGTCCTGACGGTCCGCCTCGACGGATGGATAGTCCACGCGAACCGGAGGACCGCCCGCAGCGACCGGGCCCGGGACAACGCCGCCGAGATCGAGGGCCGAGCACGTCTGACCTTCGGCTGGGAGGAGGTCCACTGGACCGCGTGCGGCTCGGCGCGGCTGGTCTGGACCCGCCTCCGCCAGCTCGGCTGGCAGGGCGAGTTCATTCCATGTGCCCGCTGCGCGAGCTCGTGAGCACTAAGTGGGCTCATAGG
>NZ_JBBEGN010000021.1:0-83358 GCF_037401875.1 Actinomycetospora aurantiaca | reverse complement strand
CACTGCCAGATCCACCACATCCGACACTGGGCCCACCACGGCGAGACCGAACCCGACAACCTCGGACTGCTCTGCACCTACCACCACGGACTGGTCCACCACTCCGGATGGGAGATCGTCATGCACGACCACCTGCCCTGGTTCATCCCACCCAAGTGGCTCGACCCCACCCGCACCCCCCGACACAACCGCCCCTGGACGCTCGTCTGACACGACGATCAGCTGACGGCGGCCGGTCCGGCGGCATCGAGGCGTGAGCGCGTGCGAGCCACCGCCGCGCGGGTGGCGTCCCGGCGACGGCCCGCGGTGTCGGTACGTCCGTCCGGCCCCGCGACCAGCGGGGCCGCGGCGCGGTCGGCGACCAGCAGGCACCACCAGAGGGCGTCGCGGGTCGGGGACTCCTCGTCCTCCAGACCACCGAGGTCGACGCCGACCGCCTCCGCCTCCACGCCGGACGCGAGCTGATGGGCGACCAGGGCGACGACCCGCCGCGGGTAGCCCCGCACGCGCAGGAACCGTGCGCCGTCGAGCGGCGGGAACCCGGAGCGCGACGCCACGGGTGAGTGGCCGACGTGGACCAGCACCGCCGCGTGGATCAACGGCTCACGGTCGACGCCCGGCAGGTCCGCCAGCCGCACCGCCTCCCGGGCCACTGCCTGCGTGTGCTGCCAGCGTTCCGGGAGGTGGTCGGCGAGCAGGGTCTCGGCGAGCGCCCGCGACGCGGAGAACGACGGGAGGTCGGACGGCACGGACCGCGACGCTATCCCTCACCGCGGTGACGACGCGCGAGCGCCATGTCGAGCCGCGCGAGAGCGAAGAACGCCGCCATCGTCACCACGACCCCGCCGATCCACACCGCCCACCCGAGTGCGCCCGCCCCGACGGCCGCCCAGCCCTCCGCGTCCGACGCACCAAAGGCCTGCTGAACGCCGACCACGAGCCACACCCAGAGCCCGACGTACGCGGCGAGCTGCAGCAGACCGTGGCGCACCAGCGGACCGGAGGCGGGATCGTCGTTGGCCATCGCGAACGGGATCAGCGCGACGACCCCGAAGACCCCACCCACGGCCAGCAGCACGAAGGCGTTGACCCACACCAGCACGACCATGCCGAGACCCTCGCGGCCCGCCCCGTCACCGGGGCAGCGGGGAACTACTCAGCGCCCCGTCCACTGCGGTGCGCGCTTCTCGGCGAACGCCCGCGGGCCCTCCCGCGCGTCCTCGCTGGCGAAGATCCGCGCTCGGACCTCGCTGTTCGCCGCCCACGCCGCCTCGCCGAGCTCGTCGTCGTGGGCCGCCGCGATCATGAGGCCCTTGGACTCGCGCACGGCGAGCGGCGCGTTCGCCACGATGGTCGCGGCCATCGAGCGGGCGCCCTCGAGCGCGGTGCCCGCGGGGGCGACCCGGTTGACCAGGCCGAGCTCGTAGGCGCGCGCCGCGGTGATCGGCTGTCCGGTCATCGCGATCTCCAGCGCGACCGCCCGCGGGATGCGCTGCGGCAGCCGGATCAGCCCTCCCGCGGCCGCGACGAGTCCCCGGGTCACCTCGGGCAGCCCGATCTGGGCGTGCTCGTCGACCACGGCGAGGTCGCAGGCGAGCATGAGCTCGCACCCGCCGCCGAAGGCCAGGCCGTTCACGGCGGCGATCGTCGGCGTGGCGACCGGGTGCTGGGCGAAGCCCCCGAAGCCCCACTCCGGGTGGTCGGGGTCCGAGAGCGTGTCGCCCTGGGCGACGGCCTTGAGATCGGCGCCGGCGCTGAACGCCCGACCGGTACCGGTGACGACGATCGCCCGCACCGCCTCGTCGTCGTCGGCCGCCTGCAGCGCGCGCCCGAGCGCGGTGGCCACCGACGAGTTGATCGCGTTCAGGGCCTTCGGCCGGTCGAGGGTGATGACGGCGACGCCGTCCGCCGTCTCGACCCGGACCTCGTCACTCATCGGCACGTCCCTCCCCGAGGATGGCGGCCCGCGCCGCCCCGTCGTCGGCACCCTGCACGACGGCGGCCAGGTCGGCGAGTGCGGCGCGGTCGGTCTCGTCGTGCACCGCGATCGAGAACTCCACGTCCGTGATGACGGACGCGTACCGGTCCAACAGCCGCGGCCCGATCTCGGAGTGCAGCCCGATCACGACGAACCGGTGCAGCGTCTCGTCGTCGATCATCGCCGGGAGCTCGTCCCACCGCTGCGCCTTCGACAGCTCCTTGGCCCCGGCGGCGAGCTCGGAGAGGCCGAGGTGGTCGAAGGCCGCGCGGTAGCCGGGCGTGGAGGCGTAGAAGGCGATGCGGGCCCGGGCGTCCTCGACCTTGCGGTCCAGCTCCTCGGGCGTCCGGGCCGAGGCCACCAGGGGCTTCATGCACACGCGGAAGTCCGCCAGGGTCCGGCCGGAGCGCGCCGCACCCCGCCGGACGGCCGGCAGCATCACCTCGGCGATGTAGCTCGGCGTGCACACCGGGTGGGGCCGGATGCCGTCGGCGACCTCCCCGGCCACCGCGCTCATGTAGGGATTGACCGCCGCGAGGTGCACCGGGATCGCCGGGTGCTCGATCGGTCCGGCGTCGAACAGGGGCACCATGAGGTCGAGGTCGTAGTGATCGCCGTGGAAGTCCAGCGGCGTCCCGTGCTGCCAGGTGTCCCACACCGTACGCAGCGCCTGCACGTACTCCCGCATCCACGGCGCGGGCGGGTACCACGCCATCCCGTAGCGGCGCCGGATGTGCCCGCGCACCTGCGTCCCGAGCCCGAGCGTGAACCGTCCGCCCGAGAGCTTCTGCTGGGTCCACGCCTGCAGCGCCATGACGGTGGGGCTGCGGGGGAAGGCGATCGTGACGGCGGTCGTGGTCCGCAGGCGCGTCGTCGCGGCGGCCGCGAGAGCCAGCACGACGAACGGGTCGTCCTTGGTCTCCTCCACGGCGAGCCCGCCGTACCCGATCTCCTCGAGGAGCTGCGCGGTGTCGGCGACCGTGTGCAGGTCGAGCGGTCTCTCCGGAGCCCGCAGCCCGGGGTCGACCTTGCCGAGCGGGAGCAGTGTCTCCAGGCGCACCCGGGGGAGTCTCCTCCCCGTCGACGGGTGCTGGGGCACTCTGGGAACCATGTCCGAGGACCAGGGTGGTGACCCCGTCTGCTGGGCCCACCTGCTCTGCCCCGCGTGCGGGGCCATGCCCGACCCGGAGGATCCGGCGCCGGGAACCTGTCCCCGGTGCGGCGAGGAGATCGAGCGATGACGACCGAGAACACCCGCGATCTCGAGCAGGGCATCGTCCGGGACTTCACCGAGAACCTGTCGTACGGGCGCTACCTGCACCTCGACGAGCTGCTGGACGCGCAGCACCCCCGGAGCGACCACCACGACGAGATGCTGTTCGTCATCCAGCACCAGACCTCGGAGCTCTGGCTGAAGCTGGCGCTGCACGAACTGGGCACGGCGTGCGACGACCTCGCCCGCGACGAGCTCGAGCTCGCCCTCAAGCGGCTCGCCCGGGTGAAGCACGTGCAGCGGCAGCTCATCGAGCAGTGGTCGGTGCTGGCCACGCTGACGCCGAGCGAGTACGGGGAGTTCCGCGGGTTCCTGGGGACGTCGTCGGGGTTCCAGAGCTACCAGTACCGCGCCGTGGAGTTCGTCCTCGGCAACAAGAACGCCGCGATGCTGGAGCTCTTCGCCGACGACCCCACGGCGCAGCGGGTGCTCACCGACGCCCTGGAACGCCCGAGCCTCTACGACGAGTTCCTGCGCCTGCTGGCCCGCCGCGGCCACCCGGTCCCCGTCGAGCTCCTCGAGCGGGACGTGACGACGGCGCACGTCGAGAACGCGGGCCTGGTGCAGGTGTTCCGCGCGATCTACGCGGACCCGGAGCGCTACTGGGGCCTCTACGAGGCCTGCGAGGAGCTGGTCGACATCGAGGAGAACGTGCAGTTCTGGCGCTTCCGCCACCTCAAGACCGTGGAGCGCACGATCGGTTTCCGCACCGGGACCGGCGGGTCGAGCGGGGCCGGCTTCCTGCGCCGTGCCCTGGAGCTGACCTTCTTCCCGGAGCTGTACGCCGTCCGGACCGCCCTCTAGATCGACGTGCCCGACGCGCGCTAGCCTCCGGCGCTGACCAGCAGGTTCACACTCAAGCCTGGTACGGGGAGGCCGTCATGGCGGGCAAGTTCGAGGTGTACGAGGACAAGTCGGGGAAGTTCCGCTTCCGGCTCAAGGCGAGCAACGGCCAGATCGTCGCGAGCGGCGAGGCCTACGAGACCCGGGCCGCGGCCAAGAAGGGCTGCGAGTCGGTGCAGAAGGCCGCGGACGGCGCGCCGGTCACCGAGGTCTGACCCCTCTCCACGGCCGGGCCGGCGATCCCCCGGGGGTCGGCGGCCCGCGTCGTCTCCGGGGCGACAGTGTCTCCGGGGCGACAGTGTCTCCGGGGTGCTGGCAGAGTTCGCCACGAACGTCGACGCCGACCCGGAGGTCCCCGTGAGCGAGCTGGAACACCTGCGCATGCTGATCGGCGGCCGGTCCGTCGACGCGGCCTCCGGGAGGACGTTCGAGTCGCAGAACCCCTACACCGGGCAGTCGTGGACCGTCGTCCCCGACGGTGACACCGACGACGTCGACGCCGCCGTCGCCGCCGCCCGGTCCGCCTTCGACGGCGAGTGGGGCCAGACGACGCCGTTCGCGCGGGCCGCGTGCCTGCGCCGCCTCGGTGACCTGATCACCGAGAACGCCGAGCGGCTGGCGCGCCTCGAGGTGAACGACTCCGGCAAGCTCTACCGCGAGATGCTCGGCCAGCTCAACGCCCTCGGCGGGTGGTACCACTACTACGCCGGGCTCGCGACGGCGATCGAGGGCGCGCAGCCGCCGGTGCCGAACCCGAACTACCTGGTCTACACGCGGCGCGAGCCGGTCGGGGTGGTCGCCTGCATCACGCCGTGGAACTCGCCGCTGCTGCTGATGAGCTGGAAGGTCGCGCCGGCGCTCGCCGCGGGCTGCACCGTGGTGATCAAGCCCAGCGAGCACGCGCCCGGCTCCACCCTCGGGTTCGCGGAGCTGATCGAGCAGGCCGGCATCCCGGCGGGCGTGGTCAACGTGGTCACCTCGCTGCGCGGCGAGGTCGGCGGCCACCTGGCCGCGCACCCCGGCGTGGACAAGGTCGCCTTCACCGGGTCCACGGCCACCGGCATCAAGGTCGGCCACGCGGCGATGGACAACCTCAACCCGGTCACCCTGGAGCTGGGCGGCAAGTCCCCGCAGGTCGTCTTCCCCGACGCCGACCTGCAGGCTGCCGCCAACGGCCTGGTCGCGGGCGTGTTCGCGGCGACGGGGCAGACGTGCATGGCCGGGTCCCGGCTCGTGGTGCACGCCGACGTCCACGACGAGCTCGTCCGCCTCGTCGCCGAGCGCGCGTCCCAGATCAAGCTCGGCGACCCGTTCGGCGAGGACACCGAGATGGGGCCGGTCGCGAACGGTCCGCAGTACGAGAAGGTCCTCGGCTACCTCGAGACCGCCCGGAACGAGGGCGCCACCGTCCAGTACGGCGGGGTCGCGGAGGAGTCGCTGGGCGGCTACTTCGTCCGGCCGACCGTGCTCACCGTCAAGCCCACGGACACCGTGTTCCGCGAGGAGGTCTTCGGGCCCGTGCTCTCGGCGGTGACGTTCACCGACGAGGACGAGGCGGTGAAGCTCGCGAACGACACGCCGTACGGGCTCGCCGGGGCGGTGTGGACCAAGGACATCCACCGCGGCCACCGGATAGCAGGCCGGATCCGGGCGGGCACCGTGTGGATCAACGCGTACCGCGCGGTGGCGCCGAGCGTGCCCTTCGGCGGCTACAAGATGTCCGGCCTGGGCCGGGAGAACGGCCGCGCGGGCCTCGACCCGTACCTCGAGACCAAGTCGGTCTGGGTGGAGCTCACCGGCGGGACCCGCGACCCGTTCACGCTGGGCTGACCCGGAATCGTCGCCGACCGCGCGGGGTTGTGCCGGGTATGACGAGCGTCGCGGAGGACCTGACCACCGAGTGGCAGCGCTGGCACGACGAGCGCGAGGCCACGCTGCGCGAGCCCCACGGCTGGCTCTCGCTCACCGCCCTCGAATGGCTGGAGCCCGCCCCGCGGACGATCGCCGACCTCCCGGGGACGTGGGCGGCGCCGGGAGACGGCACGGTGGTCATCACGGCCGCCGCCGGTGACGGCGTGGAGGTGGACGGCGAGGTCGTCGACGGCGCCACCGCGGTGACGCCGGTGGACGGCGCGCCAGGTGTGCTGGTGACGGTGGGGGAGCGGGTCGTCGAGCTGGCCCGTCGCACCGACTCCTACGCGCTGCGCGTCCGTGACCCGCAGGCGCCGACACGGCGCGACTTCACCGGCGTGCCGACGTTCCCGGTCGACGGGCGCTGGGTGGTCACGGGTCGGTTCGAGCCCTACGCCGAGCCGGAGCGGATCACGGTGGGCGCCGTCGTGGACGGGCTGCAGCACTTCCCGACCGCGGTCGGCACGGTGTCGTTCACCGTCGACGGCGCCGAGCAGCGGCTGGTCGCGCTCGCGGGGAAGGACGGGGGCCTGTCGCTGCACTTCCGCGACGCCACCAGCGGGGTCAGCACCTACGGCGGCGGCCGCATCCTGCGGACCGACGACCCGGCCGAGGACGGGTCGGTCGTGATCGACCTGAACCGCACCGTCAACCTGCCGTGCGCCCTGACCGCGTTCGCCACCTGCCCGCTGCCGCCGGCCGACAACGTGCTGGACGTGGCGGTCGAGGCCGGCGAGAAGAGTGACCACTGAACGAATTCCGGGTCGATTGCGCGAAACGCGATCGACCGTGTGACTGAGAGCTTGCTGAGAGGGTAGGAACTCCTCGACCGTGATCCGACCGAGATCGAGGAGGACCCCATGACGCGAGTGACGCCGCGCCGTGCCGGCTACGCCGTCGCCGCCGCTGCGCTGTCGATCGGGGCGTTCACCGCCTGCTCCAGCGGTGCGCCCGCCGGCGGGCCGCCGCCGCCCGCCCCCGCGGGAGCCACCCAGCCGGGGGCCGCGGCGCCCGGTGCGCCCGGTGCGGGTGCGCCCGGCCAGCCGGGAGCCGCGGGTCAGCCCGGCGCCGAGGGTGGCGCTGCCGGCGGGGCCGCGGGGGGCGCCGCGGGTGGCGCCGCCGGGCAGCCGGGCCAGGGCGGGACCGGATCGGGCACCAACGGCGAGGCGGGCACGGGCGCCGAGTCCGGTGGCCAGGGTGGCGCGGCCGGGACCGGCGGCGCCTCGGACGGCTCCGGCAACGGCTCGGGCGGCTCCGGCGGTGCGCCGAGCCAGACCCCGTCCGGCGGGGTGCAGACCGGTGGCGGCAGCACCACCGGCGTCGAGCACGCCGAGCTGTTCGGCCTGGGCGGCGCCGCGCTGCTCGCGGCCGGGGGCGTCGCCGTCGCCGCGACCCGTCGGCGCCGGACCCAGGACTGAGGTCCGCCGTGCAGCCGGACGGTGCCGACGCCCCGGCGCCGGCACCGTCCGGCCGCCCCGCGCGACGGCGGGCGGTACTGCTCGTCGTCGCCGCCCTCCTGGCCGTCGCGGGGATCGTCGCGATCGTGGCCGCGGTCCTGCTCCAGCAGCAGGCCCCGACCGAGCAGGACGCGGGTGTGCTGCCCGCGCCGCCGGCGCCGACGGCCGCGCCGAGCACGACCACCACCCCGACCACCACCCCGGCCGGCCCGCCGGCCTCGCCACCCGCGCGCATCGTCGTCGGGAGGATCGGGGTGGACTCGACCGTCACGTCGGTGGGGCTGAACCCGGACCGCACGATGGAGGTCCCCGCCAAGGGGCCGCTGTTCGACCTGGCCGCCTGGTACCGCTACTCCGTCACCCCGGGGCAGCAGGGACCATCGGTGATCATCGGGCACATCGACTCGGCCGAGAACGGGCCGTCGGTGTTCTTCCGCCTCGGCGCGCTGGCGCCCGGCGACACCGTGGACGTGACCCGCGCGGACGGCCGGGTCGTCACCTTCACCGTCTACGCCACGCGGGCGTTCCCCAAGGACGCGTTCCCCACCGACGACGTCTACGCCGGCACCCCGGGCCCGGAACTGCGGCTGATCACCTGCAGCGGGTCGTTCGACGCGGCCTCGCGGAACTACCGCGACAACACGGTCGTGTTCGCCCGGGAGTCCTCGCCGCCCCTACGGTGAGCCCGTGGACTTCGGCGTCGAGCACCTGGTCGGCACGTTCTTCGGCGTCCTGTTCGTCGTCCTCAACGCCGGCCTGCTCGGGACCGTGGGCCACGTGGTGGCCGCGGTGCTCGCCGTGGCGGCGGCCGCGCTCGTCGTGGCCGCCTACCTGCGCAGCCGTGCGGCCCGCGGCTCGGCGGGGATGTTCGAGATGACCCGCGCGTACCGGGTGATCGTCACGGTCGAGGTGGTCGCGCTCGTCGTCGGGATCGTGCTGTGCGGCCGGCTCGCGCCGCAGCTGACGGTGTCGTGGATCGTGCTCGTCGTCGGGCTGCATTTCCTCGCGTTCGCGCGGTGGTGGCCGGAGGGCACCGGAGCCGCCGCGCGCGGGGGCCGGGACGGCGCGCGGGCCTTCGTCGTCATCGGCGGGGTGATGACGGTGCTCGCGGTCGCCGGTGGGGTCGTCGGGATCCTCGGTGGCCCGCCGTCGCAACCTGTCGCGGCGTTCGTGTCGGGCTTCGTGACCGGCGTGCTGATGCTCGCGGGCCTGGCCGTGCCCGCCGCGCGGCGGTTGGCCGCCTGACATCAGCGGGCGAGCGCCCCGAGCGCCTCGCCGTCGACACGGTGGGTGGTCCACCCGTCCTGGGGCGTGGAGCCGAGCGCGGCGTAGAAGTCGAGGGCCGGGGTGTTCCAGTCCAGGACCGCCCACTCCAGGCGCTCGTAGCCCCGGTCGACGCAGGTCCGTGCGAGGTCCGCGAGCAGGGCGCGGGCGACGCCGTGGCGGCGGTGGTCCGGGGAGACGTAGAGGTCCTCGAGGTGGATGCCGTGCACCCCGGTCCAGGTCGAGTAGGTGAGGAACCAGATCGCGGTCCCGGCGATCTCGCCGTCGTGCCCGGCCACGGAGGCGAACACCGCGGGGGAGGGGCCGAAGAGAGCGGTGCCCAGCTGGTCCTCGGTGAGGCGGCAGGCGTCGGGCTCCCGCTCGTAGACGGCGAGCTCGTGGACGAAGCGGACGAGGGTGGGCAGGTCGGCGGGTTCGGCTGGTCGGATCACCACGGTCACGCCACCATCCTTGGTCATGACGGCACTGGTGACCGGGGGCGGTACGGGGATCGGGCGAGCGATCTCGGAGGCACTCGCCCGACAGGGCCACCCGGTGGCGGTGGTGTACAGCCGGTCCGCCGACGACGCGCGGGCGACCGTCGAGGCGATCCGGTCGGCCGGCGGGCAGGCGGCGGCGTTCCGGGCCGACGTCACCGACGAGGGCTCGGTGCGCGCGACGGCGACCGAGGTCCGCGACACGCTCGGGCCGGTGACGGTGCTGGTGAACAACGCCGGCGGCACCGAGCACATCGCGCTGCCCGACCTGGACGCGGCCACCGACGAGATCTTCGAGCGGCTCTTCCGGCTCAACACCCTGTCGGCCTGGCACTGCGCGAAGGCGTGCGCCGACGACCTGCGGGCCGCCGACGACGGGTGCGTGGTCAACGTCGGCAGCGCGTCGGTCGCGTCGGGACGCGGCTCGTCGGTGCCCTACGTCGTCTCGAAGGCAGCTCTCTCCGGCCTCACCCGGGCGCTCGCCAACGCGCTCGCGCCGGTGCGGGTGAACGAGGTCTGGCCCGGGCTCGTCATCACCCGCTGGTGGGCCGGCAAGGAGGACCAGGGCCGGGCGCTGGCGTCGAACGCGATCGTCGGGCGGGAGACGACCGTCGACGACGTCGCGGCCGCCGTCGTCGGGCTCGTGACCTCGCGGGCGATCACGGGGCAGACGATCACGATCGACGGCGGCCAGACGTTGTGATCACCTGGCCGCAGGCCAGACGGGACGGCACACCAGGCAACCCCGGTACCCCGCGTCGCGGGCGGCCGCGGCGGAACGGAACGACACCCGGTGGGCGTCGGTGATCCGCCGGGCGTGGTGGCACGACGGCAGGCACGCGATGCCGGTGGAGTCGCTCCCGACGAGCACCGTGCCGGCGGCGGTGAACGCCGCGAGGCCCTCCAGGTCCGCGCCCTCGTCGGCCAGCAGCCGGGCCTTGGCCTCCTCGCCGAGCATGTAGCGGCCCAGCGAGCCGTCGGACTTCGTCACCCGGTGGCACGGCACGATCAGCGGGACGGGGTTGCGGGCCAGCACCGTGCCGACCGCCCGGACCGCCGCCGGGCTCCCGACCTCCCGGGCGACCCAGCCGTAGGGCCGGGTCTGCCCGGCCGGGATGGAGGCGGTCGCGTCGAGCACGTCGCGCTCGAACGACGAGCACGCGCGAAGGTCGACCGGGGTGCGGGCGCCGATCGACGGCCCGGTCGTGCCGGGGACCAGCGGCCGGCCGAGGCGGCGTCGGTACTCGGCGCGGAAGCCGTCGACGTCGCCGACCGGGCGCAGGTAGGTCACCCCTTCCGCGGAGGACGCGACGAGGACGTCGCCGAGCGGACCGGCCGTCGTCGTGAAGGTGTCCACGACCGCGCCGGAGAGATCCTTCTCGACAGCGGGTGGGCTCAGGCGGGCGAGCAGGGAGTCGGTCACGAGGCACTCCGATCGTGCGAGGCGAGCAGGGTCCGCAGCCGGGCGAGGCCGCGGGAGACGTGCGAGCGGGCGGTGCCTTCACCGACGCCCAGCGCGGCGGCGACCGCGGGGACGTCGAGGTCGGCGACGTGGCGCAGGACGACCGCCTCGCGCTGGACGGCGGGCAGGTGGGCCAGGGCTGCGGCGAGCTCGGGGTCGGCGCGGGTCGCGACCTCGGCCGGCCCCGGGTCGTGCGCGGGCCGGTCGGGCAGGGGGGCACCGGACAGGGCCGGGCGGCGGGTGGCCGTCCGGATCGTGTTGCGGTGCTCGTTGAGCAGGACGGTGACCAGCCAGCCGCGCAGCTCCAGCGTGGCGATCCGGTCGGCGTCGTAGTCACGCAGCGCCCGGAAGGCCCGTAGGAACGCCTCCGCGGTGAGGTCCTCCGCGCTCGCGCGGTGCCCGGTGAGGCGCAGCGCGGTCCCGAGGAGCGTCCCCTGGTAACAGCGCACGACCTGCGCGAACCCGCCGTCGAGGTCCTCGACGAGGGCGTCGGTCAGGTCGCTCATGTCCGGCAGAACACCATCCCGACGGCGGGTGTTGCGCTCCGGAGGCGGCCCACTCAGTGGACGACGCCGTGACGCCAGGCCCACGCGACGAGCGCCGGCCGCCCGTCGACCGCGAGCTTGGAGATCAGGTGGTTCACGTGTGTCTTCACCGTGGCCTCGCTGACGACGAGGCGCGTCGCGACCTGCTGGTTCGACAAGCCCTGGGCGACGAGCCGGAGCGTGTCCACCTCGCGGGTGGTGAGCCCGTCCGGGATGTCCGGCTCGGGCGCGGGCACGGGTGGGCCGACGAGGGCGACGAGCCGCTGCTGGACGGCGGCGTCGAGGACCGAGCCGCCCGCGGCCACCGTCCGGATGGCCGAGCACAGCGCCTCGCCGGTGGTGTCCTTGGTGAGGTAGCCGGCGGCGCCCGCGCGGAGGGCGGGCAGGACGGCGTCGTCGTCGGCGTAGGTGGTGAGGATCAGGACGCGGACGTCGGGCGCCTGCCGTCCTACTTCGGCGGTGACCTGCGCGCCGTCCAGTCCGGGCATCCGCAGGTCCACCAGCGCCACGTCCGGGGTCCACCGGACGACGGCGTCCACCGCCGCGGAGCCGTCGCTCGCCGTGGCGACGACGTCGAGGTCGTCCGCGGCGCCCAGCAGCATCGACAGCCCGTCGCGGACCACCGCCTGGTCGTCCGCGAGCACGATCCTGATCACGCCGACACCCTGCCCGAAGCCGGGACGTGCAGCGCCACCCGCCACCCGGCGTCGTGGGGCCCGGCCTCCACCGTCCCGCCCACCAGGGCTGCGCGCTCCCGGAGTCCGACCAGGCCGATCCCGCCCCCGACGCCGACCACGGGCGTCCCGGTCGCGGCCGTGTTGGCCACCGTCGCCTCCACGGCGTCCGGGCCCGCGACGACGGTGACGTCGGAGCGGGCGCCCGGGGCGTGCCGGTCGGCGTTGGTGAGCGCCTCGCGGACGGCGGCGAACACGGCCTCGCGGACCTCCGGGGCGGCCCCGTCGAGATCGCCGTCGACGGTCAGCCCGGCGTCGTGGCGGTCGACGAGCGCGCGCAGGTCCGCCGCGGTCGGGCTGGGGGTCGAGCGCAGGGCGGCGACCGCCTCCTTGGCCTCGGCGAGCCCGGACCGCGCGAGGTCCGCGGCGGTGTCGATCGAGGCGACGACGGCGTCGTCGGGACCGAGCCGCTTCGCCAGCACCGCCCGGATCGCCTGCAGGTGCAGCGAGAGCCCGGAGAGGCTGTGGGCGAGGACGTCGTGCAGGTCGCGGGCGATCCGCGCCCGTTCCTGCGCGGCCGCGCCGGCGATCTCGGCCTCGCGCAGGGCGTCCCGTTCGGCGAGCAGGGCGACGACGCGGGCGTGCTCGCGGTGCAGTCGGGCCCGGTTCAGCGACTGCGAGGCCAGGACGGGGATCGACAGGCCGAGCAGCAGCCCCCACGGCGAGGAGACCGAGAACGCGAACACCACCGACAGCGCGACCGCGGCCACGGCGGCGAGGGCCCAGACCAGACGGCCGTCCAGGACGACCCGCCCGGCGAGTCCGGCCGCGATGAACACCGTCGCGTAGCCCGCACCGGCCGGGCTCAGCGAGGTGGCGACGAGCCCGGAGAGGGCGCACAGGACGAGCAGCAGCGTGCGCCACGCGTCGCCCTGGGCCTGCTCGGTGGCGATCCGCGGGTCGCGCGTGGCGGCCACCCCACAGGCCGCGCCCCCACCAGGACGACGGCCGCACCCGCGAGCGCGCCGGGGGTCAGCGGCCAGGCGGTGCCGGCGACGACGGAGAGCCACAGCAACGGACGCAGGGCCTGCCCGAGCCCCGCGAGGCGGGAGCCGGTCTCCGAGCGGGGCACACCCGCCGTCCGGAACGCGGGGCGGGGCGCGGGTTCCCGGGGCCCGGTGCTCGTGGCGGTCACGGCGCCGAGTCTGGACCCGTTCCCCGTGGGACACACCCGTTCTCCACCCCGTCTCCACCCGAGGGCCGACGTGCCGGGAGCGCCGGCGGACGACCGTACGGAGCACACCAACGGGAGGGACGGATCATGAACGGGACGTTGTCGGCGGTGCTCGGGATCGCGGTGCTGGGCTTCGTCATCTACAACCAGCTGCGGGTGCGCGAGTTCACCCCGCGCCGGGTGCGGGTGGCGGCGGTGCTGGGCGTGATCGGGCTCGTGCAGGTCTACTCGGCCGCGTCGGACGCCCCGGTGTCGTCGATCGGCTGGACGCTGCTGGTCACCGGGCTCGTCGTCGGCGGCGTGCTGGGTCTGCTGCGGGCGCGGACGATGCGGCTCTGGGTCGCCGACGGGACGGTGTTCACCCAGGGCCACTGGTCCACCGCGGCGCTGTGGATCGTCGGGATCGCGGCCCACGTGGGGCTGGATCTCCTGGCCCGGCTCGTCGCACCGTCGGCGGCCACGGTCAACGCCGCGAGCATCCTGCTGTTCGTCGGGGTGAGCCTCGGCGCCCAGGGGCTGGTGACGATGCAGCGGGCGCGGACGCTCGCCGGCGCGCCGGCGATGACGCTCGAGCACGTGCGCTGAGCACGCCGGCGGCCTCCTCGGGGCCGCCGGTGCGGTCGTCGTCGTTCGTCGGTCGTCGACAGCAGCCGGACGGCTGAGCCACAATTGTGGCCATGAGCACGGAGTCGCTGCGGTCCGTCCGTGACCACCTGTCCGAGGTCGTCGACCGGGTCGAGCACCACCACGAGCGGGTGGTGATCACACGCAACGGGCGGGATGCCGCGGTCATCATCAGCCCGGAGGACCTCGCGGAGATCGAGGAGACCCTGTCGGTCGCGTCGGATCCGGAGGCGTTGGCCGACATCCGGGAGTCCGACGAGTCCTACGGGCGCGACGACGTGGTCCGGGGGACCGACGCCGTGCGGCGGCTGCTGCGTGAGCGATGAAGACTACGAGCTCGTCCTCGGGTCGGCCGCTCCACGGGCGCTGACGGATCGGCTGCCCGAGGCGGTGGCGAGCGCGGTGGTCAACTTCATGACGAGCGCTCTCGTGCGGGAGCCGCGCCGGGTCGGCAAGCCGCTCCGGGGTGAGCTCGCCGGGCTCTGGTCGGCGCGGCGGGGCACGTACCGGGTGCTCTATCGAATCGTCGACGAGCGAAGAGAAGTACTCGTGGTCCGCGTCGAACACCGTCGCGACGTCTACCGCGGGTCGTAGGCCGGCCACGCCTCGCCGCGCTTGCGCACCGCCACCTCACGCAGCGCGGCGACGGCGGCCCGCTGGAGCGGGGAGAAGTAGTTGGTGTCGCGGGAGAACAGGCCGATGGTCTCGGTCAGGTCGGCGTCGCGGATGCGGACGGCGCGCAGGCGGCCGCCCGCGACGTCGTCGGCCACGCAGTACCAGGGCGCGAAGCAGACCCAGCCGTTCGTCGCGACCGCCCGCTTGAGCGCCTCGGCGTGGCCGAGCCGGATCACGTAGTCCGGGGACGGGAGCCCCGCGGCCCGCAGCTGGCGGTCGAGGACCCGCTCGATCGCCACGCCCGCCGGGACCCCGACGACGGGGAGCGCTACGGCGTCGGCGAGGTCGACCGCGTCGGCGTGGGGAGGGCCGTCGACCGCCGCGCACAGCACGATCGGCTCGTCCCAGAGCTTCTCGGCCTGGACGCCGGCCGGCGGTACCTCGTCCATCCACGTCGTGACGGCGAAGTCGACCTCGCCGGTCTCGACGCGGCGCATCGCGACGGCGGGCTCGCTGATCGAGATCGTGATGTCGGCGCCCGCCCGGTCCCGCCGCAGGTCCGTCATCACGGGCGGGATCAGGTAGGTCCCGATGGCCATGCTGGTTGCCACCGCGAGACTGCCGGCCGCCCCGGACTGCAGGTCGTCGATGTCGCGCTGGGCCTGCGCGCCGCTGGCCAGGACCTCCGTGGCCCAGGCGTGGAGGCGCCGCCCCGCCTCGGTGAGCACGTTCTGCCGGCCCTCCCGCACGAACAGCGCCGCCCCGACCGCCTTCTCCAGCGTGCGCATCTGCGCCGACACCCAGGGCTGCGCGACGTGGAAGCGCTCCGCGGCCCGCGTCACGCCGCCCTCGTCGACCACCGCGCAGAACATCTCGAGACGGCGCAGCTGCGACACCAGACCCATACGCAGAACCATATCCACAGCTCCGACTACTCGTCTTGGACCTATGTGTTCTACGTCTCTAGCGTCGATCTCGCCAGCACGGACGAGGAGGTCTGCGGTGAACCCGCTGTTCAACGACAACGCACTGAAGCTCGGGCTGTTCTGCACGAACGGGACGGGCGCGTCGCAGACCCTCGTGCCCGAGGCGCACGACACGTCCTGGGACCTGTCCCTGCGGACCGCCCGCGCCGCGGACCGCGCCGGCCTGGAGGCCGTCGTGCCGTTCGCCCGGTGGAAGGGCTATCCCGAGGGCCGCCCGGAGCACCGGTCCGGCCGCGTGATGGAGCCGTTCACCTGGGCCGCGGGCATCGCTGCCGCCACCGAGAACATCGGCGTGTTCGCGACGTCGCACGCGCCGACGATGCACCCGATCGCCGCGGCCAAGCAGGCGGCGACGGTGGACCACATCTCCGGCGGCCGGTTCGCCCTCAACGTCGTGGGCGGGTGGAACCGCCCGGAGCTCGAGATGTTCGGCGCGCCGATGCGCGAGCACGACGAGCGCTACGACCACCTCGCCGAGTGGCTCGAGGTGATCCGGCGGCTGTGGGCCGAGACCGACGAGTTCGACCACCACGGGCGCTTCTTCGACGTCGTCGGCGGCGTCTCGCAGCCCAAGCCGGTGCAGCCCACGATCCCGATCATGAACGCCGGCGGGTCGCCGCGCGGGATGCGGTTCGCGGCCGAGCACGCCGACCTCTGCTTCGTGATCGTCCAGTCCGAGGACGAGGACGCGATCCGCCGCCAGGTGGCGTCCTACCAGGAGATGGCACAGCAGGAGTTCGGCCGCGAGGTGCGGCTCTGGACGCACACCGTCGTCGTGCAGCGCGACACCCAGGCCGAGGCCGACGCCTACCTGCAGCGCTTCTCGACGGAGTTCGAGGACGTCGAGAGCGTGGACGCCTGGATGCGCCTGCAGGGCGCGAACACCCAGCTGATGCCCCCGGAGGTCATGGCCGCCATGCGGCAGCGGTTCGCGGCGGGCGCGGGCGGCTTCCCGCTGGTGGGGACGGCGGAGCGGATCGCCGAGCGCCTGGAGATGCTCAGCGCCGCGGGGATCGAGGGCGCCCTGCTGACCTGGGTCGACTACGACGCCGGGCTGGCCGCGTTCACCGAGGACGTGCTGCCCCGCCTGGAGCGGGCCGGGCTCCGCAGCCCCATCGACGCCGCCCGGACCCCGGCGACACCGGCGACCCCGGCGCTCGCCGAGCCGGTGGCCGTGCGATGAGGCTGGCCCGCTTCCGCACCGCGTCCGGCGGCGCCGGGTTCGGGGTCGTCGACGGCCACGAGGTCGCGCGCCTGGACCACCGCGTGGCCTCCTTCGAGGCGCTGCTCGCCGATCCGGTCGAGCCGCGGGCCGACGATGCCCGCCTCCCGCTCGCCGACGTGGCCTTCGAGCCGCCGACGGGCGACCACCCGAAGATCGTCTGCGTCGGGTTCAACTACCCGGCGCACGCCGCGGAGTCGTCCCGCGGGCCGTCCGACGCACCGACCCACCCGACCTTGTTCGCCCGGTTCGCCGACTCGTTCGTCGGCGCGGGGACCCCGGTCGTGCGCCCCGCCGACGACGAGTCCCTGGACTGGGAGGGGGAGGCCGCCCTGGTGATCGGCCGCGCGGGCCGCCGCATCGGCACCGACGACGCCTGGGACCACGTCGCGGGCGTCACCTGCCTGGCGGAGAACAGCGTCCGCACCTGGCAGCAGCACTCCACCCAGGCGACCGCCGGCAAGAACTGGCACGGCTCCGGCGCGATCGGGCCGTGGGTGACCACGACCGACGAGGTCGGCCGCGGGCCGCTGCGGGTGACGACCCGGCTCAACGGCGACCTCGCGCAGGACGACACCACCGACCGGCTGACCTTCTCCTTCGCCGAGCTCGTCGCCTACGTCAGCACGTTCACCCCGCTGCGCCCGGGCGACGTGATCGCGACCGGGACGCCGTCCGGGATCGGGCTGCGGCGCGACCCGCCGCGGTTCCTGCGCCCGGGCGACGAGATCGAGGTCGAGGTGTCCGGCGTCGGCGTGCTGCGTCACGGCGTGGTCGACGAGGTCACCTCGCCCGCTCTGGCGGAGGTGGGGGTATGAGGTTCTCCTCGGAGACCGACGTGCGCGCCGCGCTCACGGTGCCCGGCGTCGTCGACGCGCTCGAGCAGGTCCTCGCGCACGAGGCCGACGGCAGGGCGTGGAACGTCGACAAGACGATGAGCACCTGGCCCACCGACAACGGCCGGGCGAGCGCCCACGCGCTCGGCGCGGTCGACCTCACCGCCGGGCTCACCGTCTTCAAGACCTGGGTCAACACCCCCGCCGGCGCGAGCGCGCTGATGACGGTGTTCGACGCCGCCGACGGGGCCACGCTCGGCGTGGCCGAGGCGGGGGCGGCGGGTGCGTTCCGGACCGCTGCGGTCAGCGGGGTCGCCACGCGGCACCTCGCCGACCCGGACGCCGACGAGCTCGCCCTGCTCGGCGCCGGCCGCCAGGCCCTGCGCCAGGTCGAGGCGGTCGCCGCGGTCCGCACCCTGCGGCGGGTGCGGATCTGGAACCGCACCGCGGCCGCAGCCGAGACCCTGGCCGCACAGGTGCGTGACGAGCTGGGCCTGGACGCCGAGGTCGCCGGGACCGTCGACGGCGCGACCCGCGACGCCCCGATCGTCACCGCGATCACCCGCGCCGACGAGCCCTTCCTGACGGCGGGTCACCTCGCCGACGGCGCCCACCTCAACGCGGTCGGCGCCATCCTGCCCACCCACGCCGAACTGGCACCGGACGTGCTCGCCGCCTCGTCGCTGACCGTCGTCGACAACGAGCCCAACGCCCGCCGCGGCTCCCGGGAGCTGCGCGAGCACCTCGGCGCCGACCCCGCCGACGACTGGGGGAGCGTGCGCAGCCTCGCCGAGCTCGTCGTCGGGAAGGTCGCCCGACCCGCCACACCTCGCCTCACCGTCTTCAAGGGAATGGGCATGGGACTCTCCGACCTCGCCGTCGCCACGCTGCTCGTCGGGGGGCGGCCGTGAAGCACCGCAGCGACCCGACCTCGATCCGCGGTTCGATCGCCCCCGTCATCACCCCCTTCACCGCCGACGGCGCGCTCGACCTCGACTCCCTGCGCGGGCTGGTCCGCCGGCAGCTCGACGCGGGCTCGCACGGCATCTCGATCGGCGGCTCCACCGGCGAGCCGTCGGCGCAGACCGTCGCCGAGCGGATCGCCGCCATCGAGGCGGTCGCCGCCGTGGTCGACGACGCCGTCCCGTTCCTGCCCGGCACGGGGTCGGCCAAGCTCGACGAGACGCTGGAGATCACCGCCGCCGCGCGGGACGCCGGTGCGGACGCCGCGCTCGTCATCACGCCGTACTACGCGCGGCCGACGCAGGAAGCGTTGTACCGGTGGTTCGCGACGATCGCGGGGGAGTTCCCGGACCTGCCGATCGTGCTCTACAACGTGCCCTCGCGGACCGCGGTCGACGTCGCCCCGGAGACCGTGGCGCGACTGTTCCGCGACTGCGACAACGTCGTCGGGATCAAGGAGACGACGAAGGACTTCGAGCACTTCTCCCGCGTGCTGCACCTCTGCGGCCGCGAGCTGATGGTCTGGTCGGGCATCGAGCTGCTCGGCCTGCCGCTGCTCGCGCTCGGCGGCGCCGGCTTCGTCTCCGCCGTCAGCAACCTCGCCCCGACCGCCGTCGCCCGCATGTACGAGACGTGGGAGGCCGGCGACCACGAGACCGCCCGTGACCTGCACTACGCCCTGCACCCGCTGGTCGACCTGCTGTTCGTCGAGACCAACCCGGCCCCGGCGAAGTGGGTGCTGCACCGGCAGGGCCTGCTCGCGTCCGACCACGTGCGGGCCCCCCTGCTGCCCCTCACCCCCGACGCCCGCCCGCAGGTCGAGGCGCTGCTCGGAGCGGCCACCGGGTCGGCGCACATCGACATCCTGGGAGGACGGCCATGACCGCCACCGACATCCACCGGCCCGCGGGCCACACCGTGGACCTGACGGGGCAGGGCCCCGCCCGGCCCACCCCGTGGGCACCACTGCGCGTCACCGCGGACGAGATCGCGGAGACCGTCGAGCACCTGTCCCGGGGCGCGCGGCCCGACAACGGCCGCCGCGCCGCGGCGCTCGTGCACCCCGAGTCGACCAGCGGGCGCAGCTTCTCACCCGGCGTGGAGGTCGTCGTCGAGGTCCTCCTGCCGGGGGAGAGCACGACCCCGGTGCGTCGCAACTCCAGCCTCGTGCAGATCGGGGTCGAGGGCTCGGGCACCGTCGCGGTCGGCGGCACCTCGCTGACGATGGACGCGCGCGACGTCGTGACCGTGCCCTCCATGCGGCCTCACCGGTTCGCCAACCCCTCGGACGGGCGCTGGGTCCGGCTGTCCTACTCCAACGCCCCCCTGCTCGACTTCCTCGGCACCCACTACTGGGAGCAGCTGGACCCCGCGTGGTCGCCGGGGGTCCCGCTCGACGGCCCGATCGACATGGACGAGACCGGGGAGGTCGCCGACCGCGGGAGCGCGCCGGACCACGAGATCTCCCCGACCGGGGCCCGCCTGCGCGGCTACGAGTACCTCGTCGACATCGAGCCGGTCGCGAACCACCCGCTGCACTGGCCGTACGAGACCGCCCGGGGGCTCATGGCGCAGACCCTGGGCGACGGCCGGCGGACGATCATGGCGCTCTACAACACCGCGACCGAGCGCCGGCAAGGGGCGACCAACTCGTTCTTCGTCACCCTGTCCCGGATCCCCTCCGGCCTGGAGCCCCGCGCCGAGGGCCCCGGCCACCGCCACAGCTCGGTCGCGATCAACTACCACGTCGAGGGGACCGGCTACTCGGTCGTCGACGGGCAGCACATCGAGTTCGGCCCCGGCGACCTGCTCCTGTCCGCGCCCTCGTGGCGCGAGCACGCGCACTACCCGAGCGAGTCCGGCCTGACCGTCTACACCGTCCAGGACCACCCCCAGCACATCGGCATGGAGTCGCTGATCTGGCAGGAGGACCTGGACGGGCCGATCTTCGCGCTCGGCCTGGAGAAGGGGCAGACCGGCTACACGGCGCCCCGCAACTGGGACGACTGACACCACCCCTCCACCACCTGAGACGAGCTCCCATGACCACGTCCCGACGACCACGCCGCGTCGCCCTGGCCGGCCTGATCGGCACGACGATCGAGTGGTACGACTTCTTCATCTACGGCACCGCCGCCGCGCTGGTGTTCGCCCCGCAGTTCTTCCCGAGCGTCTCGCCGGTCGCCGGCACCCTGGCCGCGCTCTCGACCTTCGCCATCGGCTTCGTCGCCCGCCCGGTGGGCGGTGCCGTCATGGGGCACTTCGGTGACCGCCTCGGGCGCCGCCGGATGCTGGTCGCGTCTCTGCTGATCATGGGCGTGGGCACCCTGCTCATCGGCCTGCTGCCGACCTACGCGGTCATCGGGGCCGCGGCCCCGGTCCTGCTGGTGCTGCTGCGCTTCGTGCAGGGCATCGGGGTCGGCGGCGAGTGGGGCGGCGCCACCCTGCTCGCCCTCGAGCACGCACCACCGCGCCGCCGGACCCTCTACAGCGCACTGCCCCAGGTCGGCCTGCCGCTCGGGGTGGTCCTCGCGAGCCTCGTCTTCCTCGGCGTCCGGCTCGCGGTGGACGACGCGGCCTTCGCCGCCTGGGCCTGGCGGATCCCGTTCTTGCTCAGCGCGCTGCTCGTGGCCTTCGGCCTGGTGCTGCGGCTGCGGCTGGACGAGAGCCCGGAGTTCGAGCGCGTCCGGTCCGCCGGCGTGCACCGGGCCCCGCTGGCCGAGGTCCTGCGGACCCCGCAGGTGCTCCTCCCGGCCGCCGGCCTGAACGTGCTGATCTCCGGGTTCGCCAACGTGCTGCTCGTCTTCACGCTGGCCTACGTCGCTGCCCGGCAGCTCGTCGGGGCCCAGACGATGCTCGCGATCACCGTCGTCACCGCCCTGGTGTGGGCGGGGGCCCTTCCCCTGGCGGCGATGTGGGCCCAGCGCATAGGACGGCGACCGGTGACCCTCGTCGGCGTCGTCGGGCTGACGGCCTGGGCCTTCCCGTACTTCTGGCTGCTCGACACCGGGACCACCGCCGGTGCCCTCGTCGCGTGCGTGGTCGCCGGCGCCGGGTTCGGCATCGGCACCGGGGCGTACGGGGCCTACATCGCCGAGGCCTTCCCCGCCCCCGTCCGCTACAGCGGGTCCTCGGTGGCCTACGCGATCGGCAGCGTCGCCGGCGGCGCGCTCGCCCCGATCGTCGCCACCGTCCTGTTCGCGCAGACCGGCACCGGCACCGCGATCTCCGCCTACGTCGTCGGCCTGGGGCTCGTCAGCCTCGTCGCGACCCTCGCCCTGCGCAGCCCGCACGCCGAGGTGTCGGACCCGCTGCCCGTGGCGTCCGTCGAGCCGCGGGAGGCGACGACATGACCGCGACCGACCCGGGCGCCCCGGCGGGTCTCGTCGACCTCGACCCCTACGCGCCCGAGCTCACCGAACCGACGGTGTGGGAGGTCTACGAGGCGGCGCGCGCGGCCGGACCGGTCGCGCGCTCCCCGCGGCGCGGCGGGTTCTGGGTGCTGACCGGGTACGACGACGTCCGCGCCGTCCTGCGTGACCCGGCGACGTTCTCGTCCGCCTCCGGGCACCGCATCCCCACCGACGGGACCCAGCACGCCATCCCGATCGACGTCGACCCGCCCCTGCACACGGCCTACCGCAAGCTGATGGTCCCCGCGTTGTCCCCGGCGCGCGTGCGGCGGCTCCGGCCCTTCCTGGAGTCCACGGTCACCGGGCTGGTCGGCCGCTTCGCCGGCCGGGGCGGCGGGGACTTCGTCCGCGAGGTCGCGCTGCCCCTGCCGCTCGCGGTGCTGACCGAGCTGGTGGGGTTCGCGCCGGACACGGTCGAGCGCTTCCGCGAGGTCACCGAGGCGATGTGGTCCGGGCTCGACGCCGACGGCGGGACGGTCGACTTCGTGGGCGCACGACGGCAGGTGTACGACCTGATGGCGGCCGAGCTCGACGCGCACCGCGGGCACCCGGCCGACGACGTCGTCACGGACCTCCTGGGTGCCGAGGTGGACGGCCGGCCGCTCGAGGAGGACGAGCGGATCAGCATCCTGGCCACCTTCGCCGTCGCGGGCCACGAGACGACGATGAACGCGGCCGCCACCCTCGTGCACCTGGTCGTCGACCACCCCGGGCTCCAGGAGCGCCTGCGCGCGGACCCCGACCTCGTGCCGGGCGTCGTCGAGGAGATGTTGCGCCACCGCAGCCCGGCCCAGAACTTCGCGCGCCGGGCGACCTGCCCGGTGACCGTCGCCGGGCAGCAGGTGGCCGAGGGGGACGCGCTCCTGCTGTCGCTCGCGGCGGCCAACCGCGACCCGGACCGGTTCGGCGACCCGGACCGCTTCGACCCGGACCGGGACTCCCGCGGGCACCTGGGCTTCGGCTGGGGGATCCACCAGTGCCCGGGCGGGGTGCTGGCCCGGACGGAGTTGCAGATCCTGCTCCGGGCGCTGCTGGAGCACCCGCCGATGCAGCGGACCGGGGACGTGACGTGGAGCGGCCTGCAGGGCGGCAACCACCTGGGCCCGACGTCATTGCCGATCGGTTTCTCCGCCGACCCCAAGCTATAGCGGCCGACGGGGCTTGCGGCAAGACCCGGGGCGTGCTCCACGATCTCCGCTCGACGTGGAGGGGGAGTCCTTGGGTACCGATGGGCCGTCCGTGCTGGACCTGCGGGAGATCGACCGGAGCCGCGCGGCCGAGGTCGGCGGCAAGGCCGTGAACCTGGGGGAGCTGTGCCGCATCCCGGGCGTCGTGGTGCCCCCGGGCGTCTGCGTGACGACGGGGGCCTTCCGCCGGGTCCTCGCCGGTGCGCCGGGGCTCGACGAGCGGCTCGAGGCGCTGAACCGGCCGGCGCCCGACGACCGGCGGGCGATCGTCGAGGCGAGCGCGGCGATCCGTGCGGAGATCGAGGGGCTGCCCGTGCCCGACGACCTGGCCGCCGCGATCCGCGCCGCGTGCCCGAGCGGGCCGTACGCCGTGCGCTCGAGTGCCACCGCGGAGGACCTCCCGACGGCGTCGTTCGCCGGGCAGCAGGACTCCTACCTCGACGTCCCGACCGCCGAGGTCCTGGAGCAGGTGCAGCGCTGCTGGGCCTCGCTGTTCACCGAGCGCGCGACCACCTACCGCCTCCGGCACGGTATCGACCATCGCACCGTCGCGATGGCCGTGGTCGTGCAGGAGATGGTGGCCGCGGAGGCGTCGGGCGTGCTGTTCACCGCGGACCCGGTCACCTCCCACCGCCGCGTCGCCGCGGTCGAGGCCGTCCCCGGCCTCGGCGAGTCCCTGGTCTCGGGCGTGGCCGACCCGGACCGGTGGACGGTGCGCGACGGCGCCGTGGTCGAGGCCGCGGTGGCCGGGGCCGGGGTGCTGGCCGAGGCGCAGGTCGTGGAGCTCGTCGCGCTGGGCCGCGACATCGAGGCGTCCTTCGGGAGCCCGCAGGACATCGAGTGGTGCCTGTCCGGCGGCGGGTTCCGGGTCGTCCAGAGCCGGCCGATCACGACGCTGTTCCCGGTCCCGCCGGTCGCCGACGACGACGGGCTGCACGTGTTCGTGTCCGTCGGACACCAGCAGATGATGACCGACGCGATGACCCCGCTCGGGCTGTCGGTGTGGCAGCTGACCACCCCTCGGCCGATGGCGGAGGCCGGTGGCCGGCTCTTCGTGGACGTCACCGGGGTCCTGGCCGCACCCGGCCTGGACGCGTTCCTGGAGATGTGGGGCCGGGGCGATCCGCTCGTGCGCGACGCGCTGGAGACGGTGTTGGAACGCGGCGAGGTCCGTCCGGCGTCGGACGATCGGGACGGTCCCGGTGCTGCACCACCCGCGCCGCCGGAGATGCTTGACGCCGACCCGGCCCTCGTCACCGAGCTCGTCGCCGGCAGCCGCGAGTCGGTGGCGGCGGCGGCCCGTGCCATCGCCCCGCTCCGGGGCCCGGAGCTGATCGAGTTCGTCGTGGCGGACCTCGCGGAGCTGCGGCGGCTCCTGTTCGACCCGCTCGGCCACCGGGTCTTCACGACGGCGATGGACGCGGCCTTCTGGCTGGACGAGCACCTGGCGACATGGCTGGGGGAGCAGGACGTCTCGGACACGCTGACGCTGTCGGTCCCGGACAACGTCACCTCGCAGATGGGGATGGCGCTGCTCGACGTCGCGGACGTGATCCGACCCCACCCGGAGGTCGTGACGTTCCTGCGCGGGCTCGGCGACCACGACACCCTCGACGGTCTGCTCGGCGTCGAGGGCGGTCCGGCGGCGCACGCGGCGCTGCAGGACTTCCTCGCGCGGTACGGCATGCGCTGCGTCGGGGAGATCGACCTCGGCCGGCCGCGGTGGAGCGAGCGCCCGGCGACGCTGGTGCCGGTGGTCCTCGGGCACGTCGACCACGCCGAGCCGGGCGCCGGGTGGCGACGCTTCGACGAGGGGCTCCAGCGGGCCCGGGAGACGGAGCAGGACGTGCTCGCCCGGGTGCGCGCCCTGCCCGACGGCACGACGAAGGCCGACGAGACCCGCGCCATGATCGACCGCCTGCGCACCTTCATCGGCTACCGCGAGTACCCCAAGTTCGCGATGGTGCAGCGCTACTTCCTCTACAAGCAGGCCCTGCTCGACGAGGCGCGGCGACTCGTGGCCGCGGGCGTCCTCGACGATCCCGACGACCTCGTGCTGCTGCGGTTCGAGGAGTTCGCCGAGGTGGTCCGCACCCGCCGCGTCGACCGCACGCTCCTCGACGAGCGCCGTGCGGCGCTCGCCGTGCACCGGACCCTGACGCCGCCGCGGGTGCTCACCTCGGACGGCGAGGCCCTGTCCGGGTCGTGGCGGCGCGCCGACCTGCCCGACGGGGCCCTGGCCGGACTGCCGGTCTCCCGCGGGGTCGTCGAGGGCCGCGCCCGGGTCGTCCTCGACCTCGCCGACGCCGCCTTCGCGCCGGGCGACATCCTGGTCGCGGCCTACACCGACCCCAGCTGGTCCTCCGCGTTCGTCGCGGTCGCGGCCCTGGTCACCGAGGTCGGCGGCACGATGACCCACGGCGCCGTCGTCGCGCGCGAGTACGGCCTGCCGGCGGTCGTGGGGGTGCAGGACGCCACCCGGCGCATCCGCGACGGCCAGCGGATCCGCGTGGACGGGACGGGTGGTTCCGTCGAGATCCTGCCGTCGTGACGACACACCGGCGGATCGGTCAGCCGGACGTGAGGGAGCCGCCGGCGGCCCGCCAGTCGATCAGGCCGCGGCTCATGTTCACCGCGTCGAAGCCCTGCTCGACCAGCAGGTTGGCGGCCCCGGCCGACCGGAGGCCGCCGGTGCAGAAGGTGATCAGCAACCGGTCGTCCGGAAGCTCCACGCAGCGGGCCGGGAGCACCTCGAGCGGGAGGTGCACCGCGTCCGGGATGTGCGCCCGGCGCCACTCGGACTCCCGGCGCACGTCCACGACCAGCGCGCCCTGGGCGACGAGCCGGACCGCCTCGGCCGCGCTCACCGCGGGCGGGCGGTGCAGGTAGTGCCTCAGGGCCATGACGTGCTCCTCCCGGTCGGGGGGTCGAGGTGGCGACGGACGGACGTCGCCGCGAGCAGCCCGCCGACGCCGGGGACCAGGCACAGCGCGGTGGCTCGCGACCGCCGCCCGGCCCGCTCGACGGTCAGTGCGATCGCGACGAGGTAGGCGCAGCCGTGGAGCGGCCCCAGCGCCGACGCGAGGACGGGCAGGTGGACGGTCGCGAGATTGGCCAGCAGGACGACGAGGCTGGCCAGCTCCACCGTGGCGGCGATCCGCAGGGGCACGGTCCTCACACCCCGGTGGTCGAGCCGGGCCGCACGATCATCAGCACCGTGACGACCGCCCAGAGCAGGTTGAACACGCCGGTCGTGGCGGCCAGGCGCCGGGTCGTCACGTCCACTGCTTCCCCGGACGCGACCGCGGCGAGCAGGGCCCGCTGGCCCGGCAGGACCGCGAGCGCGAGCACCCCGGCCGCGGCGAGGGTCAGCAGGATCGACACGAGTACCCACGCCTCGGTCAGCACGCCCATCGACGACGCGGTGCCCAGGCCGAAGACCGGGACCGCGATCCCGACGACGGCATACGTCCGGCAGATGCGGGCGAGGACCGGCAGCCGGCCGGCTGCCCCGGCGACCCCATCGGTCTTCGCGGCCCTCCGCGCCTCGGCCGGAACCATGCTGGCGGCGACGCACACCGGTCCGACGGCCACGATCGCGGCGAGGACGTGGACGGCGAGCAGGACGGCGTTCACGAGCGGCACCTCCCAGTTTCAGTCAGACTGAAATCAACGTACACTTCGTGTCGGAGCCGTGGGGGAGGGGAGCGCGTGGCCGGAGACGGGGACGACGCCCGGCCGCCGCTGAGCACCGCGTTCCTCCTGATGACGCTCGGCGGGCGGATCCGGGAGGAGATCGAGGAGCGACTCCGGGCCGAGCGGATGTCCCTGCGGCACCTGTCGGCCCTCGGACACCTCGCCCGCCACCCGGGCCTGTCCTACAGCGAGCTCGCCCGGCGGGCGGGGATCACACCGCAGAGCATGCAGGCGACGCTGAACGCGCTGGAGGAGCGCGGCGCGGTCGAGCGGGTCACGGTCCCGGGACGGGGCCGCTCCGCCCAGCTCCACGTCACCGCCGAGGGCCTGCGCCTGCGGCGGGTCGGCACGGACGTCGTCGCCGGGATCGACGACCGGCTCCGCGTGCAGCTCGGTGACCCGACACGGGACGCGCTCACCGACGCGCTGTCCGGACTCCTGTCGGGCGCGGACGACTGAGACGGCTCAGCACAGCAGGGGGGCGACGACGTCCGGGCGCTCGAGGGCGAGCAGGGCCCGCGCCCGGGGGACGAGGTGGAACGTGCCGCTCGCGACGGCGTCCGCGATCGCGCGACCGTGCTCGGGCTTCGCTCCCTGGTCCTCCGCGCCCACGACGACGTCCACGGGCATCGCCAGACGGGGCAGGTCGGCCAGGACGTCGGTCTCGGCGAGCCGGTCGAGCCCGTCGGCCCAGACCGAGACCGCCGTGCTCTCGATCATGGAGCGGGCGTAGCGGACCGCGGCGCCGTTGCGCTCCAGCTGCCGGCGCGTGAACCAGCGGTTGATCGAGAGGTCGGCGGCGGCGACGTCCTGGCGCAGCGCCTCGGCGAGCGTCCGGAACACCGCGGACGGCGACGCGCGGGCTCCGAGCAGGGACAGCCGCCGCACCCGGTCGGGATGGTCGAGCGTCACCCGCTGGGCGATCGTCGCGCCCAGCGAGTGGCCGACGACGTGGGCGCTCGCCACGTCGAGGAGGTCGAGCAGCTCGACGAGGTCGGCGGCGAGCCGGCACGTGTCGGGCACCGGCGCCGCGGCCGCGGACCCGTGCCCGCGCAGGTCGTAGCGGACCACGCGGTGGTCGGAGGACAGGGTGCGGGCTAGCTCGGCCCAGTAGTCCAGGTCGAAGGGCGTGGCGTGGACCAGCACGACGACCGGGCCCACGCCCTCGTCCACCACCCTGGTCGGCGCGCCGCCGAGCTCGACCTGGCGTTCACCCATGCGAGATCCTCCGGGTGAGGACCTTACCGGGCGGGGGTGGGCGCCCCGGGGGAGTCCCACGTGGATTCGTCCGAGCCGTCGGTGCCCGTCGTCCGGGATGCTCTCGGCCATGACGAGCCCCGTCCGCCGCATCATCGCCGACGTCGCCCTGGGCGACCCCACCGCCGACCGCGCGTTCTGGACCGAGCTGCTCGGCCTGGACACCCCGATGGACCAGGGCTGGGTGGTCAACCACAGCGCCACGGGGATCGCGCAGGTCCCGCAGGTCCAGCTGATCACCCACGACGCGAGCGCGCCGGAGGACCCGGTGCTCTCGGTCGCGGTGGAGCCGGCCGAGCACGAGCCCCTGTACCGCCGCATGATCGACGCCGGGCTGGAGATCGTGCACCCGATGACCACCGAGCCGTGGGGCGTGCGGCGGTTCTTCGTCCGGACCCCGGGCGGGGTGGTGGTGAACGTCCTGGAGCACCACGACGCGTGATCTGATGGTCCGGGTGAGGACACTGATCACGGGCGCGTCGAGCGGGCTGGGCGAGGGCATGGCGCGGGAGTTCGCCGCGCGGGGCCACGAGCTCGCGCTGGTCGCCCGCCGGACCGACCGGCTGGAGGCACTCGCCGCCGAGCTCACGGCCGCGCCCCGGGCCGCGCGGGTGGTGACGGCCGCGCTCGACGTCACCGACGACGAGGCCGTCGCGCGGGTGGTCCCCGAGCTCGCCGCGACCCTCGGCGGGCTGGACCGGGTGATCGTCAACGCCGGGGTCGGCGACGGGCGGACGGTCGGGTCGGGGAAGCCGACCGCGAACCTGCGGACGGCCCGCACGAACTTCGTCGCGGCGATCGCGCAGAGCGAGGCGGCGATGGAGATCTTCCGCGCGCAGGGCTCCGGGCAGCTGGTGCTGGTCACGTCCGTGGCGGCGGACCGCGGCCTGCGGGGCGCGCAGACCGTGTACGCCGCGGCCAAGGCGGGCCTGTCGACCTTCGCCGAGGGCCTGCGCGCGGACGTCCACGGGACCGGCATCGTCGTCACCGAGATCGCGCCCGGATTCATCCGCACCGACCTCAACGAGGGCATGACGATGCCGTTCGCGGTGGACGCGGCCACCGGGGTCCGGGCGATGGTCGAGGCGATCGAGCGGCGGCCGGCGCACGCCTACACGCCGCGCTGGCCCTGGTCGGTGCTCGGCCCGGCGCTCCGCCTGATGCCGATGCCGCTGGTGCGCGCCCTGACGTAGCCGCTACTCCACGAGGGCCTGCGTGCCGAGCACGATCGCGAGCTCCAGGCGTTCCGCGTCCTCGGTCCCCGGGTCGGCGGTGTAGACCATGATCCGCACGTCGTCGGTGGCCACGACGAGCGTGTCGCAGTCGAGCGTGACCGGCCCGACCGCCGGGTGGTCGATCGTCTTGCGCTTCGACTGCTCGCCCGTCGGGTCGGGCAGGTCGGCGTCCCACAGCTCGACGAAGCGCGGGCTGTGCGCCGCGAGCTGCTCGACCAGGTGACGCAGGAAGCGGTCGGCGGGGTAGCGGCTCGCGGTCATCCGCAGCGCCGCGACGACCATCTCCTCGAACGCCGCCTCGCCGTCGACGGAGTACACGACCCGCCCGCCCGGGCCGACGAAGTGCCGCCACAGCGCGTTGCGCTCGAGCCCCTGCCAGGCCGTCGTGTCGCCCATGAGTGCGTCGTAGGGCGCGTTCGCGACGAGCAGCGTCAGCGCCGCGTCGAAGACCGCGACGGGGGTGTGCTCGAGCCGGTCGAGCAGCCGCTGCACGCTGCGGGTGATCCGTGCGGGGACGACGTCGCGGCCCGGGGTGGCGTGCCCGGCGAGCGAGAACAACAGGTCGCGCTCCGCGTCGGACAGTCGCAGCGCCCGCGCCAACGCCTCCACGACCTGGGCCGACGGCGAGGTCGCCCGGCCCTGCTCGAGCCGGGTCAGGTAGTCGGCCGAGATACCCGCGATCCCGGCGAGCTCCTCGCGGCGCAGCCCGGCGGCCCGTCGCCGCTGCCCGGCCGGCAGACCCGCCGTCGCGGGCTCCAGCCGATCGCGCCAGCGGCGCAGCGTGCGCCCGAACTCCGAGGTCATGGCGCCCAGGATGCGCGTCGGCGGGTGGCACTGTCCTGGTCCTGGTGGTCCCACCACCGATTCCGGGTGGACCGCGGCGCCTAAGCTGGACGGGTGCTCAAGGAGAGGCTACGCAGCGACCTGACGACGGCCATGAAGGCCCGCGACCAGACGCGGGTCGCGACCCTGCGGATGGCGCTGACCGCGGTCGCGAACGCCGAGACCGCCGGCACGGAGCACCGCGACCTGTCCGACGACGAGGTCATGGACGTCCTCGTGCGCGAGACCAAGAAGCGCCGCGAGTCCGCCGAGGCGTTCGACGGCGCCGGACGGTCGGAGCTGGCCGAGCGCGAGCGCGCCGAGGAGCAGGTCCTCGCCGGGTACCTGCCGCAGCCGATCACCGACGACGAGCTCGCCGCGCTCGTCGCGGCCGCGATCACCGAGACCGGCGCGGACTCGATGCGGGCGATGGGCCAGGTGATGAAGGTCGTCCAGCCCCAGGTCGGGTCGCGGGCGGACGGCAAGCGGGTCTCGACCGAGGTGAAGCGTCAGCTCTCTTCCTGACGGCGGGCCGGTGCGAGCTCGCCGAGGTGCCACACCGGCCCGGTGAGGAACCAGATGCCGGTGATCAGGCCGAGCCGGGGGAACCAGTCGGTCAGCGCCGCGACCTGGGCGCCCGGTCCCGCCAGGAGGATCACCAGGCCGATCCCGGCGGCGGCGATCGCGCCCGCGAGCAGCCACCGGGCGAAGGTGCGCCACTCGTGGACCGCGCGCTCGCGACCGTGCCGCGGGACCTTCTCCGGGCGCGGCGCACCCGCCCAGCGGTGTGCTGCGTGCCCGTCGGCCCACCGGATGACCGAGTGCCCGAACGCGACCGAGAACCCGACGTACACCGCGGCCAGCCCGTGCACGAAGGTCGCCGCACCGCCCGCGCGGACGTCGACCACGGCCGTCGTCAGGATGGCCAGGTCCACCAGGACGGTGCATCCGAGCAGGGCCATCCCGAGGCGCGGGGCGCGCAGCAGGTAGCGGACGGCGAGGCCGCCGACCAGGAACACCCAGAACGCGACCTCGCCCGCCACGATGGCGAGGGTGGCCGGTGAGGTCAGCAGGTCCGTCGTCATGGGTCGAGCGTGCGTCGGCGGGGGAGCCGGGCGCGTCGGCCCGAGGTCGCGTCCGACGTGGTCCCTTCGACCGATGCCGGCGCGGTCCGGATCGTGGTCCGATGGCCGCATGATCCGGACCGTCCGGGACGTCCTGCCCCGCCCGTGGTGGTGGGACGCCGGGATCGCGCTGCTCACGGTGGCCGTGGGCATCGCGTCGATGTCCCTCGTCCCGGTCCGGTTCGCGGTCGACGTGCCGCCGGCGGCGCCGTGGGTCCGGCTCGCGCTGGTCGCGGCGGTGGCGGCGCCGCAGCTCCTGCGCACCCGGCGCCCCGGGCTCGCGCTGGTGCTCGTGGTCCCGCTCGCCGCCGCGGACATCGCCGCCGGGTTCTCCCCGGCGTCGGCGCTGGCGCTGTGGGACCTGCTCTACTGCGCGGTCCTGCACGGCTCGGCCGCCGTCAGCCGCCGGACGCAGCGCGCCGGTCCGGCGCTGTACGCCCTCGCGCTCGCCGGACTGGCTCTCTCCGGGGCGTCGACGGCGCTCCTGGTCGCGTCCGCGTTCACCGGGGCGGGTCTGCTGCTCCTGCCGGTGTGGTGGGCCGCGGAGGTCCGACGGCCCACGCGGGAGGCGCTCGCGCAGCGGGAGGCGGCCGAGCAGGCGGCGCGGATCGCCGCGCTCGACCGGCGGGCGGCGGTGGCCGACGAGCGCGCCCGGATCGCCCGCGAGCTGCACGACTCCGTCGCCGGGCACCTCGCCGCGATCGCGCTGCAGTCGCAGGCCGCGCTGCGCACCCCCGCGCCTGCCGCCCGGGAGCGGGTGCTGGGGTCGGTGCGGGAGAACAGCGTGCGCGCACTCGAGGAGATGCGCGCGCTGATCGGGGTGCTGCGGACCGGCCCGGGCGGGGAGACGGGGGAGCCGGCGTCGACCGCTCCACGGCTCGCCGACCTGCCGGCCCTCGTCGAGTCCGCCCGGGCCGGCGGGCTCGAGGTGGAGGTCGACGGGGTGCCGGTGGACGACGTCCCCGGACCGGTCGACCTCACCGCGTACCGGATCGTGCAGGAGGCCCTCACGAACGTCTCGGTGCACGCGCCGGGCGCGTCGGTCCGGGTTGCGGTGGGCCGCGAGGGCGGCACGGTGCTGCTCCTCGAGGTGATCAACTCGCTGGCGGACGGCGCGGCCGGGGCCCGCGAGCACGTGGGCGCCGGGAGCGGGGTGGAGGGCATGCGCGTGCGCGCCGCAGCGGTCGGCGGGGAGCTGGAGGCCGGCCGACACGACGACCGGTGGCGGGTGGCGGCCCGCCTCCCGCTCGACGGGGGAGCACCGTGATCCGGGTGCTGGTGGCCGACGACCACGACGCCGTCCGGACCGGGCTGGTGATGATCCTCGACGCCGCGGACGGGATCGAGGTGGTCGGCGAGGCCGCGGACGGCGCGGCCGCGGTGCGGCGGGCGCGGGAGCTGCGCCCCGACGTCGTGCTCATGGACGTGCGGATGCCGGGGACGGACGGGATCTCCGCCACCGCCGAGCTGGTCGGCGACCGGGTCTGCCGCGTCCTCGTGCTGACGACGTTCGACCTCGACGAGTACCTGTTCGCGGCGCTGCGGGCGGGCGCCGCGGGGTTCCTGCTGAAGTCGGCGGACGCGGACGCCCTGGTCGACGCGGTCCGCGGAGTGGCCGCCGGCGACGGGGCCCTCGCTCCCGGCGTCACCCGGCGGGTGATCGACGCGGTCGCCGCGGGCGCCCCCGCGGACCGACCGCCGGGACTGGACGACCTGACCGAGCGGGAGCGCGAGGTGTTCGGCCTGCTGGGTGAGGGGCTGTCGAACGCCGGGATCGGCGCCCGGCTGCACCTCTCCGAGGCGACGGTGAAGACCCACGTCTCCCGCGTGCTGACCAAGCTCGACCTGCGCTCGCGCACCCAGGCGGCGGTCCGCGCGGCCCGGCTGTAGGTCAGACGGGGACCAGCCGACGGCGGGTCCGGTCCGGCTCGGCGCGGTACCAGGCGAGGGTCGCGGCGATCCCGTCGTCCCAGGGGGTCGGCGTCGTCGGGAAGGTCGCCCGGAAGGCGGCGTCGTCGACGAGGAACGGCTGGCTGAACTGGTAGAGCAGCTGCGCGCCCTCCCGCGCCACGGGGGAGACCAGCCGCAGCGCCGCGACCATCGCCGGGGTGATCCGCCCGAGCCGCACCGGGTGTCCGGCGTGCGCGGCGAGCCGGGCGACGAACTCGCGGCCGGTGCTCGCCGGCGGCACCGGGGTGTGCCAGACGCGTCCGGTGGCGCCGGTGGGGGCGAGGGCGAGGTCGACCAGGGCGGCGCCGACGTCCGGGGCGTAGCCCGCGGTCATCGGGAGGTCCGGGTCGCCCGGCCAGCGGGCGGTGCCCCCGCGCAGGGCGGCGGCGAACAGGCCGGCGCCGAGCAGCGACTCCACGCCCGGTCCCCACAGCTCCGGCGCCCGGCCGATCACGACCTGCACCTGTCCGCGCGCGTGCGCGGCCAGCACCATCTCCGCGAGCCAGGCCCGGAGCACGCCCTTCTCCGAGACCGGCCGGACGGGGGTGTCCTCGCGCATCGGGCCGTCCACGCGCCCGTACATCCACGTGTCGTCCGCGAACACCAGGCGCGCCCCTGCGGCCCCCGCGGCGGCGAGCAGGGCGCGCGTCGCCTCCGGGAACGCCGCACGCCAGGACGCGAAGGGCGGGTTGACGCAGTGGTACACCGCGGTGGCGCCGGCGCACGCCCGCGTCATCGCCGCGGCGTCCGTCGCGTCCGCGGCGACGTTCTCCGCGTCGGCGATCCCGGGGGCGCGGCGCGAGACGGCCCGCACCGGCAGCCCGCGGCGGACGAGCTCGGCGCACACCGCGCGGCCGATGCCGCCGGAGGCCCCCACGACGACGTGGCGGCCCATCACCGGGCTCCCGCCGGGGTGCGTTCCGCGGGCGTCCGCCCGGCGTCGAGGAGCCGCTCGAGGGCGGCCGGAGCGGCCTCGTCGGGCAGGGCCGCGACGAGCGCGTCCCGGGCGGCGACGGCCAGGGGCGACCGCAGGCCCGCCACCCGTCCCGCGCTCCGCGAGCGGCGGGCCAGGGCGCGGGCGGTGCGGGCGCGACGGTGCTCGTACCGGTCCAGGCCGGTGCCGTCGGGGCGGGCCTCGTCGGCGAGCACGACGGCGTCCAGGAACGCCTGGCTCGCGCCCTGCCCCAGGTTCGGGGTCATCGCGTGGGCGGCGTCGCCGAGCAGCGCGACCCGGCCGCGGTGCCACGACGGCGGCGGGCGGAGGTCGGCGAGCTCGTGCACCGCGACGGTGCCCGCGGCGGTCCGCGCTCCGGTGAGGATCCGGGGGACCGGGTCGTGCCACCCCGCGAAGCGGTGCGGCAGCCAGGCGAGGGGATCGGTGAGGGCCCGGTCCGGGATCTCCGCGGTGCGGACCACGGCGTAGAGGTAGGTGCGCCCGCCGGGCAGGGGCGCGAGGCCGAGGTAGTCGCCGCGGCCCCAGCTCTCGCCCCCGGTCGCGAGACGGTGGTGGGCCACCAGCCGGAACGCCGTGTGCCCGGTCGGGCGGGGGACGGCCGCGGGCCAGGCCGCGGTGCGCACGGTGCTGCGCAGGCCGTCGGCGGCGACCACCAGGTCCGCGGGCAGGGCGCGGCCCCGGGCGTCGTGCACGACCGCCGGCTCGGACGCCGATCCGTGCTCGACGGCGAGGACACCGGTGTCGGTCTCGACCACGGGACCGGCGGCCCGCAGCAGGTCGTGGAGCACCGGGCGGTCGAGGACGACGATGCCGTCGCCCTGCCGTCTCCGCAGCGCCGCCGCGTCGGTCCGGGCGAGCCAGCGTCCCCGCGCGTCGCGGATCCCGCCGTCCCCCTCGACGGTGCCGGCCGCGCGCACGGCGTCACCGAGGCCGAGCCGGTCGAGGGCACGCAGCCCGTTCGGCCACAGTGCGATCCCGGCGCCCACCTCCCCGGCCCGCTCCCGGCGCTCCAGCACCGTCACGTCCCACCCCTGCCGGGCCAGGGCGACGGCCGTCGCCGACCCGCCCAGTCCCGCTCCCACGACGATCGCCCGTGCCATGACCCCGCGCCTCCTCTACATCTGTAGTAGGTCGGTACTCTACGGCTGTAGAGGGGCGTGGGGAAGGGGTGGGAGATGGAACGACGGGACGTGCTCGCCGAGGCCGCCATCGAGGTCCTCGCGACGGCGGGGACCCGCGGGCTGACGCACCGTGCGGTCGACGCGACGGCCGGTCTCGCCGAGGGGACGAGCTCGTACTACTTCCGCACCCGTGCCGCCCTGCTGCAGGCCTGCGTGGACCGGCTGGCGACGGACTCCGTGACCCGCACGGCCCGCACGGGCGGGCCGGCCGCGGGGGTGGACGCCCTGGTCGACGCGGCCTGCGCCCACCTGGAGCGGGTCCTCGGCCCGGACCGCCACCGGCTCGTGGCCCGCCTGGAGCTCTCCCTGGAGTCGACCCGCCGTCCGGAACTCGAGGCGGCCCTGGTGGCGGCGGGCGCGCGGGTCCGCAGCGCGGTGGCGGCCGGGCTCGCGGCGCTGGGCGTGGCCGACCCGGACCGTGCCGCGGCCGATCTCGTGGCCTGCCTCGACGGGCTGGCGTTCGACCAGGTCGCGGGCGCGGGCCGGGCGGCGCGCGACGCCGACGGCCGCCGTCGGGCGGTGGCGGCGGTGGTGGCCGCCTTCGCGACCGTCAGCTGACCGCCTGCACGAACAGCACCACCGCGAGCACGAGGCCGGCCACGGCGATCCCGACCCGCAGGACCGCGGGCGGCAGCCGGCGGGCGATCGCCGGACCGGCGTAGTTCCCCACGAACAACCCGATCAGCAACGGCACCGCGGCGCTCCAGACGACGGTGCCGAACACGATGAAGCCGATCGCCGCGACCGCGTTGGAGGCGCCGAGCAGCACGTTCTTCACCGCGTTCACCCGCACGAGGCTGTCGGCGAGCAGGTGGGAGAGCAGCGCCAGCATGAGCACGCCCGCGGCGGCGCCGAAGTACCCGGAGTAGACGCCGATCAGGATGGTGCCGACGACCGTGAGCGGCCCGGGCCGCCCGTCGCGCCGCCCCTCGCCCGGCGGTGCCGCCCGCGGCGGGCGCAGCAGCACGACGGAGGCGAACGCGACCAGGAACGGCACGATCAGCGCGAACGTCTCCGACGGGGTGACCAGGACCAGCGCGCCGCCGACGACGCCGCCGAGCACCGTGAGCGGGATCAGGCGGAGCACCCGGTCGCGCTGACCTCGCAGCTCGGGCCGCGACGAAGCGATCGACCCGGCGCTCGAGACCGCCAGCGCGATCGTGTTGGTCTGGTTCGCGACGACGGGTGGCAGGCCGGCGGCCAGCAGGGCCGGGTAGGAGAAGAGCGAGGCGAGCCCGGCCATCGACCCGGAGAGCCCGGCGGCGACCCCGGCCAGCACGAGCAGGGCGGCGGTGGTCACCGTGTGATCAGATCACGGGGTGGGAGACGCAGCGGAGCGGAGCTCGACCGGGCGGGTGGGAGACGCTGCGCCGATCCGGGACGTCGAGGTGACCGGGACGATCCGGCTGGGCCAGTTCCTCAAGCTCGCGGGCCTGGTGGAGCATGGTGCGGACGCCAAGGACGTGGTCGCGTCCGGCGAGGTCGTCGTGAACGGCCGGGCGGAGACGCGACGGGGCCGTCAGCTCGCGGGCGGGGACGTCGTGGCGTTCGCGGGCGCACGGGCCCGGGTGACGATGCCGGAGGTCTGACTGCTCCGTCCGGACCTCTCCGGACGGTGGGGTTTCCGCGACGGTCCGGTTGGGTGCAACGGAACCCGGGAGCCGACGTCCCGGCGAACCGGGTGGAACGACGACGACCCCCGGATTCCGCCGAGATGAGCCCTGCCGAGAGGTCGAAGGCAGGGCCGTCGCCCAGCTTAGTGCCCCTCCGGCCGGAGGGGTGACGAGGTCCGGCTCGGACCACCGGAACGGCCGAACCCCCTCGATCGGAGGAAGCCTCGGTCGTGCGTAGGCCTAACGCGTTAGTCCGTCTGCGCCGTCGTCGGTCATCTGTCGCCAACACGATCGGCACGCGGTCACCGACCGCCACCCTGCGCCGTACCTTAGGGTGAGCGGGTGTTCGGGGCGGTCCCGACGAGTCACGACGAGTAGCGGGAGTGGGTGCGCACCGTGACCGACGACGAGGACACGGGGCGGCGGTCCCGGCCCCGCCGGAGTCCGCGGGTCGGCCGGACCGGCGCCCGGTTCCCCCGCGCCCCGCAGGCCGCCCCGGAGGAGCCGGACCGGGCCCCGGAGTCGCCGGCCGTCCCGGCGCCCACCGAGCCCGGCGACCCGATGATCGGCCGGACGGGCGCCCGCTTCGGGTCGCACGCCCGCCGCACCCGCCGGGAGAACGACCTCCGGGCCGCCGAGGACGCCGTCGTCCCGGTCCAGGCCCCGCCACGGCCGCGGGCCGACCCCTCCGACCCCTCCGACCCCTCGGCCCCCCGTCCCGACGACTCGGCCACCGCCCCGCTGCACCTGGCCGAGCTCCGGAACCGGGTGGAGGGCTACGAGTCGCGGGTGTCGGTGCGCCCCTACGTCCGCACGCGCGGCCGCACCCGCGCCCGGGCGGACCTGCGCGTCGAGACCCTCGTCTCGCTGCCCAGCCCCCGCCCGGCGCTGGACGACCCCGAGCACGTCGCCATCGGGGACCTGTGCGACGGCGCGCCCCGCTCGGTCGCCGAGGTCGCGGCCCTGCTGCGGGTCCCGCTCGGCGTGGCGCGGGTGCTCATCGGCGACATGGCCGACCAGGGGTCGGTCACCATCCACCCGACCGCCGCGAGCTCGTCGTCGGGACCGGGCCCCGACCGCGCCGTGATGGCGCGGGTCCTGCAGGGTCTGCACCGCCTCTAGGACACCGTCCATCCGTGCCGATCGGCCGGGTCTGGACGACACTGGGCCCATGACGACGGTGTCGGGCACGCGACTGACCGGATACGCCCACGGCGGCGGCTGCGCCTGCAAGATCCCGCCGGGCGAGCTGGAGTCGTTCGTCCGCACCCTCGCGCCGGCCCCGACCGCCGAGCGCGTCGGCGAGCTCGTCGTCGGGCTCGAGGACGGTGACGACGCCGCCGCGGTGACGATCCGCGACGGGCTCGCGCTGATCGCGACGACGGACTTCTTCACCCCCGTCGTCGACGACCCGTACGACTGGGGCCGCATCGCCGCCGCCAACGCGCTCTCGGACGTGTACGCGATGGGCGGGCGGCCCGTCGTCGCGCTGAACCTGCTGTGCTGGCCCCGCGACGTGCTGCCCTACGAGATGGCGGCCGAGGTGCTGCGCGGGGGACTGGCGGTGGCCGACGAGGCGGGCTGCCACGTGGCCGGCGGGCACTCCGTGGACGACCCGGAGCCGAAGTACGGCATGGCCGTCACCGGCACCGCCGACCCCGCCCGCCTGATCCGCAACGACGCCGGGCGGGCCGGGCTGCCGCTCACGCTCACCAAGCCGCTGGGGCTGGGCGTGCTCAACAACCGGCACAAGGTCACCGGCGAGGTGGACGCGGCCGCCGTCGCGGCCATGACCACGCTCAACGCCGCCGCCTCCCGCGCCGCGGTGGACGCGGGGATCGTCGCCGGCACGGACGTCACCGGCTTCGGCCTGCTCGGCCACGCCTACAAGCTGGCCCGTGCCTCCGGGGTGACCGCGGTGATCGACGCCGCGGCCGTGCCCTACCTGGACGGGGCCCGCGAGGCGGTGCGGGACGGCTTCGTCCCCGGCGGGTCCCGGCGCAACCTGGACTGGGTCGCGCCCGAGTCCGACCTGGACGCCGCGTCCGAGGCCGACCGCATCCTGCTCGCGGACGCGCAGACCTCGGGCGGCCTGCTGCTGGTCGGCGAGATCCCGGGCCACCCGGTGATCGGGGAGCTGGTTCCCGACGACGGGGTGCGCCTGCGGGTGCGCTGACCTACGGGGAGGTCTGCTCCCACAGGTCCTGCGCGGCCTCGTGCACGTCGGCGACCGGCACGTCGTGGGTGGCCGACTCCTGGTGGCCGCACCAGCCCTCGAGCACCCGCCGCCCGCACACCCGGCAGCCGCCGTGCCACGACACGAGCACGCGGTGCCAGACCCGGGTGAGCGGCGCGACGTCGGCGAGGTTCGCGTAGGTGAAGACCGCGACGGTCGGGGTGCCGACGGCGCCCGCGACGTGGCGGGGGCCGGAGTCGTTGCCGATCATCAGGCGTGACCGGGCGAGCAGCCCCACCAGACCGGGCAGGCCGAGCCCGCCGACCGTGGTCTCCGGCTCGTGGCCCCGGACGGCCGCGTAGCCGCGCGCCACCGCGGCGACGCGGTCGCTCTCGGACGCGCCGCCGACCACGACCACCCGCGCCCCCTCGAGTCCGGCCGCGACGGCGCCCAACCGCTCCTCCGGGTAGCAGCGGCGGGCGTCGGTCGCCCCGGGGTGCACGACGACCAGCGGGTCGTCGGTCTCGGGCACGACGGCCCGCGAGGCCGCCAGGTCGGCCTCGGTCACCGCGATCCGCGGCTCGATCCGGGGGGTCCGCGCCCCGACCGCCGCCGCCAGCTCGTTCCAGCGCAGCGTGTCGTGCTGGTACGGGGTGTAGGGCACCCACCGGTCGAGCCGGGGCGCGCCCGGCGCGGCCGTCCCCGCCGTCACGCGGGCCCCGAGGCGCGCCACCAGCGGGTTGGAGTTGCCGCCCCCGCCGTGCATCTGGATCGCGAGGTCGTAGCCGTGGGCCCGCTGCCGGGCCGCCCAGGCCTCGACCACCTCCGCGGGCGCGTCCGGGCCCGGGCCCACGCGCACCCCGGGGACCGGCGGCACCGTCACGACCCGGTCGACGGGGGAGGGGCGCCCGGCGAGCAGCGCCTCGTGGTGCGGCTGGCCCAGCAGCGTGATCTCGGCGTCGGGGTAGGCGGCGCGCACCGCCGCGAGGGCCGGCTCGGCGACGACCAGGTCGCCCAGACCGTTGGCGCGCAGGATCGCGAGCCGGCGCACGTCCGGCACGAGCGGGGCGGGGTCGGCGGGCACACCCAGGGCCGGACCCGCGACGGGGGAGGTCACCACGGCACTCACGCCGCGGTGGTGCCCGCGTCGCGGCCACCGGCACCCGTCCGGACGCCCGGTGGCTGCTCCGGCGCGCCGACCGGTGCGAGATCACCTACCGCGGGTGGCGGCCGCCACCTACCGTCGGGCGCGTGAGCACACCTGCAGAGGACCGGGCCGCCGTCGTCACCGGATCGGCCAGCGGCATCGGCCGCGCCGTGGTCGAGCGCCTCGTCGCGGACGGCTGGCAGGTCCTGGGCGTCGACCTGGAGGCGGCCGACGACCTGAAGGGCGCGGAGACCCTGGGCGCCGACCTGACCACCCGGGAGGGCAACCGGGCGGCCGTCGACACCGCGCTGGAGGCGTTCGGGCGCATCGACCTGGTCGTCCCCAACGCCGGCTTCCAGCACGTGTCGCCGGTCGCCGACTTCCCCGAGGACCGCTGGGACGCCCTGCTCCAGATCCTGCTCACCAGCCCGTTCCTGCTGGCCAAGTACGCGTGGCCATCGCTCGTCGAGGCCCCGCGCGGCGGACGCTTCGTCCCGATCGCCTCGGCGCACGCGCTGGCCGCGAGCCCGTACAAGGCGGGCTACGTCTCGGCGAAGCACGGCGTGCTGGGCCTGGTGAAGACGCTGGCGCTGGAGGGGGCCGCGCAGGGCGTCACCGCCGCGGCCGTCTGCCCGGGCTACGTGCGCACCCCGCTCGTCGAGAAGCAGATCGCCGACCAGGCCAAGGCGCACGGCATCAGCGAGGACCGCGTCATCGAGGAGGTCATCCTCACCCCGCACGCGGTCAAGCGGCTGATCGAGCCGAGCGAGGTCGCCGACGTCGTCGCGTTCCTCACCACGCCGGCGGGCGCCACGTTCACCGGCGTGCCGGTGACGATGGACATGGGATGGACCGCGCGCTGACAGACTGGCCCCCGTGACGCTCCGGGAGATCGCGGCCGAACGCTGGCTGACGGTGCCGAACCTGCTGTCGGTGATCCGCCTGGCCGGCGTGCCGGTGTTCCTGTGGCTGCTGCTCGGGCCGCAGGCCGACGGCTGGGCGTTGGTCGTCCTCGTGATCTCGGGGGTCACCGACTGGCTCGACGGCAAGCTCGCCCGCTGGTTGGACCAGTACTCCAAGCTCGGCGAGGCCCTCGACCCGCTGGCCGACCGGCTCTACACCCTCGCGGCGCTGGTCGCCTTCGTGATCCGCGACATCGTGCCGTGGTGGGTGGTGCTGCTCATCGTGGGCCGGGACGTCGTGGTCTCCGCGGCGCTGCCGCTGCTGCGCCGCAAGGGCTACCTGGCGTTCCCGGTGCTCTACCTCGGCAAGGCGGCCACGCTGTGCCTGCTCTACGCCTTCCCGCTGCTGCTGCTCGCGCAGATGGACTGGCCCGGCGCCGACGCCGCCCGCCCGTTCGCCTACGCGTTCACGGCCTGGGGGATCGCGCTGCACCTGTACTCCGGGGCGCTCTACGTGGTCCAGCTGGCCCGGACGCCCGCACGCTAGGGTGCCACGGCCCGGAGCAACTGATCATCATCAGCAGGGAGTCGACGTGGTCCCGGAGGGTCTGCAGTACACGGCGGAGCACGAGTGGATCGCCCCGGCCGGGGACGACGGCGTCGTGCGGGTGGGGATCACCGACTACGCCCAGGAACAGCTCGGCGACGTCGTGTTCGTCCAGCTGCCCGGGGTCGGCGACACGGTCTCGTCCGGGGACTCGATCGCCGAGGTCGAGTCCACGAAGTCGGTCTCGGAGATCTACGCCCCGCTGGCGGGGGAGATCACCGCGGTCAACGAGGGCCTGGCCGACGCCCCGGAGCAGGTCAACTCGGACCCGTACGGGTCCGGCTGGATGTTCGAGCTGCGCCTCTCGGACGCCGGGGAGCGCTCCGAGCTGCTGGACGCCGAGGGCTACCAGGCGGTCATCGACGGGTCCTGAGCGGACCGGAGACCGAGCGTGACCGATCCGGTCACGGCGCGTTGACATCAGTAGTGACCGGCGAAGCGGGACCGACCCACGGCGTGATGGTGACGCACGGTACCGTGACCACGGCCTCGTCCTCACGGCCCCGACCGGGGCCCGCGAGGGGGGCTCGGCCGGGTGACGCACCCGAGTGAGGGTCCCCCAGGGGACTGGTACGACCAGCGGCAGGCGAGCATCGACGGAGGAGCACGGTGAGCACAGGCGGTCCGGTCCCCCCCGAGCGTCAGGGTGAGACGACGTCGGTCTTCCGGGCCGATTTCCTCGCCGAGCCCGGCGAGGAGCCCCGCGGCGGCGTCTCCGGCGTCGACTCGCTGCCCGCCGGCTCCGCCCTGCTGGTCGTCAAGCGCGGTCCCAACGCCGGGTCGCGCTTCCTGCTCGACCGCGACACCACCAGCGCCGGGCGGCACCCCGACAGCGACATCTTCCTCGACGACGTCACGGTCTCCCGGCGTCACGCGGAGTTCCGCCGCGACGGCGCCGAGTTCGTCGTCGTCGACGTCGGCAGCCTGAACGGCACCTACGTCAACCGGGAGCCGGTCGACACGGCCGTGCTCGCCAACGGCGACGAGGTGCAGATCGGCAAGTTCCGTCTCGTCTTCCTCACCGGGCCGCGGGACGCCGGCTCGGCCGGACAGGGCGCCGAGCACTCGTGATCGTGGCGAGCGCAGCGACGGGGGTGAGATGACGGCGGCAGGGCTGCCCCAGGGCGACTCCCGGGGCACGCTGTCGATCGGGGCGGTCCTCGACGCTCTGCGGGGCGACTTCCCCGAGATCACGATCTCCAAGATCCGGTTCCTCGAGTCCGAGGGCCTGATCTCGCCCGCCCGCACCCCGAGCGGGTACCGCCAGTTCGCGCACGCCGACATCCGCCGGCTGCGGTTCGTGCTCTCCGCGCAGCGCGACCACTACCTCCCGCTCAAGGTCATCCGGGCGAAGCTCGAGGAGTTCGACGCCTCGCCGACGCCGGACGGGCCGCTGCTCACCGCCCCGCCCGACGTGGCCGGCCCGGCCGACCTCGCGGGCCCGCAGCCCGGCGGTCCCGGCGGGAGCGGGGGATCCGGCGGTGGCTCCGGCGGGGGGTCCGACGACGGCCGCCGGCTGGGCACCGTGCCGCGGCCACGCTCGCTGAGCGCGGTCGGGTCGGCGGGGTCGCTCCTGCCGTCCGACGACGACCCCGACCGGGCGCTCGGCGGCGCCACCCCGGGCGACGGCGTCGACCGGGAGACCGTGCTGGCCGAGGACGGCGTCGACGAGGCGTTGCTGACCTCGCTGGAGCACCACGGGATCCTGCGTCCCGACGTGTCCGGGCGCTACGAGCCGGAGGCCCCGGTGATCGCCCGGACCGCCGCGGCGCTCTCGGCCCTCGGGGTGGAGCCGCGGCTGCTGCGCGGCCTGCGGGCGGGCGCGGACCGCGAGGTCGGCCTGCTCACCCAGCTCGTCACGCCGGTCGCCCGCAGCCGCGCTCCCGAGGCCGCGCGGCGCGCCCACGACCTCTCCGGCGAGCTGGCGACCCTCTCCGGGCGGCTGCACGCCCTGCTGGTCGGTTCCGGCCTGCGCCACGGCCTGCGTCGCTGATCGTCACCGGTCCTCGGCAGCGCCGTCTCGCCACCGCCCCGGGAGGCCCCGGAGCGTGTAGCGTTCCTCCCCGTCGACGGGGTCGCACTGCTACCCGGTGCGCCTCATTCGATCTTCGGAGTTCACGGTGCGTCTTCACGTGCCACGGCCGAACGGGAGGCGAGACGCATGAGTGAGATGCGTGTCGTGGGCGTCAGGGTCGAACTGCCTGCGAACCAGCCGATCCTCCTCCTGCGGGAGTCCGACGGGGACCGCTACCTGCCGATCTGGATCGGGTCGGTGGAGGCCACCGCGATCGCCCTCGAGCAGCAGGGTGTGAAGCCCGCGCGCCCGCTGACGCACGACCTGCTGAAGGACGTCCTGGGCGCGCTGGACCGGCGCCTCGAGCAGGTCCGGATCACCGACCTGCAGGAGGGCACGTTCTACGCGGAGCTGGTCTTCGACGGCGACGTCCGCGTGTCCGCCCGCCCGAGCGACTCGGTCGCGCTCGCACTGCGGGTCGGCGTCCCGATCCACGCCGAGGAGGGCGTGCTCTCGGAGGCGGGGCTCGTCATCCCCGACGAGCAGGAGGACGAGGTCGAGAAGTTCCGCGAGTTCCTCGACACGGTCTCGCCGGAGGACTTCGCCGGGACCTGATCGTGGCCGACGGCGCGTCGGGGACGACGCGCCGTTCGTCTCACCGTGAAGTTCAGGTCCAGAGTTGGCCGCGCGTCGCGTTGACCCCCGTGGACGCCCCTCGTACGGTCGTCTGACCAGGGCCGGACAGCCGGTCGACGGGGTCGAGGAGGCAAGTGTGGCGGGAGCCGGAGAGCGGCCCGAGCAGGGTGCCTCGTTGCAGCCGCTGGGTCCCGCGGGGGAGCAGGGCTCCCTGTTCCCCGACGAGCTCTTCGGTGAGGGCCCGAACGACGACGTCCTGGGGTACCGCGGCCCGGCCGCGTGCCAGATCGTCGGGATCACCTACCGGCAGCTCGACTACTGGGCCCGCACCAAGCTCGTCGTGCCCAGCATCCGCACCGCGACCGGTTCCGGGTCGCAGCGGCTGTACTCGTTCAAGGACCTCGCGGTGCTCAAGGTGGTCAAGAACCTCCTGGACACCGGCGTCTCGCTGAACAACATCCGCACCGCCGTCGAGCAGCTGCGCCGCCACGGCGTGCGGGACCTCGCGCGCATCACGCTGTTCTCCGACGGGGTCACCGTGTACGAGTGCACCTCGCCCGAGGAGGTCGTCGACCTGCTGCAGGGCGGTCAGGGCGTCTTCGGGATCGCCGTCGGCGGGGCGATGCGGGAGCTGTCCGGCTCGATCGCCCACTTCCCGGCCGAGCGGGCGGGGGCCGGCGCGGCCGTCGTCGACCACACGCCGGAGGACGAGCTGGCCTCCCGCCGCAACCGCGGCGCGCGCTCGGCGGGCTGACACACCCGGGGCATCGCGGTAGGGTTCCCGACGTTGGTCGTCCACCCCGCGCGGGAGAGACCTGCAGTCAGAAGCCTCTGGACGCAGGCGCCGAAGGAGCAACTCCTCCCCGGAATCTCTCAGGCATCCGGTACCGCACGGGTCAGACCACCTCTGGAAAGCGGTGGACCCCGCCAGGGATGACGGAGTCCGCCCGCCGATGGTGCAAGCCGGCCCGACGACGTCGGGAGAGGTCCGGTGAAGCTCTCAGGCGCCCGCGCACGATGAAGCGGGCAGTGGCAGAGGGGGAGGGATCCCGGTGCGCCCGCCGAGGCGCGCTCCGGGAGGACCCTGACCGCAGCATGCCGGGAGGCCCCGCGTGAGCCCCAGCAGTGACCGTCTGTCCCTCGCCGCCCTCGAACACGGCCGGCCGTTCTCCGAGCGCCACATCGGCCCCGACGCCGGCGAGCTCGCCCGGATGCTGGAGACCATCGGTGTCGGGTCGCTGGAGGAGCTCGCAGACGCCGCGATGCCCACCTCGATCCGCAGCGACCCCGCCGACTGGGAGGGGGAGCGGACGCCCGGCAGTGTCGACAGCGCACCGCCGCCCGCGGCGACCGAGGCCGAGGTGCTCGACGAGCTGCGCGCCCTCGCCGGCTCGAACACCATGCTGGTGCCGATGCTCGGGCTGGGCTACCACGGCACGATCACCCCGCCGGTGATCCGCCGCAACGTCCTCGAGGACCCGGCCTGGTACACCGCCTACACGCCGTACCAGCCCGAGATCAGCCAGGGCCGACTCGAGGCGCTGCTGAACTTCCAGACCGTCGTCTGCGACCTCACCGGCCTCGACGTCGCCGGCGCGTCGATGCTGGACGAGTCCACCGCGGCCGTCGAGGCGATGATGCTGCTGCGTCGCGTCGTGAAGAACCGGGGCGACCGGTTCCTCGTCGACGCCGACACGCTGCCGCAGACGGTCGCCGTGCTGCGCACCCGGGCGGATTCGCTCGGCATCGCGATCGAGCTGGTCGACGCGACCTCGGAGCTCCCGGAGGGCGACTTCTTCGGACTCCTCCTGGCCGCCCCCGGGGCGTCCGGCGCCCTGCGCGACCACACCGACGTCATCGCCGCCGCCCACGAGCGCGGCGCCCAGGTCGTCGTCGCCTGCGACCTGCTCGCGGCGACCCTGGTCACCCCGCCCGGCGAGCAGGGCGCCGACGTGGCCGTCGGCTCGTCGCAGCGCTTCGGCGTGCCGCTGGGCTTCGGCGGCCCGCACGCCGGATTCCTCGCGGTCCGCCAGCAGCTCGCCCGCCAGCTGCCCGGCCGCCTCGTCGGGACCTCGATCGACGCCGACGGGCAGCCCGCGCACCGGCTCGCGCTCCAGACCCGCGAGCAGCACATCCGCCGCGACAAGGCCACCAGCAACATCTGCACCGCCCAGGTGCTGCTCGCCGTGATCGCCTCGATGTACGCGGTGCACCACGGGCCGTCCGGGCTCGCGGGCATCGCGCGCCGGACCCACCGGATGACCGCGGTGCTGGCCGCCGGGCTGGTGAAGGGCGGCGTCGAGGTGGTCCACCGGGACTTCTTCGACACCGTGCTCGCCCGCGTGCCCGGGCGGGCCGCGGAGGTGACCGGGGCCTGCCGTGCCGAGGGGCTGCTCGTCCGCGAGATCGACGCCGACCACGTCGGCGTCTCCTGCTCCGAGGTGACCACCCGCGAGCACCTGGCCGCGACCTGGCGGGCCTTCGGGGTGGGCGAGCTCGAGGTCGCCGACCTGGACGCCGCGACCAAGGACGCCGTGCCGGCCGCGCTCGTCCGCACCTCGCGCTACCTGACCAACCCGGTGTTCCACCGGCACCGCAGCGAGACCGCGCTGCTGCGCTACCTGCGCACGCTCTCGGACAAGGACGTGGCGCTGGACCGGAGCATGATCCCGCTGGGGTCGTGCACGATGAAGCTCAACGCGACCGCGGAGATGGAGCCGATCACCTACCCCGGCTTCGGGAACCTGCACCCGTTCGCGCCGGAGTCGGACGCGCCCGGGATGATGAAGGTCATCCGCGACCTCGAGGCGTGGCTGGTGCACCTCACCGGCTACCACGCGGTGTCGCTGCAGCCCAACGCCGGCTCGCAGGGCGAGCTCGCGGGCCTGCTGGCGATCCGCGCCTACCACCACTCCCGCGGCGACACCCACCGCGACGTCTGCGTCATCCCCGCCTCCGCGCACGGCACGAACGCCGCGTCGGCGATCTCGGCGGGCATGCGGGTCAAGGTCGTGAGGACCACGGAGCGCGGCGACGTCGACGTCGAGGACCTGCACCGCGTGATCGGCGAGGTCGGGGACGCGCTGTCCGCGATCATGATCACCTACCCGTCGACGCACGGCGTCTACGAGCCGCACGTGCGCAAGGTGCTGGCCGCGGTGCACGACGCCGGCGGCCAGGTCTACGTGGACGGCGCGAACCTCAACGCGCTGGTCGGGCTCGCCCGGCCGGGCCGCTTCGGTGCGGACGTCAGCCACCTGAACCTGCACAAGACCTTCTGCATCCCGCACGGGGGCGGCGGACCCGGCGTCGGGCCGATCGGCGTGGCCGAGCACCTCGCCCCGTTCCTGCCCAACCACCCGGCCCAGCCCTCCGCGGGCCCGGAGACCGGGGTCGGGCCCGTGGCCGGCGCGCCGTGGGGCTCGGCGTCGATCCTGCCGATCTCGTGGGCCTACGTCCGCCTGATGGGGGTCGACGGGCTGCGGCGCGCGACGCTGACCGCGGTGGCCGCCGCGAACTACGTGGCGGCCCGGCTGCGCGACTCGTTCCCGGTGCTCTACACCGGCCCGGGCGGCTTCGTCGCCCACGAGTGCATCCTCGACCTGCGGCCCCTGACGAAGTCCTCGGGCGTCACCGTCGACGACGTCGCCAAGCGTCTGGCCGACTACGGCTTCCACGCGCCGACGATGTCGTTCCCGGTCGCGGGCACGCTCATGGTGGAGCCCACGGAGTCCGAGGACCTCGCCGAAATCGACCGGTTCTGCGAGGCCATGATCGCGATCCGGGCCGAAGCGGCGCGCGTCGAGTCGGGGGAGTGGCCGGCCGACGACAACCCGCTCGTGCACGCCCCCTTCACGGCCCGCTCGGTGCTCGTCGGCGAGTGGACGCACCCGTTCACCCGTGAGGAGGCGGCGTTCCCGGCGGCGGGTCGGGCCGAGAAGATCTGGGTCCCGGTCCGGCGCATCGACTCCGCGCACGGCGACCGGAACCTCGTCTGCTCCTGCCCGCCGCTGGAGGAGCTGGCGGAGGCGTAGTCCCACACCGTCGAGCGAAGGGCACCTTCAGTCGGGTAGACCGACCGGAGGTGCCCTTCGCTCGTCCGGGGCCGGACTGGCGGTGGGCGCCCACGGCCCGTCTAGTCGACCGAAGGTGCCCTTCGCTCAGTCCGGGGGCGCGGGGGCGGCCTCGCCGCGCTCGCGGGCGATCCGCGTCCCGACGAGCACCGCCACCACGGCCGCGGCCACCATGCACGCCCCGACCACCCACAGGCCAGCGCGCTGCGAGCCGCTGACGTCCGCGAGGGCGCCGGTGATGTACGGCGCGGTGAAGCCGCTGAGGTTGCCCAGGGAGTTGATCAGGGCGATCCCGCCCGCGGCCGCGGCGCCGGTGAGGAACTGCGAGGGGAGCGCCCAGAACGGGGCCAGCGCGCCGCACACGCCGACGGCGCACACCGTCACGGCCGCCATCGCCAGCCACGGGTTCGCGAGGTAGAGCGCGATCGGGATCGCGACGCCCCCGAGCAGCGCGGGCGCGGCGACGAACCAGGCGCGGCCCCGCATCGAGCGGGCCGCGTCGGCCCGCCGCCCCCAGAGCACCATGGCCACCGCGGCGACCACGTAGGGGATCGCCGTGACGAAGCCCCGCTCCAGGACGTCGAGCCTCGTGCCGAACTGCTGCTCGAACCCGGCGACGATCGTCGGGAGGAAGAAGCTCAGCGCGTACAGGCCGTAGGTGATGCCGAAGTAGACGAAGGCCAGCGCCAGGATCCGGGGGTGGGTCAGCGCCCGGCGCAGCGGCCAGTGCGCGGTGCGCTCGGTGGCCCGCGCCTCGGCCTCGAGCTTCTCGGTCAGCCATGCCCGCTCGTCCTCGCGCAGCCAGCGGGCGTCGCCCGGGCGGTCGGTGAGCGCGAAGAACGTCACCACGCCGAGCAGGATGGCGGGGACGCCCTCGGCGAAGAACATGATCCGCCAGCCGGACGCCCCCAGCAGTCCGTCCCCGGCCCGGATCAGCAGGCTGGAGACCACGGAGCCCACCGCGACCGACACGGGCACCGCGGTCATGAAGAGGGCGACCGCGCGGGCCCGCTGCTCGGCCGGGAACCAGTAGGTCAGGTACAGGATGATCCCGGGGAAGAAGCCGGCCTCCGCGACACCGAGCAGGAAGCGCAGCACGATCAGCGTGGTGGCGTTCGGGACGAACGCCATGACCGTGGCGATGATCCCCCACGAGACCAGGATGCGGGTGATCCAGATCCGGGCGCCGAAGCGGTGCAGCGCCAGGTTCGACGGGACCTCGAGCACCAGGTAGCCGATGAAGAAGATGCCCGACGCCAGCCCGAACATCGTCGCGGTGAGCCCGAGCTCGGCGTTCATGCCGTTCGGGCCCGCGAACCCGATGTTGACCCGGTCCAGGTAGTTGACGAAGTAGAGCAGGACCAGCAGCGGCAGCAGCCGGACGGCGACCCGCCGCAGGGTCCGCCTCCCGACCTCGGTGTCCGGCGTCGTCGTCGACATGACCGCCACCCGATACTGCCGTGAGCCGGGCGTCAAGACCTGACGATCACCGCTGGCACCGGCGCGGCCGCCAGGATGGCGCCGACCCGGTCGCCGAGGAAGAAGCGGGTCGCCGCGCCCGGGGTGCCGCCGACCACGAGCAGGTCGCCCGCGGTCCACCCGGCGACGTGCACCGCGTCGTCCCACGAGGCTCCCGCGTGCACGCCGGTCTCGGCCTCGAGACCCTGCTCGGCCAGCGCCGCCCGCTGGGTCTCGGCGATCTGTGCGGACCACTCCGCGATGACCGGCTCCTCCGCGTCCAGTCCGACCTCCGGCGGGATCGCGGCCGGGCGCCGCACCGCGAACGAGGCCACCCGCAGCGTCGCCGACGAGCGCCGGGCGATCTCGGCGGCCGCCGCCAGGACGCCGGCCGATGCCGTGGTCCCGTCGAACGCGCAGGTCACGCGGGTCACGGGCAGCCCCGGCGACGAGCCGGTGCCGCGGGCGAGGACCACCGGCACGGGGGAGCTGCGGGCGACCCGCACCGCGATCCGCCCGGACCGGTCGGGGTCCGTCCCGAGCACGACCGCGGAGATCCCGTCCGCCCCCGCGGCCTCGAGCAGCGCCTCGGCCACGGACCGGCCGCGGACGGCGGTCCACCGGGCGGCCACCCCGGTGCCGGCGAGGACCCCGTCCACCGCGGCCTGCGCGACGGCGGGTGCCTCGGGCTCCCCGTCGTCGGGTGCGGTGCCCGGGGTGACCACGACCGCCACGGCCAGGTCCTCGCCCCACGCACCCGCCAGGCGCGCCGCCAGCCCGATGGCGCCCCCGGCGTCGTCCCGGGCCTCCGGCGAGAGGCCCACCAGCAGCGTCATCGACCGTCCTCCCCGTCCGTCATGGTCGAGCTCCGCTCCGCTCCGTCTCCCCCGTCCGTCATGGTCGAGCTCCGCTCCGCTCCGTCTCCCCCGTGCGTGATCAGCGCCGACCGCCTCGACCCGTACACCACCCAGAACACCAGCGCCGCCACCAACCAGACGACGAACACGATGATCGTCACCCAGGAGAGCCCGGAGATCAGGTAGAGGCACGCGAGGATCGACAGCACCGGGGTGACCGGATAGCCGGGGACGCGGAACGCCCGGGGCAGGCCGGGCGCTGTGCGACGCAGCACGATGACGCCCACCGACACCACGGTGAACGCGACCAGCGTGCCGATCGAGACCAGGTCGGCGAGGACGTCGAGCGGGACGAACCCGGCGAGCAGGCCCACCGCGACGGCCACCACGACGGTGTTGCGCACCGGTGTCAGCGTGCGCGGGTCGACGCGGGAGAACAGGGGCGGGAGCATCCCGTCGCGGCTCATCGTGAACAGGATGCGGGTCTGCCCGTACATCGTCACCAGCGTGATCGAGAAGATCGAGATGACCGCGCCCGCCGCGAGGACGATCGAGGGCCACGACGAGCCCGTGACCTCGGCCAGGATCGCGGCGAGCCCCGCCTCCTGGCCCTCGAACCGCGGCCAGTCCTGCGCGCCGATCGCGGTCACCGCCACGAGCAGGTAGATCACGGTGACGATCACCAGGGCCAGCACCAGGGCCCGCGGCAGCGTGCGGCGGGGGTCCTTGGCCTCCTCACCCGCCGTCGAGACCGCGTCCAGGCCGATGAACGAGAAGAACACGGTGCCCGCGGCCGCGCCGACCCCCGCCGTCCCGAACGGGGCGAAGTCCGCGAAGCGGTCGCGGGAGAACGCGCTCGCCGCGATCACGGCGAACATCACCAGCACCGCGAGCTTGATGACGACCATGACCGCGTTCGCGGTGGCCGACTCGCTGACCCCGCGCACCAGCAGCAGCGCACACAGCACGACGAGCACCATCGCGGGCAGGTTGATCACGCCGCCCGCACCCGGGGCGCCGGAGAGCAGGTCGGGGATGCGCACGCCGATCGTGTCGGCCAGCAGCGCGTTGAGGTACTCCGACCAGCCGACCGCGACGGCGGCCGAGGAGACCATGTACTCCAGCAGCAGGCAGGCCGCGACCGCCATGGCGGGCGCCTCGCCCAGGGTCGCGTAGGCGTAGGAGTAGCTCGAGCCGCTCACCGGGACCGCGGAGGCCAGCTCGGCGTAGCAGAGCGCCGTGAGCCCGGCCGTGACCGCCGCGACCACGAAGCTGATCACGACGGCGGGTCCGGCCTCCGGGGTGGCCTCGGAGAGCACGAAGAAGATGCCGGTGCCGACGGTCGCGCCGACCCCGAACGCGGTGAGCTGGAACAGCCCGATGCTGCGCTCGAGCTCGCCGCCGCCCGAGGTGTCGGCACCGGTCTCGGCCGCCATGGTCGTGACCGGCTTCCGGCGCAGCCAGGCGCCGCCGGGCGGGACGATCGACATGCTTCGGCACCCTAACGGGGTGCCGACCGGGTCAGCCGCAGGAGCGCAGGCGTCAGCCGCAGGAGCGCAGCGCCGAGACGTCGGGGTCCGCGCCGCGCTCGAACGAGATGTGCACGTGGTCCTCGTGGTTCGCGGTCGCGCCGCCGCGGTCCTCCATGCCCTCCCACCCGGAGCCGGTGTTGATCCGCTGGTCCCAGATCGCGTAGGAGACGCCGAGCGCGTCCTTGTTCTCCATGACGCAGTCCGCGATCGCGTCGCCGTCGGTCGTCATGAAGTCCAGCGCGTAGCCGCCCGGGTGGTCCGAGGCGTTGCCGCGGCTGCCGACCCCGAGCACGTCGTGGCCGGGGAAGACGCACTCCATCGCGTTGCCGACGGTCTGCACCGAGTCGGCGACGCCGCCGTAGCTCGAGTCGGCGCCGCAGTCGGTGATGCGCGCGGTCCGGTCGGTCTCGGCCTTCGCCCGCTGCGCCTCGGCGGCCTGCGCCTGCTCGGCGGCGGCCGCCTGCTGCGCCTGCTCGGCCTGGCGCCGCACCCGGTCGCCGGCCTTGAACAGGTCCGCGGTGGCGGGGTCCCCGGCGCCGCTGACGACGACGGGTGCGACGGCCGGGGCCGGCGCTGCCGCCGGTTCCAGGCGCGTGCTCTCCGAGGACAGCGCCAGCGTCGCGTCGTCGGTGGGCAGCTGCAGCGCCGCCGGGGCGACCGCGGCCAGCGCGACGGTCGCGACACCGGCGGCGGCGAGGCCGTGGCGGCGGGCGTCCCGGGCCGGGGTGGCGTGCCGGCCGCGGCGGCGCGCGGGCCGGCCCGCGGGGTCCGGGGTGAAGCCCGCGCGGGCGTGCCGGTCGGTCACGAGCGCGGCGAGGTCGAGCACAGTGGTCGGGGGGTCGACGGTCGCGACCCGCCCGGGCTCCACGGGGGAGCTCGGGGCGGGGCGACGCGTCGGCACTGGGGAGCGGTGCCGGGACACGCAGGGACCTTCCGGGTCGGGGAGCTGCTTCGTGCGCGGAGGCGTCCTCTCCCGCAGCCGTCGGGGTCGGCCGCGGGAGGAGTGGAAGGACTGCTCACGACGGTGGTGGGGAGCCGGTGTCGTGACCGTTCCGTGACGTCTCCGCGACCCAAGGTAGGCCCAGCTGCCTCGTCGGGAAGGGATCGACGGCAGCCGGGCGTACCCGGGCGTCGAGCGGGCCCGCTTTCTCAGGCTCGCTCTCAGGCAGGTGTGGTCAGCAGGTGACGCGGGCCGCGAGGGTGCGGCCGAGCAGCGTCCCCGACCGCCACGCCGTCTCCACCTTCGGCGGGCCCCAGCCGTCGCCGACGACGGCGACGAGGTCGTCGTCGAGGTGGAACGGCGCGTCCTGCGGGGTCTCGTGCGGCTCGGCGGGGCTCGCGAAGGTCCAGCGGTGCGCGTGGGTCCACGTCGGCGCGGCGTCGAGGCCGAGGAGCTCCCCGACGGCGGCGGCGACCCCGTCGGTCACGCCGGCCGGGTCGTCCAGGTGGCGGCGCGCCTCCTCGCCGGTGGTGTGCGCGACGAGGACCGGGGCGTCGTCGCCGCGCCGGGAGCCGTCGTCGGCGATCAGGGAGAGCACCGGGTGGTCGTTGACGAACGCGGCCGGCAGCTCGCTCCAGGTGCGCTCCGCGTAGCCCAGGGCGACCGCGATGACCGGCTCCCACGGCCGGTCGGCCAGCACCTGCGCCGAGCGCATCGGGGTCCGGACGAGGCGGGCGGCCTGCGGGTCGGGCATGGCCAGCACCACCGCGCACGCGGGCTCGCCGTCGACGGCCGGCCCGGGCGTGACGTCGGCGACCTCGCGGTGCGTCTCGACGCGCAGCCCCTCGGCCAGGTCCGCGACCAGCGACCGCAGGCCGCCGGGCGCGGCCCACCGCTGCGGCCCGGTCTTGGTCTCGGACGAGCCGTCACCCGCGTACGCCTGCATGGTGTCGGTCCACGGACGGGCGAGGCCGCGACGCTCCCAGTCGGCGACCCGGGCGCCGAACTCCTCGTCGGAGACGGTGAAGTAGGCCGCGCCCAGGTCGACGGGACGATCGTGCACCGGGGGGCTGGAGAGCCGCCCGCCGACGCGCCCGCTGCGCTCGAGGACCCGCACCGGCACCCCCGCCTCCGTGAGCGCCCGCGCGCAGGCGACCCCGCTGATGCCCCCGCCGACGACCAGGACGTCGGTGCGGGGCGGCGCGCTGTCGCTCATGGGGGTCAGGTCCCCGCCCCGCGCCCCACCCATGCGCGCCGGCGGGCCTCAGGACCGTGAGCCGGACCGCGCCGCGTGCGTGCTGTCGCGGACCGTCCCGACGTACTCCTCGATGAGGTCCTCGAGCGCGACCACCCCGACCGTGCGGCCGTCGTCGTCGACGGCCCGCGCGAGGTGGGCGTTCTCCCGGCGCATCGAGGCCAGCGCCTCGTCCACCGGCGCGGTGACGGTGACCCGGGGGAGGGCCCGCACCCGCTCGGCGGGGACGACCCGGTCCTCCCCGCCGTCGAGGTCGAGGACGTCCTTGATGTGCAGGTAGCCGCCGAGCTCCGCGCTCGGTGCCATCCCCGTCTGCTCGGGCAGCACCGGCGCGGTGCCAGGCTCGAGCGCGTGGCTGTCCAGGCGCGGGTGGGCGTCCGGGGCCTCGGGGGTCTGCACCGGGTAGCGGGAGAACCCGGTCGAGGCGACCGCCTCCTCGAGCGCCCCGACGGTCGGGTTCGCCGGGAGGACGGTGAGCCGTTCGCGGGGGATGAGGACGTCGGCGACGGTGCGCTCGGCGGTGTTGAGCGCCTGGGTGAGCCGCCGGGTCTGCGACGCGTCCAGCAACCCCTCGCGCCGGGACTCCGAGAGCATCTCCGCGATCTCCGAGGTGGTGTACGCCGACTCGCGCTCGTCCTTGGGCTCCACCCCGAGCAGCTTCAGGACGTGATTCGCGATCCAGTTCAGCAACCCGATGACCGGCCGGGTGACCTTGAGGAACGCGACGAGCGGGGGGACCAGCCACACCGAGGTGCGCTCCGGCCCGGCGATCGCGATGTTCTTCGGGACCATCTCGCCGATCACGATGTGCAGCACCGTGACGATCAGCAGCGAGATCACGAAGGCGATCGGGTGCAGCAACGCCTCGGGCACACCCAGCGGGTCGAAGACCCCCTCCAGCAGGTGGGCGAGCGCGGGCTCACCGAGCGACCCGAGCGCCAGCGAGCAGATCGTGATCCCCAGCTGGGCCGCCGCCATCATCATCGAGAGGTGCTCGGTGGCGCGCAGGACGGTGGCGGCGCCGGACGTGCCGGCGTCGACCATCGTCTCCAGCCGGTCGCGCCGCGCGGAGATCAGGGCGAACTCGGCGCCCACGAAGAACGCGTTGGCCAGCAGCAGGCCCACCATGGCCAGCAGGGCGACGTAGTCGTTCATCCTGCCCCCGTCGCTTCGCTCGCCCCGCTCATGGCGTCATCCCCGCCGTCTCCCGCTGCTCCCGCGTGGTCTCCGCGTCCGGCGGCCGCGTGATCCGCACGTCGGCGATGCGCCGCCGGTCCATCCGGACGACGTCCATGCGCCAGCCCTCGTGCGTCACGGTGTCGCCCACCGACGGGATGCGGCCCAGCTCGGCGAGCAGGAAGCCCGCCAGCGTCTCGTAGATCTCGGAGTCCGGGAACGACCAGCCGACCAGGTCCTCGAGCTCGTCCGGCCGCAGGGTCCCGGAGACCATCCAGGTGTCGTCGCCCGTGGTGCGGAAGCGGGCCGCCTCCCCGCGGTCGTGCTCGTCGCGCACGTCGCCGACGATCTCCTCGACGAGGTCCTCGAGCGTGACGATGCCCGCGGTGCCGCCGTACTCGTCGACCACCACCGCCATCTGGAACCCGGTGCCGCGCAACCGGTCGAGCAGCTCGTCGCCGTCCAGGGAGTCGGGCACCGTGGTCGGGGTGCGCATGAGGTTGCGCAGGAACTGTGCCCCGCGCCGCGACCGGGGCTCGGCGAAGGCCTGCTTGACGTGCACCACGCCGCGGACGTCGTCGAGGTCGCCGTCGATCACGGGGAACCGGGAGAACCCGGTGCGCGCGGTCGCGGCCAGCAGGTCGTCGACGGTGTCGTCGGTGTTCAGGCTCTCCACCCGCATGCGCGGCGTCATCAGCTCGTCGGCCGTGCGCTCCCCGACGCGCAGGGTGCGGGTCAGCACCGCCGCCGTGCCCTCGTCGATCGTGCCCTGCTCCGCGCTGGTGGCCACCAGGGAGCCGAGCTCCTGCGGTGACCGGGCCGAGCGCAGCTCCTCGGCCGGCTCCACCCCGAGGCGGCGCACGATCCAGTTCGCGGCGCCGTTGAGCCCGCCGATGAACCAGGACAGCGCCTTCGAGAACGCGGCCTGGACGCCCGCCACCGTCCGCGCGGTGCGCAGCGGCGCGGCGATGGCGAGGTTCTTCGGCACCAGCTCGCCGAACACCATGGACAGCGCGGTGGCGAGGATCAGGGCGATCACGGCCGCGGCGCCCACGGCAGCGCCGGCGGGGATGCCCACGTCCTCCAGGAGCGGCGAGATCAGCGTCGCGATCGCCGGCTGGGCCATGTAGCCCGTGACCAGCGTGGTGATCGTGATGCCGAGCTGGGCGCCGGAGAGCTCGAAGGAGAGGTTGCGGTGGGCCTTCGCGACCGCCTGGGCCCGCCGGTCGCCCACCTCGTCGACGTGGTGGTCGACCTGGCTGCGTTCCAGCGTGGTGAGGGAGAACTCGGCCGCGACGAACACCGCGGTCCCGAGGGTGACCGCGACGACCCCGACGAGGCCGAGCACGGAGAGGAGGACGTCCATGTCGGCGAGGTCAGTCCTGCGCGCCGGGCTCGGCCGAGCGGGGAGGGAACCCGCCCGTGGCGATCGGGCCCCAGCGGTCGATCGTGAGGCGGATCAGCGACTTGTTCCCGTCGGCCATCGCCTGCTCGTACTCGTCCCAGTCCGGGTGCTCGCCGGAGATCGACCGGAAGTACTCGACGAGGCCGTCGAGCGCCTCGGGCATGTCGAGGATCTCCGCGGTGCCCTCGACGTGCACCCAGGGGTCGTCGAACTCGTCCGACAGCACGCACATCGCGATCCGCGGGTGCTTGCGGATGTTCACGACCTTCGAGCGCTGCGGGTACGTGGAGACCAGCAGCCGGCCCTGCGCGTCGATCCCCAGCGTCACGGGGCTCGTCTGGTCCCCGCCGTCCTCCCGCCGGGTCACCACGATCGCCTTGTGCCGCGTCCGCAGGAACTCGACCAGCGCGTCGAAGTCCACGCGGTCGTTGGTCGCGATGTTGGCCATGGAGGGGATCCTACGGCCGAGGGCCGACGGCCTGCGCAGCGTGATCACTAGGCTGGACCGGTGACCGACCTCTCCGGGCGCCGCGTCCTCGTCGTCGGCGCCTCCTCCGGCATCGGCGCGGCGATCGCGACCGCGGCGGCGGCCGCCGGTGCCCGCCCCGGCCTGGTGGCCCGCCGTCGTGACCGCCTCGACGAGCTCGCCGGCACGCTGGACGGCGCGGTCGTCGCCACCGGCGACGTCACCGACCCCGCCTCGATCGGCGCGGCGGTCGAGGCCGCGGCCGGTGGGCTCGGCGGGATCGACGACGTGGTGCTCGCCGCCGGGGTGATGTCGCTGGGGTCCGTGGCCGACACCGACCCCGAGGTCTGGCGCGGGATCCTCGACGCCAACGTCACCGGCCTGCTCGCCACCTCCCGCGCGGTGCTACCCCACCTCGGGCCGGGGAGCAGCGTGGTCGTGATCTCCTCGATGTCCGGACGGCGGGTCGCCTCGGCCGCGGGCGGGGTGTACGCCGCGAGCAAGCACGCCGCGCACGCGGTCGCCGAGACGCTGCGGCTCGAGGTCGGGCCGCGGGGGGTGCGGGTCACCACGGTCGCGCCGGGCTTCGTCGCGACCGACCTGGTGGCCGGCCAGGAGGGCGCGGCCGCCTTCGAGGGCCGCATGCACGACGAGGGGCTCGACCCGGCCGACGTCGCCGCCGGGGTGGTGCACGTCCTGGGGCTCCCGCCGCACGTGGTGGTCGTGGAGTACGCGGTGCAGTCGATCCGGCAGCTGGGGTTCCAGGGCGAGCGGAGCGACGGGGGAGATGTCCGGGGCGACGCAGGCGGGGACCGGAATTGATGCAGGCCGTGACCTGGCGGACAGCCGGTGGCGGCCGCACGGGTGATCGTGGCCAGAATGGGCGCCCATGAGCGGGTCCCCGTTCGTCGACTTCGACCGCGCCTCCTGGGCGGCCCTCCGGGACGAGTCCGGCGACCTCCCCCTGACGGCGGCCGAGCTGGAGGAGCTGCGCTCCCTCGGCGACCCGGTGGACCTCGACGAGGTCCGCGACGTCTACCTGCCGCTCTCGCGCCTGCTCGACCTGCACGTCCGCGCGAGCGCCGGGCTGCTCGAGGCCTACCGCACGTTCCTGCGCCAGGACGAGGAACGCACGCCCTTCGTCGTCGGGATCGCCGGGTCGGTGTCGGTGGGCAAGTCGACCACGGCCCGGCTGCTGCGCCTGCTGCTCGCCCGCTGGTCCGACCACCCGAACGTCGCGTTGGTGACCACGGACGGGTTCCTGCACCCGAACGCCGAGCTCGAGCGCCGCGGGATCATGACCCGCAAGGGCTTCCCCGAGTCCTACGACCGCCGCGCCCTGCTGCGCTTCGTCTCCGACATCAAGGCGGGCAAGCCGGAGGTGTCGGCGCCGGTGTACTCCCACCTGGTCTACGACGTCACCGACGAGCAGCGCTCCGTCTCGCGCCCGGACATCCTCGTCCTCGAGGGCCTGAACGTGCTGCAACCGGCGCCGCAGACGGGGGAGCGGGCCAGCGCGCTCGCCGTCAGCGACCTCATCGACTTCTCGATCTACGTCGACGCGCACCCCACGGACGTGCGCCGCTGGTACATCGAGCGGTTCCTCGCACTGCGGGAGACCGCGTTCCGCGACCCGGCGTCGTACTTCCGCCGCTACGCCGAGATGGACGAGACCGCCGCGCGCGAGCGCGCCGCCCAGCTCTGGGACGAGATCAACGGGCCGAACCTGCGGGAGAACATCGCGCCGACGCGGTCCCGCGCCGGTCTCGTGCTCACGAAGGGCCCCGATCACGCCGTGCGACGGATCCGGCTCCGCAAACTCTGAGCCGCACGGCCGAACGGGCGAGCGGCTCGCCGGGGAATCGGACGAAAGCGGCAGGAAACACGCGCCCGGTGCTGGGAACCGGGCACGGGGGATGGGATGCTGAGGTATGGCAACGACCTCGTCCGACCTCGCGGCCTCCCCGATGGGCGTGGGGGAGGTGACCGATCCGCACGACCCGATGCTCCCCGCGCGCCTGCGGCTGGCCGTCGGTCGGCTCAACCGGCGCATCCGCGTCGACTCCGCCGCGGTGCTGCCCCCGCTGCAGACCTCGGTGCTGGTGACCCTGGAGGAGCACGAGCCGCTGCGCCTCTCGGAGCTGGCCCGGCGCGAGGCGGTCACGCCCCCGACCATGAGCCGGGTGCTCGCCGCACTCGACGACGCCGGCCTGCTCGTGCGCACGCCCGACCCGCAGGACGCCCGGTCGGCGCTGGTGGAGCTCTCCGCGGACGGCCGCGCGATGATCGAGCGCCTGCGGACCGAGCGCACCGCCGTCCTGGCCGAGCGGCTCGAGCGGCTCCCGGAGGACCAGCGCGAGGCGCTCGCCGCCGCGCTGCCCGCCCTCGAGGCGCTCGCCACGATCCCCGCCCCGTAGCTCTCACCCGGGGGCCGTCTTGTCCCGTGGGACACGGCCGGGCATGCTGGGCCGTCGCGATCAGTTCCTGGCACGCACCACCGGTGCGCGGCGCCCGGCCGACGTGGCCCCGGTGCAGCCGCCCGACACGCCGAGGGCGGGACGAGAGTGAGCATCGACGAGCCCCAGCACGCGGACGACGACACCGTCTTCCGCGCGCCCGTGCGTCGCCTCAGCCCGCCGCAGGTCGCGGACGAGCGGGAGTCGCTCGAGGGCTGGCTGGACTACTTCCGCGCGCAGGTCGTGCTGGCCATGGACGGGCTGCCCCACGGGGCGCTGCGCCGCCGGGTCCCGGACTCGGGTGCCTCCCTGGTCGGCATCGTGCGGCTGCTCACCGATCTCGAGCGCACCTGGCTGGTGGAGCGCTGGGGACAGCGCGGCGGGCGGGCCGCCTACACGTTCAGCTACGTCGACGACTCCGACGCGACCTTCCGCTTCAGCGAGCTGGACGAGCCCGAGGTCCTGGTGGGGGCCTACCAGGAGACCTGCGAGAAGGGGCGGGACGCGCTGGCCGGCGCGGAGTCGCTCGACGACGCGGTGCGCGACGACCGGCGCGGCCACATCGAGCTGCGCTGGATCCTGCTGCACCTGATCACCGAGACCGCCCGCCGCGCCGGCCAGGCGCAGGCCCTGCGGGAGTTCCTGCTGGCCGGCGAGGACCCTCCACCGTCACGGTGAAGTCGTCCGAGAAGCACACCAGCTCGGCGATGCCGCGGGACTCGTCGGTCGGCGACTCGTACGACCACGCGCCGTCGACCACGCTCGTCCCGCCCGTCGACACCGTCCAGTAGGTCGACACGCCCTTGTAGGGGCAGACCGTGGTGGTGTCGGTGCGGGTCAGCTCGGCCTGCACGTCGGTGCGCGGCAGGTAGAACCGGACGTCGAGCCCGGTCTCGTCGAGCAGCACGGCGGACGACGACGAGGCCACGGCCGAGCCGTCCGGGGCGGTCACCGTGACCCGCCGGCCGGTCGGGCGCAGGTCGACGCGGTGGTAGGGGTCGGGCAGGTGACCGAGCACCTCGACGTCCTCGTCGAACCAGCGGTCGGCCGCACCCATCGGCAGCGCGACGAGGCCCGCGAGCCACGGGGTGTCCGGCTTCGGGTCCGGGTAGGCCCACACCGCGTCCGGGACGGTCCGGTCGCCCACCGTCAGGTGCCGGTAGGTGGCGTCGCCCTTGAACGGGCAGTGGGTCGTGGTGTCGCTGGGGGAGAGCAGGTCGGCGCGGACGTCACCCTCGGGGACGTAGAGCTGTGGGCCCAGGCCGGTCTCGAACAGCAGCGCCCCGTCGACGGTGTCGAGGACGACCACGTCGTCCACCACCGCCCGCACCCGCCGCCGGAACGGCTCCAGGAGCAGCGAGTGCGCCGGGCCCTCGACGGTGAAGGTGCGGGTCTCGGGGAGCTTCCGCGACAGCGGGCCGCCGAAGCGCGTGAGGGACATGTGTCCTTCGTACTCGTGAGCACTTTCCCGTGCCAGGACACGGGGAAGTGCTCACCTGCGCGCAGCGCACACCGCGAACACCGGGTCTCCCGCCGACGGCCGCTGCTCGGCGACCGGCTCGTCGAACGCCCCGGACGCCACGAGGTAGTCCTGCACGATCCGGACGTGGCCGGCGTCGTCGGTGGCGAGCCAGCCGCGCACGGCCTTCGTCGGGAAACAGCGGTTGGAGAAGGTGATCGCGAACCGGCCGCCGGGCCGCAGCACGCGCGCGACGTCGGTGAAGACCGCGACGGGCTGCGTCAGGTAGTCGACCGAGACGGTGCTGACCACCGTGTCGAACGACGCGTCCGCGAAGGGCAGCCGCGGGTCGGTGTTCAGGTCGTGCACCACGCGCTCGTGGGCCCAGGTGTTGGCCGCCAGCTCGGCGTGGTTCATGCCCAGCACCGTGAGGTGCCGCGGCGGCGTGGAGAGGTGCGAGACCCACGACGACATGAGGTCGAGGACGTCGCCGTCGGCGCCGACCTCGTCGTAGTAGGCGCCGACGGCCGCGACGGCGGCGTCGTCGATGTGCTGCACGAGCCGCGGCGGCCGGTAGAAGACGGCGTCGTCGCGGGGATCGGAGCGGTCGAAGAAACCGGGCTCGGTGAAGGAGAACCCGGACGTGCGGGCGGTGTCGGCCACGACGGTGATGTTCCCGGACGCGTCGGTGGGCACTCCCTGAGATGTGACCCCCGAGCCCGTCGAGCCCGTCACCGCCCATGCCCCGGCCTTCGCCGGGCCGACGATGATGACGCAGTCCTGGCGCGACGCCGCGTTCCTGCACTGGGCGGTCGACCCGGACGAGGTCGCGCCGTTCCTGCCGCCGGGCGTGCGGCCGGACGTCCTCGACGGGGTCACCTACGTCGGGCTGATCCCGTTCCGCATGGTCGGCGCCGGGCTGTCACGGGGGCCGGCGGTGCCGTGGTTCGGCACGTTCCTCGAGACGAACGTGCGGCTGTACTCCGTCGACGGGCGGGGACGGCGGGGCATCGTGTTCCGCTCGCTGGACGCCGACCGGCTGGCGGTCGTGCTCGGCGCGCAGGCCGCGTTCGGCCTGCCCTACCGGTGGGCGCGCATGGCGTTCCACCACGCCGACGGCGAGCTGACCTACCGCTGCGTGACCCGGGTCGGCCGCCACCGCAGCGTCGTCCGGGTCCGGCCCGGCGAGCCGGTCGCCGACGAGCTGACCACCTTCCTGACGGCGAGGTGGGGCCTGCACGAGCGGCACGCGGGGGTGCCGCTGTACGTGCCGAACGTGCACGGGCCGTGGCCGCTGCGGCGGGCGGAGCTCACGGCGTTCGACGACGAGCTGGTCGCGGCCGCTGGGTTCCCGCAGTTGGCGGCCCGTCGTCCCGACCTCGTGCACTACTCACCCGGGGTGTCGGTGCGCTTCGGCCTGCCCGGGACCCGGCCCCGCCCTGCGCGAGGGGATCCCTCGCGCCATTAGGACGACCGGATCGTCCTCACGCCGCGGCGAGCCAGGCCGCCAACTGGGCCTGCAGGCGCTCGGCGACGGCGTCGTCCCCGAAGAGCAGCGCGTGGACCTCGTGGACCGGCGGGGTGCCCGAGGTGGCGAGGATCGCGACGCCCGGCATCGGGTCGTCCAGGAGCAGCGCCGCCGCGCTGTGGTGGTGCCCGCCCCGGCGCTCCAGGCAGGTCCCGGCCATGGCGGGCAGGCCGCGGAAGGTCTCGAACCGCTGGCGCGGCGCGATCACGCCGACCTGGCTGAGGAACCGGGCGTGGGCCTGCTCGTGGGTGGAGGCGGCGGACCGGCCCCGCGAGGGACCCCAGGCGTGCAGCTCGGTGCCGGGCGGGTCCGGGAAGTGCTCCAGGTGCGCCGCCAGCGCCACCAGCACCGTCGTCATGCGCTCGGTGAAGGCCTCCGGCGCGGCCACGCCGGCGGAGGCGCTCGTGACCACGGCGGTCCGGTCGGCCCGGCCGTCCACGGTCCACGTGGTGGTCACGGTCGCACCGTCCGCGTCCACGGCGGTGACCAATCCGCCGTCGTCGTCGGTGGAGAGGACCTGCACGGGCTCGTCGGCGGTGATCACCGCGATCTCGCCGTCCGCCCGGGACTCCAGCCCGCGCGTGCGCAGCCACACCGCCACCGACCGGGGCAGCTCGGCGCGGACGCGCCCCGGGTCGGCGGCGATCTCGACGGCCATCTCCACGCTGCTCACAGCGGTGCACCCTGCCGTGCGGGTGCCGCGGGGTCAGCGGTGGGTGTACTGCAGCTCGGCGAACACCGCGACGGCGGCCGCCTGGGCCAGCACGACGGCCGCCCCGGGCGCGGTGAGCCCGGACCAGGTCCCGACGACGAGCGCCACGCTCGCGAGCACCCAGGCGGTGTTGCCGAGCACGACGACCCAGGTCAGCGGACGGGGGACGGTCGCGAGCCGGGCCAGTGCCACCAGCCCGAGCGCGTAGACGACCAGGAACACCCCGACACCGAGCAGCAGGCCGGGGGGAAGGCCGAGCAGGTCGTCGAGGGCGGACGAGCCCGCGGCGGAGGCGACGCCGAGGGCGCCGGAGGCGGCGGCGTCGAGGAGGAGGACCCGCCGCAGCGGGGCCTGGGAGCGGGTGGCGGTCGGGGCGTTCGAGGAGGACACGGTGTTCGTCATGGGGAGAACGGTGGTGGCCGGGAGGTCGTCGGGTCGATGACCTCCCGGGTCATGGCCGACCGGCTACTCCTCTTCCACCGGGCACTACTCGTCCCGCCCCGAAGCCGTTCTCCGGCAGCGGCCGGGTCCCTAGCGTCGTCCCCGCCGCGGCCGACCGGAGCCGCACGAATCCCCGGAGGACACCGTGACCCACGACCAGCACCGCCGCCCCGTCGACGCCGCGCCGCACCCGTACCAGCCCCACCAGCCGACGCTGATGGCCTACCCGATGGTGCCGGGAGGCGGGCCGGTCCTGACCGTCAACGGGGTGCCGCAGCCGCTCGGGCGGGGCAGCTCGCGGGTGCTCGTCGGCGCGATCGTCTTCGCCACGTGCGTGGTGCCGCTGGTGATCATCGCGGTGGTCCTGCTGATGATGCCGGACTTCGGCTCCCTCACCGGGGGGACCGACGTGCCGTCGGTGACCGTCACCCGGTGACAACCGCGCGGCGCCGCGCCATGACCTCGGAGGTCATGGCGGGCGTTCCCGCGGTCGTCCTACCGTCGTCGACCATGACGGCCACGATCACCGCCGGCGCGATGCTCAAGGGGTGGCGGACCCGCCGTCGTCGCAGCCAGATGGACCTCGCGCTGGAGGCGAACGTCTCCACCCGCCACCTCAGCTTCGTCGAGACCGGCAAGGCGCAGGCGAGCCGGGCGCTGCTGCTCGACCTCGCCACGCGCCTCGACGTCCCGCTGCGCGAACGCAACGCGCTGCTGCTCGCCGCCGGGTACGCCCCCAGCTACGCCGAGTCCGCGCTCGAGGACCTCACCGGGGTGCAGGAGGCGCTGCAGCACCTGTTGGCGGGGCACGAGCCCTACCCGGCCCTCGTCGTGGACCGCCGTGGCGACGTCGTCCTCGCCAACCGCGCGGTGCGGCTCCTGCTGGCCGGCGTGGACGACACCTGGCTCACGCCCCCGCTGAACATCTACCGTTTGGCGCTGCACCCGGAGGTGCTCGACGTCCGCAACCGCGACGAGTGGTCGGCGCACCTGCTCCACCGCCTCGACCGGCTGGTCGACCTCACCGGCGACCCGCGGCTGGTCGCGCTGCGCTCCGAGGTCGGGCCCTGGGTCGGCGACGGCAGGACGGTGCGGGTGCACGACCGGGCGGCGCAGCTCATGCTCCCGCTGCACCTCGGGCACCCCGACCACGGCGACCTGCGGTTCTTCTCGACGATCACGCACTTCGGGGCCGCGTTCGACGTCACCCTCGACGAGCTGTCGATCGAGTCGTTCGTGCCGGCCGACGAGCACACCCGGCGGGTGCTGACTCAGCCGACCGTCGTCCCGAGCAGCATGCCGATGCCGTAGGTGACGGCCAGCCCGAGCCCGCCGCCGATCACCACCCGCACCACCGCCTTGCGCGTCGACGCCCCACCCAGGTTCGCCGAGACGTACCCGGCGATCCCGAGCGCGACGAGCACGACGACGACGCAGACCGGCACCCGCCACGTCGTGGGCGGCAGGACGATCGCGAGCAGGGGGAGCAGGCCGCCGAGGACGAAGGCGGCCGCGGAGGTGAGCGCCGCCTGCGTGGGGCTGGTGAGGTCGTCCGGGTCGATCTTGAGCTCGGCCTCGACGTGGGCGGCGAACGCGTCGTGCTCGCTCAGCTCGCGGGCCACCTGCCGGGCGGTCTCCGGCCGGAGCCCCTTGGCCTCGTAGATCGCGGCGAGCTCCTCGAGCTCGTCCTGCGGGTCCTCGGCGAGCTCCCGTCGCTCCTTCGCGAGCATGGAGCGCTCCGCGTCCCGCTGGCTGGACACGGACACGTACTCGCCGAGCGCCATCGAGACCGCGCCCGCGACCAGGCCGGCGACGCCCGCCGTCAGGACCGGGCCGGACTCGATCGTCGCCCCGGCGACCCCGACGACGATGCCGGCGACCGACACGATGCCGTCGTTCGCGCCGAGCACGCCCGCGCGCAGCCGGTTCAGGCGGTTCTCGTTCTGCTGGACGTGCGGCTCGTCGGCGTGGGTCGGGAGCGGAGTCTCGTCGTCGGGCACGACCGGGCAGTGAATCAGCCGACCCGGTTGCGCGGAAGCGCCACCACGACGACGGGCGGCCGGTCACCCTCGTCGTCATGACCGATCTGATGCCCCCGGCGCCGGACCTCCCGCCGCTGCTCACCGACGACGACGTGCTCGACCGCGTGGAGTCCCTCGTGGGCTCCGCCCGCCAGGACCGGACGCTCTGGCTGCTCCCGGTCGACGGCGACCGGCGCCAGGCGCCGCTGGTGGTGCCGGTCGAGGACGTGCCCTACCTGCCCGACGACGTCGTCGAGGGCATCGGCACCGTCCTCGCGGGGTTCGTGCCCCGGTTGGCGACGGCGTCCGGCCCGGGCTCGGTGGTCCTCGTCCTGGAGCGCTTCGGGCCGGCCACCGTCCACCCGGCCGACCGCGACTGGGCCGACGCCCTGACCCGGACATGCGCGGAGCACGACGTGGTCCTCCGCGGCTTCTTCGTGGCGGCCTCGGGCGGGGTGGTCCGGGTGGATTGACCGCTTGAGAGTTCGCTTTTAGGATCACTCGGTATGGACGTCGTGACACCGGAGCGCTGGGACCTGGCGATCGCGGAGTTCCGCGAGCGCGAGAAGGCCGAGATGCGGGCCCGCGACGCGCTCGCCGCGGCCCGCCGACGGCTCCCCGCCGTCGAGGTGGACCCGCGGCTGCCGTTCACCGCGATCGGGGGAGGGGAGTGCACGCTCGCCGACCTCTTCGACGGCCGGCCGCAGCTGATCGTCTACCACCACATGCTCCGCCCGTCCGACGACGACCCGTGCGAGGGCTGCTGCCTGTTCACCGACAACGTCGGCCACCTCGACCACCTCGAGGCGCGCGGCGTGACGTTCGCGCTGTCCTCCCGGGCCCCGGTCGACGAGATCGAGGCCTTCCGGGCGCGGATGGGCTGGCAGCGCATCCCGTGGTACTCCGACCCCGGGTCGTTCGCGGCGGCCACCGGCGTGCACGGGTTCCAGCTGGACGTCCTCCTGCGCGACGGCGACCGCGTGCTGCGGACGTACTCCACCACGGGACGGGGGGTCGAGGCGCTGGGGAGCACGTGGACGTTCCTCGACCTGGTGCCCTACGGGCGGCAGGAGACGTGGGAGGACACCCCGGCCGGGCGGCCGCAGTCCGAGCCCTACGTCTGGTGGCGACGCCACGGCGAGTACACCGATGCGTGACGTGTGACCGGCCCCGCTGTGACGGACGCCGGACCCGGGGGCGCCGATCCGGCCCGCCCGGCCACGATGGTCGTATGTCCGGACCGGTCCCCGCAGCCCTGACCCACCCCGCGGCCTACCCGGTGCTGCGCGACGTGACCCCGCGGTACTCCGACCTCGGACCGGACGGCGCGATCACCGCCACGGGTGTCGTGCGCTGGTTCGAGGACGCCCGGGTGGGGATGCAGCTGCCGTCGTTCCGGCGGCTGGTCGAGGACGGGGAGTTCGGCGCCTTCCGCGTCCTGCTCGCGAGCCAGGGTGTCGAGCGGCTCGACGCGATGCCGTTCGACGGCAAGTACCGCATCGGCGTCGGCATCCGGCGCGTCGGCGGGTCCTCGTTCACCTACGGGTACGGCGTGTTCTGCGAGGACCGGTGCGTCGCGCTGGGCGACACCGTCACCGTGTTCGCCACCGAGGCGGGCCCCGCGCACCTGCCGGACGCGCTGCGTACCGACCTCGCCGGGCTCGTGCTCGACGAGCCGGACGCCTCGCCCTCCTACCGGCCCGGCCCGGAACGCCGCGAGCGGTCCGCCTACCCCTTCGCGACGAGCCTGCGGGCGCGGGTCGGCGACATCGACACCAACCGGCACGTGAACAACGTGGCGCTGGTCGGCTGGTACGCCGACGGCGTGGCCGCCCTGCACGACGAGCTCCTCACGCCGGGGTGGGGCGGGCCGCCGCCGGAGATCGCCCCGTCGTCGTACCGGGTGCAGTACGTGGCCGAGGTCGGCTACCCGGCCGAGTACGAGATCGGTGTGGCGGTGCTGGCCGTGGCCCGGAACACGGTGACGTACGGCCTCGGGGTGTTCCTGGGGGAACGGTGCGTGGGGCTCGCTGATGCGACCGGTCCGCGCGGGGAGCTGGGCCCGGACGCGCTGGACGCGTGGCGCATGATCGGCACATGACCGACCGCATCGAGGTCTCTCGCACGATCCCCGCTCCGGCCGCGGACATCTTCGCCGTGCTCACCGACCCGGTCGGGCACGTCGCGATCGACAGCTCCGGGATGCTGATGGACGCGACGGGGGAGCGGGTGACCGCGGCCGGCGACCGGTTCGTGGTGCACATGGACCGGGAGGCCCTCGGCGACGTCCCGCTCGGTCGCTACGACGTCACCGTCGTGATCGCCGCCCTCGAGCCCGACCGCGAGATCGCCTGGACCATCGAGGGGACGGTCCGCCCGCCGATCGGCCACGTGTACGGCTACCGGCTGGAGCCGCAGGAGGACGGGGCCACCGTCGTGACCTCCACCTACGACTGGTCGGCGATCTCCGACGAGTGGCGGGCGCGCGGGATCTTCCCGGTCATCTCCGAGCAGGCGCTGAAGGGCACGCTGGGCATCCTGGAGCGCGTGGTGCGCCGCGGCTATCGGTGAGGCCATGGTGAGGCCACGGTGAGGTGACTCTCGAAGCGGGAGTCGTATCCCATGTCGATCTCCTCCGTTTGACGGTTCGTGATCCGACGGACGGTGCTCCCCGCCCTGACCGTGGTGGCGGCCCTCTCCCTGGCCGCGTGCGGCGGCTCCGGGGAGAACGCCCCACCCCAGACCGTCCGCGTCGAGCGGGCCTCGGTCTCCTCGGGCGTCGACTCGAGCGGCTCGGTCTCCGCCCTCGGCGCGACCAACCTCGGGTTCGCGACGGCGGGTCAGCTCACGTCGGTGCGGGTGAAGGTGGGCGACCGGGTGGAGCCCGGGGAGGTCCTGGCGACCATCGACGACTTCCAGGCACGGCAGGCCCTCAAGCAGGCCCAGGCGGGTCTCGCGGGGCAGGAGGCGCAGTACCGCCAGACCAAGGACGGCACCCAGGTCGGCGGCGCGCAGGACTCGCTGAACGCGGCCGCCTCGGTCGTCTCCGCCACCCAGCGCCAGGTCGACGCCACCCTGCGGGCCGACGACCAGGCCATCGCGGCCGCGCGCGCCGCGGTGCCGCAGGCGGAGGCGGGCCTGGCGCAGGCCCAGGCCCAGGCCGCGGCGGCCCAGAGCGGCTGCGTCGGGCCCTACGCGGCCGCGCCCGCCGCGCCCTGCCAGTCGATCACCGTCGCGCAGTACGCGGTGCTCCAGGCCCAGCAGGGAGTGCAGCAGGCCCAGCAGGCGCTGGTCCAGGCGAAGCAGAAGCGCGACGTCGACGCCGCCGCGGGCAAGCTGCAGGTCGCCAGCGCCCGGCAGGGGCAGGTCAGCGCGCAGAACGGCCTGGACTCGGCGAGCGCGTCGCGCCCGAACAGCCTCGACGCCGCGGCGGCCGCCGTCGACAACGCCCGGACCCAGGTCGAGATCGCCCGGCGCAACGTCGAGAACACCACGCTGCGGGCGCCCGCGGCCGGGACCGTCTCCGCGCTCAACGGCGCGGAGGGGGAGTACCTCTCGCCGAGCACCGGCACCTCGGCGCTGGCCCCCGGCTCGGACGCGACGATCCCGGGCGCCGCGCAGGCCGCCGGCGCCGCGGCCGGGGCGGCGGGCGCCGCGGCGTCGCCCACCCGGCCGGGCGGCACGCAGTTCCTGGTGCTGCAGAACGTGGCAGAGTTCCAGGTCGTGGCCCCGTTCCAGGAGGTCGACGCCGCGAAGATCGTCCCGCAGCAGTCGACCGTGGTCTCGCTCGACGCGATCCCCGAGCGCTCCTTCGCCGGCACCGTCCTGGCCGTCGCGCCCTCCGGCACGGCGCTCGGCGGGAGCATCGAGTACTACGTGACGATGGCGCTGACCGACACCGACCCGCGCATCCGCGACGGGCAGTCGGCCCGGGCGACGGTGGTGACGGCGACGTCGGACAAGCTGTCGGTACCGAACTCCGCGCTGCGCCGCGAGGGGAGCCGGACGGTCGCGACCGTGCTGGAGTCCGACGGTCGCCAGACCTCGACGCCGGTGACCACCGGTCTCGCCGGGGCCGACCGCACCGAAATCCTCGGCGGGCTCGCCGAGGGCCAGCAGGTCGTCATCGGTGGAGGACCGTCGTGAGCACCCCGCAGGAGACCGCCGACACGTCGACGGACGACACCGCCACCCCGGCCACCGGCACCGAGGAGCCGAAGAAGGGTCGCCGGCCGCTCAAGCGGTCGACGAAGATCGCCCTCGCGGTGATCGTCGTGCTGGCAGTCCTCGCTGCGATCGGGTTCACCGTCTCGTACTTCCTCGACGCGAGCCGGTTCGTCTCCACCGACAACGCGCAGGTCGACGGCACGCAGATCCCGATCGTGGCGCCGGCGAGCGGGACGCTGACCGGCTGGGACGTCGCGGTCGGCTCCGTGGTGCGCAAGGACCAGGTGCTCGGCCGGGTCGAGCTGCAGGGCGCGTACGTGCAGCCCCAGCTCCCGATCCGGGCGCCCGCCGACTCGACCGTCGCCACCACGAACACCGCGGAGGGCGCCTACCTCACCGCGGGCACCCAGCTGGCGATCGCCTACGACCCGTCCGACGTCTACGTGACCGCGAGGGTCGACGAGACCGACATCGACGACGTCCAGGTGGGCCGCCCGGTCGACTTCGCCGTCGACGCCTACCCGGGCCGGACCTTCCGCGGCTACGTCGACCAGATCCAGGGCGGGGCGGCCGCGGTGTTCTCGCCCTTCCCGCAGTCGAACTCCGGCGGGAACTTCCAGAAGGTCACCCAGGTCATCCCGGTGCGCGTCGGGATCACCGACATGCAGGGGGCCGACCTCATCCCGGGCATGAACGTCACGGTCGACATTCACAAGCCGGGGGAGTAGCGCCGAACCGCACCCACGGGCCGCCCCGGCCGATCATGCTGCGCTGGTGTCCGACGTCGCCGAGGAGCAGCATGACCGGTATGACCGAGCTGGTCGCGGGCGAGGCCTACACCGTCGACGATCTCGACGCGATGCCCGACGACGGGTGTCGTCGTGAGCTCATCGACGGGATGCTCCACGTGAGCCCTGCTCCGGGCTGGGCGCACCAGGAGATGGCCCTGAGCCTGTACGTGCTGCTCCGGGCGGCCTGCCCGCCCGACCTGAGGGTCCTGGCGGCACCGTTCGGAGTGCGGACGAGCCGGCACGACGACGTCGAGCCGGACGTCCTGGTCGCCCGCTACGCAGACCTGACCCTCGCGAACCTCCCCGTCGCCCCGGTCCTGGCGGCCGAGGTGGCGTCCCGCAGCACCCGGTTGTACGACCGCAACACGAAGCGCGCCCACTACGAGCGTCTCGGGGTGCCGTCGTACTGGCTCCTCGACCCGACCGGGCCCGGCCGCATCGAGGTGCTGGAGCTCGACGACGACGGGACGTACCGGCCGGCCGGCGAGGCCGCGGGGGAGGAGCCGCTAGCGGTCCGTCGCCCGTTCCCCGTCACCGTCGTACCCGCCGACCTGTTGGTGGGCCTCCAGCCACGCTGACCCGGTCACCGGATCCGGCGCAGGACGCGCTCCCGGACGTCGTCGGGCAGGGCGCCGAGCGCCGGGAGCAGGTCGGGGAGGAGCTCGGGGGCCGTCATGACGGCGCGGAACGCGAGTCCGATCGTCACGTCGTGGTCGGGGCGCTCGACGACGACCGGGTCGCCCGCCCGGACCTCGCCGGGCGTCACGACCCGCAGGTAGGCGCCCGGCACGGCCGCCGCGGTGAACTCCTTGACCCACCCCGCGCGCTCCAGCCAGGCCGCGAAGGTCCGGCACGGGATGCGGGGGACCGTCACCTGCAGGACCAGCGTGCTCCCGATCCGCCAGCGCTCGCCGATCCGCGCCCCGGTCACGTTGACCCCGCGGGTGGTGAGGTTCTCGCCGAACACCCCGTCGCGCAGCGGCCCGAGGGTCGGCTCCCAGGCGTCCAGGTCCTCGCGGGCGTAGGCGTACACCGCCTGGTCCGGTCCGCCGTGGTGGTCGACGTCGGAGATCGGGTCGCCGGCGAAGCCGCTGGCGCCCGCGCCGGGCACCCCGACCGCGACCGGCCCGTCGACCGGCCGCTTGTCGATCCCGGACCGGCCTGTCTTGGCCTCGATCGCCCGTATCCGCCCGACGTTCACCGACCCGATCGCACCCACCCGCCCGACGGTAGCCGCGACCCGTCGTCGGGAAGACGGTGTCGTGACGGACGTCGGTCGGGTGCGCGTGGGGACCTCCGGGTGGACCTACGACCACTGGCAGGGCGTGTTCTACCCGGACGGGCTCGCGAAGCGGCGGCGCCTGGAGTACCTGGCGACCCGCCTCGACGCGGCCGAGGTCAACGGCACCTTCTACTCGCTGCAGCGGGCGTCGTCGTTCCGCCGGTGGGCCGCGGAGACGGGGGAGGACTTCCGCTTCGCGGTCAAGGGCAGCCGGTACATCACGCACATGAAGAAGCTGCGCGGGGTCGAAGAGGCCCTCGGGCGGTTCCTGGCCTCCGGGCCGCTGGCGCTGGGGGAGAAGCTCGGACCGATCCTCTGGCAGCTGCCGCCGAACCTCGGGTGGGACGCCGCGCGGATCGGGGAGTTCCTGGCCGCGCTGCCGCGCAGCACCGGCCGGGCCGCGGCGCTCGCCGCCCCGTACGCGGAGCGGGTGCCGGACCCGTGCGTCGTCGCCGACGCCGACCGGCCGCTGCGCCACGCCCTGGAGGTGCGGCACCCGAGCTTCCGCGATCCCGACGTCGTGCGCCTGCTGCGGGACCAGGACGTGTCGCTGGTGGTGTCCGACGGGGCCGGCGAGTTCCCGATGCTCGACGACGTCACCGCCGACCCGGTGTACGTGCGCCTGCACGGCGACACCGAGCTCTACCGCAGCGGCTACGGGGAGCCGGCCCTGGAGACCTGGGCGACCCGGGTGCGGGCCTGGGCCGCGGGGGAGTCCCCGGTCTCGCCGCACACGGTCGCTCCGGACGACCCGGCGCGGCGGGGCCGGGACGTCTGGGTGTTCTTCGACAACGATGCCGCCGGCCACGCCCCGCGCGACGCCCTCGCACTGTCCGCGCGTCGCCATCCATGACGTGCGGCACGTCGCGCGGGCCGGTCGAGCAGGTGGGAGTCGCCACCGGTTAAGGTCGTCGTCCCTGGTTCAGTCGTGAGGCAGGCACGTCGCCGTGTCGTCCCCGCTGAGGAAACCAGGTGCATTCGAGGGATCTCATCGACTCGTCCGCGCGTCTGGCCCGAGAGCTGCTCGCGATCATCCACGACGAGCCCTCCACCATCGACCAGATCGCCGCCGGACTCGTCCGGGCCGCCACCGGGCTGCTGTCCGGCCACGGGGTGGCCGTGACCCTGTACGTCGACCGCGGTCGGACGGTCCGCGCCGGGAGCACCCCGACCGTCCAGGAACTCGCGGCGCTCGAGGCAAAGGTCGGCCGCGGACCGACCGTGCGGGCGGCGGCGACGATGAGCCCGCAGGAGTACGACGGGCTGTCGAACTCGACCCGCGACGCGTGGGAGGGCGCCCTGGAGCGGGCCGGCTACTGCAGCGTCCTCGCGGTCCCGATCGAGGTGGGGGGAGCGGCCGCCGGCACGGTCGCGGCGTACCAGCCGGGCATCCCGACGTTCGCCGACCGCGACCGCGCCTCGGCCCTGCTGTTCGCACAGCAGGCGGCGATCGTGGTCGAGGGCGGACGGCGGATCGTGCAGCTGCGCGACGCCGTCTCCAGCCGCGACGTCATCGGCCAGGCCAAGGGCATCCTGATGAACCGCTACGGCATCGACGACACGACGGCCTTCCGCCGGCTGGTCGAGGCCTCGCAGGACATGAACGTCAAGCTCGTCGACATCGCGCGCTGGTACGTGACCGACCAGGACGGCTCCACGCCGTCCCGTCCGTCCTGACCGTGTTCCATGGGTCGGTCCTGGCGGCTGCCACGTCTGCACCGTCAGGACCTGCACCGACTCCCCGCCCGGGCGATCGAACCGATGCCTGCGCCATGTACCCGACCCGACCGGGCGGCTAACGCACGATTCGCGACGCGGGTGCGGTGCCGCGCAGCCGTGCGTCGCACCGGCCGTTCGGGTAGGTATCTCCCCATGGCGACCGAGCGGGAGTGGCAGGCGGCCAGGCAACGGTTCGTGCGCGACGTCGACGGTGCCGGGGGAGGAGCGGGGGTGCTCGGGGAGGCGGTCTCCGATGAGCTGGGGCCGCTCGGCGACCAGTTCTTCACGCTCGCGCGCGACCTGTTCTCCGTGGCCCCCGAAGCCGGTGTCCTCGGGGTCGTGGAGCGGGTCGTCGAGCGGGCCCGCGAGCTCGCCCCGGGCGCGGCCATGGTCTCGGTGACGCTGCGGGAGCCGGACGGGAGCTTCCACACCCCGGTGGAGACCGACCCGCTCGCCACCGAGGCGGACCACATCCAGTACGACACCAGCGAGGGTCCGTGCGTGGAGGCCACGGCGACGTCGAGCTCCGGCATCACGTACTCGCGCGACCTCGCGCACGACCCCCGGTACCCGCGCTTCGGCCCGCGGGTCGCACGGCTCGGCCTGACGGCGGTCGTCGCGGCGGGGATGTTCCCCGAGGGGCAACCGCCGCGCCTGGGCGCCCTGAACTACTACTTCCGCTCCGCCGACCACCTCGCCGACGTCGATCAGGACGTCATGCTCCTGCTGGCCGCGCACGCGTCCGTGGCGCTGCAGGCCGCGCAGGACGTGGCGGCCAGCCGGCTCGAGACCGTCCAGCTCACCGAGGCGCTGCACTCGCGCGACGTCATCGGTCAGGCCAAGGGCATCCTCATGGAGCGGCGCGGTGTCGACGCCGACGGCGCGTTCGACATCCTGCGCCGGGCCAGCCAGGACCTGAACGTCAAGATCCGGGACGTCGCGACGACGATCGCCTCCCGGCGCGCGGAGCTGTAGGGGACCGGGGCCTCGGCGTAGGTCGGGGTCTCCTCGTTTGATCTGACATAATGTCGATTATCGGATCGACGGGACGACGAGCGACTTGCGTTCGAGCGCGCTCGAACTCCTAGCGTGCTCACCATGAGCCTTCCGACGACCTTGCTCGGCGACGGCCTCCACGTCAGTGCCCTCGGGTTCGGCGGGATGGCACTCTCCGACGTCTACGGCGCCACCGACCCGGACGACGGCGTCCGGACGCTGCACGCGGCCCTCGACGCCGGCGTCACCTTCCTCGACACGGCCGACGTCTACGGCACGCCCCGCGAGGGCACGACCGGCCCGTCCGGCACCAACGAGGAACTGATCGCCCGGGTCCTGGCCGACCGGCGCGACGAGGTCGCGCTGGCCACGAAGTTCGGCATCACCGGGCAGGTCGGCTCCGGGGTCACGCCGACCCGCGGCGACCGCGACTACGTGCGGCAGGCCTGCGAGAACTCGCTGCGGCGGCTCGGGATCGACACCATCGACCTGTACTACATGCACCGCCGCCAGCTCGACGTGCCGATCACCGAGACGGTCGCGGCGATGGCCGAGCTGGTCGCCGAGGGCAAGGTCCGCCACCTCGGGCTCTCCGAGGTGACCGCGACCGAGCTCGCCGAGGCCGCGGCGGTGCACCCGATCGCCGCGGTGCAGAGCGAGTGGAGCATCTGGTCGCGCGACATCGAGGCCCACGTGGTGCCGAGGGCGGCGGAACTCGGCGTCGGCCTCGTGCCCTACAGCCCGCTGGGCCGCGGCTTCCTCACCGGCACGGTCACCGCGGACCGCGTCGCGCAGACCATGCTGAGCAAGCAGCCGCGGTTCGCCGAGCACTTCGACGCGAACCAGACGGTGGTCGACGTCGTCCGCGAGGTGGCGGCCGAGCTGGACGCGACGGCGGCGCAGGTCGCCCTGGCCTGGGTCTACGCCCAGGGCGCCGCCTACGGCGTGCCGACGGTGCCGATCCCCGGCACCCGGTCCGCGCACCGCGTCGTCGAGAACGCGGGCGCGGTGTCGCTGCGGCTCTCGCCGGACCAGAAGGCGCGCCTGGACGCGGCGGCCGGCCTGGTGCAGGGCGGCCGGAACTTCTCCTTCGCCACCGACGACTGGATCTCCTCCGGCCGCGAGTGAGGCGCTACAGGGCGTCGAACCCGGCGATCAGCCACCGGTCGTCGGGACCGGGCTCCAGCACCACCCGCGCCGCGCGGGCGGCGGTCTCCCCCGGGCCGCCGTCGCGTGTGGTGGTCTGGGTGTAGAACACCAGGGTCTCAACGCGGTCCGGGACCGCGGAGACGACCGCGACCCGCTGGACGGCGGCCGTCGAGCCGATCCGTCCCTCGGTCGCCGCGGGAACCACCAGGCTGGCCACGATCGCCCGGTTCTGGTCGGCGAAGGGCCCGGTGGTGGCGGAGTCGATGCGGGCGGTGTCGGCGTCCAGCGTGCGCCAGTCGTAGGTGAGGAGCACCGGGGCGAGGGTGGTCGCCGCGGCCACCGCCGACGCGGCGCCGTCCTCGGTGCGCGCGCCCGTCGACACCGAGCGCACGAGCAGGCCGACGACGACGGCGAGCACGAGCACGACCCCGCCGAGGACCCCGACGACGAGGCGCGGGCGGGTCACGGCACCTCGGTCACGTCGGCCACCAGCCATCGTCCGTCGACGCGGGTCAGCGTGACCGCGGCCCGGAACGACCGCGGCACCGTCCCGCCGGCGACCAGCCCGACGGCGAGGACCCGGGCGTCGTCGTCCTCGAGCGACTCGAGCCCGACCGCTCGCACCACGGTCGAGGTCGGCACCGACGGGCGGGCCGCGACCCGGTCCCGCCACGGGCCGGTCGCGGACCCCGCGGCGCGTGCCTGCGCCGCCGGGTCCGACGACGCCGCGCCGAGGTCGACCAGGTGCGCGCGGGCGACGCCGACCGCGTCCGCGCGGTCGTCGGCCCGGGCGGACGCACGCGCGTCGAGCAGACCGAGGACCACGGCCGCCACCAGCAGCACTCCCCCCACCGCGAGCAGCACCGTGACGGGGCCGGACGGCCGTCGTCGTGCCGGGGTCATGGCGATGATCATGCCTGCCCGACGGCGCCGGGCGCAGCCCGAGCCGCACGAGGGGTGCGAAACCCGGCACGCAGACCACCGACACGCCGATGCGATACGTCTTCGGTACTAAGGCGACTCGACCATATGGGCTAGTGCATCAGTCCGTCCGGGCCGTGATCGTCCTGCCGCGGCCGACCACTGGTGCCGTTCGTCGCCGCAGGGCGACCGGTGGTGGTGCGCCACGGGCCCCGGCGGGTCGCCGGGCCTGCCACTGAGGCGACGCGAGGCGCCGTCGGCCGACGGGACCTTCCGTCGGCGCGTCGCCATCGGTCACGGTGTCATCACACGACGGCGTGGAGGCGAGACCGGTCCGGGGTCACCGATCGGGGCCCGTCTCGCGACGTGGGGTGATCGACGGGGGCGCCGGTCCAGCAGCGGCCGGTCGTCCGGATGATCATCGAGGGGGGTTCGGGGCACGGGTGGGCACGCGAGTGGAACAGCGGGACGCGGGGGCGGCGGCGCCGGGCGCGCGCTGGAGCACCCCGTGACGCCCGGACCCGCGTCCCGCGGGCACGGCCGCGACGCCCGCGAGCTCGCCCCCTTCCTCGACCGGCACGACGCGCTCCTCCAGCCGCGGGCGGCGATCCTCGGGCACGCCTACGGAGCCGGCGCGCACGACGTCTTCCTCCTGACCCGGGCGGCCCTGCACGACCGGTGGCCGCACCTGGCGACGGCCGGTGAGGACGTGCGCGCGCTGGAGCTCACCCTCCTGCTCGTGCGCACCGCGCGCAGCGTCGGCGGCCACGCGACGCCGGGCACGCACCGGCCCCGGCCGGCCGCTCCTCCCCCGCCGCGCGCCGTGCTCGCCGCGCGCGGCCTCGACCCGACGTGGCGCCACCCCGACCCGTGGCGGCTCCTGGCGGTCCCCGCGGCGCGTCCCCTGCGCGCGCTGGCGCACCTGGACCCGCTCGCCCGCGACCTCGCGGTGCTGCGCTGGCTCGACGTCCCCGCCGTCGACGCGGCGCCGGAGCTGGGTCTGCCCCCGCAGGAGTTCACCCGGTGCCTGGACGCGGCGGTGCGGCAGTGGGCGGCGGTCACCGCGGCCGCGGACGCCCGGTGAGCGGCGACCGGGTCGGCGACGACCCCCGTGAGCTGGACCGCCTGGTCGCCTCGGCCCTGACCGGCGAGCGCGGGGCCATGGACACCCTGCTGCGCATCCTGCGGCCCCTGGTGGTGCGCTACTGCCGCAGCCGGCTCGGCGGGTACGACCGCGTGAACGCGTCCCCGGACGACGTCGCCCAGGAGGTCTGCCTGGCGGTGCTGCGCGCCCTGCCCAGCTACCAGGACCAGGGCCGCCCCTTCCTGGCGTTCGTCTACGGCATCGCGCAGCACAAGGTCGTCGACGCGCACCGGTCGGCCGGACGCGACCGCTCGGATCCCGTCGACGAGCTGCCCGAGGAACAGGACGTCCACGACGGGCCGGAGCAGCACGCCGTCAACCTGTCCGACTCCGTGGAGATGGCCGCCCTGCTCGCGGAACTGCCGGAGAAGCAGCGCGAGGTGCTGCGGCTGCGCGTCGTCGTCGGGCTCTCCGCGGAGGAGACGGCCGAGGCGGTCGGCTCGACGGCGGGGGCGGTGCGCGTCGCCCAGCACCGGGCGCTGACGCGGCTGCGCCAGCTGATCGTCGAGCGCGACGGGCCGCCGGCCGTCGAGGAGCCGGACGACCGGCCGCGGCGCCGGGGCGGGTCGCGGGGCCCCCGTCGCGCGGCCGGTCGACACGGGACGCCCGAGCCGGCGGTGCCCCCGGTCCCCCGGCCGAGCGCGCCGGCCGACGGGATCGACTGGCACGCCGCACCGCGCACCGGCGACGTGGTGCTCGACCGGCTCCTGGACGCCGCGGACGCGCACGTGCTCTGGGCGACGTCCGAGGCGCGGGGCGGCGACGCGGGCGGGGGGCCGATGCGGGTCGCCGACCCCGGGGCCCGGCAGGGCGTGCTCGACGCCGAGGACGCCCGGATGGCCGAGGCGGCCCGCCGGTTCCGGGGTCAGTAGGCGGGACGCAGCGGGAAGCCGGAGCGACCCATGTCGTCGAGCTTGACGCCCAGGACCTGGTGGAGCTGGATGTTGTTCAGGTCGAACCCGACCGCGCACGCGGGCATGTAGAGCTTCCACACCCGGGCCCGGCCCTCCCCCGCCTCGGCGACGCACTCGTCCCAGTGCGCGTCGAGGTTGGCGCTCCAGGCCTTGAGGGTCTTCGAGTAGTGCTCGCGCAGGTTCTCCTCGTGCCGGATCTCGAACCCGGCCCCGTTCATCCGCGTGACGAGGTGCCCGATCGGGAGGAGCTCGCCGTCGGGGAAGACGTACCGGTCGATGAACGGGTCGGCGTGCGCGCGGTGGTGGGCGTCGGGCCGGGTGATGCAGTGGTTGAGCAGGCGTCCGCCCGTGCGCAGCTTCGAGTACAGGAACGAGAAGTAGCTCCGCAGCTGCGCCCGTCCGATGTGCTCGGTCAGGCCGATCGAGGCCACGGCGTCGAACTCGGTCTCGGCGACGTCGCGGTAGTCGCCGTGCCGGATCTCGACGAGGTCGGACAGCCCGCGCCGGGCGACCTCCTTCTGGGCCCACAGGGCCTGGTCGCGCGAGAGCGTGACGCCGAGCGCCTGGACCCCGTGGTGCTCCGCGGCGTGCATCGACATCTGTCCCCAGCCGCACCCGACGTCGAGCAGGCGCATGCCGGGCTTCAATGCGAGCTTGTCCGCGACCAGGGCGTGCTTGGTGTACTGGGCCTCCTCGAGCGAGGAGGTCTCCTCCGGGTAGGCGGCGCAGGTGTAGGCCATCGACGGGCCGAGCACCAGCTCGTAGAAGCGGTTCGAGACGTCGTAGTGGTGCGCGATCGCGTCGGCGTCGCGCGACTTCGAGTGCATGAACCCGGTCTGGCGGTGCTCCTCGGCCGGCGGCGCGAGGTGACGGTGGCGCAGCCGCACCGGGGCGAGGCGCAGCGCCATCTCGGCGAGGGTGCGCGGCGGCACGTCGGAGATGGTCAGCTCGCTCATCGCGGTGAGGGCGGTGTAGAGATCGCCGTCGACGTCCAGGTGGCCCGACACGAAGGACCGGGCGAGGCCGAGGGTGTTCGGCGACTGCGCGAGGTAGGCGAGGGCGGTCTCGCTCCGGACGTCCACCGTCGCGACGGAACCGCCGCGGGCCGGGGTCGAGACGCTGCCGTCGTAGGCGCGGACCGTGATCGGGGCGTCGGCCCCGAGCACCGGACGGAAGAGGTCCGCGACTGCTGCGCCCTTCATGGCTCCTCCTATGAGTTCACGACGCATTTGGTGTAGAGATCCGGCAGACGGTGGGCGGGGTCGTAGCGCTCCTTGAGGCGGCGGTATCCCTCGCCGCCGTAGAGCGCGTCGAACTCCTCGCGGGTGTAGCTCGCCGTCGAGTACAGCGACTTGTGGCCGTCGAGCTCCATGAGCTTCCGCTCGATGAGCCGGTTGTGGTGGTCCCGGGCCATCCCGGGCCGCAGCAGGGCGTCGGACCAGAAGCCGACGTTGACGTAGGTCCGGTGCGGCTCGAGCGGGTAGAGGGGCCAGGTGCGGTCCCCGCGCAGCTGCAGCGGGCAGACCCAGACCGGCGCGATGCCGATCTCGCGGTGGAAGAAGTCGAGGAACTCCGCGAGGTGCTCCCCCGGCACCTCGATGTCCTGGATGATCGGCTCGACGCCGGTCGCGCCGGTCGTCCTGGTCTGGATCCGCTCCGAGAAGCGGTAGCGGCGGTCGAGCGCGACGAGGCGGCGGTAGACGTCGCTGCGGCGGTACCGGGAGGGCCACACGCGCCGCACCCACGGGTGCTGCACCCCGAGCGCGCGCGAGCACCAGAACCAGTCGGTGTCCCAGCGCCAGAGGTAGTCGGCGATCGGGAGGAAGTCGGTGCTCCGCTGCTGGATCGAGCGGTAGTAGATGCCTTGCCCGGTGTAGTCCGACAGGTACGGCGCCTCGTCGACGAACCGGCCCAGGGTCAGGTACTGCTCGCCGGCGGAGAAGACGGTGCCGTCGAGGAAGTCCACCGCCTCGCCGTCGTGGGTCCGCTCGCGGGTGATGCGGGCGGTCGCCTCGGCCAACGAGGCGGCGTCGTCGAAGCGGAGGTGGCGCAGCGCGACGAAGGGCCGGACCGGCGCGAGCTCGATGGTCAGCGCCACGGCGTAGCCGAGGGTGCCGTAGGAGTTCGCGAGGCCGGCGTGCAGGTCGGCGTGCTCGTTGTCCGCGGTGGCGTGGACGATCTCCCCGGCCCCGGTGAGCACGTCCGCGGCCAGCACGGACTCGTGGGGCAGCCCGTCGCGGAACGACGTCGCCTCGATGCCGAGCCCGACGACGGCGCCGCCGAGGGTGATGGTCTTCAGCTGCGGGACCACCAGCGGCATCAGCCCGTGCGGGAGGGTCGCCGCGACCAGGTCCTCGTAGGTCGTCATCCCGCCGACGTCGGCCGTGCGGGCCTCGGCGTCGACGTGCAGGACCCGGTCCAGTCCGTCGACCTCGAGCCCGCCGGCGCCGTCCCGGAAGCGGAAGAGGTTGGACGTCTTCTTGTGCAGCCGGACCGGCGCGTCCGCCGGCAGCGCCGCGAGTCGCGCCCGGGCCGCGGCCACCGCCCGCTCGTGCGCCGACGCGGACCCGATCTCCGTCGCAGTGCTCGCCTCGGCCACGGCACCGGAGACTATGCCTGGTCACGGGCGCGGGGCACGGGACTCGACAGTGGGATCCTTCACCGCGGGGACACAGGCAGGATGGGTGCCGTGGGCGAGCTGAGGACGTACCGGGACAAACGGGACCCCGGCCGGACGCCCGAGCCGTTCGGGGAGGTCGGCGGGACCGACACCGACGCGGGCGGGCGGTTCGTGATCCAGGAGCACCATGCCCGCCGGCTGCACTACGACGTGCGCCTCGAGCGCGGCGGGGTCCTGGTGTGCTGGGCCGTGCCCAAGGGGCTCCCGGACTCCCCCGGGACTCCGCGGCTCGCGGTGCACACCGAGGACCACCCGGTGGAGTACCTCGACTTCCACGGCGAGATCCCCGCCGGCGAGTACGGCGGCGGCAGCATGACGATCTGGGACTCCGGGACCTACGAGACCGAGAAGTGGCAGGACGACGAGGTCGCGGTCACCCTGCGCGGGGAGAAGGCCGACGGGCGGTTCGTGTTCTTCCGGCCGAAGCGCAACGAGGATCCGAAGGACTGGCTCGTCACGAAGAAGACCGACGACCGGGGCGAGCGCAGCGACGGGAAGGCTGCGAGCACGGCGAAGGCGTCGGAACGCAAGGACGTGCAGTCGCCGCGGGTGTCGGTCGGCGGGCGGGCGCTGAAGCTGTCCAACCTGGACAAGGAGCTGTACCCGGGCACCCCGAAAAACGCGGTGATCGACTACTACGCCCGCGTCGCCGACACGGTCCTCCCCCACCTCGCGGGCCGGCCGCTGACCCTGCGCCGCTTCCCGGACGGTATCGACGCCGAGTCGTTCTACGAGAAGAACGCCGGCCGCAACGCCCCGTCGTGGCTGCGGACGGTCGTCGTCCCGACCCCCGGGTCGTCGAAGGGGTCCTCGACCGCGGAGTTCGTCGTCGTCGAGGAGCTCGCGACGCTGGTCTACCTCGCGAACCTGGCCGTGCTCGAGCTGCACGTGCCGCAGTGGCGGGTTCCCGACGGGAGCCGTGGCGGGGACGACGAGGACGTGCGGCTCCCGCCCGACGAACTGGTGTTCGACCTCGATCCCGGCCCCCGCACCGGTCTGCTCGAGTGCTGCGCGGTGGCGCTCCGGGTACGGGACCGCCTGCACGACGACGGGCTGGAGCCGGTGGTCAAGACCAGCGGGTCCAAGGGCATGCAGATGACGGCCCCCGTGGCGGTGGACGACCCGGGCCGCACCTCGGAGTACGCCCGGGCGATCGCCCAGGAGCTGGCCCGCGAGACCCCGGACGAGGTCACCGCCGTGATGGCGAAGGACCGCCGGCCGGGCAAGGTGTTCATCGACTGGTCGCAGAACAACATCGCGAAGACGACCGTGGCGCCCTACTCGCTGCGGGCGCGGGCCGCTCACGGCGCACCGACCGTGTCCACCCCGCTGACCTGGGCCGAGGTGGCGGCGTGCGAGGACCCGGAGACTCTCGTGTTCTCCCCCGCGGACGTCCTCGCGCGCATCGCCGAGCACGGCGATCTCTACGCTGGGGCCCTCGCGGAGGGCGTGGAGCTGCCCTGACGGAGTGCCCTGTCGCGGGTGACCGGCGCTCCCCCGCTGCCTTGTCGTGGTGAT
>NZ_JBBEGN010000020.1:0-84266 GCF_037401875.1 Actinomycetospora aurantiaca | reverse complement strand
GGCGTCGGGCTCCGGTTCCGGCGGCCGGAGCGGCAGGAGCCGCGCCAACCGCTCACCCGGCTCGCCCGACGGCGGCATCGGGGTGCGTTCGGCGCGGGGACGCCAGGACCCGTTCGGGTCCAGGTACCACACCGCCGCCGTCATGCCTCCATCATCGAACACGTGTTCGAGAAGATCAAGAGCCGTTCGGAGCAACCTCGCTCAGAACGGCGACCGCTCGTTCGACGCGTCGTACATCCGCACGTGGTCAGTGAGGATGGTGACCTCCGGAGCACGGGCCTGCGCCCGCCACGCGTCCACGTCCTCCCACGACCGCCAGCGCTCGACGTTGTTGATCCGACCCGGGTCGACGGAGTCGGCGGTGATGGCCACGTCGAGACATCCGGGCGCCTCCCGCGCGCGCCGCACCAGGTCCGCGAACGTCGCGACGGCCTGGTCCCGATCCTCGGGAGGCACGGTGATGTAGCCGGCGATGATGAGCATGCGACGCAGGGTAGCAACGAGATGGTCCTGAACAAGGACTAGACCGAGCGGTGTACTGTCGGCCTTGTACACCGATCGGTATAGACAGGCGGACTCTCCATGCTCATGAGACAGCCCACCCACGTCCGAGCCGCGATCGCGACGGCCGCGGCCGGCATGTCCCTGATCGCCGTCTGCTACGGGCTCGCCCGCTTCGCCTACGGGTTGTTCGTCCCGAGCTTCCGGGCCGAGTTCGGCCTCGAGGCGGCCACGGTGGGCGCGATCGCGTCCGGGAGCTACGCCGCCTACTGCGTCGCGGTCGTCGCCGCCACCGCCGCCACGACGCGGTGGGGCGCACGACCCGTGGCGATCGCGGCCGGCCTGGCGGCCACCGTCGGGACCGCGGTCATCGCGCTGGCCTCCGGCACGCCGGTCCTGACGGCGGGCGTCGTCCTCGCCGGCTCGAGCACGGGCCTGGCCTCGCCGCCGCTCGCGCAGGCGGTCGCCCGCCGGGCCCCGGCCCACCTCGAACCGCGGATGCAGACCGTCGTCAACGCCGGGACCGGTGTCGGCGTCCTGGTCTCCGGACCGGTCGCCCTGCTGCTCGCCGACGACTGGCGCTGGGCCTGGGCCGGCTTCTCGGCGATCGCCGCCCTCGTCACCCTGTGGGTCGCCCTGGTCCTCCCCCGGTCCGACACCCGCCGACCCGGACCGGCGGGCGGCCTCCGCCTCCCCCGCGCGCCGGGCGACGTCCGTCTCCTCGTCGCCGCCGCCGCGATGGGGCTGAGCAGCGCCGCCGTCTGGACCTTCGGCCGCGACGTCGTCAGCACCGGCTCCGGCGACCTCACCGGCATCGTCATGTGGATCGCCCTCGGCGGTGCCGGGTTGCTCGGCGCCCTCGCCGGCGACCTGACGACCCGGCTCGGGCTGCCGCGGGCATGGACCGGGGCGATGGTGCTGCTGGCCGCCTCCACCGCGCTGCTGGGCCTCGCCGCCGACGTCGCGCCCCTCGCCGTCGTCACCGGCGCGGTGTTCGGCGCGGTCTACATCGCGCTGACCGGCCTCCTGCTGCTGTGGGGCATGCGCGTCCACCCCGACCGACCGGTCGTCGGTGCGGGAGCGGCGTTCCTGCTGATCGCGGTCGGGCAGGCCGTCGGGGCGCCGGTGCTGGGTGCGGTCGCGGACGCGGTCTCCCTCCCGGGCGCCTTCGTGGCCGCCGCCGTCGCCGCCGTCGCCGGAGCGCTCGTCAGGCCTCCACGACGGCCGGTCCCGACGACGCCGGCGCCGGCCCCGACCGCAGGCGGAACGCCAGCAGCACCCCGACCGCCGTCAGGACCGCGGTCACCATCATCAGGTTGTCCATCGCGGTGACGAAGGCGTGCGCCTGCACCTGCGAGTAGCTCATGTACTGCTCGAGCATCGGCGTCCGCGGGGCCATGTGCATCGCGGCGCCGGTGTCCGAGACGTCCTGGGCCTGCTCGGAGGACAGGAGCGCGGTCAGGGCGGCCAGCCCCATCGCCGAGGCCGTGCGTTGGGTGACGTTGTTGAACGCGCTGGCCCCCGAGACCCGGTCGGGCGGGACGGCGGAGATGCCGCCGGTCATGATCGGCATCATCGCGAGGCCCATCCCGACGGCCCGGAACACGAGCAGCCACCGGAGCTCGTTCCAGGACGTGTCCACCGACAGGTCCCGCAGCATCCACGTGCCGATCGCGAGGATCGTCAGCCCGACGACGGCGGGCCAGCGCGGCCCGATGCGGTCGTAGAGCCGCCCCGCGACCGGCATGAGGACGCCCATCACCAGGGCCTGCGGGAGCAGCAGCAGCCCGGTGTCGAAGGCGCCCAGTCCCTGGGACTGCTGCAGGAAGAGCGGGATGAAGAACAGCACCCCGAACAGCCCGATCGACAGCACGGCGATCAGCAGCAGCGAGTTCGTGAACGCCCAGTAGCCGAACACACGCACGTCGAGCAGCGGTTCGTCCACCTCGAGCTCGATCACCACGAACAGCGCCAGCGCGAGCAGCCCGTAGACCAGCAGGATCAGGACCGGGTACGACGTCCAGCCCCACGACTGCCCCTCGGACAGCGCCAGCAGCAGGGCGAACAGGCCCGAGGCGATCGCGAGGAAGCCCAGGACGTCGAACGACCGCCCCTTCGCGCCCCGCTCCATCGGCAGCCACACCACGGCCGCGATCGCCCCCACGATCCCGATCGGGACGTTGATGAAGAAGATCAGGCGCCAGTCGACGTACTCGACGAGGTAGCCACCGAGCGTGGGCCCGACGGCGGGCGCGAACACGATGCCGAGGCCGTACAGGCCCATCGCGGCGCCGATCCGTTCCCGCGGGACGATCTTGTAGACCATCGACAGCGCGACCACGGGGATGATGCCGCCGGGGATCGCCTGCAGGATGCGGAACGCGATCATCGAGTGGATGTCCCACGCGAGCCCGCACAGCGCGGAGCCGAGGCCGAAGCCCACGAGCGAGAACACGTAGGCCCGGCCGAGCCCGAGCCGCTCCCCCAGCCACGCGCTCACCGGCACGACCACGCCCAGCGCGAGCGAGTACGCCGTCGACACCCACTGGATGTCGTCGGTGGTGACGCCGAAGTCCTTCTGCATCGCGGGGATCGCGACGTTGACGATGCTGACGTCGAGCACCGACATGAACATGCCGGTGACGAGCACCAGAAGCGCGACGATCCAGGGCGTCTGCCGTCCCGACGGCGGGGCCGGCGCGGGCGCCGAACGCTCGGCCGCCGTCGTCGTCATGGGTGGGAGTGTGCCCCACCGCGTGCTCCGACAGCACGCATCGTCGCTGGTCAGGGCACTTTCGGTCGCTTTGTCCGCTCTGGGTCCTCACTGCTCGACGACGACCGCCTCCGGCGCGTCCGGCAGCGCGAGCGTGCGGCGGGGGGTGGGCCGGTGGCCGAGGAAGTCCGGGCGGTTCGCGTGCCCGAAGAGCAGCGGCAGCAGCTCCGCGGCCGCGACCCGGCCGTACCAGCCGGCGGCGGCCGGCGCCTCGCCGAACGCGACGACCGGGTCCGGCCGGACGGTGGGGCCCGCGACGACGAGCGGGGTCGGGTCGCCGGAGTGCAGCACGCCGTCCACCGACGGGGTGGCGTGGTCACCGGTGACCGCGACGACGGCCCGACCGGCGAGGTCGAGCAGCCCCGCGAGCCCGGGGTCGGCCGCCTCGAGCACCTCGAGCTTCGCGCGCGGGTCCTTGGTGTGGCCGGCCTCGTCGGTGGCCTTCGTGTGCACGTGGACGAACCGGGCGCCGTCGTCGATCAGGTCCTGCGCGACGACCAGCCGCGCCGCCAGGTCCTCCCCGGCGTCCGGCACCGGGGGCACGTGCCGGGACGCCATCCCGAGCAGGGCGGCGATCCCGCGGTAGAGCCGGGTGCTCGTCACGGCGGCGCCCGCGACCCCGGTCTGCTCGACGAAGGTCGGCAGCGGGTCGCGCCGGCCGGACCACTTCGTCGTCAGGACGTCGAGGCGGTGCCCGGCCAGTCGCCGTCGGGCGTCGAGCAGGAAGGCGTGGAGCCGCTCCGCCGTCGGAGCCGCACCCGGGGAGCAGGGCCGCACGCGCAGCCAGGGGTGGTGGTCCTCGAAGGACGGGTCGGAGTCGGTGACGGCGCCGTCGTCGCACCCCGGCAGCGTGAGCAGGGCCTCCCCGCGACCACCGAGCTCGGTGAGGTCGATCCCGTGGGCACCGGCGACGGGCCGGAGGGCGTCGAAGAGGGCCGCCGCCTCGTCGGCGTCGTCGGGCCCGCAGCGTCCGGTGATCCAGACCCGCCCGTCGTCATCGCCCCGCGAGGTCCGCAGCGCGGCGAACGTCGTCGCGACCCCGCCCGGGACGTCGAGCCCCGCCCCCAGCCCCTCGAGCACCGCCCGGCCCGGGAACGGGACGTCGGCGAACCCGAACATCGCCCAGTGCGCGAGCTCGGAGGCCGGTGCCCTCCCCCACCCGAAGGGCAGGTGCCAGCCCGAGCAGCCGCGGGCGGCCAGCGCGTCGAGCACCGGGGTCCGGGCCGCCTCCGCCGGAGTGCGGCCGCCGAGCGCGGGGATCGCCCGGTCCCCCAGCCCGTCGAGCACGACGAGCACCACCGGCAGCCGGTCGTCCGGCGCACCCGCCGTCATGCCAGCAGCTCCCGCAGCAGGGGCACGGTCGCGGGCGGCACCAGGTCGACCCACGCGCCGTCGGCGAACCGCGCCCGGATGTCGGTCGCGTCCACCTTCGTGGCCGGGTCGCCCTCGAGCACCGTGACGGTGTAGCCGCCCGCCCGCAGCTGGTCGGCCTTCTCGGTCTCCCACGCCGAGTAGGCGCGCACGTAGTGGTGGGCGTCGACCGGGACGTAGTCGGGCCAGACGTCGGGGCGGGTCAGGTCGAACGGGACGACGGTCGCCGCGAGCCCGGCACCGGCGAGTGCGGCGGCGAGCAGCCGGGCGCGCTCGTAGTACGTGAACGGGTTCGCCGCGTCGGTGTGCCGGTGCTCCGAGGTCGGTTCGCGACGGCGGGCGCGGGCGTCCGGGTTGGTCACGGCCACGACCAGCTCGTCGTGGCGCGCGAGGGCGTGGGCGAACAGGTCGAGGTGCTGGGCGTGCACCGGCTGGAAGCGGCCCGTGACGGCGGCCAGACTCACCGCAGGAGGCCGCGGGCGATCGCGTTGCGCTGGATCTCGTCCGTCCCGGCGGGGATGCGCAGGTTGCGGGCGACCCGGAAGAGCTTCTCCTCCGGCGAACCGCGCCGCAGGCCGGTCCCGCCGTGGATCTGCATCGCGCGGTCGGCCACGCGGAAGAACCCCTCGTCGTTGATCACCTTGATCAGGCTCAGCAGCCGCGGCGCCGCCGGGTCCAGCGGGATCGCGTAGGGCCCGCCGGGCAGCGCCTCGAGGTCGGCCTGGATCTGCAGGGACGCCGCGCGGGCGGAGTACACGTCCGCGTCGATGTCGGCGAGCATGTGCGCGATCACCTGCAGCTCGGCGATCGGCCGGCCGCCGGAGGTGCGCGTGCGGGCCCGGTCCACCGCGCGCTCCAGCAGCCACGACCCCCACCCGGCGCACATGCCGCCGCGGATGAGCCGTCGCCAGTTGATCCACGTCATCGCCAGGGCGAAACCGTCGCCGGGCTCCCCCACGACGTGCTCGGCGGGGATCCGGACGCCGTCGAAGTGCAGCTCGCCGGTCAGGCCGTCGTCGAGCATCGTCGGGATGTCGCGGCCGCGGGTGACGCCGGGCGCGGTCGCGTCGACCAGGAACATGGTCAGGCTGCGCGTCCCGGCGCCCGGCTCGGTGACGGCGGTGACCTGGATGACGTCGCAGAAGTGCGCGTTGGTGATCCAGGCCTTGTGGCCGTCGAGGATCCAGTCGGTGCCCTCGCGGCGGGCGCGGGTGGTGATGGCCAGGACGTCGGTGCCGGCGCTGGGCTCGGTGTTCGCGAACGCCGCGGTGATCTCGGCGCGCTCGAGCGGCTCCACCCAGCGCTCGCGGGCCTCGGCCCCCGCGTGCTCGATCGCGGCGTTCGGCCCCTCGGTCCAGGCGAGCGCGGCCAGGCCGAGCCCGAGACCGGCGTGGCGGTAGACGAACTCCTCCACGTGCTGCATCTCCGGTCGCGTGAAGGCGTCCGGGCCGACGTGCGGCGCGTACAGCCCCGCCGCCGCCGACCGGCGCTGCGCCTCCCGGCGTGCCTCCCAGACCGCGGGGTGCATGCGGCCGGCCTCGTCGAGACGCGGGTTGAACGGCGTCCCGACGTCGGCCCGCGCCAGGTCCTCCTCGAGCGGCGCGACCTCGTCGGCGAGGAAGGCCGCGAACCTCTCCCGGTAGCGCTCGACCCGCTCCGACATACCCAGGTGCATGCCGAGCAATCTAGGGTCGGGCCTCGTGCCGGCGCTCACCGCGGAGACCTCGGTCCTCCTCGTCGTGGACCTCCAGCAGCGGCTGATGCCGGCGATCGCGGGTGCGTCGGAGGTGCTGCGCAACGCCGCCCGGCTGGTCCGGGCGGCCACGCGCCTGGACGTGCCGGTGACCACGACCGAGCAGGACCCGGCGAAGCTCGGACCCACGGTCGACGAGGTCGCGGAGCTGCTGCCCGCACCCGCCGTCACGAAGTCGACGTTCGCGGCGTCGCTGCAGCTCGAGCGGCCGCGGGCGGTCGTGTGCGGCTGTGAGGCGCACGTGTGCGTGCTGCAGACCGTGCTCGCCCTGCGAGCCGCGGGGCAGGACGTGGCGGTGGTGGCGGACGCGGTCGGCAGCCGGGCGCCGGAGAACCGCGAGGCCGCGCTCGCCCGGATGCGCGAACACGGCGTCGAGGTGGTGACGACGGAGATGGTCGTGTTCGAGTGGCTGGGCTCGAGTGCAAACCCGGCCTTCCGCGAGGTGCAGGCGCTGATCAAGTAGCCCGTCAGGTCATGAGCGTGTCCCGGATGGCCGCCGCGGCGTCGTCGAGGACCTGCCGGGCGGCCGGGTAGCCACGGGGCTGGTTGGACAGGATCGCGACGACGTAGCGGCCGTCGGTGTCCGTGGTGCCCGCGGAGTGCAGGTCGATGCTGTTCTGCAGGCAGCACAGCCAGCCCTGCTTGGCCGCGGCGGTCCCGCGCCGGTCGGGGTCGAGCAGCCCGAAGGCCTGGTCGAAACCGTCGGCCGCGGCAGCGGGGGCGGCCGTCATCGCGCCGGTCACCAGGTCGCGGTCGGCGGGGGCGAGACCGTCGAGGACGAAGCGGAGCACGGTGGTCATGTCGCGCGCGGAGATCTGCACCTCGCCCCACTGGGACGCGTCGTCGGGCACCCGTGTGTCCTGCAGACCGAGGCGCTGGATCACCCGCGTGATGCCCGCCTGCCCGCCGAAGCGGCTCCACAGGGTGTTCATGGCGCCGTCGTCGCTCGGACCCAGGGCCTCGCGCACGAGCTCCCGGTCGTCCTCGGAGACCGTGACCGCGCCCTCGCCGCCGCGCACGAGCAGGTCCACGACCGTGAGGACCTTCGACAACGACGCCGAGTTGAACGCCCGCGCCGCCTCGTCGTTGGCGGCGGACAGGCCGGTCATGCGGTCGAGCACGGCGATCCCGACGTCGGCCCCGCTCCGGGTCACACTCGCGTCGGCGGCGTCCACGGCGGCCTGCAGCGGGGCGGGGTCGGGCGCCGGGGTGGACGGCGCCGCCGTGCTGCTGGGCGAGGCGGGCGGCGGAGTAGCTGGGGGCGCGGTGGCCGGCGGCGTCGCCGAGCACCCCGCCCCGAGGACGACGACGAGCAGGGCCCCGACGAGGCCCCCACGCCGTCGCGTGGAGAAGCGCACATCCCATCGTGTGCCGACGGCGGCGACGCCGCGCGCCGGAGCGGTCCGGCCCTCACGTGAGCCTCACGACGAGGAGCGGCTCGAGCCCCGGGAGCCCGTACCGTCCCGCGGGTGACCCGGCGCGGCGGCGAGTGGACCTTCGTCCAGCGCTCGACGGTGGCCGGCGGCGTCGAGGCGGTGTGGCACCGCGTGACCAGCCCGGAGGGCATCAACGACGAGATGCGCCCGTGGCTGACGATGTCGATGCCGCGGGGCGCGGAGGCCCTGAGGATCGACACCCTCCCGCTGGGCGAGCCGATCGGACGCGCGTGGGTGCGCCTGTTCGGCGTCGTCCCCGTCGACCACGACCACCTGACCATCACCGACCTCGAGCAGGGCCGACGGTTCCGGGAGGAGTCGACGATGCTCAGCATGCGACGTTGGGTCCACGAGCGGACGCTGACGCCCGCCCCCGGCGGCGGGACCGACGTCGAGGACCGGATCGTCCTCGTCCCGAGGATCGCCCTCCGCTGGGCCGGGCCGGTGCTGCGGACGGTCCTCGCTGCGTTCTTCCGGCACCGCCACCACCGCCTGGCGCGCCACTTCGCGGGATGACCGGCCCGAATACTCACCGTGCGTTCAGCCGGAGCAGGGCCGCCGGACCGGTCGACGAGGGCACGAGCACGGTGCGCGCGGTGGATTCCAGGCGGGGGAAGACCGCGCGGTAGTGGTCGAGCGGCAGGCCGAGGTGGTCGCACAGCAGCAGCCGCAGCAACGTCTGGTGGGCGACCACGAGGACCCGGGCGTCGGGCCGGTCGGCGGCGATCCGGTCGAGGACGGGGCGGGCCCGCGCCACGGCGGCGTCGCCCCGCTCCCCGCCCGGGAAGGGGTGCGAGGCGGGCGCGGCGAGGAACGCCGCGAGGGCGTCGGGGAAGCGTTCGGCCATCTCCTCGCGAGTGAGCCCGTCGCCCTCGCCGAAGTCGACCTCGACCAGGTCGGGCTCCACGACGAGCGCACAGCCCGCCGCCTCGGCGGCGGGCGCTGCGGTGCGGTGGGCCCGCGACAGCGGCGAGCACAGCACGAGGTCCGGGGCGGCGTCCGCGGCCCAGCCTGCGAGCTCCGCGGCCTGCTCCAGGCCGCGCGGGGTCAGGGCGACGTCGGTCCGGCCCGCGTACCGGTTCTCCGCGTGCCACTCGGTCTCGCCGTGCCGGACCAGCACGAGTTCGGTCACGGATCCACCCATCCCCGCTCCGCGAGCGCGGCGCGGAACCGCGCGTAGCGGTCCTCCAGCGCCGCGTCCGGGCGCGGCTCGCAGGTCTCGACAGCCGCGGCGTCCCGGACCGCCCGCGCCGCAGCGACGAGGTCCGGGTCTCCCCCGTCGGCGGCGACGGCGGCCTGCGCGAGCAGGGCCATCCCGACGGCGGGTTCGGCCTGGTCGGGCCGATCCAGCGGCACCCCGAGGACGTCCGCGCGACGCTGGTTCCACCAGCGGTTCGCGGTGGCCCCGCCGGTGATCGACCGGGTCCCCGACACGTCCGCGCCGAGGGCCGCGACCCGCTCGAACGCCAGGCGCTCGACGAAGGCGACCCCCTCGGCGACCCCGGCGAACGCCGCCTCCTCCCCCACCGCCGCGGCGAGCTCGCACAGCGGCCGGGCGGCACCGCCGTCGTCGGGCAGCCAGAGACCCTCGGCGTCGGGCGCCGCGAACGGGAACCGCTCCCCGCGCCCCGGCAGCGGCAGCACCACCGGCGGCCGCACCGGGTCCCGGTCCAGCGCGGCCGTCAGAGCCTCGAACCGCGATGGATCGACCAGGTCGGCGAGGACGGTCGCGCCCGTGTTCGACGCGCCACCCGGCCACCACCACCCGCCCTGCGGTCCCCGGTGGCAGTACACGGTGCCGCCCGGGTCCCGGAGGAGCGTCTCGCTGACCCCCTTGAGCACCAGCGTCGTGCCGAGCACGGCGTTCCACTGCCCGGGCGCGACGGCGCCGGCGGCCAGTTGGGCCGCGCAGCCGTCAGTCATCCCGGCGACGACGGGCGTGCCGGCGGCGAGGCCCGTCCGCCCGGCCACCGCCGCCCCGACCCCGCCGAGCACGGAGCCCGGCGCTACGACCGTGGGCAGGGTCGTCGGGTCCAGCCCCAGCTCCTCGAACACCTCGACGGGCCACCGCCCGTCGAGTGCGTCGTACCCGGACTTCAGCGCCGTGGAGGCGTCCGAGGCGGTCGGCGCGCCGACCAGGTGCGCGGTGACGACGTCGGTCTGGTGCCGGTAGCCCGGCGCGGGGCCGAGGGCCAGCAGCGTCGGCAGGGCCCACGTCTCGCCGACGCGGTAGCCCAGGCGGTCCCAGAGCTCGGCGCCCACCGTCCGGACGCGCTCCGCGTGCCGGTGGCCGCGGGCGTCGTCGTACATGACCCCGGGCCCGGCCGGCCCGCCCGCCGCGCCGAGGGCCACGACCGTCCCGGAGGTCCCGTCCACCGCGATGCCCCGCACGGCAGCCGGGTCCGCGAGCCCGGCGACGACCTCGGCGACGACCGCGTCCACCGCCGCGCACCACGCCGCCGGGTCCTGCTCGTGGCGTGCCGAGCCGTCGTCGGCCCGCCACCGGGAGCTGTGCAGCGCCCGCGAGGCGACCGCCGGGAGCGGCCCGTCGTCGTCCACCGCCGCGGCGCGGACGCTCTGGGTCCCGAGGTCGACCCCGAGGAAGACCGCACCACTCACGCGGGCACGTCCCGGGCGGCGACCGCCTGCTCCTGCTCACGGCGGCGTGCGACCGCGGGGTCGACGTCCGAGCGGATCACCAGCGACAGCGCGGCGACCATGAGGTACATCGCGCAGTACGCGATCACGACGCCCCCGCCGCCGAACAGCGGGAAGAACGCGGTGACGGTGAGCGGGCCGAGCAGGGCGGCCCCGCCGGCGCCGGTGTTGAGCACGGCCAGTGCGGCGCCCTTGTCCTTCAGCTCCACCATCGAGGGCATGAGCGCGGAGAGCGGGACGAAGCCCGCGAGGACGATGCCGTAGACGGCGCCCAGGATCGCGGTGAGCAGGAAGCTCTGCGAGGCGATCGCGCCGAAGTACCAGAGCGGGACCGCGACCGCGCAGCCCAGGCACCCGAAGACCGTCACGGTGCGGCGCCAGCCGAAGTGGTCGCCGAACACGCCGAAGAACAGGTTGGCCCCGATGTTCGCGGCGTAGGCGACCGTGGCGAGGACCGCGACCTGCGCGGTCGTCAGGAAGCCCCCGCCCGGGGTCTCGGGGCCGAACACGAAGGGGAACATCGCGAAGAAACCGTACTGCGGGGCGGTGTTGACGAGCCGGACGAAGAAGCCGGCGATCGTGCGCCGGTCGCGCCACAGGATGTCGACGCCCTCGGTGAGGCGGCGCAGGCTCCTGGGGTGCGGGGTGGACGCGTCCGCGATCGGGCGCAGCCCCTGCGGTTCGGTGACCGCGAAGCAGCCGATCGCGGCCCCGATCGCGACCAGGACGAGCGAGATGACCAGCGTCCCGTACTCGCTGATGCCCAGCGGCCCGACCGCGATGGCGGCGAAGGCGGCACCCAGGGTCGGCAGCCCGCCGGTGAAGGCGAACCAGAACCAGCCCGCGGCCGAGCCCCGCATGCGGGGCTTGGCGATGGTCTGGATCCAGACGAGGAAGGCGAACGCGAACAGCGGGTAGGCGAGACCGCGCACGGCGTAGGTGGTGATGATCAGCGTGGCGTCCTGGGCCGGGATCGCCACGAACAGGAACAGGATCTCCAGGACGATCCAGATCGCCGCGCCCAGCCACATCACGCGGCGCGGCCCCCAGATGGCCGAGAGGGTGCCGGAGAACCACGACGCGACCAGCGCGGCGACGCCGTAGAGGGTCACCGTGGCGAAGGAGGCCTGGGCGCCGTCGAGCGCGCCGCCGGCCGGGTCGGCGAGGTAGGCGGACAGGAAGCTGGTCTCCACGCCGTCGCCGATCATGAAGATCAGGACCCCGACGAAGCCCCAGCGTAACGGGTACGGGATGCCCCAGCGTTCGATGCCCACCAGGGGGCCGTCCGCGGTCGACGTGGAGGTCATGTCTGCGCCCTTCCTCGGCAGTGCGGCGCATCACATGTATCAGCACGAGTGTTAAATTCACAAGGGCGCCACCGTGACTCGGATGTGCTCGCGCATCTCCTCGAGGAGGTCCGTGGGCACGCCCTCGTCGACCACGAGGTCGTCGAAGGCCGCCAGCGGACGCAGCTGGTGCAGTGCCCGCCGCGGCGCCTTGCTCGAGTCCATGAGCAGGACCCGGCGGGTCGCGATGTCGAGCATCGCCCGCTTCACCGCCACGATCTCCTGCTCCTGGTGGAAGGTCATCGAGCCCGTCATGGACGACGTCGAGACGAACGCGGCGTCGACCGACATGGCCGCGATCGCCTCCAGGCAGCCGATGCCGCCGAAGGAGTCGTGGGTGCGCGAGTAGTCGCCGCCGAGGGCGATCAGCCGGACCTCCGGCATGGTCTTGAGCGTCTCCAGCGCCGGGAGGTAGTTGGTCACCACCGTCAGCGGGCCGACCTCCGGCAGGCGGTCGACCAGCGCCAACGCCGTCGACGAGTCGTCCAGCACGATCGAGGACCCGGGCTCGACCAGTGCGACGGCCGCGGCCGCGATCGCGCCCTTCTCGGCCAGGCGCACCGTGCGGCGGTACTCCGAGTGCGACTCGAAGACCGAGGTCGGTTGGGCCGACACCCCGCCGCGGTACTTCCGCACGAGACCGCGCCGGACGAGCTCGTCGACGTCGCGGTGGACGGTCATCAGGCTCACGCCCGTCAGCTCGACGAGCTCGGTCGCGCTCGCGGAGCCGGCCGCGAGGACGTGGTCGACGATCCGCTGCTGGCGCGTGCTGCGCGCGTGGCCGCCCTTCGTCGTCATCGGTTCGGTGCTCACGTCGCCCAGCATCGCGGATCACCCCGCCGCGACCGAGCGAGCACGCCCGGACTGGATGACTCGGATCACGCGAACTCCTTCCTTGATCACATCTTGAATGTTAACTTCGCATCGTCGCTGGGAGGAGATCGACGATGACGAACCACCCACTCACCGCCGTGGTGTTCGACCTCGACGGGGTGCTCATCGAGAGCGAGCACCTCTGGGAGGAGATGTGGACCCGGTACGCGGCCCGCCACGGGGTCACGTGGGCCGCCGAGGACACGGGACACGTGCAGGGCATGAGCGCCCCGGAGTGGTCGTCCTACCTGGCCGAGCGGGCCGGCGGGCACGACGACGCCGCGACCTGCGAGCGGGCGGTCGTCGACGACATGGTCGACGCGCTCGGGCAGGGCCGGATGGAGCCCTACGCCGGCGCGGTGGACATGGTCCGCGACGTCGCCGGCCGCGTCCCGGTCGCGCTCGCCACATCGGCTCCCCGCCGGTTGATCGACGCCGTGCTCGAGGCGAACGGCCTGACGTCGTCGTTCGGCGCCACGGTCTCCTCCGCCGAGGTCGACCGGGGCAAGCCGGGGCCGGACGTCTACCTGGAGGCGGCCCGCCGCCTCGACGTCGACCCGACGCGGTGCGTGGGGGTGGAGGACTCCAGCAACGGCATCCGCGCGGCCGCGGCCGCCGGCATGACCGTCGTCGCGATCCCGAACCCGACGTACCCGCCGAAGCCGGACGCGCTCGCCCTGGCCACGCGCCACGCCGACGGGGTGGCCGCGGCGCACGCGGAGATCGTCGACCTGCTCGCGGTGGAGACCGTCCGATGACCGCCACGACCCTCTCCGAGCCGACCACCTTCAAGCAGCGCTGGATGGCCGGGCTCTGCGCGGCCTACGCCCGCACCGTCCGCCCGGCCCCGGGAGCGTTCGGGGTGCTCTCGAACGCCGCACCGCGCCGCGGCAAGGTCGCCGTGATCATCGGCGGCGGGTGCGGGCACTACCCGGCCTTCGCGGGCCTCGTCGGGCCGGGTCTGGCCGACGCCGCCGTCGTGGGCGACGTCTTCACCAGCCCGTCCGCGGAGCAGGCCTACCGGACCGCCCGGGCCGTCGACGGCGGAGCGGGCGTCGTCTTCTCCTACGGCAACTACGCCGGCGACGTCATGCACTTCGGCCTCGCCGGGCGACGCCTGGCCGCCGACGGGATCGATGCGCGGCAGATGATCGTCACCGACGACGTCGCGAGCGCTCCCGCCGAGCGGGCGTCCGACCGCCGCGGGGTCGCCGGGGACTTCTTCGTGTTCAAGGCCCTGGGCGCCGCCGCCGAGCGCGGCGACGACCTGGACGCCGTCATGGCCGCCGGGGAGCGGGCCAACGCGGCCACCCGGACCTTCGGCGCCGCGTTCGACGGGTGCACCTTGCCCGGCGCGGACGAGCCGCTGTTCACCGTCGCCCCGGGCTCGATCGAGCTGGGGCTCGGCATCCACGGCGAGCCGGGCATGCGCACGGCGGACGCCATGGACGCGTACGAGCTGGCCGACGCGCTCGTCGACCAGCTCCTGCCCCAGCTGCCGTCCGGCGACGGGCGCGTCGCGGTCCTGCTCAACGGCCTGGGCTCCACGACCTACGAGGACCTGTTCATCACCTACGGCCGGGTCGACGAGCGGTTGCGGCAGGCCGGGCTCACCCCCCACCGCCCCGAGGTCGGCGAGTTCGTGACGAGCATGGACATGGCCGGGCTCTCGCTGACCCTGATGCCGCTCGACGACGAGCTGGCCGCGCTCTACGACGCCCCGTGCGAGACGCCGGGCTTCCGGCTGCCCGCCGGCGGGACGCTGGCCTCGGTCGGGGACGGTCCGGCCCGCGAGGACGGCCCGGTGTCGCTGATCGCCCTGGAGGACACCGACGCGTCCCAGGGCGGGGTCACCGGGCGGCTTCTCACCGCGGCCCTCGAGGCCGTCACCGAGCACGAGGACGAGCTCGGCCGTCTCGACGCGGTCGCCGCCGACGGCGACCACGGACAGGGCATCGTGCGCGGGATGCGGGCGGCCGTCGCCGCGGCCCGCACCACGGGCTGCGAGGGGGACACCGCCCACGACGTCGGCACCGCACTCCTCACGGCCGGGACGGCCCTGGCGGACGCGGCCGGCGGGGCGTCGGGCGCCCTCTTCGGGCTCCTGCTCACCGAGACCGGTGGCGGTCTGACGCCGCACGGCGACGCCGCCGTCACCACCGAGGCGCTCGCCGACGCCCTGGACGCCGCCCAGCGCGGCGTCACCGGGCTCGGCGGCGCCCGGCCCGGCGACAAGACGATGGTCGACGCGGTCGACGCGTTCACCACGACCCTGCGCGAGCACGCCGGCGAGCCGGTGACCGGCGCCTGGCGCGCCGCCGCCGATGCCGCCCACGACGCCGCCGCGGCCACGGCGGACCTGACGCCGGCCGTCGGCCGGGCCGCCCGCCTCGGCGACCGCGGCCGCGGCAGCCCCGACCCGGGGGCCACCTCGTTCGCGTTGATGGCCGTGGCGATCGCGACCGCCCTGGAGGAGGAGAAGTGACCGCACGGATGCGCATCGCCGTCGCCGCCGACAACGCGGGCGTCGCGCTCAAGGACACCCTCGCGCAGATGCTGCGCGAGGACGACCGGGTCGCCGAGGTGACCGACTTCGGCGTCCCCGACGAGTCCGACGACCGCGCCTACCCGCTGCTCGGTCTGGCCGCGGCGCAGGCGGTCGCGCACGGCGAGGCCGACCGCGCCGTCCTCGTGTGCGGCACCGGGATCGGGATGGCGATCTCGGCGAACAAGGTCGAGGGCATCCGCGCGACGGTGGCCCACGACAGCTACTCCGCGGAGCGCTCCGTCCGCTCCAACGACTGCCAGGTGCTCTGCATGGGCGGCCGCGTCATCGGCCCGGAACTGGCGAAGAAGATCGTCGACGAGTGGCTCGGCCACGAGTTCGACCCGACCTCGGCCAGTGCCGAGAAGGTCGCCCACATCACCGCGTTCGAGCAGGACAGCTGAGCGAGAGGAGCCACCCGATGTTGCGTGTGCTCGCCGCGGGCGACCACTTCGTCGCCCCGGACCTGTTCCTCGAGGCCCTCCGGGCCGAGGGCGCCACCGAGTTCGGCGGGTTCGAGGGCCGGACCCTGACCGCCGGCTGGCCGACCGATCCGTTCGGTCCGGTCGGCACCGGCGAGAGCGTGGTCGAGGAGGCCTCCGGGTCCGAGGACGACCTGATCGACGCCCTCGACGGGGCCCGGATCTGCCTGACCCAGATGGCCCCGTTCACGGCGCGGGTGTTCGACGCGTGCCCCGACCTGGAGATGGTCGCGGTGTGCCGGGGCGGCCCGGTCAACGTCGACCTGGCGGCCGCGGACGCCGCCGGCGTCGCCGTGGCCCAGGCTCCCGGACGCAACGCGGCCGCCGCCGCGGAGTTCGCCGTCGGCATGATGCTCGCGACCCTGCGTCGGATCCCGCTCGCCGACGGGGAGCTGCGCGACGGGCGCTGGCGTGGCGACTTCTACGCCTACGACGAGGCCGGGCTCGAGCTGGAGGGCGCCACCGTCGGCCTCGTCGGGTACGGGGCGATCGGCCGGATCGTCGCCCGCGTGCTGCGGGCCTTCGGCGCGACCGTGCTGGTGTCCGACCCCTACGCGCCGGCCGAGGAGGGCATCGAGCTCACCGACCTCGACGACCTGTTGCGCCGCGCGAGCGTGGTGTCCCTGCACGCCCGGCTCTCCGACGAGACCCGCGGCCTGATCGGGGCCCGCGAGCTCGACCTGCTCCCCCACGGCGCGGTGCTCGTCAACACCGCCCGGGGCGGCCTGCTGGACTACGGCCCGCTGCCGGCGGCGCTGGAGTCGGGCCGGCTCGGCGGGCTCGCGCTCGACGTCTACGACGTCGAGCCCCCGCCCGACGACTGGCCGCTGCACGCCGCCCCGAACGTCGTCGCGACCCCGCACCTCGCCGGCGCCACCCGTCAGACCGCGCACCGGGCCGCCGCGATCGCCGCGGGCGAGGCGGCCCGCTTCCTGCGCGGTGAGGCCCTCGCCCATCCCGCCAACGCCGTCGGGGGGAAGCGATGATCATCGGGGTGGACGTCGGGACGTCGATGACCAAGGCCGACGCCTACGACGACGACGGGCGCAAGCTCGCCTCGGCCGAGCGGGCGTCACGGCTCGAGCAGTACGACGACGGCCGGGTCGAGCAGGACCTCGAGGACGTCCTGGGCAGCGCGGCCGACGTCATCGGACGGGTGGTCGCCGACGTCGGCGACCGGCCGGTGCGGGTGCTCGCGATCACCGGGCAGGGCGACGGCCTGTGGCTGCGCGACGCCGACGGGTACGCGACCCGCCCGCCGATCTCCTGGCTCGACGACCGCGCGGGCGAGGTCGTCCGGCGCTGGCAGGACGACGGCACGGTGCACCGGGTCTACGGGCGGACCGGCTCCGGGCTCTTCCCCGGCTGCCACGCCCCGTTGCTCCACCACCTCGCCCGGCACGAGCCGGAGGCCCTCGACCGGGCCGCCGTCGCGGGCTACTGCGTGGACGCGCTGATCCAGCGCCTCACCGGCGAGGTCACCGTGGACGCCTCCGACGCCTCGCTGCCCTTCCTCGACGTGGTGGCGAGGCGGTACGACGACGAGGCGATCGCGGCGTGCGGGGTCGAGGACCAGCGGCACCTGCTCGCCGAACCGACCCCGGCCGGCACGGTCCTCGCCCTCGACCGGCGCGGAGCGGAGATCACCGGGCTGCCCGTCGGCACTCCCGTGACCGGCGGACCCTTCGACCTGCCGGCGTGCGCGGTGGGCGCGGGGCTGTCGCGACCCGGCGACGGGCTGCTCATCATCGGGACGACGCTGGCGTGCGAGGTCTTCACCGACACGGTCGACATCGACGCGGCGGGCGAGCCGGCCGGGATGTGGTTGTGCACCCCGGAGCCGGACCGGTGGCTGCGCGCCATGCCGGCGATGGTCGGGACCGCCGGACTGGACTGGCTGCTGGACTTCCTCGGCGTGGGGATCGACGCACTCGGGGACCTGCTGGACGGCACGGTGCCCGGCGCGGGCGGGGTCTCGGCGCTGCCCTTCCTGTCCGCCTCGGGCGAGCGGGCCCCCTTCGTCGACACCCGTGCCCGCGGCCAGGTCGAGGGCGTCACGCTTTCCACCACGCGGGGCCAGGTGGTCCGGGCGGTGTGCGAGGGCATCGCGTACACGGCCCGGAACTGCTTCGAACGGGCGGCCGAGGCGTCGCACGTGCAGGGCCGGCTGGTGGCCTGCGGCGGCGGGTCGCGCTCCGGTCCGTGGGCGCAGATCTTCGCGGACGTGCTGAACGTGCCGCTGGTGGTTCCGGACGACCCCGGCCTGGGGACCCGCGGGGCCGCCGTCACCGCCCTGCGGGCACTCGGCGACGACGTCGACCCGGCCGACTGGGCGGCCCCCTCGCGCACGGTCGAGCCCAGCGCGCACGCCGACGACTGCTACGAACCCGGCTACCGGCGCTACCGCGCCCACGTCGACACCGCGCGGGAGTTCTGGGCGCGGCAGGCGCAGGACTTCGCGCTCTCTGGTACGACACCGCGGTGACGCCACCCGACGATCCCGCCCTCGCCGCCGCGCGGTCCTCGGTCGCGGAGCACGCGCGGCGGCTGGTCGCCGACCGGCTCGTGGCCGGGACCGCCGGAAACCTGAGCATGCGGGTGGGCGACCTGATCGCGGTGACGGCGTCAGGGGTCGCGTACGACACGATGACCGCCGACGACGTCTGCGTGGTCGACCTGGACGGCACTCCCGTCCTCGGGACGCTCCGGCCGACCAGCGAGCTGCCGCTGCACCTGCTCTGCTACGCCCGGCACGGGGCGTCCGCGGTGGTCCACACCCACTCCGCCGCGGCGGTCGCCCTGTCGCTGCTGCGCGACGAGGTGCCGCTCGTGCACTACCAGACCGCGATCTTCGGCGGCGAGGTGTCGGTGGCCGAGTACGCGCCCTACGGCACCGACGAGCTGGCCGAGAACACCTCGGCCGCCCTCGCCGACCGCACGGCCGCGGTCATGCGCCACCACGGGACGATCGTGCTCGGCTCCTCGCTGCGCGCGGCTTACGACGGCGCCGCGCACCTCGAGTGGCTCTGCGACGTGTGGCTGCGCGCGGCCGCGGTCGGCACCCCGCGGCTGCTCGACGAAGGCCAGGTCGCCGACGTGATCGAACGCCTCCGCGGCTACGGTCAGCGCTGAGGCGCCCGGACCAGGATCGCGGCGCGGTCGGGCTTCCCCTGCTCGGTGAGCGGGAGCTCCTCCATCGGCACCACGACGAGCGTGGCCGCCACCGCCTCACCGTGCACGGCCGCCACGGCATCACGGCACGCCTGCACGTCCACCTGGTCGCCGGCCCACGGCAGCACCGCCGCGACCCGCCGGCCGTGCGCGAGGTCGGCCACGACCACGGCGTAGCGGACCGACGGCAGCCCCATCAGGGTCTCCTCGAGCGCGGTGGGGGTCACCAGCCGGCCGTCGACCACGGCGCAGTCGACCGCCCGGCCGAGGATGTGCAGGTGGCCGTCCGCGCCGAGGCGGCCGAGGTCGCCGGTGCGGTACCAGCCGTCGACGAAGTGCTCGCCCTGCTCCTGCGGACGGTTGCGGTAGCCGTGCGCCATGGCCGGTGAGCGGACTTCGATGCTTCCCGACGCCGGGTCGAGGGTTCCGTCCGTGGCGCGGAAGCGGACGTCGACACCGGGCAGGATGCGGCCTGCACTCGTGGCGCGCTCGTCGTCGGACGGGTCGTACTCGTGGGGCCGCAGCACGCTGACGATGCCCATCTCGCTGGCGCCGTAGGTGTGCTGCAGGACCGGCCCGAGCCGCTCGTACGCCCGGCGTCGCAGCGCGGGCGAGGCCGAGGCGCCGATGTGCGTGAGGGTCCGCAGACTCGACAGGTCGCGCCGCTCGACGTCGGGGTGGTCGATCAGCTCGACAAGCTGCGACTCAACGAGGAACAGGTCGGTGATCCGCTCGGCCTCGATCTGCTCGAGCAGTGCAGCGGGCTCGGAGTCGTCGCGGAGCACGACCGTGCCGCCGCCGATGATCGTCTGCGCGACGAGGATCTGCGTCAGGTACGCCTCGGCCCCGGACGCGAGCTGGCGGCGCTCCGGACGGTGCGGCGTGGCCACGGCGGCGGCCCACGCGGCGACGTCGCGGATGCTGGCCTTGGGGATGCCCGTCGTCCCGCCGGAGGACAGCACCGTGCCCAGGTCGCCGAGCTGCGAGCGCGACGCGAACGGCTCGGCGGACGCCGCGGCGGCGACTTCGTCGAGCCGCACCTCGACGCCGTCGACCGGACCGACCGAGGCGACCGGCGCCGTCGTCTCCGGCAGCCAGTGCGCGGTCTGCGGGAACACCACCACCAGCCGCGGGTCGATCTGCTCGAGCTGGCGCGCCCGGCGGTCGGCTCCGGGCGGCGCGGAGAGGTACACCGCGCCTGCGTCGATCAGGTGCGTCGCGTAGCGCACCGCCAGGGCCTCGGGCCGGTTCGGGGCGTACTGCGCCACCAGGTCGCCGGAGCTGATGCCCAGGCCGTCGAGTGCCCGGGCGTACCGGTGGATCGCCGCGAGGAGCTCGGTGCCGGTCGTCCGGCCGTGGGGGTGGACCAGGACGACCCGGTCGGCCGCCGCCTCGAGGGCGGTGACGATCTGCTCGACGGACGGGTGCACCTCGGGCGGCGCCACGGTGTCGGTCACGCTTCGTACCGTTCCTCCCGGTTCCGAGCAGATCCATCGTCCGGACGAGTGACAGTGCACTGCGGGTGTCCTCCGACGAGAGGACGGAGGGTTCCCCCGGAGCGCGGGCCCGTCGGGGGACAGGACCGGAGGCCTCGGCGCCGGACGCTTCCCGGGACGCACCGCACCGCGCGGTGCCCCGAGAGGAGACCTCCCTTGACCGCCGACACGGACGTCGACGTCACCCCTCCCCCACGTCCCCGGCGGCGGCGCCGCGCCGGCCTGGTCCTCGCCGCCGTCGTCACCGGGCTCGTCGGACTCGCGGTGCCGGCCGAGGCCGGCATCCCCGAGATCCCGGAGCGCGGCTCGACCGCCCCCGGACACCCGCCCGTCTCGTCGTGCACCTCGGAGTTCGTCGAGGAGTGCCGGTACCCGACCGAGGGCTACCGGGTCCGCGCCGCGTGCAGCTCGCTCGCTCCGTGGACCGAGGCGCGTGGCATCTCGACGTTCCCGATCGACGGTCACGCCGCCACCGAGTGGTTCTGGCGCGCGAACACCGACCAGTGGTCGGAGTGGAAGCCGCAGATGCGCCTGCCCGTCGGCTCGCTGCACCCCCGCGACACGAAGGTGGAGTACCGGCCGACCGGTCCGGGTCTGACGCTCTACAAGGGCGACACCCCGGCGAGCGGCGACGAGGCCCGCACCGTCACCGTCGCGATGCCGTCCGACGCGTCGGGCACGGCCGAGTTCTACTGGGAGCGATCGTGGGCCGACCACGTGAAGCTCGGCGAGGCGCCCGTCGTGGACGGGCGCGCCTCGTTCCGCATCCCGCCCGGCGCGATCGTGGCCGGGTCCAACCAGGCCGTTCTCGCCGCCTACTCCGGCGACGCGCAGTACCCCGCGATGCGGACGTCGTCGGGCGGCATCTCGGTGCAGAAGCCGACCGCGCGTCCCGTCGTGACCACGCCCTTCACCCACGTCACCCCGGGGACGGACGCCGAGCTGACGGTGACGCTGCCCTACGCCGAGGGGCCCGTCGACGTGATGGAGGGCGACCGCGTCGTGGGCACCGTCGAGATGCACGGCGGCCGCGGGTGGCTGGCGGTCCCGCTGTCGGAGGGCGAGCACGAGCTCCGCGTCGTCCACCGCGGCGACGCCCGCTACCTCCCCGGCGAGTCGGCCACCACGACGGTGACGGTGTTCGCCCCGAGCATCGAGCTCGAGTCGACGACGCTGCAGCCCGGCGAGGAGCTCCGCGCGACGGCCACCCTCCCGTCGGCAGCATCCGGACGGGTGCAGTTCCTCATGACCTGGCCGGGGAACATGGCCGGCATCGGGTCGGCCGACGTCGTCGACGGGAAGGCGACCTTCACGATCCCCGTCGACCGCATCGGCACCGGGACGTTCGGCCTCGCCGCCGACCACCGCGGCGGGAACGGGTTCATGCCGTCCCGCACCGAGCCGACGACGTTCACCATCGGCGCAGCGGACACCGCTACCACGTCAATGGGGTGACGCTGCGCCGCCAACTGCCGCAACGAGTCGTCCGGACCCGACACATCGTCACCCCGATGGCCGATGAGCCGCGGCTCTCACCCGTCGATGCTTACTCTATGTCGCTGATGAAGGTCCTCACGGGCTTCGTCCCGTGGATCGTGTTCACCGTGGCCGCCAACCGGTTCGGACCGGGAGCGGTCGGGACGGCGTGCCTGTTGGCCCTGGTCGTCGCCGTCGGCCTGATCGTCCGGTCGATGCTGCGCGGGGAGACCCCCAAGCTGCTCGAGGTCACCGGCGCGGTCGTCTTCCTCGGACTCGGGATCGTCGCCTTCGCCGTGCCCACGGCCGATGCGGCGCTGTCCGGGTACGGCCGCGCCCTGGCGGCGTTCGTCCTCGCCGTGGTCATCTTCGCGACCCTGCCGGTCATGCCCTTCACCGAGCAGTACGCCCGGGAGTCCGTGCCCCGCGAGTACTGGCACACGGGGCAGTTCCGGGCGATCAACCGGCGGATCAGCGCGGCCTGGGGCGGCGTGGTCCTGGCGATGTCGATCAGTCATGCGGCGGCCGGACTGTTCGACCAGCCCGGTGCGGGCGCCGGGGTCGTGCACCGGCCGGTCGACCTGATCTTCAACTGGGTCGTGCCGGGACTCCTGGTCTGGGCCGCCGTCCGGTACACCGGGACGGTCTCGGGGACGGCGCCGAAGGAGCAGGGCGCGCCCGTCCACGGCGCGCACGAGGCGATGCCCCGGTGAGCGACTCCGTCGTCGTCGAGCGATGAGGTCACGCCCGACCGCCGTCCTGCTCGGCATCGCCCTGCTGATCGTCCTCACGGCCTGCGGGACGGCGTCCGCTCAGGCTCCGGCAGCCGGCCTGCACGCGCAGGTCGGTTTCGGCTTCGAGATCGTCGACCTGCAGACCGACCACCAGTTTCCCGGGCAGCGCAGCACATTCCACGTGTCCTACGTCTACCGCGACGGCCTGCAGGGGGCCGGCTTCGACCCGTCCGGCCACGCCGTGCCAGCCGACACGTACCCCTACTTCCAGGACATCCGCGACGGCATGGTCGCGTACGTCCGCAGCTACCCCGACAAGGGCGACTTCTACGAGGTGTTCCTCGGCAACCTCGCCCGCGACGTGATGGCGCGCTACCCGCAGCTCACCTCGCTGGACATCCGGATCGACGTCCCCGCCTTCGGCGGCGTCCCGACCGCCCGCACCGGATCGGTCCACATGACGCGGACCGGCGGCTGACGTGATCGACGCGAACGGAGACCGACCGTGAACCTCGTCCTCGACGACGACCTCTTCGACGCCCAGTTCGTGCGCGCGTTGGCCTACGTGCGGTCCGGCGGCGCCGAGCTGGGCGAGTGCATCGGCACCGCTCGGCGGATCACGAAGACCGACGGCGAGCTCTGGTACCGCGAGTGGCTGGCCACCGCGGAGCGCGCCGAGACGGCCGCGCACGCCGCGTCGGAGGTCGGGGACCTCGTCACCGCGCGCGGGGGCTTCCTCCGGGCGTCGAACTACTACCGGACGGCGGGCCTGTTCCTTATGGGTTCGCCGGTCGACGAGCGGTTCCGGGACGCCTCGCACCGGCAGACCGCCGCGTTCCGTGCGGGCGCGGCGCTGCTCGACTCCCCGCCGGAAATCCTCGCGATCCCCTACGAAGGCACCACGCTGCCCGGGTACTTCTTCCACGCCGGCGACCCGGACGACCGGACGCCGCGGGCCACGATGATCCTCACCAACGGCTACGACGGCACCGTCGAGGAGCTGTACTTCGCCAACGCGGCCGCCGCCCTCGAGCGCGGTTACCACGTGCTGGCCTTCGACGGGCCCGGACAGGGCTCGGTGATCCTCGACCAGGGCATCCCGTTCCGGCCGGACTGGGAGAACGTGGTCTCGCCGGTCGTCGACGTCGCGGTGGCGCGGCCCGAGGTGGACGCCGACCGGCTGGTGCTCGTCGGGTGGAGCTTCGGCGGCTACACCGCGCCGCGCGCTGCCTCGGGGGAACACCGCCTCGCCGCCTGCGTCGCGGACTCCGGGCCGTACGACCTCCACGACGCCACCGTCTCCCGCATACCCGGCGTCCTCGCCCACCAGCTCCCCGACGGCAACCGCCTCGCCCTCGGTGTGCTGGAGAAGGCGATGGAGTCGACGATGCGCAAGCCCTCCGCCGGCTGGGCCCTGCGACGGAACCTGTGGGTGCACGACGTCGACGACCCGATGGCCTTCATCGAGCTCGCCCGGGACTACACGATGAAGGGCCGCGAGCACCTGGTGCGGTGCCCGACCTTCGTCAGCCACACCCTCGGCGACGACATCAGCGCGGACGCCCCGAAGCTCGCGGCCGCGTTGACCTGCCCCGTCGAGTACGTCGAGTTCGGTCGCGACGACGACGTCACAGGGCATTGCGAGATGACGGGGCGCGCCGTGTTCCACGAGCGCCTCTTCCGCTGGCTCGACGGCGTCCTCGGCGAACCGAGCGCGACGAGGTGACGTCGCCACTGATGTTCCATTCACTCGGACAGCCCACGACAGCTGTCGTCCGGACCGGGAACGATGACACTGTGTCGATTTCCGCACCTCGTGTGCGTCTGCTCGCTTCGGCGGTCGCCGCCGCCGCTGCGCTCGTCCTGGCCGGCTGTTCGTCGGAGCCGGCGCCCGCGCCCCAGGACCTCGGCGGGGGCAGTGGCAGTTATTCGCTGACGCAGACCCTCACGAACAACAGCGGCACGGACCTGACTGTGCAGTCCGCGACCGCCGACAACGGCGGCACGGTCGAGCCCGGCCACCCGACGGTGGTCAGGAACGGCACCGCGGGGACCTTCCGAGCCACCAACACGGGCAACGGTGTTCAGCTGGACCTGACGCTGACGGCGGGCACCGGCCAGATCCTGAAGGTGTACTCGGACAACCCCCGGGTATCGGCCAACTGGTCCGCAGCGGTCCTCACCGGCACTCCCGGCGGCATGAGCACGGGCGCGATCGCGATCGACCACGGGGACAGCCCGACCGCCACGTTCACCCTGGAGCCCTGCGCGCCGAACGCGCAGTGCACGACCCAGTCGAGCACGCCGGCCGCACCCGCCATCCCGGTGACCGGATGACCGGCGGTCCCGTGAGCGCGGCGGCCGACCTCGTCGAGGTCCGCCCCGGGTACCGGACACGGGTCGTCGACGAGGGCGACCCCGGTGGTCCGGCGATCGTCCTGGTGCACGGCACCCCGCTGGACCTGCGCGCCTGGGACCCGCTGGTCCCGCGGTTGTCGCCCTCCCACCGGGTGGTGCGCTTCGACGCCCGGGGGCACGGGAGCGCAGCGGCCGTGCCCGTCCCCGACGCCACCACGCTCGCGGCGGACGTCGTCGCGGTCCTGGACCACCTCGACCTGCCCGACGCCCACGTCGTCGGCCACTCCTGGGGCGGCGAGATCGCCCAGCGGATGGCCGTCGAGCACCCGGCCCGGGTCCGAAGACTGTCGCTCGTGTGCACCCGCGCGTCGCCGTTCCCTCCGTTCGGCGACCTCGCGACGACCCTGCGCGCCGGCGGCGCCGACCTCGACGCGTTGCTCGGGCGGTGGTTCACCGCCGAGGAACGGGCCGAGCCCGGCGGTGCGGCGGGCACCGTCCGCGCCTGGCTGGCCGCGGCCGACGTCGAGCGGTGGGCGGAGGCGCTGGAGATGATCGCCCACTTCGACGACCTGTCCGAGCTGTCGCGGGTCGCCGTCCCCACCGACGTCGTGGCCGCCGAGCTGGATGCCGTGGCCACCCCGGAGCACATGGCTCAGATGGCCGAGGCGCTGCCCGACGCGACCCTTCACGTCCTGCGCGACGCACGGCACCTCGTCCCCCTGCAACGTCCGGACGAGGTCGCCGACGCCCTGCTCGCCCCGTCGAGCACCCACCGATCGAGGAGTTCCTGAGTGCCCTCCCGACTCCGGCGCACCGCCTGGCTCGTGGCTCCCCTCGCCGCCCTGGTCCTCACTCTGGGGACCGCGTGCACCGACAGCGCCCCGTCGCAGACCCCCGAGGCACCGGTCTCGGGCGGGTCCGGCCACGAGCACCGCGAGGGGGGCGGCGCGACCACGCACCACCCGACCACCGCGCCCCCGACCACCGTGCCCCCGACCAGTGGTCACTTCGACCCGAACCGCTGCCCCGCCGGCCTGGTCTGCTGAGGACGACGATGAGCAGGAGCGCGAAGCACACGTTCTTCTCCGACGACGGGTTCCAGTTCGGGGTCGAGTGCACCCTCGGCGCCGTCCTCCACGGGGCAGCGGACGTCGGTGAGGTCCTGACGACGATCGCCCGCATCCCCGACGGCAAGCCCGAGGCCTGGGTCGCCGAGTGGACCGCCACCGCCGACCGCGTCGCCGACGAGGCCCGCACCGCCGAGTCCTCCGGCCACCTCCGCTCCGCGGCCGCCCGGTGGCTGCGCGCCTCGAACTACTACGCGCGGGCCACCGACTCCGCCGACACCAGCGACGTGTTCACCGGACTCTGGGAGCACCACCGCGACGCCTGGGACCGGTTCGCGGAGCTGACCACGCGGATCGGCGAGACCGCGATCGAGCCCATCACCGTCCCCTACGAGGACACCACCCTGCCCGGGTACGTCTTCGGCACCCCGGGCAGCGGACCGCGACGCACGCTGATCTTCGTCAACGGCAGTGACGGCTCCGTGGTCAGCGCCTGGACCGACTGCGCCGTCGACGCGCTCCGGCGCGGCTGGACCGTCGTCACCGTCGACGGGCCGGGTCAGAACGCCGCCCTGGTCCGCCAGGGGATCCCCTTCCGCCCGGACTGGGAGGCCGTCCTCACCCCGCTGATCGACCACGTCGGCACCCGCCCGGACGTCGACCCCGACCGCATCGCCGTGCTGGGGCTGAGCCAGGGCGGCTTCTGGGTGCCCCGGGCGATCGCGCACGAGCACCGGGTGGCCGCCGCCGTCGTCGACCCGGGCGTGGTGGACGTCTCCACGGCCATGACGTCGAACCTCCCCGGGTTCCTGCGCAAGGTCCTCGACGCCGGCGACCGGGCGAAGTTCGACAAGGAGATGGGCTGGGGCCTGCGGTTCTCGCGCGGCGGCCTCGCCACGATGCTCGCGTGGCGGATGCGGCCCTACGGGGTCACCTCGCCCTTCGAGTTCTTCACCGCCGCCCGCGCGTACCGGCTCACCGCCGAGGAGATGGCAGCGATCCGCTGTCCGGTGCTGATCACCGACCCCGAGCACGAGCAGTTCTGGCCCGGGCAGTCCGCCCGGCTCGCCGAGGCGTTGACCTGCCCGGTCACCCGGATGTCCTTCACCGCGGCCGAGGGCGCCGACCGGCACTGCGAGCCCCTGGCTCCGGCGCTGCGCGGCGAGCGCATCTTCGACTGGCTCGACGAGACCGTTCCCGACGGCGGGTCCGTGTGAGCCAGGTCGGGACGGCGGCAACGCCGCGCGTCGCCCGCTGGACCTGGATCGTCGTCCTCGTCGTCGGGATCGTGCTGTTCGAGCTGGTCCGCCGGACCCTCGTCGCGACCCAGAACCCGAACTTCCTGCCCTCGCTGATCCTGCTCGGGGCCGCGGTCGTGCCGGCGGCGTTCCTGACCTTCGTCGCGAGCCGCCGCCTCCCGACCGACCTCGGTTCCGGCCCGATCGTGGCGGCCGCCCTGCTCGGCGGCGTGATCGGCACCGTCGTCGCCGGGACCCTCGAGTACGACGCGATGCAGCGGCTCGGCGGCCTGCCGATGCTCGCCGTCGCGATCATCGAGGAGGCCGCGAAGCTCATCGTCCCGGCCGCGATGCTCGTCGTCGCCCGCTACCGGCACGGACCGGCGAACGGCCTGGTCCTCGGCGTCGCCTCCGGTGCGGGATTCGCCGCGCTGGAGACCATGGGCTACGCGCTGACCGTGCTCGTCCAGACCCGCGGCAACATCGCCGCCGTCGACGGGGAACTGCTCATCCGTGGGCTGCTCAGCCCGGCCGCCCACATGGCGTGGACCGGGCTCACCGCCGCCGCGCTGTGGCGGTGGGCCCGGCTCGGGCACGGCCTGTGGTGGTTCCTCGGCACCTACGTCGTCGCCGTCGTGCTGCACACGGTCTGGGACTCCGTCGGCGGCCTGGTCGTCTACGTCGTGCTGGCGGTCGTCGCCTTCACACTGCTGATCCTCACGACCCACCGGCTGGGTCGTGTCGCGACCGAGAGCGAGGCCCGATGACCGACGACGTCCTGGTGGTGGGAGCCGGGCCCGTGGGCCTGACGACCGCCTGTCAGCTGGCCCGGCTCGGCGTCGCGGTGCGCGTGGTCGACCGGCTCGAGGAGCCGACGACCGAGTCCCGCGCGGTCGGGGTGCACCCCCGCAGCCTCGAGATGCTCGCGGCCCTGGGCGTGCTGCCCCGGCTGGAGGCACGCGGGCGCCGGATCGGGGGGCTCGAGATGCTCGACGGCGCCTCCGGTCGCACCCGCGCCCGGATGGACTTCGACCACGTGCCGAGCCGCCACGGCTACATGCTCGACATCGCCCAGCCCGACACCGAGGCCGTGCTGGCCGAACGTGCCGCCGAGCTGGGGGTCGTCGTCGAACGGGGTGTCGAGCTCACGGCCCTGGTGCAGGACGACGACGGCGTCGAGGTCACCCTGCGCGCGGCGGACGGGGAGCAACGCCGGCGCGTCGGCTGGGTGGTGGGCGCGGACGGCGGCCACAGCACCACCCGGCACCTGCTCGGGACGCAGCTCGAGGGTGGCTTCCACGGGCAGCACTTCGCGATGGCCGACGTCGAGGTCGACACCGACCTCTCGCCCGACACCATCCGCATGTTCACCCACGACGAGGGCATCGCGATGCTCTTCCCCCTCGCCGGCCGTCGCGCCCGCACCATCTTCCTCGTCGACCCGCCGCCCACCGGGGCAGAGGCGCCGACGTTGGCGGACGTCCAGGCCCTGGCCGACGTGCGGATGGGTGGCCGGGTGCGCCTGCGGGACCCGCGGTGGCTGACCTACTTCGAGGTCCACCACGCCCAGGTCCCCCGCTACCGGCACGGGCGGGTGTTCCTGGCCGGCGACGCCGCCCACATCCACAGCCCGGCGGGCGCGCAGGGCATGAACACCGGCATCCAGGACGCCGCGAACCTCGCCTGGAAACTGGCGACGGTCGCCCGGGGCGGGGCGGACGCGCGCCTGCTGGACACCTACCACGACGAACGCCATCCCGTGGGCGCGGACGTCGTCCGGACCACCACCGCGCTCACCGCCGTCGGCACCGCGACCGGTCCGGAGGCCGCCGTGCGGGACCTCGCGCTCCACCTCGTGGGCCACGTCCGCCGGGTCGCCGACGCCGTCGCTGCGAAGACGACCGAGGTCACCGTCTCCTACCGCGACAGCGTCCTCTCGGTCCAGCACGCCCCGCACCACCACGGCGCGGCGCGGGCGGGCGACCACGCCCCCGATCCGGCCGGGCTGACCCGGCACGACGGCACGACGGTCGCCGTCGAGGACCTGGCGACCACCCCCGGGTTCCTCGCCCTGGTCCGGTGCGACGACCCGGCCCGGGTCGACGAGCTGCGCCACGGCCTGGGCGACCTCGGCACCGTCGTGGAGCTCGCCGAGTCCGACGGGCTCCTGCGACGGCACTACGGGTTCGGCGCCGAGGGGATCGCCCTCGTCCGGCCGGACGGCTACCTCGGGCTCGTCGCCGACACCGCCGCGCCCGAGCACCTGCGCCGCTACCTGACGGAGACCCTCCACCTCGCCGCTCCCTCGTCGCTCGCGAGGTAGAGGCGGACCAGCCGCTTCCACACGTCGAGCAGGGGGTCGAGGGCGTGGTCGCGGGCCGCGAACGTGTAGGTCAGGGCCGCGCCGCGGAGGCTGGTGAGCAGGACGGAGACGAAGTCGGCGAACCACGGCCGGCCCGCGATCTCCGGGCCGAACATCTCGGCGACGGCGCCCCGGATCGCCCGGCCCAGCTCGTGCTCACGGGGGGCCAGGGCGGTCGCCAGGTCGGGGTGGTTCTTGGCGGCCACCCACAGTTCGAGGGTCGCCGCGAACAGCGTCCCGTGGTGGGAGTTCCACAGCGCGTCGATCGAGGCGTCCACGTCACCGCGCTCGAACGGCGGGGCGTCGAGCGTGGCGGTGCGCGCGGCCGCGAGGTGCTGCACCGCGGCGATGAGCAGGTCCTCCCGGGACGGGAACTGGTGGAGCAGGCTGCCGCGCGACACCCCGGACCGTGCCTGGATGCGGGAGGTGGTCGCCGCCGCGTACCCGTCCTCGGCCAGGCAGGTGACCGCGGCCTCCAGGATGCGCTCGCGGGTCTCCCATGCGCGCTGCTGCACCGGGAGCGGGGCGTTCGTGGAAGCCGGCACCGCGTCACCGTACCTGCTGACTAGTACGCCTTGACTAGTTCGGGGCGTGATGTGAGGTTGTAGTCCTCTCGACGAAGAGGTGACCGATGCGCCTGACCCAGGGGCTGGCCCGTGCGGCCCAGCAGACCCCCGACCTCGCCGCCACCGTGTTCGGCGCCCGCACCCGCACGTGGCGGGAGAGCCGGGACCGCGTCGCGCGCTTCGCCGCCGCCCTGCACTCGCTGGGCGTCGAGGCCGGCGACCGCGTCGCGATCCTGTCGCTCAACCGGGACGACTACCACGAGGTCCAGCTGGCGGTGCCGTGGTCGGGTGGCGTGACCGTCCCTGTCAACACCCGCTGGAGCGTCGAGGAGATCGCCTTCTCCCTGGCCGACTCCGGCACCCGGGTCCTGATCGTCGAGCACACCTTCCGTGACCTGGTCCCCGGCATCCTCGAGCGCGCACCCGGCGTCGGGGCCGTCATCCACGTCGGGGACGACGCCCCCGACGGCGAGCTCGCCTACGAGGACCTGATCGCGCGGCACGACCCGGTGCCGGACGCGCTGCGCGGCGGGGACGACCTCGCCGCGATCTACTACACCGGCGGCACGACCGGGCGCCCCAAGGGCGTCATGCTGAGCCACGCCAACCTGATGAGCTCCGCGCTCGGCACCGCGGCCACCGAGCACTTCCTGGTGCCGGGCGGGCGGCTCTTGCACACCGCGCCGATGTTCCACCTCGCCGACGGGGCGGCCTGGGTGGCGCGCAACCTCGTCGGCGGCACGCACGTGATCGTCCCCGGGTTCGACCCGGTCGGGGTGGCCGCCGCCGTCGCGGAGCACGAGGTCACCGACGCACTGCTGGTCCCGACGATGATTCAGATGCTGGTCGACTCGCCGGACGCCGCGTCGTACGACCTGTCCAGCTTCCAGCGCGTCGTGTACGGCGCGAGCCCGATCAGCGAGGCCGTCCTGGACCGGGCGGCCAAGCGCCTCCCCACCGCCGAGTTCACCCAGCTCTACGGCATGACCGAGCTGTCGCCGGTGTGCACGATCCTCACCCCGGACGACCACGGCCGCGACGGGCTGCGGCGCTCCGCCGGCCGGGCCGCCCCGCACAGCGAGGTCCGGGTCGTCGACGACGAGGACCGGGACGTGCCGCCCGGCACCGTCGGCGAGATCGTCTCGCGGGGTCCGCACGTCATGCTGGGCTACTGGAACCGCCCCGAGGAGACCGCCACCGCACTGCGCGGCGGGTGGATGCACACCGGGGACGGCGGCTTCCTCGACGAGCACGGCTACCTGTTCGTCGTCGACCGCATCAAGGACATGATCGTGTCGGGCGGGGAGAACGTGTACTCCGCCGAGGTCGAGAACGCACTGGCCCGCCATCCCGCCGTCAGCAGCTGCGCCGTGATCGGCGTGCCGGACGAGCAGTGGGGCGAGCGGGTGCACGCGGTCGTCGTCACCGCGCCGGGGGCGTCGGCCACCGCGGAGGAGCTGCGGGACCACTGTCGCGCGCTGATCGCCGGATACAAGTGCCCGCGCAGCGTGGAGTTCGTCGAGGCCCTGCCGATCTCGGGCGCCGGGAAGATCCTCAAGCGGGAGCTCCGGGCGCCGTACTGGGAGACTGCCGGGCGTGGCGTCTCCTGAGCCCGTCCGGCTGACCGTCGACGACCGCGGGGTCGCGGTCGTCGAGCTCAACCGTCCCGAGGCCTCGAACAGCATCGACGTCGCGACCGCGACCGCCCTGGGCGCCGCCGCACAGCAGGCCGCGGACGCCAGGGTGATCGTCCTGCGCAGCACCGGTCGGTTCTTCTGCGCCGGGGGTGACCTGTCGTCGTTCACCGGCGACCCCGCTCCGCGACTGCAGGAGACCGCGGAAGCGTTCCACGTCGCGGTCCGGGCGCTCGCGGCGGCGGACGCCCCGGTGATCGCGCGGGTCCAGGGGGTGGCGGCCGGCGCCGGCCTGTCGCTGGTGGCGGCCGCCGACATCGCGGTGGCCGCGGAGGAGGCGAGCTTCGTCTTCGCCTACGGCGCGGCCGGCCTCTCCCCCGACGGCGGCGCCTCGTACTTCCTCCCCCGCCGCATCGGGGAGCGGCGGACCTTCGAGCTCGCCCTGACGAACCGCCGCCTCGACGCCGCGACCGCCGTGGCGTGGGGACTCCTGAACCGGGTCGTCCCGGCGTCCGGGCTCGACGCCGCCGTCGACGAGTACGTCGAGGCGGCCCTGCGCGGGTCGACCGGGTCGCTGGGCGCGATCAAGCACCTCGTCGCGACGAGCCCGGACGCGACCCTGGACGAGCAGCTCGACCGGGAGTCGGCGGCGCTGTACGCCCGTGGAGCGTCCGCGGACGGCCGGGAGGGCATCGCGGCCTTCCTCGCGAAGCGCCGGCCGGTGTTCGGGAGCGGCACTCGCCCACCCGCGTGATCACCAGACCCTCACGGGGCCCGGGAGGTGCCCGTCGGCCCCGTGCGGGTCCGCTCGTCGAGGGCCGCCGCCCACCGTGTCAGGCTGTCGCCATGGACGCTCCGGTCTGGGCGCGCGGCTCGCTCGCGTGCGACGGGACCCGCACGGTGTCGCTCGACGTCAACGGCCAGGACATCGCCTGCCTGGTGCCCGACCACGAGTCCGAGCCCGACGGGGTGAGCACCTTCGGGCTGCTCGCGGCGTCGCTCTCCGCCTGCACGGCGATGTCGGTGCGGACCTTCCTCGAGCGGTGGCAGGTGACGGTGCAGGACGTGGAGGTCGACGTCGGCTTCTCCGCGGGCCGGCCCCCGACCCTGCACCGCCGGGTCGGGGTGCGCGCCGCGCTCGACGCCGACCTGCGCGAGCAGCTCGCGGGGGTCGTCGACAGCACCCCGGTCACCGTCCTGCTGCGCGACGGGATCACGATCGTCACCCGGCTCGACGTGCATCCCTGAGGCACGGACGGGCTCAGGCCGGGGTGACGACCACCTTGCCGCGCAGGGTGCCGGCGTCGGCCTCGGCGTGGACCGAGGCGAGGTCGTCGAGGGTGACGCGGCGGTCGACGCCGATCTCGAGCTCCCCGCGTTCGACCATGCCGACCAGCCGCGCCAGCTGCTCGGCGTCGCTGCGCACGAACACGCCCGCCGCGCGCACTCCGCGGCTCTCGTCGCCCGGGGACGGCGTGCCGGGCACGGTGTTCACGACGATGCCGCCGTCGCGGACCAGGCGGGTCAGCGTCGCGAGCTCGTCGGCGGGGACCGAGGCCAGGTTGAGCAGCACGTCCACCGGCTCGGTGACCGCGGCCGTCACCTCCGTGGCGGTGTGGTCGACGACCTCGTCCGCCCCGAGCCGGCGCAGGCGGTCGCTGCTGCGGGGGCTGCCGACGGCGATCAAGTGCGCCCCCGCGCCGTGCGCGAGCTGCACCGCGTACCCACCGACCGCCCCGCCGGCCCCGTGGACCAGGAGGCGCTGACCGGACGTCAGCCCGGCCTGCTCGAACAGCGCCTGCCACGCCGTCAGCCCGACCATCGGCAGCGCGGCCGCGTCGGCGAGCGGGACCCCGGCGGGCGCGCGGGTCAGCACCTCGGCCGGGGCGATCGCGTACTCCGCCGCGGACCCGTCGGCGACCATGGGCAGGAACCCGACGACCTCCTGGCCGACCTCGAGCCCCTGCACCCCCGGACCGACGGCGTCGACCGTGCCGGCGATCTCCACGCCCGGGACGTGCGGCAGGGTCACCGGGAAGGGGCCCTGCAGGTAGCCGCCGCGGATGCCGTCGTCGACGAGGTTGAACGTGGAGCCCGCGGTGCGGATCCGGACCTCGCCGGCCCCCGGCTCCGGCCGGTCCACCTCGTCCACCTGCAACACCTCGGGACCGCCGAACTCGTGGAACCGGACTGCCTTCACGGCGGGAGCCTCCTGGTCGTGGAGCCGATGTGCTTCGATTTCGAAGCTACCACTCGCTGCTTCGATGCCGAAGTACTCGGGTACCGGTCCCCCGTGCCCGATCCCTCCCACGCCGTCGACCCGGTCCAGCTCGGCGCCTACTTCGCGCTGGTCGAGGTGTCGAGCCTGCTGCGCCACGCGATCGAGGCGCAGCTGCGCGAGGACGGCGGGCTGACCTTCGTCCAGTTCCAGATCCTGCGGCGCCTGCAGCTGGCCCCGAGCGGCAGCGCCCGCATGACCGACCTGGCCGACTCGATCGTCATCAGCCGCAGCGGCCTGACCTACCAGGCGGACAAGCTCGAGCGCGACGGCCTCGTCGCCCGCGTCCCGTCTCCCGACGACGAGCGCAGCGTGGTCATCTCCGTGACCGACGCCGGGCGGGCGCTGGTCGGCACCGTGCTCCCCGGCCACGAGGAGGTGGTCACGAGGATGCTCTTCGAACCGCTCTCCCACGACGCCGACGCCCTGACCCGCATCCTCGAGCCGGTCCGCGACCACATGCGCGCGGCGCCCCCGCGGTCGGCGGCCCCCCGACGGCGACGCGGCCGGACCGGTCCGTCACACCCCGGGGTGACGTGACGCCCGTTCCGCGAACGCCGTGAGCGCGGACGGGTCGTCGACCGCACCCGGGCTCGCGACCTCCTCGACCGGCCGACCCCGGAGGATCTGCTTCACGGGCTTCTCCAGCTTCTTGCCGGTCATCGTGCGCGGCACGGCCGGCACCGCCTCGATCACGTCCGGCAGGTGGCGCGGGGACAGCTCGGAGCGCAGCGCGCCCCGGATCCGACCGAGCAGGGCGTCGTCGAGCTCCCCTCCCCCGGCGACGACGACGAACAGCATCAGCTGCCCCGGCCCGCCGTCGGAGGCCTCCAGGTGCACGACCAGCGCGTCGGCCACCTCGGGGAGGTCCTCGACGACGCTGTAGAACTCCGCCGTCCCGAGCCGGACACCGCCGCGGTTGAGCGTGGCGTCGGAGCGCCCGGTGATGACGAAGCTCCCGCGCGAGGTCCGGATCGCCCAGTCCCCGTGCCGCCACACACCGGGGAACTCGTCGAAGTAGGACTCGCGGTAGCGCTCGTCGCCCGGGTCGTTCCAGAACCGCACCGGCATCGACGGCATCGGACGGCGGATCACGAGCTCGCCGACCTCGTCGACGACCTCGCGCCCGGACTCGTCGAACACGGTGACGTCGACGCCGAGGCACGGCCCCGCGAGCTCGCCGCGGTAGACCGGCAGCCAGGGGTTGCCGGCGACGAACCCGGAGCAGACGTCGGTGCCGCCGCTCATCGAGTTCACCAGCACGCCGTCGCCGAGCTGCTCGGCCGCCCAGTCGAACCCGTCGTCGGGAAGGGGGGAGCCGGTGATACCGAGGACCCGCAACGACGACAGGTCGCCCACCGCCCGCGGCTCGACGCCGGCCTTGCGGCACGCCATGAGGTAGCCGGGGCTGGTGCCGAGGTGGGTCAGGCGGGCGTCGGCGGCGATCCGCCACTGCTCGCCGAGGTCGGGGTACAGGAAGTTGCCGTCGACCAGCACGATCGCGGCCCGGCACAGCAGGCCCGAGACCAGGATCGGCCACATCGTCCAGGCGGTGGTGGTGAACCAGCAGAACCGGTCGCCGGGGCGCAGGTCCAGCGCGAGCGAGTGGTTCTTGAGGTGCTCGAGCAGGATGCCGCCGTGCCCGTGGACGATCGCCTTGGGCAGGCCGGTCGTCCCGGAGGAGAACAGCACGGTCAGCGGGTGGTCGAACGGCACCGGCTCGAACGCGAGCTCGCCCGGCTCGGCCAGCAGGTCGTCCCAGGCCAGGGCGTCCGGCACCTCGACGTCGCCGTAGGGCACCGCCACGACGTGGCGCAGGGTCGGCAACCCGGCGCGGATCGTCGCGACGTCGGCGGACTTGTCGATCGGCTTGTCCCCGTAGACGTAGCCGCCGATCGTCAGCAGGACGGTCGGCTCGACCTGGGCGAAGCGGTCGATCACGCTGCGGGCCCCGAACTCCGGGGCGCACGAGGCCCAGACCGCGCCGAGCGAGGCGCAGGCGAGGTAGGCGACGACCGCCTCGCCGATGTTGGGCAGGAAGCCGACCACCCGGTCGTCGCGCCCGACGCCGAGGCGCACCAGACCGGCGCGGCACCGCGCGACCCGGTCGGCCAGCTCGCCGTAGGTCACCTCCTGCTTCTCCCGGGTCTGGGACCAGGCGATCAGCGCGGTCGCGTCGGCGTCGCCACGCAGCAGGTGTTCGGCGTAGTTGATCGCGCTGCCCGGGAACCACGTCGCGCCCGGCATCTCCCGCGACGCGAGCACCTCGTCGGACAGGCCCCCGACGGCGAAGTGGTCGCGGACCGCCGTCCAGAAGCCCTCGAGATCCTCGACGGACCAGCGGTGCAGGTCCGCGTAGGACTCGAAGTGCCGGTCGAGTCCCGCGAGGAACGCACCCAGGGCGGTCCCGTCGAGGGGCGCGGCGTCTCGGATCACGGTCATCGGTTCAGCTCCGTTGCGGCAGGGGTCGGCTCGCCACGATCATCGCCCGTGTGGAGCCCGGATGGTGACCCGCGCCGTGGCGGGTCGGGAGTGGCTGCTCGCGCTCGCGCCGCGGGACCCGCGGGACCCGCGGGCCACGCTCGACCACGCCGCCGTCACGGCCGCGAGCCGGGGCGACGCGGTGGCGCGGGTCGGGCCCGCGGCGGTGTGCTGGGCGGTCGGGATCGGCGAGGAGATGGCCGAGCGGATCGTCGCGGAGATCCCGGCCCTGGGCAGCGGGACCGCGCCGTTCGAGAAGCTGCGGTCGGGCACCGAGGCGTCCGTGCTGCGGGCGCTGCTGGTGCTCGCGCAGCCGGACGCCGGGCTCTCCCCGATCCCGCCCGAGTCGCTCGACGGCGTCCAGGAGTTCGTCCGCCGCGGCGTCTCGCTCGACGGCGTGCTGCGCGGCATCCGCCTCGGGCACGCCCACATGACCCGGTCGTTCCTGCGGGACTGCGAGGACCTGGTGGCGCCCGACCGGGTCGCGGCCGAGATGGCCTCGGTGACCGACGAGCTCTTCGTCTACATCGACGGCTTCGCGGGCGCGATGACCCGCGAGTACCTCACCGAGTACGACCGGTGGACCACCAGCGCCGCCGCGACGCGCGCCCAGACCGTTCGGGCGATCCTCGCCGGGGAGGAGGTCGACCCGGTCGCGGCCGGTCGGGTCCTCGACTACGACCTCGCCCGCCGCCACCTCGGGCTGACGATGTGGACCGGCTCGGCGGCCGCCGACGTCGGGCTGCAGCGCGCCGCCGCGGACCTGCTCCGCGCCCGCGGCGCGCGGTCCGCCCTGGTCGTCCCGGTCGGCGCGGGCCAGCTCTGGGCCTGGGGCTCGCTCCCGCCCGGACCGTTCCCGACGACGGGTCCGGTCCCGCCCGGCCTCCGCGTCGCGTTCGGGTCCGCGGGCGCCGGCGTCGACGGATTCCGCCGGACGCACGCCGAGGCGCAGCGGGTCGAGCGGCTGCGCCGGGTGGCCTCGTCCGGTGCCGACGTCGACGGGGCCACCGACTACGACGACGTGGCGGTGGCGGCGCTGCTGGCCGGGGACGTCGGGGCCGCGCGGGACTTCGTGCGACGCGAACTGGGCGAGCTGGCCGGCGCGGGCGAGCAGGCGGCCGACCTGCGCACCACGCTGCTGCACTACCTGGTCGCGGAACGCAGCCTGATCACGGTGGCCGGCGAGCTGCACATCGCCCGCGGCACCGTCGCCTACCGGGTCAAGCGGGCCGAGCAGCTGCTGGGCCGCTCGGCCGGCGAGCGTCGGCTCGAGCTGCACACCGCGCTCGTGCTGGCCCGGGAGCTGGGCGACGCCGTGCTCTGAGGTCAGGTGGTCCGCCGGTAGCGGATGTGCGTGGCGAGGGGCGAGTGCAGCACCTCGACGGGCTCGAAGTCGAACGCGGCGACGCCGTCGAACAGCCGCTCGCCGCCGTGCAGCAGCACCGGCGCGACGTCGAGGGTGAACTCGTCGACCACGCCCGCGACCAGCGCCTGCCGCACCGTGGAGGCACCCCCGGCGATGTCCACCCCCCGGTCGCCCGCCGCCTCCCGGGCCCGGGCGTAGGCGGCGTCGAACCCGTCGGTGACGAAGTGGAAGGTCGTCCCGCCCGCCATCTCGATCGGCTCGTGCGCGTGATGGGTCAGGACGAACACCGGCGCGTGGTACGGCGGTTCGTCGCCCCACCAGCCGCGCCAGTCCTCGTCCCACGCGCCGCGGACCGGCCCGAACATGTTCCGGCCCATCACGTAGGCGCCGCGGGGGCGCATCAGCCAACCGGTCGCGACCTCGTCCGCCGCGGTCGCCCGCGGGTCGCCGATGTGCCACCCGTGCACCTGGATCCCGCCCTTCCCGAGCGGGTCGTCGCGGCTCTGGTCCGGGCCGGCCGCGAAGCCGTCCATCGAGACCGACATGTGGCAGGTCGTGTCGCTCATCCGCACCCCTGAGGAGTTGCATTGTGCAATCGGTCAGCACACCGTAGCGCGTGACCGCGGTCACGCGCGATCCAACCCGGACCCGGCGTCTTGAACTCCCGGACCAAGCGCGGCCGACGTCCCGGGCTGTTGCCTGGGCCACACCGCAGACCGCTGCCGAGGAGAGACGATGACGATCATCCTGGACCGCCCGGGGGCCACCGACGCCGACCGCGACCGCCGCGCCGACCTGGTCGGACGCGCCGCGAAGGTGGTGCCCCTGCTCGCCCGCAACGCCGTCGCCACCGAGGACGCCCGCCGGGTGGTCGAGGAGAACATCGCCGCGATCGAGGAGGCGGGGCTCTTCTCGATCATGCGGCCCGAGCGTTTCGGCGGCCTGCAGACCGACTTCCGGACGAAGCTCGAGGTCTCCCGGGAGCTCGCCCGCGGCTGCGGGTCCACCTCGTGGGTCACGACCCTCATGAACGTCTGCTCCTGGTTCACCGCGCTGTGGCCCGAGCAGGCGCAGCAGGACGTGTGGGGCGGGGACCCGAACGCCCGGATCGCCGGGGTCCTCGCGCCCACCGGCACCGCCCGCGAGGTCGACGGCGGGTGGATGGTCTCCGGCCGCTGGGGCTGGGCGTCGGGCTCGGCGCACTCGCAGTGGGCCCTGGTCGGGCTCCCCCTGACCGACGCCGACGGGGCGCTGGTCGACCAGGGCATGGTCCTGATCCCGATGGCGGACGTGACGATCGAGGACACCTGGTTCGTCGCCGGGATGCGCGGGACGGCGTCCAACACGCTCGTCGTCGACGAGGTGTTCGTCCCGCGGCACCGCTACGTCTCCCTCGGCGCCGCCATCGTCGGCGCGAACGAGCTCGCCCATCCCGACGAGGCCCTCTACCGGTCCGCGTTCATCCCGGTGGCGGCACTCGTGCTCGCCGGGCCGCAGCTGGGCCTGGCGCAGGCCGCCCTGGACCTCGTCGTCGAGAAGGCCCCGAAGCGGACGATCTCCTACACGTTCTACGAGACGCAGGTCGGGGCGCCGACGGTGCAGCTCGCCGTCGGACGCGCCGCCTCGCTGATCGACTCCGCGCACCTGCACGCCTACCGCGCCGCCGCCGAGATCGACGAGGCCGCCGCCCGCGGCGAGTACCCCGACTACGACGTCCGCGCCCGCATGCGCATGGACACCGGCGCGGCCGTCACCCACGCCCGGGAGGCGATCCGGCTGCTGGTCTCCGCCCACGGAGCGTCGAGCTTCGCCGAGGCCAGCCCGCTGCAGCGGATCTGGCGCGACAGCGAGACCGCCAGCCGGCACGCGGTGGTCAACCCGGAGATCTCGCAGGAGATCTACGGCAAGGCGCTGCTCGGTGTCCGTGGCGACGTGACGGCGCTCGTCTGAGGACGCCCGAGGCGGCCGGGAGGACGAGTCGTCACCACACCGTCACGGCACGAAACAGACATACCCCCTCGGACGTGTGACCATCTCCCGATGGCGGAACCAGCAGCAGCACCGACGACCGAGACCGGGGCCGGGCCGACGAAGCTGAAGCGCACGGTGGGCACCGTCCTGCTGTTCTTCTTCATCGTCGGGGACACGCTCGGTGCCGGCATCTACACGCTCGTGGGCACGATGGCCGAGGACGTGGGCGGCATGCTCTGGCTGCCCCTGGTGCTCGCCCTCGTGCTGGCGCTGCTGACCGCGGGCACGTACGCGGAGATGATCACGAAGTACCCGCACGCCGGGGGCGCGGCCCGCTACGCGGAGCGGGCCTTCAAGATCCCGTACGTCACGTTCGTGGTCGGGTTCTTCATGCTGTCGTCCGGCATCACGACGTCGGCGCTGCTCGCCAGCGCCTTCTCCGGCGACTACCTCACCGAGCTGATCGACGTGCCCGCGGCGCCGGTCACGGTGGTCTTCCTGGTGCTGCTGACCGCGATCAACCTGCGCGGGGTGAAGGAGTCGCTGTCCGCCAACGTGGTCGCCAGCGTCATCGAGGTCTCCGGCCTGGTGCTCGTGATCGTCGTGGCCGCGATCGTGTTCGGCGGCGGCGGCGGCGACGTCGGCCGGCTCCTGACGCCGTCGCCGGACCAGCCGATCCTCTACGGCGCGTTCGCGGCCTCGGTCACCGCGTTCTTCTCGTTCCTCGGGTTCGAGGCGGCCGCCAACATGGCCGAGGAGGTCAAGGAGCCGAGCCGCGCCTACCCGCGGGCCCTGTTCGGCGCGATCGGCACGGCCGGCGTGATCTACCTGCTGATCGCGCTCGGGTCCGCGATCGTCGTCGACCCGCTGCGCATGGCCGAGTCCACCGGCCCGCTGCTCGAGGTCATCACCGCGTCCGGGCTCGCGATCCCGGGGTGGGTGTTCTCGCTGATCGCCCTCGTCGCGATCGCCAACGGCGCCCTGCTGTTCATGGTCATGGCGAGCCGGGCGACCTACGGGCTCGCGGAGGCGGGGCTGCTGCCGTCGATCTTCGGCAACGTGGCGCCGACCCTGCGCACGCCGTGGGTCGCGATCCTGGTGGTCGGGGCGGCGACGATCGGGATGAGCTTCGTCGGCGGCATCGGCACGCTCGCGGACATGACGGTGCTGCTGCTGGTGTTCGTCTTCATCTCGACGAACATCTCGTGCCTCGTCCTCAAGAACGACCGGGTCGACCACCGGCACTTCACGATCCCGCGGGTCGTCCCGGTGCTCGCGGTGATCGCCAGCATCGCGCTGCTCTTCCAGCAGTCCGCGGAGATCTGGCTGCTGGCGGCGGTGTACCTCGTGGTCGGCACGGTGTTGTTCCTGATCGCCCGCTACACCCGGCGGCACTTCGACCAGGGCCCGCACGAGACGTCGCTGACGTTCTGAGGACCGCGGGCGTCGCAGGACTTGAGTGTGCCGCGACGGCCGGGTTTCTCCTGTTCGGTATGAGCACGGAGGAGCACCTCTCACCGACCGACTACGCCCGCGCCGAGCAGATGCTCGCGCCGTACCGGGCCCGCCGGGTGCCGCGGGTGACGCCGCACTGGATCGCCGACGGGACACGGTTCTGGTACGAGGTCGGCGGGCGGTACCGGCTGGTCGACCCGGCGGCCGGCACCCGGCGCGACGCGTTCGACCACGAGCGGCTCGCCGCCGAGCTCTCCCGCGCCACGGGCACCGCGGTCGACCCGGCCGACCTGCCCGTCACGGCACCCGAGTTCGACGACGACGGGGTCCGGTTCGCCGCGCTGGAGGGCCGCTGGCGCTTCGCGGGCGGCACCCTGACCCGGCTCGACGACGAGCCGCCGGGACCGATGGAGATCCCGTCCCCGGACGAGCGGCACGTGGCGTTCCGGCGCGACGGGAACGTGTGGGTGCGCGACGCCGGGACCGGCGAGGAGACCGCGCTGACCGACGACGTCGAGCCCGGCGTCGAGTACGGCGGCCTCACCGAGGCGATGAGCAGCCGGATGCTGATGCGGCGCTTCGGGCTCGGCCCGCCGTTCCTCGCCTTCTGGTCGCCGGACTCGACGCGGCTGCTGGTGCACCGGCTCGACCAGCGCGGGGTCGCCGAGCAGGTTCTCGTCGAGTCCTCCCCCGCCGACGGCGGGCGGCCCGTCGAGCACCGCTACCGCTACCCGATCCCCGGCGATGAGGCCCAGGCGACGATGTCGTGGGTGGTGATCGACGTCGCGGAGCGTCGCCTCGTGCGCCAGCAGGAGGACCCGCGCCCGATCGTGCACCCGGTGACGCTCACCCACGCGTGGTGGTCCGGCGAGAAGGGCGACGCGGTCCACCACCTGCGGCAGTCCCGGGACGCGCGCACCCTCGAGCTGGTCCGCCTGGACCCGTCGTCGGGGGAGGTCACGACGCTGGTCACGGAGACCGGACAGACGCGGGTGGACCCGACCCCGCAGCTCGGCGAGCCCGCGATGGTCCGCGTGCTCGACTCCGGGGAGATCCTGTGGTGGTCACAGCGCGACGGCTGGGGCCACCTGTACCGCTACGCCGACGGGGTCCCGATCCAGCTCACGAGCGGGCCCTGGCTCGTCCGGAAGGTGCTGTGGGTCGACGAGGACACCCGGCAGGTGTGGTTCCTCGCCACCGGCCTCGTCGACGACGACCCCTACGCCCGCCAGATCTGCCGCGTCGGGCTCGACGGCACCGGGTTCACGCGCCTGACCCACGACGACCTCGACCACGACGCCGAGAGCCCGGCCGAGGGCGGGCACCTGCTCGACCGCGCCTCCTCGCCGTCGGTGCCGCCGCGCTCCCGGGTGCTGGGCGGCGACGGCCAGGTGCTCGTGGAGCTCGAGGCGCCGACCGTCGACGCGCTCGTCGAGCTGGGCTGGAGCCCGCCGGAGCGCTTCCGGACGACGGCCGCGGACGGCCGGACCCCGGTGTACGGCCTGCTCTGGCGCCCGCACGGCTTCGACCCGCAGCGGCGCTACCCGGTGATCGACAGCATCTACCCGGGCCCGCAGGTCCACCGCGCCGGGCCGGCCTTCGACAGCCTGATGCCCGGGGCCGGGGAGGCCCTGGCCGCGCTGGGGTTCGCCGTCGTCGCGATCGACGGCCGTGGGACGGCGGGGCGCAGCAAGGCCTTCCACGACCACTCCTACCGCCACCTCGGCGACGCCGGCGCCCTCGAGGACCACGTCGCCGTGATCCGCGAGCTCGGGCTGCGGCACCCGTGGCTGGACACCGAGCGCGTCGGGATCACCGGCCACTCGGGCGGCGGGTTCGCGACGGCCCGCGCGCTGGTGGCGCACCCCGACTTCTACTCGGTGGGGGTGGCGACGTCGGGCAGCCACGACGCCCGCGTCTACGTCACGATGTGGGCGGAGCAGTACCACGGGGACGGCGACCCGCGGGACCTGGCGACCGCGGAACTGGCCGGGCAGCTGCGCGGGAAGCTGCTGCTGGTGCACGGCGAGCTGGACGACAACGTGCACCCGTACCAGACGATGCGGCTGGTCGACGCGTTCGTGGAGGCCGACGTCGACGTCGACATGTTCGTGGTCCCGGGCGTGGAGCACTCGCTGCTCGGGCGCGGGCACCACGTGACGCGCCGGACCTGGGACTACTTCGTGCGCCACCTGCACGGCGTCGAGCCGCCCCGCTACCGGCTGGCCCCGCTGCCGGTGTCCCCGGGGATCGCCGGGCTGGGATGATCCCGGCCATGGGACGGACCGACCGCGCCTCCCGGACCGTCGCGGCGTCGCCGGCGGCGGTGTACCGGGCGCTCACCGACCGCGACGCGGTCGAGTCGTGGCTGCCGCCGGACGGGATGCGGGGCCGGGTCGAGCACTGGGACCCGCGCCCGGGCGGCGGGTTCCGGATGGAGCTCACCTACCTCGACCCGACCGGCGCGCCGGGCAAGTCCGGCGACGCGACCGACGTCGTGGAGGTCGGGTTCGCCGAGTTGGTCCCGGACGAGCGGGTGGTGCACCGGGCGGAGTTCGTCGCCGACGACCCGTCGTTCGCGGGGACCATGACGATGACCTGGCAGCTGACGCCGACCGCCGCCGGCACCCAGGTCACCGTCACCGCGGACGACGTGCCACCGGGCATCGACCAGCAGGACCACGAGGTCGGCATCGCGTCGTCACTGGCGCACCTCGCGGCCGCCGTCGAGGGCTGAGAGGGCTTGCGCCACCTGCCCGCCCAGCGCGACGTTCGCCCGGTACAGCGCGACGTTGACCTCCAGGCTGCGGCCCTCGCTGGCGCGGTGGAGGTGGTCGAGCAGGTGCGGGGTCGTGTCCTTGCCCCGCACGCCGCGGGACTCGGCGTCGGACAGGGCGCCCTCGAGCACCGCCCGGTGCAGGGTGTCGTCGAGCTCGTCGGCCTCCGCAACCGGATTGGCGAGCAGCACCGCCGAGCGCAGCCCGAGGTCGTCCCGGGCCCGGGCGACGGCTGCGGCCTCGGCGGGGGTCTCGACGCGGTCGGTCACCGGGAAGCCGGAGTCGCGGACGTAGAACCCCGGGAAGGTGCTCGTCCGGTACCCGAGCACGGTGACCTGCAGGGTCTCCAGCCGCTCGAGGGTCGCGCCCACGTCCAGGATCGACTTCACCCCCGCGGACACGACCAGGATCGGGACGCCCGCGAGCGCCACCAGGTCCGCGGACTCGTCGAAGCTGCTCGCGGCGCCGCGGTGGACGCCGCCCAGCCCGCCGGTGGCGAACACCCGCACGCCCGCCCGGTGGGCGAGCCAGGCGGTCGCCGAGACGGTCGTCCCGCCGGACCAGCCCTGCGGGACGGCGACCGGCAGGTCCCGGCTGCCGATCTTGTGGACGTCGTGGTCGGCACCGAGCCGCTCGATCTCCGCGGTGCTCAGACCGACCGTCGGCCGCCCGTCGACGACCCCGACCGTGGCCGGGACGACCCGGCGTCGCGCAGCTCCTGCTCGGCGGTGAGCGCCGTGCTGACGTTGCGCGGCCGCGGCAGGCCGTGCGTGATGATCGTCGTCTCCAGCGCGACGACCGGCCGCCCGGCGGCCACCGCCCCGCGGACCTCGTCGGAGCAGTGGAGAGCGGCCATGGGTCCGATCATGCCGTCCGGTCACATCGTCTTGGGGAGTTCCCGACGGCGGGTTAGGGTCGCTCCATGATCACGGCGGTGCAGCTGACCACGCGGGGGCACATCGACCTCGCGCGTGTCGCCTCCGCGCTGTGTCGCGGCTGACGGCTCGTCGCCGCTCTCCCCCGTCTCTCAGCGGGCCCCGTCGTGTCGACGTGCGGGCCCGTGTGCCCTGCCGTGCCCATCCGGAGGATTCCCGTGACCACGACCGTCCCCACCACGACCACCGACGAGCAGCTCGACGAGATCTTCGCGCCGGTGTTCGCGCGGATCGCCGAGGGCGCGTTGCAGCGCGAGCACGACCGCTCCCTGGCCCACGACGAGGTCCGCGCGCTGCAGGACGTGCGGTTCGGCGCGCTGCGGGTCCCGACGGAGTTCGGCGGCCACGGCGCGTCGGTGCGCCAGCTGTTCCGGCAGCTGATCGCGCTGGCCGCGGCCGAGTCCAACCTGCCGCAGGCCCTGCGGGTGCACTGGTGGTTCGTCGAGGAGCAGCTGCTCGACGAGTCGCCGGAGCGCGAGCGGTGGCTGCGCGCGGCGGCGGAGGGCCGGCTCGTCGGGAATGCGATCTCCGAGCCCGGCGTCGGGGCGATCGACCGCTACCAGACCCGCCTGACTCCGGACGGCTCGACGCCCGGCGGTCTGCGCCTGTCGGGCACGAAGTACTACAGCACCGGCAGCCTCTACGCCGACCACATCATCGTCGCGGCCGACCGGGACGGCGAGCGGGTGGCGGTGCTGGTCGACGCGGACGCGGACGGCGTCACCCAGCACGACGACTGGGACGGCTTCGGGCAGCGGCTCACGGCGAGCGGGACGACGGAGTTCCACGACGTGTTCGTGCCCGGCGACCGGGTGCTCGGCCCGGGCTACGGCACGCCCGGCCGCACCTACGGCACGTCCTACCTGCAGCTCGTCCAGCTGGCCGTGCTCGCCGGGATCGCCCAGCGGGCCACGGACGACGCGTCCGCCTGGGTCCGCGACCGCACCCGCACCTACACCCACGCGGCCGCCGACCTCCCCCGCCACGATCCGCTCGTCCAGCAGGTGATCGGCCGGCTGTCGTCGGCGGCCTACGCCGCCCGGGCGATCGTGCTGGACGTGGCCGACCAGCTCGACGGGATCCTGGCGGGCCGCAGCGACGACGCCGACCTGCTCGACCGCGTCGAGTTCGACGTCGCCCGCGCCCAGGCCGCCGTCATCCCGTCGGTCCTGGACGCGACCACGCAGCTGTTCGAGGTCGGCGGCGCGTCGATCACCTCGGAGTCGCTGCGCCTCGACCGGCACTGGCGCAACGCCCGCACCATCTCGGTGCACAACCCGCTGATCTACAAGCTGCAGTCGGTCGGCGACCACGTGCTCAACGGCTCCGAGCTGCCCTACGCCTGGAGCGCGGGGACGCGGTCGTCGTAGCCCCTCGTCGCCCCCGCGTGAGGGGAACCCTCACGCGGTCCGGGCGGGTGGATCCTCCCCTCACGGCCGGGTGGCGGGCGCGACCTACCCTGGCCCGGTGCCGATGACCGCGAAGTACGCGACCACGTGCGGGGTCTGCGGGTCCCCCGTCTCGCCCGGCGAGGAGATCGCGAAGGCCGGGCAGCGCTGGGCGCACGCGGCCTGCGCCGACACGGCCGGTCAGGCCCCCGCGGCGAAGGCCGAGAAGCCCGCGCAGGCCGCGAAGGCCGCGAAGCCGAAGCGCGCCGACATGCCGGCCCCCGAGGGCGCGCTCGAGGTCTGGACCGACGGCGCGTGCTCCGGCAACCCCGGTCCCGGCGGGTGGGCCTGGGCCACCCGGGACGGCCGGCAGGACAGCGGGGGCGAGCCCGCCACCACCAACCAGCGCATGGAGATCCGGGCCGCCCTCGAGGCGGTCCGCGCCCTCGACGGCCCGCTCGTCGTCGTCAGCGACTCGACCTACGTCGTGAACTGCTTCCGCGACGGCTGGTGGAAGGGCTGGATCGCGCGCGGGTGGGTCACCAGCGCGAAGAAGCCCGTCGTCAGCCGGGACCTGTGGGAACCACTGATCACCCTCGTCAACGACCGCGGCAACGTCTCCTTCCGCTGGACCAAGGGCCACTCCGGCGACGAGATGAACGACCTGGTCGACCGGCTCGCCGTCGAGCAGTCGAAGGCCGTCACCGCGTCCTGACCGTTCCCGGACCGACGCGCGTGTCCTCCACCGTCGCGCGCGGGGCCCGCGTATGGTGGACTGCAGCGGTTCCTCGGTGACGCACCGGTTCTTCGCTGGACGGTCCTGTCCTGCGGCGGTGGTCCCGGGAGCACCCGGTGGGACCCGTCGACGCTCCCGGCGCCCCGGCTCCCCCACCACACGCTCTGTCGTACGACAGGCCCGCACGGCGCGGACGCCGTGCGGAGGAGGAGGAGTACGTGGCTCGAGGAGGCCAGCCCACGAGGGCTCGCCGTGGTGCGCCGAACGACCGGCGGCGGGGTCGCCGGGGCGGCGACGACGTGATGTCGGTGCTGCAGCGCGCCGTCCGCGAGGTGAAGACCGCGCTCGGCAACGGCCGGGTGACCGCGTCCACCCGCACGAAGTTCCAGGCGGTCGCGCTGATGCTGCGCGACGAACGTACGCGCGTCCGGGCGGACGAGTCGATCGGTGAGACGAAGCGCGCGGAGCAGCTCAAGCGCCTCGACGACGTGGCGACCTCCCTCGCGATGAGCGCGGTGCGCGACCAGCGGCTGATGGCCCTCCTCTCCGAGGACGCCGTCGTCTCCGACGAGGCCCGCGCGCTCGAGCGCGACATGCTGCGCAAGGCCGGCATCGAGGTCGAGCCGGAACCGGAGCCCGAGCCCGAGGAGGAGCCGGTCGCGCCCGTGCGCAGCGGCATCGTCCCGCAGTCGGTGATCTCCCGGCAGCTCGCCAACCCGTTCATGGAGCCTGACTACTCGATCCAGCGCCCGAGCGCCCCGCGCCCGTCGCGCCTGGCGAGCTGGGAACTGCTCGAGCCGCTGCTGCGCTCCTTCGAGCGGGCGAGCGCCGGCGCCGCGGCATGCATGGACCTGCCCGAGCCCGGATCGCTGCACACCCGTGCCGGGCAGGACCTCATGCCGCACCAGGCCGAGGTGGTCGAGGCGGTCGCCGAGGGCCACCGCACCTTCCTGCTCGCCGACGAGCCCGGGCTCGGCAAGACCGCGCAGGCCCTGCTCGCCGCCGAGGCCGCCGAGGCCTACCCGCTGCTCGTCGTCGTCCCGAACGTGGTCAAGACCAACTGGGTGCGCGAGGCCGGGCTCTGGTGCCCCCGCCGCGGGGTCACCGCGGTGCACGGCAACGGCGACTCGGTGGACGGGTTCGCCGACATCGTCGTGGTGAACTACGACGTCCTCGACCGGCACGTCGGCTGGCTGGGCGACTTCGGGTTCCGCGGGATGGTCGTCGACGAGGCGCACTTCATCAAGAACAAGGGGTCGCAGCGCTCGCAGCACGTGCTCGCGCTGTCGGAGCGGATCCGGTCGTTCGCGGGCCGCCCCCTGCTCATGGCGCTGACCGGCACCCCGCTGATCAACGACATCGAGGACTTCCTCGCGATCTGGGAGTTCCTGGGCTGGATCGACGACAAGAAGCCCCTCGCCGACCTCATGGACTCCCTCACCGAGACCGGCCTCACGCCGGCCGACCGGGAGTTCTACCCGGAGGCCCGGCAGGCCGTCGTGGACATGGGCATCGTCCGGCGCCGGAAGGTCGACGTCGCGGCGGACATCCCGGAGCGGCTCATCGCAGACCTGCCGGTCGAGCTCGACGGCCCCACCGGCCGGTCGATCCGCGCCGCGGAGCGTGACCTGGCCGCGCGGATGGTCTCGCGCTACGACGAGGCCATCGCGGCCCGCCGTCAGGAACGGGAGGTCGAGGGCATCGACCACGACCTCGTGCGCCTGGTCGCGAGCTGGGAGCAGAAGGACGCCGAGAACTCCCCGAACGGCGACAACGTGTTCACGATGATGCGCCGCATCGGGCAGGCCAAGGCCGAGCTGGCCGCCGACTACGCCGCGCAGCTCGCCCGCAGCGCCGGCAAGGTCGTCTTCTTCGCCAAGCACGTCGACGTCATGGACACCGCGCAGGAGACCTTCGACCGGCAGGGCGTGCGCTGGTCGGCGATCCGCGGCGACCAGTCGCGCACCGCCCGGCAGAAGAACATCGACGCCTTCGTCGAGGACCCGGAGGTGCAGGTCATCGTCTGTTCGCTGACGGCGGCCGGCGTCGGCATCAACCTGCAGGTCGCCTCCAACATCGTGCTCGCGGAGCTCCCCTGGACCGCCGCCGAGCAGACCCAGGCCATCGACCGGTGCCATCGCATCGGTCAGTCCATGCCAGTCACCGCCTGGCGGATCCTCGCCGCGCAGACCATCGACGCGCGGATCGCGGAGCTGATCGACGACAAGGCGGGCCTGGCCGCCGTCGCCCTCGACGGGTCCGAGGAGGAGATCGCCTCCGCCGACGCGCAGCACGCGACGCTGGTCGCGCTGCTCACGAGCGCGCTGGAGTCACGGACGCCTGCGTTGTCCTGACGCTACGTTCGTCCCGTCCACGTAGACCCACCGACGGTCGTGCCGGGCGAACCGGCTGCGCTCGTGCTGCACGCCGTCGCGGTGGTGGGCGCGGAACTCGACGACGCCGTCGGTGTCGAGCATCCCGCCGCGGACGCGGTCGACGATCTCGAGGCCGCGCCAGCGGACCGCAGGGTCGAGCTCGAGGTCGGCGGGCCGGGTGTCCGGGTGCCAGGTCCGCAGCAGGTGCTCGACGTCGTGCCGGACGAAGGCCGTGTACCGCGACCGCATCAGGGCCTCCGCGGTCGGTGGCGGCGCGCCGTCCGGGCCGAGGTAGCGCCCGCAGCAGGCGTCGAGGGGATCCGGCAGCCCGCAGGGGCAACGCTCGGGCGTCACGGCGGGGAACGATACGTCCACCCCACTAGCACACTGCGTAGCCGCGGCACTGCTCCATCCGAGCGGTACCGCGCCGTAGCTCGCGGCAGGTGCGGCACCATCCTCGCGTGATGCACAACCGGACGTGACGGCCGGGAGGTGACGGATGACGCGAACGATCGCGGACAGGATCCGCGAGAACGCGACGCGGACGTTCGTGGGGCGCGACGCCGAGCTCGCGGAGCTGCAGCGCGCCGTGCTCGACCCGGAGCGGGTCGTCGCCCTCGTCCACGGGCCGGGCGGCATCGGCAAGACCCGGCTGCTGCGGGCCGCACTCGTCGACCTCCCGGCGGGCACGGCCGTCACGGTCCTGGACGGCCGCGACGTCGAGCCGACTCCGGAGGGCGTCGTCCGGGCCCTGCAGCGCGCGCTCGGCGCGAGCGACGTCGTCGCCGCCCTCGGGACCGCGTCCCGTCACGTGCTCGCGGTCGACACCTACGAGGTGCTCGGGCTCGTGGACACCTGGATGCGCACGGTCCTGCTCCCCTCTCTGCCGACGTCCGTCTTCACCGTCCTCGTCGGCCGTGACCGCCCGACGAGCGCCTGGCACACCGCCCCGGGCTGGGCGGGGTCGACGACGGAACTGTGCCTCGGCCCGCTGCCGGCCGACCGGGCCCACGACCTGCTCCGCGCCCGCGGACTCGACGAGGCTTCGGCGCGCCGCGCCGACGACTTCGCCCGCGGGCACCCCCTGGCCCTCGAGCTGGCCGCCGCCACGGCCCGCGGCCGTCCCGGGACCGCCACCTCCCCGGTCACCGCGGGCGGCCCGATCCCCGGCGGGCTGCTCGAGTGCTTCGTCGGCGGCCTCTCCGGCGACGGCAGGGTCGCCCTCGAGGCGGCCGCCACGACGCGGTGGGTCACCGAGCCGCTGCTGCGCGCCGTGCTCGACGCGGACGACGGCGCGGCCCGCGCCGCGTACGACGCCCTCCGACGCCTGCCGTTCGTGGAGAGCACGTCGGACGGGCTCATGCTGCACGACGTCGTGCGGGACACCGTCGGGCACGACCTCGCGGTCCGCGACCCCGAGCGCCGCCGCCGCTACCGGCGGCGGGCCGCGGCCTTCCTCGCCGGTCGGCCACCGGCCCGGGACGACCTGTGGCAGCGCACGGCGGACCTGATGTTCCTGATCGAGAACCCGGTCGTGCGCGACGCCTGCTTCCCCAGCGCACGCCCCACCCACGTCGTCGAGCCGGCCCGGCCGCAGGACTCCGCCCAGATCGCGCGGATCGCGGCCGAGCACGAACCGCCCTCGGTGGCCGCGGCCCTGGCCCGCTGGTGGGTCGGCCACCCGGAGACCTTCGCGGTCGCCCGTGACGGCGACGGCACCGTGGCCGCCTTCGTGCAGATCGCCGAGCTGGGCGCGGTCGACCCGGCGCTGCTGGAGTCCGACCCGGTCGCGCGGCCGTGGCTCGAGCACCTGGAGGCCCGGCCGCCGGACCCCGACGAACGGGTCCTGCTCATGCGGCGCTGGCTCGGCCGGGAGAGCGGGGAGCTCCGCTCGCCCGCCGTGTCCGCGTGCTGGCTGGACGTGAAGCGCACCTACATGCAGTGGCGTCCTCGGCTGCGGCGGCTGTACTCGACGGTCGTCGACCTCCCCCGCCTCGGGCCGATCTTCCTGCCGCTCGGGTTCGCCCCGACAGGGCCGGGCGTCGCGGTCGAGGGCACCACCTACCAGCCGGTGTGGCTCGACTTCGGGCCGCAGAGCGTCGACGGCTGGCTGGCCCGGCTGGTCGACTCCGACATCGACGTCGCGCCCGATCCGGGGCCGGTCGACGACTGCGCGCTCAGCCCCCGGGAGCGGGAGGTGCTGGCGCTGCTCGCCGACGGCCTGTCCAACCGCGACATCGGGAGCCGGCTCTTCGTCAGCGAGAAGACCGCCGGGCGCCACGTGTCGAACATCTTCACCAAGCTCGGCGTGCACACCCGGGCCCAGGCCGCGCGGCTCGCCGCGGAGCGGGGCTGGCTGGACCGGCACCGACCCGTCGTCGGGAATGGGGTGTTCGGGTCACCCTGACGGCGCGATCGCCCGATGCCCGGGCGCCGCCGGGCTCCCTAGCGTCGGCAGCTCCCGTCACCGCGACCCCGGAGCACCCGATGGCCACCACCGCCGACCCCACCTCGCCCCCGACCGTGCCCGACCAGGAGGCCCTCGACGCGTTCCTCGGCCGGTTCGTCACCGATCTGGGCGCGACGGCCGCCGCGGCCGGTGTCGTCATCGGGCACCGCCTCGGGCTCTACCGCGCGCTCGGCGAGGCCCCGGCCACCGCGGAGGAGCTCGCCGGGCGCACCGGCAACCACCCCCGCCCGGTCGCGGAGTGGCTGAACGCCCAGGCGGCCGGCGGCTACGTCCGGTACGACCCCGGCTCCGGGACGTACCGTCTCGACCCGGCCCAGGCGTTCTGCCTCACCGACCCCGACGGACCGGTCTACCTGCCGGCCGCGTTCCAGCTCGCCCTGGGCGCCCTGCGCGCCGAGCCCCGCATCACCGAGGCCTTCCGCACGGGCACCGGCATGGGCTGGCACGAGCACGACGAGGACGTCTTCCTCGGCTGCGAGGCGTTCTTCCGCCCCGGCTACGCCGCGAACCTGACCACCAGCTGGATCCCGGCCCTCGACGGCGTCCAGGCCCGGCTCGGCGACGGCGGCCGGGTGGCCGACGTCGGGTGCGGGCTCGGGGCCTCGAGCGTGATCATGGCGCGGGCGTACCCCACGGCGACGATCCAGGGCTCGGACTACCACGACGGGTCGATCGCGCTGGCCCGCGAACGCGCCGCCGAGGCGGGCGTGGGCGACCGGGTGAGCTTCGAGGTCGCGTCCGCGCAGTCGTTCCCGGGGCAGGGCTACGACCTGGTGACCACCTTCGACTGCCTGCACGACATGGGCGACCCGCTGAGCGCCGCGCGCCACATCCGCGACGCCCTCTCCCCGGACGGCGCCTGGCTGCTGGTCGAACCGGCCGCCGGGAACGCACCCGAGGAGAACCACAACCCCGTCGGACGCCTCTACTACGCGTTCTCGACGCTGCTGTGCGTCCCGAACGCGCTCGCGCAGAGCGGCGAGTACAGCCTCGGCGCCCAGGCCGGGGAGCGCGCGCTCGGCGAGGTCGTGCGGCTCGCCGGTTTCACCCGCTTCCGGAAGGCCACGTCGACGCCGTTCAACGACGTCTACGAGGTCCGGCCCTGACATCCACCACGAGAAGGAGTTCCATCATGATCGACATCCCGACCCGTCTCGACGAGGTGAAACGGGGGACCTCCTCCGCTCTCGCCGCCGTGACCGGCGACGCCGGCGCCTCCACCGTGCTCGTCGCGGTGGTGCGCGAGTTCGACGAGAAGGCCACCAAGGCGACGGCCGCCACGGGGGACGCCGCCCGCGACGCCGTCATCGAGCTGGAACAGGCCGCCGACAGCGCCCGCGCCGCGGCCCGCGCGGACACCGGATTGACCGAGGGCACCCGTCAGGTCGTCGAGGACGCCCACCTCGCGATCTGCATCCTCAAGACGGAGGTGTGAGTCGGGCCAGGTTCTCCAGCGCGCGCTCCAGGTGGCCGACGCCGAACGGCGGGAAGGTGATGACCTCCCGCACCGGCGCCGGCACCTGCGACCAGTCGTAGGTCAGGGACACGCGGCACGCTCCACCGTCGGGCTCGAGGTCGTAGCGCCACCACCAGCCGCCGAGCTGGTAGCTCCCGTCGTCGGTGTAGCTGCCGGGCTGCCAGGCGATCGCCCGCGGCGGGTCCAGGACCTCGACGCGATTGTGGATCTCGTAGTGCCCGTCGGGGTGGTTGGAGTGGTACATGCCCATCCCGAACACCTGTCCGGGCGCGGTGAGCCGCTCGGGGTGGATCGGCTCGCACACCCAGCCGGTGCCGTCGATCGCGGCGTGCTTGGCGGGGTCGGTGAGCACCGCGAACACCCGCTCCGCCGGGGCGTCGACGCGGCGCGTCACCACCAGGGTCTCGTCGGTCGTCGTGGTCATCGGGAGTCTCCTCCGTACTCGTGGTGGCGCCGGGCCCGGTAGGGCGGGAGCTGGGGGCGACCGGCCGGGGTGTCCTCCCAGGTCTCCTGCCGGCCCAGCGGCGTGAGGTCGAGCATCGACAGGGTGGGCAGGAGCGGCTCCACCCCGCGGGCGTCCACGAAGTAGGAGCGGTACACGTGGTCGTGGTCGTCGCGCAGGAACACGTTGACCCCGAAGTAGTCAGCGACGTCGAAGTCCCGGCTGAAGGTGTCGTCGGGCAGCGAGTACCACGGGATGTGCTCCCAGCCCATCCGTGCGCGGAGCGCCGCGATCTGCTCCCGGCCTGCTGGGGACACCATCGCGAAGGTGGTGTCCCAGGCGTTGAGGTGGGCCAGGTGCGGGACGTGGTCGGCGAGGTAGGAGCACCCGGTGCATCCCTGGTCGGGCCACCCGTCGACGTCGGGCTGGTGGAAGAAGCGGTAGACCAGGAGCTGGCGGCGCCCCTCGAACAGGTCGAGCAGCCCGACCTCCCGGTCCGGGCCGACGAAGCGGTACTCCGTGTCGACGCGGGTCACGGGCATCCGCCGACGGCGGGCGGCCAGCGCGTCGCGGGCCCGGGTGAACTCCTTCTCCTCGACCAGCATCGCCTCGTACGCCGCCCGCCAGTCCTCGGGCGGGACCACCGGCGGCAGGGCGTGGTCGGGCAGCGGGTGCATGGCTCCTCCTCTTCTAGGACTTCTCGAACCTAGAACAGGAGTCGGTCGATGGGTACCCCGAACAGCAAAAAGCCCCGTCGACCTGTGTCGACGGGGCTTTCTCGCGTGTGTCGGGACGACAGGATTTGAACCTGCGACCCCTTGACCCCCAGTCAAGTGCGCTACCAAGCTGCGCCACGTCCCGAACCACTGCCCGACCGCTGCAGCGCCGTGAACACTACCGCATCCGGCTCGGTCGGCCCCTGCGCGGGTGGTGATCAGCGTGCGCAGCGAGACCCGCGCGCCGAGCGCGACACCCGGCACGTCCGCGGGCCGCCGAACCTGCGTCACGTCGCACTCGCGACGGCGCGGCCGGGCGCTCAACGAGACCCGCGCGTCGAGTGCGACACCTGGCGGAACCGCGGGCCGCGGGACCTGCGTCACGTCGCACTCGGGGCAGCGCGCCTGGTCCCTACAACGACGGCGGGCCCGACGCCGGGTCACGCCCGGCGAGGCGGAGCAGGCGCTCCAGTCCGGCCGCCTCCCCCGCGCCCGGCAGCGGGTGGGCGAACGGGCCGCCGTCCATGCCCGCGACCTGCTCGACGAAGGGCAGGCAGACCTCGACGTCGGTCTCGGACACCGAGTACGGGACCTCGAGCGCGGCCGCGAGGTCCCAGCCGTGCAGCACGACCTCGTCCAGCGCGACGACGCCGAGCGCGGCCCGCGGCATCGTCACGCCGCCGGCCTCGTCCTGCCCCTGCCACGCCTCGTCGGAGCGCCAGGCCTCGGCCAGCTGGGCGAGCTCCTCAGCGAGCAGCTCCCGCCAGCCCTCCGGCAGGTCCGATGCGGGTGGCGGGCCGTCGGGCGGTGTGGCCCGCGCGACCCCGGCGAAGTGCCAGGCGAGGCCCGCGAGGTGCTCGACCAGGTCGCGCACCGGCCAGGCCGAGCAGGGGGTGGGTCGGTCGAGGTCGTCGTCGGTGACGAGCGCGACGACGCGGGCCGTGGCGGCGGTGGCCGGTCCGAGATCGTGCACGGGCGCACCGTACCGCCGTCGGGCCTCCGCGGAACAGTTCACAGCCGCTTCACCACGATCCCCACGAATGGTGAACACTCTGCTCCGGACGGAAGGCTCCGAGGGGAAGAACGACACGATGAAGACGTGGCCGTTCACCGAACGCGACGACGTGCTCGACGCCGCGGCCGCCGCGCTGCGTGAGCGCGGCGCCGTCGTCCTGGGCGGCCCCGCCGGGGTCGGCAAGAGCCGGCTGGCCCGGGAGCTGGTCGCCCGCAGCACCGGACCCGTCGTCGGGACCGTGCGGGCGACGGCGTCCGCCCAGGAGATCCCGCTCGGTGCGCTGGTCGACCTGCTCCCCCGGGCCACCGTCGATGGCGCGTCGCCCGGGGTCGACCACGTCCGCGCGGCCCTCGACGCGCTCGGGGCGGCCCGCGGCGGGCTGCTCGCCGTCGACGACGCCCACCTGCTCGACGACGCCTCGGCCACCGTGGTCCACCAGCTGCGGAGGTCGGGGCGGGTCCGCGTCCTGGTCACCCTGCGCTCCGGCGAGCCGCCCCCGGACGCGGTCACCGCGCTGTGGAAGGACGAGGACGTCCCGCGGATCGAGCTGGAACCGTTCGCCGAGGACCAGACCGCGGTCCTCCTCGCGGCCGTGCTCGGCGGCCCGCTCGAGGCCCGCACGGTGCGCCTGCTCCACCGGACCGCCGGCGGCAACGTCCTCTGGCTGCGCCATCTCGTCGAGGGGGAACGCGCCGCCGGTAGGCTCGTCCGTACCGGGCCGACGTGGGCCTGGACCGGCGAGGTCGACCTCTCCCCCGCCCTGCGCGACCTCCTCGACGCGCGGATCGGCACGCTGACCGACCGGCAACGGCGGGTCCTGGAGCTGCTGGCGGTGGCCGAGCCGCTGGGTCTGGGGATGCTCGGGACGCTGGTCGGCGAGGACGCGGTCGAGGACGTCGCCGAGCGGGGCCTGGTGGCGGTGCTCCCCGACGGCGCGCGGTGGGAGGTCCGGCTCGCGCACCCGCTCTACGGCGAGTCCGTGCGGTCCGCGATGAGCGTGCCGCGCGTGCGGCGGATTCGCGGCGAGATCTCCGTCGCGCTGTCGCGCACCGGCGGCCGGCGGGCCGGCGACGGCCTCCGTCGGGCCGTGCTCGACCTCGGCAGCGACCGACCGCTCGATCCCGACGAGCTCGTCCGGGCCTCCGTCCAGGCGTCCGGCCTGCGGGATTTCGTGCTCGCGGAGCGCCTGCTGCGGGCGGCGATCGCCGCCGGCGGCGGCTTCGAGGCGAAGCTCGGCCTGGCGCACCTGCTCGACTACGAGATGCGGGTCGAGGAGGCCGACGCGATCCTCGCCGAGGCCGGGGCCGAGGCGACCGACGAGGAACGACGGCAGGCCGTCGTACTGCGCGCCCTGTCCCACCACTTCCAGCTCGACCCCCCGCGCCCCGGCGAGGAGCTCCTCGCCGACGACGAGGCCCGCCATCACGACGGCCGCCGGGACCCCGCCTACGACGGCATCCGCGCGATGATGATCGGGTCGGCGGGCGGGGTCGACGAGGCGATCGGGGTCGCGGAGGGCATCCTGGCCCTCCCGGACGCGCCGCCGGACGACGTCGCGCTCGCGGCCTTCGTCCTCGGGCTCTGCGGTGCGGTCTCCGGGCACGGGGACCCGCTCGCCCCGCTCATCGAGCGGGGCATCGACGCCGCGGCCGTGGCCACCAACGCCGCTGTCGCCACCAACATCGGGTACATGGAGCTCCTCGACGCCGACCTGCGCGGCGAGCCCGGCCGGGTCGGGGCGCGCCTCGAGTGGGCCCGCGGGCTCACCGGCCCCCAGGCGCCGATGTTCGCGGCGCTCTACGAGGCCCGGGTGGCCCGCAGCACCGGGCGGTCCCACGCCGCGATCCGGGCCCTGGCGTCCGCCCTGCCCTCCTTCCCCGGCCACGGCGGTGGCTGGGGCGGATGGGGCACCGCCCTGCTCGCGCAGTGCCACGGCGTCCTCGGCGACGGCCGGGCGGCCCGGGCGGCCGCGGAGGAGGCGGAGCGTCGCCGCCACCCGCACATCGGCGTGGTCGGCTTCGAGTACGACCTGGCCCGCGCCTGGGCCGCGGCCGCGTCCGGGTCCCCGCGCGAGGCCGTCGAGACCTGCCGGCGCGGCGCGCAGGCCGCGCGCGGGAACGGCGCCCTCGCGGCGGAGGTCCTGCTTCTCCAGACCGCCGTCCGGTGCGGCGACCGCGACCAGTCCGACCGGCTCGGCAAGCTGCACCGTCGGCTCGGCAGCACGCGGTCGCGGCTCGCCCTCGCCCATGCCACCGCCCTCGCCGGGCACGATCCGGAGGGGCTCCTGGCCGTCGCCGCGCAACTCGACGAGGCGGGGCTGGTCCTCGAGGCGGCGGACGCCGCGGCCCAGGCGGCGGCCGCGGCGCGGGCGGACCGCCGCCTCGTCCTCGCGTCCGAGGCCGAGCAGCGTGCCCGCACGCTGGCCGGGGACGAGGCCCGCACACCCGCCCTCGTGGAGGCCGAGGCCCCGGTCCCGCTCTCGGCCCGGGAACGCGAGATCGCGCTGCTCGCCGGTGGGGGCCTCACCAACCGGCAGATCGCCGAACGTCTCCACGTCTCGGTGCGGACGGTGGAGTCCCACGTCTACCGCGCCTGCACGCGCCTCGGCCTGCCCGACCGCGCCGCGCTCGTGACGGTCGCCCGGGGAGCGGCCCGTACGGCGCCGTCCTCGCCGGACGACTAGGACTTCTTGCGCTTCTCCCGCACCCGCACGTTGATCTGGATCGGCGTGCCGGTGAGCGCGAACGTCTCGCGGAGCTTGCGCTCCAGGAACCGTCGGTAGCCGGCCTCGAGGAAGCCCGAGGTGAACAGCACGAACGTCGGCGGCCGGTTCTGCGCCTGGGTCGCGTACAGGATCTTCGGCTGCTTGCCGCCGCGGACCGGGGGCGGGGTGGCGGCGACGATGTCGGCCAGCCACTGGTTGAGCTGCCCGGTCGGGATGCGGCGGTCCCAGTTCTCCAGGGCCGTGCGCATGGCCGGGGCGAGCTTGCGCACCGCCCGGCCGGTCTTCGCGGAGATGTTGACCCGCTCGACCCACGGGAACCGGACCAGCGCCCGTTCCAGCTCGCGCTTCATCGCGTCGCGGCGGTCGTCGTCGACCAGGTCCCACTTGTTCATGGCGAGCACGAGCGCGCGGCCCGCCTCGGCGACCTGGGTCGCGACGCGGAGGTCCTGCTCGCTGATCGGCTCGCTCGCGTCGAGGAGCAGCACCGTCACCTCGGCGGCCTCGATCGCGGCCTTCGTCCGCAGCGAGGCGTAGTACTCCATGCCCGAGGCCTGGTGGACCTTGCGCCGCAGGCCCGCGGTGTCGACCAGCTGCCACGTCTCGCCGTCGATCTCGACGAGCGAGTCGACCGGGTCCGTCGTGGTCCCCGCCGTCGCGTCGACCACCGACCGGGTCTCCCCCGTCAGCTGGTTGAGCAGCGAGGACTTGCCGACGTTCGGCTTCCCGACGAGGGCCACCCGCCGCGGCCCGCCCTCGAGGTCGACGTCGTCGCGCGGGGAGGACGGCAGCGCCTCCAGCACGGCGTCGAGCAGGTCGCCCGACCCGCGCCCGTGCAGTCCGGACACCGGGTGCGGCTCCCCGAGCCCGAGCCGCCACAGCGCGGCGATCTCGCCGAGCCCGCGCTCGTCGTCGACCTTCGTCGCGCACAGCAGCACCGGCCGGTCGGAGCGGCGCAGCGTGCGCGCCACGGCCTCGTCCACCGAGGTGGCGCCGACCTGCCCGTCGACCACGAGCAGGATCGCGTCGGCCGTGGCCATGGCGGTCTCGGCCTGCGCCGAGATCGCGGCCTGCATGCCCTTGGCGTCCGGGGTCCAGCCGCCGGTGTCGACCAGGGTGAAGCGGCGCCCGTTCCACAGGGCGTCGTAGGCCACCCGGTCGCGGGTCACACCCGGGACGTCCTGCACGACCGCCTCGCGGCGGCCGATGATGCGGTTGACCAGCGTCGACTTCCCGACGTTCGGACGCCCGACGACCGCGAGCACCGGCTGGGCCGGGCGCTCGGAGTCGTGCTCGGGCAGGTCAAAATCCGCAGGTAGCTCCTGCGTCACGTCTTACCTTCCGTCGGCGCTGGACCAGGCCAGCGCGGAGACCAGCATGCCGCGCTCGGCGGCGAGTTCTTCGAGTCGGTCCAGGACGCCGTCGATGTCCAGCGTCGAGGTGTCGACCTCGACCGCGTCGTCGGCCGCCCGCAGCGGGGACGCGGCGCGGGACGAGTCGAGGCGGTCGCGGCGGGCGAGGTCTGTCCCGGTCGCGGTGGCGTCGGTGGCACGCCCGGCGGACGTGTCCTCGGCGCTGCGGCGCCCGGCCCGGACGGTGTCCGAGGCCACGAGGTAGATCTTCAGGTCGGCGTCGGGGGCGACGACGGTGCCGATGTCCCGGCCCTCGACGACGATGCCGGACCCGTGGTCGAGGGCGGCGGCGATGATCCGCCGCTGCTCGTCGACCAGGTGCCGGCGGACCTCGGTCAGCGCCGAGATCGCGGAGACGTTGCGGGTGACGTCGGCCCCGCGGATCTCCGCGCCGACGTCCTCGCCGCCGAGGCGCACGCGCGGCTCGGCCGGGTCGGTGGACATCGCCAGGTCGGCGTGCACGGCCACCGACACGGCGTCGTCGTGCCCGTCGGCGTCGGTGCGGGTCGCGTCGAGCGGGACACCGGAATGCATCACCGCGAGGGTCGCCGCCCGGTACATCGCGCCGGTGTCGAGGTAACGGGCGCCGAGGCGCATCGCGAGGCCGCGGGCGGTCGTCGACTTGCCGGTGCCCGACGGTCCGTCGACCGCCACGACCCCCTGCAGGACCTTCTCCACGACCAGCGCCTCCCGAACGTCGACCACACCTGCGTCCGGGAGTCCATTGTGCCTGATGACGCGGCTTACAGGCCCACCGCGTGGTACAACGCTCCGACCTCGTCCCGGCCGAGCTTGCGCAGCGTGCCCGGCCGCTGGTCGCCGAGGCGCACGTCGCCCACCGCGGTGCGCACCAGCCGCTCCACCGGCTTGTCGACCGCCTCGAAGATGCGCCGGACGATGCGGTTGCGCCCCTCGTGCAGCACCACCTCGACCATGACCCGCGCCCCGGAGCGGTCGATCACCCGGAAGCTGTCCACGGCCGCGGCCCCGTCGTCGAGCTCGACCCCGTCGCGCAGCTGGCGGCCGAGGTCCTTCGCGATCGGCGCGCGGATCTCCGCGAGGTAGGTCTTGGGCACCTCGTAGCTGGGGTGCATCAGCCGGTTGGCCAGCTCGCCGTCGTTGGTCAGCAGCAGCAGCCCCTCGGTGGCCGCGTCGAGCCGCCCGACGTGGAACAGGCCCTTCGTCGAGCCCGCCTTCTCCAGCACGACGTCGCCGACGCAGCGCCGGCCGTGCTCGTCCCACATCGTCGAGAGCATCCCCTCGGGCTTGTTCAGCGCGAGGTGCACGGTCTCGACGTCGGTGACGACCCGGCTGCCGTCGACGTGGATCACGTTGGTCTCCGGGTCGACCCGGCGGCCCATCTCCTTGACGACCTCGCCGTCGACCTCCACCCGACCCTGGCGCATCAGGATCTCGGCCTGCCGCCGCGAGGCCACCCCGGCCTCCGCGAGCACCTTCTGCAGGCGGACTCCCTGCTCACCCTCGGTCACGGGGCTCCAGGGTAGTGGGTCCCCGCACTAGGGTCGGCGGTCGTGTCGACCCTCCGGCCCGCGGTCGCCGCCGGGGCGGCGGCCCTCGCGGCCGCGATGGGCGTCGGCCGGTTCGTGTTCACCCCGATCATCCCGGTGATGGGCGACGGCGCCGGCCTCTCGACCGCGGGCGCCGGGCTGCTGGCCTCGGTGAACTACGTCGGCTACCTCCTCGGGTGCCTGCTCGCCGTGGCCCCGGTCGTCCGCCGCCACCGCGGGCCCTTCCTGACGACGGGGCTGGTCGGCACCGTGGTCACGCTCGCGGTGATGCCGCTGAGCACGTCGTTCGGGGTCTGGTCGGCCGCCCGCGGGCTGTCCGGGCTCGCGAGCGCCTTCGCCTTCGTCACCGCCACCGACCTGGTGCTCACGCTGCTGCGCCGCCACGGTCGGGACGACCTCGCCGGGTGGGTCTTCGGCGGGGTCGGCGCCGGCATCGCCCTCTCCGGGCTGGTCACCCCCGTCGCGGCGGCGCTCGGCGGGTGGACGGCCACGTGGTGGGCCGCCGCGGTCGTCGCCCTCGCGCTGTCGCTGGTCGCGCTGCGGCCGGCCCGGCGACCGGCCGATCCCGACGACGGACCCGCCGACGGCGCACCGCCCCGGACACCGCTGCTGGTGGCGCTGGGCGTCGCGTACTTCCTGGAGGGCGCGGGCTACATCATCACCGGCACGTTCCTCGTCGACGTCGCGACCGACATCGGCCCGACCTGGATCGCCGCCGGCAGCTGGACGATCGCGGGGCTGGCCGCGGTGCCGTCGTGCGTGCTGTGGGCCCGGGTCGCCGCACGGCGCGGCCGCGGACCGGCCCTGCTCGCCGCCCTCGCCGTGCAGGCCGTCGGGCTGGCCCTGCCCGCGCTCGTGGCGTCGCCGGTCGCCATGGTGGTCTCGGCCGTCGTGTTCGGCGGGACGTTCGTCGCGATCGTCATGCTGACCCTGCCGCTCGCCCGATCCCTCGCCGGGCGCGGTGGCGGACCCGCCGTCGCCGTGTTCTCCGCGCTGTACGGGCTCGGGCAGGTCGTCGGGCCGTTCGCCGTGCTGCTGGTCGGCGGCGACGACGCGCGGCCCGCCCTGGCCCTGGGCGGCGCGCTCGTCGTCGCGGCGACGCTGGTGGCCGTGCCACCGGCGCGCACCACGGTCACAGCTCGTCGATGTCGTCGACCTCGGGCAGCAGCGGCGCGATCGGCGGGAGGTCGTCCAGCGAGCCCAGACCCAGACGCTCCAGGAACAGCTCCGTCGTCCGGTACAGGGTCCCGCCCGTCGCGCCGTCCACGCCCGCCTCGACGATGAGCCCGCGGGCGCTCAGCGTCCGCATCACGCCGTCGACGTTGACCCCGCGCACCGCCGATACCCGCGCCCGCGTCACCGGCTGGCGGTAGGCGACGACGGCGAGCGTCTCCAGCGCCGCCCGCGTGAGCCGGGCGCGCTGGCCGTCGAGCACGAACCGCTCCACGTAGGGCGCGAACCGGGCCCGGGAGGCGAAGCGCCAGCCCTCGTCCGTGCGGCGGAGCTCGAAACCGTGGTCGCGGTAGGACTCCGCCAGCCGTTCGAGGGCGGCCGTCACCCGGGCCACCGGCTCCTCGAGCACCTCCGCCAGTTGCACCGCCGGCACCGGCGCGTCGACGACCATGAGCACGGCCTCCAGCGCGGCGCCCAGCTCCTGCTCCGTGCCCAGGCCGGGCAGGGCCTCGTCGTCGGGAACGCTCATGCTTCCGGGTCCAGGGCCGCCGTCCCGCGGTCGTCGGAGTCCGGCGCCCAGCGCACGGCGAGCTCCGCGAACGCCTCGGACTGGTCGAGGGCGACCTGGCGCGACCGGTACATCTCCAGCACCCCGAGGAACCGCCCGACGACCTCCGCGCCGTGCTCGCAGTCCGCGCACAGCTGCGCGAACGTCAGCTGCCCGGCCGCCGCCAGCCGCCCGCTCATGAGCGTCACCTGCTCGGGCACCGACACCGAGGGAGCGTGCAGGTGGTCGAGCCCCACCGTGGGCGGCGGCGAGGGCCGGAACACCGCCGCGGCCACCTCGGCGAACCCGGCGGCGTCGACGCCGAGCTCCACCGGGGGCAGCAGCGAGGCCAGCTCCGGCGCGAGCGACACCGCCCGCGGGTAGCGCAGCCGCGCCGCGGACTCGAGTTCCCGGAACAGCCCCGCGACCTGCTGGTAGGCCCGGTACTGGAGCAGCCGGGCGAACAGCACGTCCCGGGCCTCGAGCAGCGCGAGGTCGTCCTCGTCCTCGACCTCGGCGCTGGGCAGCAGCCGCGCCGCCTTGAGGTCGAGCAGGGTGGCCGCGACGACGAGGAAGCCGGTGGTCTCCTCGAGGTCGGCGGACCCGCCGAGCGCGGCGGCGTAGGCGATGAAGTCGTCGGTGACCCGGGAGAGCGCGACCTCGGTGACGTCGAGCTCGTGGCGGCCGATCAGCTGCAGGAGCAGGTCGAACGGGCCGGTGAAGTTGTCGAGGGTGACCTGGAAACCGGTCCGCTCCTCGGTGCGCTCCGGGGTGAGGGTCACCGGGCGATGACCTCACGTGCCAGGGCCCGGTAGGCCTCCGCCCCCTGCGAGCGCGACGCCCACCGCGTGATCGGCTCGCCGGCCACCGTCGTCTCCGGGAAGCGGACGGTCCGGTTGATGACGGTGTCGAACACGAGGTCGCCGAACGCCTCCACCACGCGGGCCATCACCTCCCGGGTGTGCAGGGTGCGCGGGTCGTACATGGTGGCCAGGATGCCGGTGATCTCGAGATCCGGGTTCAGCCGGTCCTGCACCTTCTCGATCGTGTCCATCAGCAGCGCCACCCCGCGCAGCGAGAAGTACTCGCACTCGAGGGGGATCAGCACGCCGTGCGCGCAGGCCAGCGCGTTGACCGTGAGCAGGCCGAGGGAGGGCTGGCAGTCGACCAGGACGTAGTCGTAGTGCGCCAGCGCCGGGGCGAGCACGCGGCCCAGCGTCTGCTCCCGGCCGACCTCGCTGACCAGCTGCACCTCGGCCGCGGACAGGTCGATGTTCGACGGCAGCAGGTCCAGACCGTCCACCGCGGTCTTCAGGACGACGTCGTCCAGGGTCACGCGGCGTTCCATGATCAGGTTGTAGATCGTGGTGTCCAGCTCGTGCGGCTGCACCCCCAGCCCGACCGACAGCGCACCCTGCGGGTCGAAGTCGACCAGCAGCACCCGCCGGCCGTACTCCGCGAGGGCGGCACCGAGGTTGATCGTGGACGTGGTCTTGCCGACGCCGCCCTTCTGGTTGCACATCGCGAGCACGGTCGCGGGGCCGTGCCCGGACAGCGGCGCGGGGTCGGGGACCTCGCGGCGGGGCCGGGACGTCGGGTCGGGCGGCTCCACCGCAGGGGCCACGGCGGAGACGTCGGCGACGTCGGGGCGGGCCGGCTCACCCATCCGGAGCGACTCGGCATCGAAGAGTGGTGCCGACATGATCGCGATCGTCCTCCTCCCGGGTGACGCGGGGAGAGCACCGGCAGAGCACCGGTCGAGCACCGCCCCCGTCGTCCGCCCAGGCTAGGAGGGGGGCCCGAGCGGGGCCATCATGACGCGCCGGGGTGTGGCGGACGCGGTTCGGGGGGATGCTCTGCGCCATGACGTCGGAGGGGGGCGACACCGGGGCGGCGGAGGAGACACCACGCTCCGTGCTCGGTCGTGCCCTGGGCGTGCTCGGTGCGTTCTCCGACGCCGCCCCCGAGCTCGCGCTGGCCGACATCGTCACCCTCACCGGTCTCCCGCCGGCCACGGCGCACCGCATCGTCGCGGAGCTGGTGGCGTGGGGCGCGCTCGAGCGGGTCGGGCGCGGCCGGTACCGGGTCGGGCTGCGGCTGTGGCGGATCGGCGCCCTCGCCCCCACCGCCCGGACCCTGCGCGAGGCCGCCCTCGCCCCGATGCAGGACCTCGCGGCGGTCACCGGGCACGTGGTGCACCTCGTGGTCCTGGACGGGCACCGCGCCCTGTTCGTCGAACGGCTCGCGGGGCGGGAGGACCACACGGTGCGCTCGCGGGTCGGGCGGGACATGCCGCTGCACGCCAGCGGGCCGGGCAAGGTGCTGCTGGCGCACGCCCCGGCGGCGTTCGTCGAGGAGATCATCTCCCGGGGCCTGCCCCGGCTGGCGCCGGGGACGATCACCGACCCGGCCGCGCTGCGCTCGGCCCTCGCCGACGTCCGCCGGACCGGGCACTGCCTCTCGCACGAGGAGATGACGGCGGGGGTGTCGTCGGTGGCCGCCCCGGTCGCCGGCGCCGACGGTCGGGTGGTCGCCGCCCTCGCCGTCGTCGTGCCCGCGACCGACCCCCTCCCGCCCTACGTGCCCGCCGTGCAGGTGGCGGCGGCGACGGCCTCCCGGCGCCTCGGGGTGCGTCCGCAGGACCGCGCCTGACGCGCTCACACCACCGCGAAGCGCAGCCGCAGGGTCCCGGCGTCGACGAGGTCGACCTGGGCGGACCGGACCGGGTCGCGTCCGGTGCAGGTCACGGTGGCCCCGACCACCGGCGACGGGCAGGAGAAGGGCACCACCCCCGCGCGTCCGAGCGACCGCAGCGCCAGGCCGACCTCCAGGGTGAGCGTCCGGCCCACGGCGAGGGCGTCCGTGCCGAACGGGGCGGGGAAGGTGCGGTCGTACCCGCCGGCGGCGTCGAGCACGAGCGCGCCCCGGTAGCGCAGGACGTGTCCCGGGGAGTCGGGCAGCGTCAGCGGGTCGGCGCGTTCGCGGGCGCTCAGCGGGTCGCGGGACGCCTCCGAGACGGTGACGCCCGCCCAGCCGCGCCGCCCGTCGGCCGTGACTAGCCGGCAGGAGACCTGCTCGTCGACGACCGGGTCCTCGCACGACGCCGTCACCACCGGCCCGCCCTCGGCCTCGGCCACCGCCGCCGCGACCCGCTGCTCGACCTCGCCGCGGGACGGCGGCGCGCTCCCGCACGCCGACACCGCGAGGAGCACCACGGCACCGAGCACGACCGGCAGCCACCGCACGACCGTGACGATATGTCCGTTTCCGTCGGCCGGCCGTGAGCGGGACCCGGCACGTTTCCGCTCAGTGAGAGAGCCCGGTGACCGCACACCGTGACCGCTCACATACTCCGCCGACGGCGCGACAGGGGTGTCGGGCCAGGAGGGCGGCGGTGATGACGGCGACGACGAACGCGTCCTCGACCTGGGTGCGGTGGCTGGCGTGGTCGGCCGTCGCCCTCGAGGGCTACGACCTGGTCGTGCTCGGGGTGGTCATCCCGGTGCTGCGCCGCGACCCGTCCTTCGCGCTGAGCCCGGGGGCCGCGACGACGGTGGCGACCGTCGGGCTCGTCGGCGTCATGGTCGGCGCCCTCGCCGTGGGGCCGGTGTCCGACGTCTGGGGCCGGCGCCGCACCGTCGTCGCCTGCGTCCTGGCCTTCTCCGTCCTCGGCGCCGCGTGCGCGTTCGCGACCGGCGCGGTGAGCCTCGGGGTGCTGCGCTTCCTCGCCGGGGTGCCGCTCGGGGGCGTGCTGCCGGTCGCGCTCGCCATGACCGCCGAGCACGCACCGCCGCGGCGCGGGAACAGTGCGACGACGGTCCTGATGACCGGCTACCACGTCGGGGCGGTCGCCGCGTCCCTGCTCGGGGCCCTGCTGGTGAGCTCGCTCGGCTGGGAGTTCATGTTCGTGGTCGGCGCGGTGCCCGCCGTTGTGCTCGTGCCGCTGATGCTGCGCCGCCTGCCCGCCGACACCGCCCCGGTGGCCCGCGCGGCCGGCAGCCGGAAGAACCCGGTCGGAGATCTGTTCCGGGGCGGGTTCGGCGTCGCCACGGTCGCCTTCTGGGTCGCCTCGTTCATGGGCCTGCTGCTGGTCTACGGCCTGAACACGTGGCTGCCCGAGATCATGCGGCTGGCCGGCTACGAGCTGACCCAGGCGCTGTTCCAGCTGCTCGCCCTGAACGTCGGCGCGGTGATCGGCCTGCTGGTCGGCGGCCGGGTCGCCGACCGGATCGGCGTCCGCCCGGCCACCATCACCTGGTTCGCGGTCGCCGCGGTATTCCTCGCCCTGCTCTCGATCCGGCTGCCCGGCGCCGCGGTCTACGTCGCGATCCTGCTCGCCGGCATCTTCGTCTTCTCCTCCCAGGTGCTGGTCTACAGCTGGGTCGGCCGCATCTACCCCGCCGCCGCCCGCGGGACCGCACTGGGCTCCGCGAGCGGCGTCGGTCGCCTCGGGGCGATCTCCGGGCCCGCGTTCACCGGGGCGCTCGTCGCCGGCGGTGTCGCCTACCCGTGGGGCTTCTACTTCTTCGCCCTGGTCGCGGCGCTCGGAGCCGTCGCGGTCGTGTTCATCCGGCGCACCGAGCCGGCGGACGACCTGGCCGCGACCGCGGTCGAGCGTGACCGGGCGGCGTCCTGAGCACCGTCCGCGAGGCCGCGTTCGACGTCCTGCGGCGGCGCGGCCTCGACCGGATCTTCGCCAATCCCGGCTCCACCGAGATCACGCTGCTGACCGACCTCCCCGACGACCTGGACTTCGTGCTCGCGCTGCACGAGGGCTCCGTCGTCGGGCTGGCCACCGGGTACGCGACCGCCACGGACCGGCCGGCGCTGGCCGTCCTGCACACCACCGCCGGGCTGGGCAACGCGGTCGGCGCGCTCGCGACCGCGCGGGTGAACCGGGTCCCGCTGGTCGTGGTGGTCGGGCAGCAGGACCGCCGCCACCTCGCGTCCCGTCCGTTCCTCGCGGGCGACCTGGACGGTCTCGGCGGCACGTACCCGGTGTGGACCTCGGCGCCGGTACGCCCGCAGGACGTGCCCGGTGCGATCGACCGGGCCTTCCACGAGGCACTCACCGGTCGCGGACCCGCCGTCGTGACCGTCCCCAGCGACGACTGGGCCGCCGAGGCCGACCCGCGGGCCCTCCCCTCCCCCGCCGTCGTCCGCCGCGGGCTCCGTCCCGACGACGGGTCCGTGCGCGAGCTGGCGGCGCTCGTCGCCGGCGCCCGCTCGCCCGCCCTCGTCGTCGGCGCCGACGCGGACTCCCCCGCCGCGTGGGCCGCGCTGGTCGAGCTGGCCGACCGGCTCGACGCGCCCGCCTGGCAGGAGGCGTTCGCCGCCCGGGCCGGGTTCCCGCAGGACCACCCGCGGTTCGCCGGGCACCTGCCCCCCGAGCGCGCCGCGCTGCGGTCCGCCCTGGCCGGGCACGACCTGGTGCTCGTGGTCGGCGCCCCGGTGTTCCGGCAGTACCAGTACTCCCCGGGCGACCTGGTGGAGCCGGGCACGACGATCGCCCTGGTCACCGACGACGCCGAGGACGCCCACCACAGCCGCGCCGACCTCGCCGTCCTCGCCGACCCGGCCGCGACGGTCGCCGCGCTCACGGCCGCTCTCCCCACCCGCGTCAGCGATGGCCCGGTGCTGACCCCTGACGTCGGAACGGCGCCACTCGCACCGGCGGCCGACGGCCCGCTCGACGCGCCCACCGTGTTCGTCGAGCTCGCCCGCCGGCTCCCGGCCGACGCCGTCGTCGTCGAGGAGACCCCGTCGTCGCGCCCGGACCTGCACCGGCTCGTCCCGGCCCGCGCACCCCTCGGCTTCCTCTCCGCGGCGCAGGGCGGCCTCGGGTTCGGGGTGCCGGCGTCGATCGGGGTGAAGCTGGGCGCACCGGACCGGCCGGTGGTGGCCGTCGTCGGCGACGGGTCCACGCTCTACGGCGTCCAGGGCCTCTGGTCCGCGGCGCACTACCGCGTGGGCGTGCTCGTCCTCGTCATGGACAACGGCCGCTACGCGATCATGGACCGGTTGGCGACGGAGGCCGGGGGCAAGGCGCCGTGGCCCGGGTTCGGTGAGGTCGACGTGGCGACCCTCGCGACCGGCCTCGGCTGCGAGGCCCGCCGCGTGGACACCGTCGGGGCGCTGACCGGGCTCCTCGACGAGGTCGTCCCGGGGCTCCCGGAGCGCCGGGCCCCGCTCGTGGTGGTCTGCTCACTGCGCTGAGAGGGTGCCGGCGTGGCCGACCCCGCGCGACTGCCCCTGCACGGCCTGCGGGTGCTGGACATGGCCTCGCTGGCCGCGGCGCCGCTGGCGGCGACCTACCTGGGCGAGTTCGGCGCCGACGTCGTCAAGATCGAGCCGCCGGGCGTCGGCGACGCCCTGCGCGGCTGGGGCGCCCGGCGCGACGGCGTGGGCCTGATGTGGAAGAGCCTCGGGCGCAACAAGCGGTCGGTGACGATCGACCTGCGCACCCCCGACGGCCAGGACCTCGCCCGGCGGCTCGCCGCCCGCTCCGACGTCGTCGTCGCCAACACCCGCCCGCACACGCTGCGCCGCTGGGGCCTGGACTTCGAGCGGCTGCACGCCGAGAACCCGCGCACGGTGATGCTGCACGTGACCGGGTTCGGGCTGACCGGCCCGAAGAGCGACCGGCCGGGCTTCGGCACGCTCGGCGAGGCGATGAGCGGGTTCGCCCACCTCACCGGCGAGGCCGACGGACCCCCGACGCTGCCCGCGTTCATGCTCGCCGACTCGGTCGCGTCGCTGAACGCGGCGTACGCGGTGATGACCGCGCTCTACGACCGCGACGTGCACGGCGCCGACGGCCGGCTGGTCGACGTGAACCTGCTGGACCCGCTGGCACGGCTCCTCGAGCAGTCCGTGCTCACGTGGGACGCGACCGGCACCGTGCCCCGTCGGGCAGGCAACCGCTGGGACATCTCCGCGCCCCGCAACACCTACCGGACCGCCGACGAGCGCTGGCTCGCGATGTCCGGCAGCGCCCCCACGGTCGCCCTGCGGGTCTTCCGCGCGATCGGCCGGCCGGACCTCGCAGAGGACCCGGACCTCGCCGACGCGCAACGGCGCCTGGCCCGCGCCGCCGAGGTCGACGCGGTGGTCGCGGACTGGGTCGCCCGGCACACGCTGGCGGAGGCGATGGCGGTCTTCGAGGCCGCCGAGATCGCCGCGGCCCCGGTCTACGACGTGACCGACCTCGTCGCCGACGAGCAGATGGTGGCCCGCGAGGTGTTCCGGCGGGTCCCCGACGACCAGCTGGGCAGCCTGCTCGTGCAGGCACCGGTCCCGCGCATCGGCGGGGTCGAGGGCCGCATCGACCACCTCGGCCCCGAACTGGGTGCGCACACCCGCGAGGTCCTCGCCGAGGCGGGCCTGTCCGCCGATGAGATCGACGACCTCGCGGCGCGCGGCGTCGTCTAGTAGGACCGCTCGAGCCCCAGGACCGACTGCGCCAGGTAGTTCAGCGCCATGGCCTGCGGCAGCGGAGCGAGGCGCTGCAGGCGGGCCTCCCGGAAGTAGCGCTCGACGTGGTACTCCTCGGCGTAGCCGAAGCCGCCGTGGACCTGGACCGCCGTGTCCGCGGCGAAGAAGCCGGCCTCCGCGGCCACGAACTTCGCCGTGTTCGCCGCCTCCCCGGCCGGTGCCCCCCGGTCCACCGTCCACGCCGCCTCGCGCACCACCAACGACGCCGCGTGCAGCCGCGCGTGGGCCTCCGCCAGCGGGTGCGCCACCGCCTGGTTCGCGCCGATCGAGCGCCCGAACACCCGGCGCTCCCGCGCGTAGGCCACCGCGCGGCGCAGGGCGGCCCGGCCGGTGCCCAGGGCCTCCGCCGCGATCAGCACGCGCTCGGCGTTGAGCCCGTCGAGCAGGTACCGGAAGCCCTGCCCCTCCTCGCCGACCAGGTCGTCGACGGACACCTCGAGACCGTCGTAGGCCACCTCGCAGGAGGCGACCGCGTTGCGGCCGAGCTTGCGGATCGGGGTGATCGTGACGGCGGGGTCGCGCAGGTCCGCGAGCAGCAGCGACAACCCGTCGGTGCGCCGCGCACACCGCTCGGCCGGCGTGGTGCGCACCAGCAGCAGCACCTTCTCCGACTCCAGCGCCTTCGACGTCCACACCTTCCGGCCGTGGACCCGGTACACGTCGCCGTCCCGCTCGGCCCGGGTGGTGATCGCGGTCGTGTCCAGCCCCGCGTCCGGCTCGGTCACCCCGAACGCCACGTGCAGGTCGCCGGTCGCGATCCGCGGGAGATAGCGCGCCCGCATCGCCTCGCTGCCGTGGAGCACCACCGGGTGCATCCCGAACACCGACATGTGGATCGCGCTGGCGCCGTTCATGCACGCGCCCGACGCCGCGACCTCCTCGAGCACGACCGACGCGGCATCGATGCCCTGCCCGCCGCCGCCGTAGGACTCCGGGATCGCGATGCCGACCCAGCCGCCGGCGGCCATGTCGTCGTAGAACGCCCACGGGAACGCGTGCTCGCGGTCGCACGCCGCCCAGTACTCGTCGTCGTACTTCGCGCAGACGTCCCGGACCGCCTCGCGGATCAGGCGGTGGTCCTCGGACTCGGAGAAGTCCATGGCCGCGACGCTAACCCGCGCGCGCCCGCGGGTGCGAGGTCGCATAGACCTCGCGCAGCCGGTCCACGGTGACCATGGTGTAGATCTGCGTCGTCGTCACGGACGCGTGGCCGAGCAGCTCCTGCACCACCCGCAGGTCGGCGCCGCCGTCGAGCAGGTGCGTGGCGAACGAGTGCCGCAGGGTGTGCGGCGAGAGCTCCTGGGTGATCCCGGCGAACTCGGCGGTCTCGCGCAGGACGTTCCAGGCGCTCTGCCGCGACAGCCGGGCGCCGCGGGCGTTGAGGAACAGCGCCGGCGTGCCCCGCCCCCGCACCGCGAACCCCGGCCGCGAGCGCACCCGGTAGGCCTCCAGCGCCGCCAGCGCCGGGCGCCCGACCGGCACCAGGCGCTGCTTGCCGCCCTTGCCCGACAGCAGGACGGTGCGCTGCTCGGTGTCGACGTCGTCCACGTCCAGGCCGACCACCTCGCTGATGCGCGCTCCCGTGGAGTAGAGCAGCTCGAGCAGGGCCCGGTCGCGGACCCCGCGCGGGTCCTCGGCCGACGGCGCCTCCAGCAGGCGCTCCACGGTGTCCACGTCCAGCGCCTTCGGCAGCGTGCGCGGGGGCGCCGGCGGGTGGACCTCGGCGGCGACGTCGACGGCGACCTCCCCCTCCGCCAGCGCGAACCGGTGCAGCCCCCGGACGGCGACGACGGCCCGCGACGCGCTCGACGTCGCCAGCGGCCGGTGCCCGTCCTGCCCGGTCCGCAGCGCGACCAGGAAGGTCCCGACGTCGGCCGCGGTCACCTCGGCGAGGTCGGCGCGGCCCAGGGCGGCCAGGTGCTCGACGTAGCGCGACAGGTCACGGCGGTAGTTGGTCAGCGTGTGGACGGACATCCCGCGCTCGACGTCGAGGTGGTCCAGATAGACCTGGACGACGTCCGCGGGCTCCACGGTTCCCGACGGTACGGCCGGGCGCGCCCGCCGCCCCGGTGCCGCGCCGGGGTCAGTCCGCCGTGCGGCGCCGGACGTACTGGGTGGGCCGATCGAGCCACGGGGCGTCGACCGGGCGCGGGGCGAAGCGGCCCGCGACGACCTCGGCGGCCGCGAACACCCCCGCGATGCACGGCCCGTTGACGACGGCGCCCGACATGGCGCCGGCCACGAGGTCGTCCAGCGGCACCCGGCGGATCACGAGGTCGGCCTCCTCGTCGTCCCCGCTCTCCGGCCGGTCCACCGTGCGCAGGCCGCGGGCGAGGAAGACGCGGACGGACTCGTCGGCGAACCCGGGGCAGCCCACGACGTCGACGAGCGTCGACCAGTCGTCGGCCTCGACCCCGACCTCCTCGACCAGCTCCCGCTTCGCGGCCTCGACGGGGGCCTCCTCCGACCCGCCGTCGAGCAGGCCCGCGGGCATCTCCCAGATCCGGCGCCCGATCGCCGGCCGGTACTGGTAGATCATGACGAGGCGGTCCTCGTCGTCGAGCGCGGCGACCGCGACCGCGCCGTAGTGCTCGACCTTCTCCCGGGTGGCGACCCGGCCGCCGGGCATGCGCACCCGGTCGCCGCGCAGCGCGAAGATCGCGCCCTCGTAGAGGACGTCGGAGTCGACGACGTCGAACGAGTGCGGCGGGTGCCCGCCGTGCGGGTCGGCCAGGCTGTCGGGCGTCTCCGACGAGCGCGGATTCATGAGAGCGCCGAGGACTCGAGCCGGGCGGCCTCGGCGTCGACCGGGTCGTCGCCCTCCAGGTCCTGCTCGGGGCTGTCCGCGGTGTCCTCGGTGTCGGAGCCGCCGAACAGCCTCGACGACGCGTCGTGGCGCAGCGCGGCCGCGACGAACGCCGCGAACAGCGGGTGCGCCCGGGTCGGCCGGGACTTCAACTCGGGGTGCGCCTGGGTGCCGACGAAGAACGGGTGGGTCGAGCGGGGCAGCTCCACGAACTCGACGAGCGTGCCCTCCGGGGAGGTCCCGGAGAACACCAGGCCCGCGGCGGCCAGCCGGTCGCGGTAGGCGTTGTTGACCTCGTAGCGGTGGCGGTGCCGCTCGGAGACCCGGCCGGTGCCGTAGGCGGCGCGGGTGACGGTGTCGGCGGCGAGGACCGCGGGGTAGGCGCCGAGACGCATCGTGCCGCCCATGTCCCGCTCCCCCGCGACCACGTCGGTCTGCTCGGCCATCGTCGAGATGACCGGGTCGGGGGTGGCCGGGTCGAACTCCGCGGAGTTCGCGGCCTCGATGCCCGCGAGGGCCCGGGCGGCGTGGATGACCATGCACTGCAGCCCGAGGCAGAGCCCGAGCGCGGGGACCTGCTGGCGGCGGGCGTGGTCCAGCGCGCCGATCTTCCCCTCGATGCCGCGCACGCCGAAGCCGCCGGGGACGAGCACGCCGTGCACCCCGTCCAGCGCCTTCTGCGCACCCTCCCGGGTCTGACACTCGTCGCTGGGCACCCAGCGGATCGCGACCCGCGCACGGTGCGCGAACCCGCCCGCGCGCACCGCCTCGGTGACCGACAGGTACGCGTCCGGGAGGTCCACGTACTTCCCGACGATCGCGATCGTCACCGTCTCCGACGGCTGGTGGACCCGGTCGAGCAGGTCGCCCCACACCGCCCAGTCCACGTCGCGGAACGGCAGGCCGAGCCGACGCACCACGTAGGCGTCGAGCCCCTCGGAGTGCAGTACCCGCGGGATGTCGTAGATCGACGGCGCGTCCGGACAGGCGACGACGCCGTCCTCGTCGACGTCGCACATCAGCGAGATCTTGCGGGTCATCTCCTCCGGGATGTGCCGGTCGGCGCGCAGCACGAGCCCGTCGGGCTGGATGCCGATGTTGCGCAGCGCCGCGACCGAGTGCTGCGTCGGCTTGGTCTTCAGCTCACCGCTCGGGGCGAGGAACGGCACGAGCGAGACGTGCAGGAAGAAGCAGTTGTCGCGGCCGACCTCGTGGCGCAGCTGGCGGGCGGCCTCCAGGAACGGCAGCGACTCGATGTCGCCGACCGTGCCGCCGATCTCGGTGATGACGACGTCGGGTGCGGGTCCGTCCCCGCCGTCGCGCATCGCGAGCACCCGCGACTTGATCTCGTCGGTGATGTGCGGGATGACCTGGACGGTGTCGCCGAGGTACTCCCCGCGGCGCTCCTTCGCGATGACGTCGGAGTAGACCTGCCCGGTGGTGACGTTGGCGCGGCCGGAGAGGTCCCGGTCGAGGAACCGCTCGTAGTGCCCGATGTCGAGGTCGGTCTCGGCGCCGTCCTCGGTCACGAAGACCTCGCCGTGCTGGAACGGGTTCATCGTCCCGGGATCGACGTTGAGGTACGGATCCAGCTTCTGCATCGTCACGCGCAGACCGCGCGAGGTGAGCAGCTGGCCGAGGCTGGACGCCGTGAGGCCCTTGCCCAACGAGGACGCGACGCCCCCGGTGACGAACACGTGCTTGGTGGTCCGGGGGTGCTGCACGGAACCTCACCCTAACACCGCCGACCGGGTGAGCGGCGCGGACCTCAGGCCGCGGGGGTCCGCGGCGGCAGCGCGGACAGGCCCGGGGCCGAGCCGTAGGCGCCCGCCCCGCCGCCGGCCTGCTCGGCCGCGGCGAGCACCGTGGCGAGCCGGCCCGCGGTCGCGCCGATGCCGTCGACGGTGGAGACGTCGCGCACCGCCGGGTCGGTCCGGGCGGTGGCGACGGCCCCGTCGGCGGACCGCGTGGCGAGCACGGTGCCCGCGCCCCCGGCCCGCACCCCGCCCGCGAGGTGCGCGAGGGCGGTGGCCCGCCCCGACGCGTCGGGACCGGGCGCGGGGTCCCCGCCCACGACGACCGCGAGCTGGGCCGGGACGGGTGCGACGCCGGGGGCCAGGAAGCCGCCGTCGGCGAGGGCGGTGAAGGCGGTGCCGATCTCGGCGGGCGAGCTCGACGGCCCGCGCCCGGCGGTGACCAGCGATCCGAGCAGCGCGCCGGTCAGCGTGCCGGCGTCGGTGGTCGACGGGAGCTGCACGCCGGCCGGGAGCACGCGCGTGACCAGGCCCCGCAGGGCGTCCGCGCGGTCGGGCGCCAGCGCGGCGTCGGTCAGACCGAGCGTGCCGGTGACCCGTCCCCCGGCCTGCCCGACGAGCCCGGTCACGGCCTCCAGGTCGGCCGGGTCGGCGCCGGGCGCGGCGAGCAGCACCACCGTCCGGTCCGCCAGCGCGCCCCCGACGACGGCGGGTGCGGCGCCGGCCAGCACGCGGTCGGCCGCGGCCTGCTGGGCGCGGGCGGTGTCGCGCTCGGCGGTGAGCGTGCCGACCTGCCCGGAGAGGTCCGCGCGGTCGGTGCTCAGGGCGCCGAGCATGGTCTGCGAGAGCGACGAGGCGCCGAGCACGACGCCCAGGGCGAGCGCCAGGACGACCGCGCACAGCGAGACGACGTGGTACCGGAACGAGATCATCCGACGACGCTCCGGAACACCGTCGTGGCCCAGGTGCCGACCGCACGGCCGCCGGTCTCGAGCAGCAGCACCAGGGACGGGCCCGCGCCGAGGGCCAGCGCGGCCACGACCGCGGTGGCCAGGACGGCGAGCACGAGCATGACGAGGGTCCAGATCGAGACGCGGCTGCGGTACAGGGCGAGCACGGCGGGCGCGTCGACGAGCGTCGGGCCGAGCCGCAGCCTCGTCAGGAACGTGGAGGGGATCGACCCGGAGCGGCCGCGGTCGAGGAAGCCGCCGAGGCTCGCGTCGAAGCCGACGGCCACCACCAGCGCCGCCCCGTGGGCGTGCGCGAGCAGCAGGGCCATGTCCTCCGGGTTGGCCGAGGACGGGAAGGCGATCGGGTCGACGCCGAGGTCCTGCATGCGGGCGAGCCCGGCGACGAAGCCGTCCGGGTCGGCGGGCACGACGACGTCGCGGGCCTTCCGGGCGAGCGCGGGGTCCAGCTCGGCGACCGTCCCCAGCACGACGGCGGGACTGTGCCCGGCCTCGCGCAGCGCGTCCGCCCCGTCGCCCACCCCGACCAGGACCGGCTTGAACTCCCGGATGAACCCGGTGAGCGCGCGGACCTCCTCGGCGGTGCCGGGACCGCCCGCGACCACGACCACCTGCCGGTCGCGCATCGACGTCGAGATCGCCGGGACCCCGACGCCGTCGACGAGCAGCGACCGCTCGCGGCCGAGGAACTCGCTGGTGTTCGCCGAGAACGCCTCGAGCTGGGCGGCCATCCCGCCGCGGGCCTCGTCGAGCAGGTCGGCCACGGTGTCGCGGTCCTGGGCGAACCCGCGGACCACCTCCCGGTCGCCGACGTGCACCGCGCCGTCGTGCAGCCGCACGGTGGACCCGTCGGCGAGGTCGGTGAAGACGCCCGGCCCGCAGTCGTCGACCAGGGTGACCCCGGCCTCGACCAGGATCTCGGGGCCGAGGTTGGGGTAGCGGCCGGAGATCGACGGGGCCGCGTTGACCACCCCGACCACCCCGGCCTCGAGCAGCGCGGACGCGGTGGCCCGGTCGAGGTCGACCTGGTCGATGACCGCGACGTCGCCCGGGCCCAGGCGGCGCAGGTACGCCGCGTCGGTCGCGCCGCCCGCGGCGCCGCGGCGGCCGATCCGGGCCGTGCCGCTCACGCCGGGGGGCGCTTCCCGGGTCCGGGTCCCACGTCCAGGCCATCGCATGCCGACGATGCTGACGCGCGATCACGATCCGGACACGCCGCCACGCCGACGAACCTCTCAGGTCTCACTCGTCCCGGGCGCACCACGAGTCACACGAGGCGCGGGTGGGTGCCGGCCCGCGTCCGTCCGGCTCAGCCGGCCTTGCGGCGCGGACCGCGGCGCCGTCCGCCCTGAGTGATCGGGGTCGGCTCGGGCACGCCCCGCCGGTCGTGCGCGGCCGCGGCCAGCAGCTCCTCGGCGTGCGCCCGCCCGGTCTCGGTCTCCTCGGTGCCGGCGAGCATCCGGGCCAGCTCGACCACGCGCTGCGAGTCGTCCAGCGTGCGCACCGAGCTGCGGGTGACGCCGGCGGTGGCCGACCCCTTGTCGACCACCAGCTGCCGGTCGGCGTACGCCGCGACTTGGGCGAGGTGGGTGACGACGACGACCTGGTGGGTCTCGGCCAGCCGGGCGAGCCGCCGCCCGATCTCGATCGCGGCGCGCCCGCCGACCCCGGCGTCGACCTCGTCGAACACCAGCGTGGGCACGGTGTCGGCGCCCGCCAGCACCACCTCCACGGCCAGCATCACCCGCGAGAGCTCGCCGCCGGAGGCGCCCTTCGCGATCGGCAGCGGCGGCGCGCCCGCGTGCGGGGCGAGCAGCAGCTCCACCTCGTCGACCCCGTCCGGCCCGGCTGCGACCCGCCGGCCGTCGATCTCCAGGGCGTCGGCTCCGGTGCTGTCCTTGTGCCCGACCTGCACCTGCACCGTCGCCGCGGCCATCGCGAGCCCGTCGAGCTCCGTGCTCACCGCCTCCGCGAGCCGGGTGGCCGCCTCGGTGCGCACCGCCGACAGCTCGGTCGCGTGCCCGACGAGCTCGGCGCCGAGCTGCTCGGCCTCCGCGGCGAGCGCGGCGATCGCCTCGTCGGAGGTGTCCAGGGACTCGAGCCGCTCCCGGGCGGTGTCGGCCCAGGCGAGCACGCCGGCGACGTCGGCGGCGTACTTGCGGGTCAGCCCCTTGAGGGCGGCCTGCCGCTCCAGCACCCACGCGAGGCGCTCCGGGTCGGCCTCCAGGGCCTCGAGGTAGCCGGAGAGCTCCGCGGCCACGTCGGTGAGCAGCGTGGCGGCCTCGGCCAGGCGGGGTTCGAGGGCGGTGAGCCGGGGATCGTCGGTGGCCAGGGCGCGCCGGGCCTCGGCGACCAGGGCGGTGGCGTCCGGCTCCTCGCCGGTGCCCTCGGGCGGCCCGGCGACCGCGGCCAGCGCGGTCAGCGCCGAGGACCGCAGGTCGTCGACGTCGGCCAGCCGCCGGGCCTCGGCCACCAGGGCGTCGTCCTCGCCCGGCTGCGGGTCCAGCGCCTCGATCTCGGTGAGCCCGTGGCGCAGCAGGTCGGCCTCGCGGGCCATCTCCCGGGTGCGCTCGCGCCGCTCCGCCAGCTCCGCGACCGCGGTGCGCCAGCGCGCGCGCGTCGTGCGGTACCGCGCGAGGGCCTGCTCGGCCGGGGCCCCGGCGAACCGGTCGAGCACCGCGCGCTGCTCCGCCGGGCGGAGCAGGCGCAGCGCCTCGTGCTGCCCGTGGACGGCCAGCGAGGCGTCGGCGACGTCGGAGAGCACGGCCATCGGCACCGAGCGCCCGCCGAGGTGGGCCCGCGACCGACCGTCCGCGGACACGGTGCGCGCCGCGATCAGCGACCCGTCGTCGTCGAGCGCCGCCCCGGCGTCGCGCGCGATGCCCGCGGCGTCGTGCGGCTCGGGAGCCTCCTCGTCCGTGCCGCCGGGCGGGGCGTCGTCGCCCACCGGCAGCACGTAGCGGCCCTCCACCACCGCGCGCGACGCCCCACGCCGCACGCGGGAGGAGTCCGCGCGGCCGCCACCCAGGAGGTGCAGCCCGGTGATCACCATCGTCTTGCCGGCGCCCGTCTCGCCGGTCACCGCGGTGAGCCCCGGATGCAGCTCCAGGGTCGCGTCCTCGATCACGCCGAGGCCCTGGATTCTCAGCTCGGAGAGCACGCGGCCACTGTAACGACGGGGTCCGACACCCACGGCCGAACACGCCGATCGGAATCGAACAGGTGGTCGAACGGTCGGTGAACCGCGGTGGTCGGTGGCGGTCGGTGGTGGTCGGTGGTGGGGTCGGCCCTACCGCCGCCCGCGCCACCCCTGCACCGGCAGCTCGAACTTGCGCACGAGGCGGTCGGTGAACGGCTGGACCCGGAGCCGGGCGAGCAGGACCGGGGTCGCGCCGCGGCCGATCTCCACCCGCGAACCCGGCGGCAGGTCCAGGGTCCGGCGCCCGTCGCAGACCAGCACCCCGGCGTCGCCCCGGTGCGAGACCTCCAGGGCGACCCGCGACTCGGGGGACACCACCAGCGGCCGCGCGAACAGGGCGTGCGCGTTCGACGGGACGAGCAGCATCGCCTGCACCTCCGGCCAGACCACCGGCCCGCCCGCCGAGTAGGCGTAGGCCGTGGACCCGGTGGGCGTCGCGCACAGGACGCCGTCGCAGGCGAACTCGGAGACCGGGCGGCCGTCGACCTCGAGCACGACGTCGAGCAGCTTCGCCCAGTTCGTCTTCTCGACGATGGCCTCGTTCAGGGCCCACGTCCGGCCCAGCACCTGGCCGTCCTGGGCGGCCTGCACGTCGACGGTCATCCGCTCCTCGACGCGGTAGGACCGCGCGACGACCGCGTCCAGCACCTCGTCCAGGTCGTCCAGGTCGGCCTCGGCGAGGAACCCGACGTGGCCGAGGTTGATCCCGAGCAGCGGCACCCGCGCCTGCCGGCACAGCTCCGCCGCGCGCAGCAGGGTGCCGTCGCCACCGAGGACGATGACGATCTCCGCGCCGTTGGCGGCGTCGTCGTCGGGATCGATCCGCCGGGGCCGTTCGTCGGGGTCGAGGTCGTCGAAGAGGCCCGCGTCGGAGGAGAACTCGTCGGGCATCACCCGCAGCTGGAAGCCGGCGCGGCACAGCCGGGACGCGACCGTCGACGCGACCTTCCGCGTCGCCTCGCGCCCGGTGTGCACCACGATCAGCGCGTCCCGCACTCGCTCTCCCGTCGATGACGTCACTGCGGCCCGTCCTCGACCGCCCGGCGCACCCACGCGCCGTCCGTGTCGTTCGTGTCCCCCGTACCCGTTCCGGGCCGCAGCCACAGGAAGTACTCGACGTTCCCCGACGGTCCGGGCAGGGGGCTGGCCGTCACACCGGCCAGCGTCAGGCCCCGCTCGCGCGCGGCGCCGACCACCGCGAGCACCGCCTCGGCCCGCAGCGCGGGGTCGCGGACCACGCCGCCCGCGCCCAGGCGGTCCTTCCCGACCTCGAACTGCGGCTTCACCATCGGCAGCAGGTCGCCGCCGGGCGCGGTGCACGCGGCGAGGGCGTCCAGCACCAGGCGCAGCGAGATGAAGGACAGGTCCGCGACGACGAGGTCGGCCGGTCCCCCGATCTGCTCGGGGGTCAGCGCGCGGACGTTCGTGCGGTCGAGCACCGTGACGCGCTCGTCGGTGCGCAGCGACCACACCAGTTGCCCGTACCCGACGTCCGCAGCCACGACCTCCCGCGCCCCGCGGCGCAGCAGCACGTCGGTGAACCCGCCGGTCGAGGCGCCCGCGTCGAGACACCGCCGGCCCTCCGGGTCGACCCCGAAGGCGTCGAGGGCCCCGAGGAGCTTGTGCGCGCCGCGGCTGGCCCAGTCGTCGACGGTCCCGTCCGGCTCCGGGGTGACGACGACGGCGGCGGCCGTCTCGACCGCCGTCGCGGGCTTCGTCGCGACGCTCCCCCCGACCGTCACCCGACCGTCCGCGATCAGGGCGGCGGCCTGCTCGCGTGACCGCGCGAGGCCGCGGCGCACCAGCTCGGCGTCCAGCCGGAGCCGCCGACTCGTCGTCCGGGCCACCGGTGTCAGCTCTGCGGGCGGTCGCGGTCGGGTCCCGCGCGGCGCTGCGCGGCGTCCCCGGCGTCGGTCAGGGCGGCCGCCAGCGCCTCGTGGAGCGCCTCGAAGCGGTCGGCGTGCTCGGTCGGGTCGGTCGCCGACGGGTCGTGGTCGAGGTCCGCGACGGCGGCGGCGGCCGCGCGCAGCCGCACCAGCTCCCCGCCGTGCGCCCCGTGATCCACGGCCTCCACGCTAGCTCACCGCCCGGCGTCGAGGCCGAGCGCGGAGATCATCCGGCGGGCGGCGTCGTCGGCCCCGTGCACGACGGGGGTCCGGGTCGCGTCGCCGACGGCGTCCCAGTGCGACGCGCAGAGGGCGCGCAGGGCCGCCACCCGGGCGTCGGGATCGCCGCCCGGGCCCCCGGTCGCGAGCTCGAGCGACCCGTCGTCGCGGACCTTCGCCGTCCAGCCGTCGTCGGCGCGGACGCGGACCGCCTCCGGGTCGGTCAGGGCGGCGAGGTCGGCCGCGACGAAGGTCGGGCGCTGGTCGGCCGGCGCGGCCAGCAGGTCGGCCGGGGTGGAGACCCCGGTCAGCACCAGCAGCGACTCCGCGTCGATGGCGTGCCCGCCGGCGATGTCGGTGTCCAGCCGGTCGCCGACCACCAGCGGCGTGCTCGAGGACACCCGCTCCATGGCCTGGCGCAGCAACGGTGCGGCCGGCTTGCCCGCCACCTGCGGCTCGCGACGGCTGGCGTGGCGCAGCGCCGCGACCATCGACCCGTTGCCGGGGAGGAGGCCCCGCTCCGACGGCAGGGTCGGGTCGACGTTGCACGCGACCCAGAGCGCGCCCCGCGCCAGGGTCAGGGCGGCCTCGGCGAGCTGGCGCCACCCGGTCTCCGGGGAGTGGCCCTGGACGACCGCCACCGGGCCGTCGTCGTCGGCCCGCACCGGGGTCAGCCCGACCGCGGTGATCTCGTCGGCGAGCGCGTCGGTCCCCAGCACGAGCACCTTCGCACCCGGGTCGACCTGCGCCGCGAGCACCGCCGCACCCGCCTGCGCGCTCGTGACGACGTCGTCCTCGGTGACGGTCAGGCCGAGCTCCGACAGGTGCCCGGCGACCGCCCCGGGCGCGCGCGAGGCGTTGTTCGTGACGTAGGAGACCGTCTGGCCCCGATCGCGGGCGGCCTCCAGGGCCTCGACGGCGCCCGGGATCGCGGTGGGCCCGGCGTAGACGGTGCCGTCGAGGTCGACCAGGAGGGCGTCGTGCCGGGAGCCGCTCACGAGTCGTCGCTCCGGGCGGCGGTCGTGTCCGTGCCCTCGGTCCCGTCGGCCTCGTCGGTCTCGGTCCCGTCGGACTCGTCGGTCTCGGACTCGTCGGTCTCGGACTCGTCGGTCTCGGACTCGTCGGTCTCGGTCTCGTCGGTCTCGGTCTCGTCGGTCTCCGCGAGCTCGGCGGGCGGCGTGTCCACGCCCGCCGCCACCAGGGCGGCCCGCTCCTCGGCGTCGGTCTCGCCGTCGGCGTCGGTCTGCGCGGCGTCGAGGAAGGCCCGCACGGCCTCCTCACGACGCCCGGCGGCCACCAGCGCCTCGCCGTAGGCGTAGAAGAGCCGGCAGGTCCACGGGTCGTCCGTGCGGCGAACGTCCAGCTCGGGGACCTGCAGCCCGACGACCGCCGCGGCGAACTCGCCGAGGTCACGACGGGCTCCGGACGTGACGATCAGCAGTTCCATCGCCTCGTCGCGGGGCAGGTCGGACGACTCGGGGCTGCGGGCGATCTCGAGCGCGCGTTCCGGGCGGCCCAGGGCGCGCTCCGCGTCGGCCATCACCGGCACGTGCGCGGCACCGCCCATCCGCCGGCTGGCCCGCAGTTCCGAGAGCGCCTCGGCCCACTCGCCCGCGTGGTAGGCCGCCAGCCCGCACGCCTCCCGCACGACCGCCACCCGGGACGCCCGGTGCCGGGCGAACCGGGCGTGCGCGAGCGCGGTCTGCACGTCGTCGTCGATCAGCTCCCCGACCGCCACGAGGTGGCGCGCCACGTTGTCCGCGAGGTCCTTGGGCAGTCCGCGCAGGTCACGGCGCACCTCGCCGTCCAGCAGGTCCGGGGTGATCTCCTCGGGCAGCGCCGGCTCGGTCGGCCGCGGCTGCGCGTCCTGGTGACGCCGGATGGGCCGGTCCTCCTCGGAGCGCGGCGCCTGCTCGCGGCGGTCCCGGGGCGGTCGGCCGTCCCGGCCCTGACCGCCACGCGGCGCGCCCTCCGACCTCGAGCCGCGCCGGTCCCCGGAGGCCGGGCCTCGTCGTGGCCCTGCGCTCGCCGCGTCGTTCCGCCGCGGCGCCGAGCCGCGCTGCCGCTCGGGGTCCTCACCCCGAGGTGCCGGGCGACGGTCGTCGGTCCGGTGCTCGCCCTGCCCGCCGCGCCGGTCGTCGGTCCGCGGGCGCGCCGGGCCCCGACCCCGGTCGTCGTCCCGGGGACCGCCGCCGCGTCGGTCGTCCCGTGCCCGTCCGTAGGAGGCGCGGTCGTCGCGGGGGCGGTCGGCACCCGGCCGTCCTCCGCGGTCGGAGCCGGCCCGGGGGCCGCGCCGGTCGTCGCCGCCGTCGCCCCGTCGGCCGTCCCACGAGCGCCCACTGCGGTCGTTCCCACGCCGGTCGGAATCCGCGCGGCCGCCCTGGCCTCGCTGAGGGCGGTCGTCCCGCGCCCGGTCGCCGGCGGATCGGTCGGTGCGCGGTCGACGGTCCTCCCGGGCTCCGCCGGCGTCGCGGCCGCGTGCCGCCTGATCGCGCGAGCCTCCGCGGTCGGAGCTCCCGCGCGAAGGGCGGCCCCGGTCGTCCTGGCGGCCGCCGCGTCCGCGGTCGTCGCCACGGGGAGGGCGACCCGGACGGTCGTCCCGACCGGCCCGGCGGTCTCCGCCGGTGCGCCGGTTGTCGCGCGAGTCGTCGGTCCGGCGTCGGTCCTCCGGGGTGGACGACGATCGGTCGCCCCGGCCGTCCTGTGGGTCCACGCTCACCGATCGGCCTCCTGACATGCGAAAACGGGGCAGGACGCTTCCGTCCTGCCCCGCATCGAAGGGTGCCGCCGAGAACCTCGGCAGCACCGTTCACTCTCGAGATATGGGTCATGCAA
>NZ_JBBEGN010000019.1:0-105617 GCF_037401875.1 Actinomycetospora aurantiaca | reverse complement strand
GCTAGCGCGCCGGTGCCCCGTGGCACTGCTTGTACTTGCGACCGGACCCGCACGGGCACGGCGCGTTGCGCGACGGCGTGTCGGCCCGGCGCGCCTGCTGCGGGTTGCCGCCCGCGTGCCGGCCGCCCTGCTGACCACCCTGCTGACCGTTCGCGGCCTGCGCCGAGGCCTGGCCGTCCTCGTCCGGGCCGGAGTAGTTCAGCTGCTGCGGCCGGTGCCCGCCGAGCCCCGCACCGCGGAAGGCGTCGGGGACCGGGCCGTTGTTCAGCTGCGACATGGCCGGGCCGGCCGCGGTCGGCTGGGTGGGCGCACCGGGGTCCGCCGGGGCCTGGCGCCCCTGACGACCGGTCGGCACGCCACGCCCGGCCCGTCCGGTCGGCGCCGGCGCCGCGGGCTGCGGGCCGCTCGGGCGGGACGGCCGGTCGACCGGCCCGGCGGGTCGGCCGGCGGGGATCGCGGTGGTCGGCGTCGAGCGCGGGTCCGGCGGGACCATCCGCGGCGGCGCCTGCCCCGGCGGCACCGGCCCGGCCGGGCCGGCGGGCCGCGGCGGGCCCGAGACCGGGGCCGCTCCCGCCGTCGAGAGCCGGCGGCCGTCCTGGGGCGGCTCGGGCCGGATCGCGGGCTGCATGGCGGTGTCGGTGTTCGGGTTGGCGCCCGGCACGGCGTCGACCGGCGCGACCTCCTCGACCTGGATCGTCAGGTTGAACAGGAAGCCGACGGACTCCTCCTTGATGCCCTCCATCATCGAGGAGAACATCTCGTAGCCCTCGCGCTTGTACTCGATCTTCGGGTCACGCTGGGCCATCGCCCGCAGCCCGATGCCCTGCTTGAGGTAGTCCATCTCGTACAGGTGCTCGCGCCACTTGCGGTCGAGCACGGAGAGGACCACCTGGCGCTCGAGCTCGCGCATCCCGCCCTCGGGCACGATGCCGTCGATCTCGGCCTCGCGGCGGCGGTAGGCCTCCAGCGCGTCCTCGGTGAGGACGTCCACGAGGAGATCGCGGTCGATGTCCTCGTTGTTCTCGACGACGTCCTCCCAGCCGACCGAGACCGGGTAGAGCTGGCGCAGGCCCTCCCAGAGCTTCTCGAGGTCCCAGTCCTCGCTGTAGCCCTCGGCGGTCGCGCCGTCGACGTAGGCGGTGACGACGTCGACCAGCATGTTCTGCATCTGCTCGGACAGGTTCTCCCCGTCGAGCACGCGGCGGCGCTCGTCGTAGATCACCGTCCGCTGCTGGTTCATGACCTCGTCGTACTCGAGGATGTCCTTGCGGATCTCGAAGTTCTGCTGCTCGACCTGGGTCTGCGCGCTGCGGATCGCCCGGGAGACCATCTTGGCCTCGATGGGCATGTCCTCGGGCAGGTTGAAGCGCGTCATGATCGTCTCGACCATGGCGCCGTTGAACCGGCGCATCAGCTCGTCGCCGAGCGAGAGGTAGAACCGCGACTCGCCGGGGTCGCCCTGGCGGCCGGCGCGGCCGCGGAGCTGGTTGTCGATGCGCCGCGACTCGTGGCGCTCGGTGCCCAGGACGTAGAGCCCGCCGGCCTTCTTCACCTCGTCGGCCTCGCGGGACACCTCGTCCTTGACCCGGGCCAGCGTGTCGTCCCAGGCGGCCTCGTACTCCTCGCGCATGTCGACCGGGTCGAGGCCCTTCGCGCGCAGCTCGAGGTCGGCGATGAAGTCGGGGTTCCCGCCGAGCACGATGTCGGTGCCGCGACCGGCCATGTTCGTCGCGACCGTGACGGCCTTGCGGCGCCCGGCCTGGGCGATGATCCCGGCCTCCTGCTCGTGGAACTTCGCGTTCAGCACCGAGTGCTCCACGCCGCGCTGCACCAGCAGCTTCGCGAGGTACTCGGAGCGCTCGACGCTGGTGGTACCGATCAGCACCGGCTGGCCGCGCTCGTAGTGCTCGGCGATGTCGTCGGCCACGGCCTCGAACTTCGCGGCCTCGGTCTTGTAGACCAGGTCGGGCTGGTCGACGCGCTGCGGCGGCCGGTTCGTCGGGATCGGCACGACGCCGAGCTTGTAGGTCTTGGAGAGCTCCGCGGCCTCGGTCTGGGCCGTACCGGTCATCCCGGAGAGCTTCTCGTAGAGCCGGAAGTAGTTCTGCAGCGTGATCGTCGCGAGGGTCTGGTTCTCCTGCTTGATCTCGACCGCTTCCTTGGCCTCGATCGCCTGGTGCAGGCCCTCGTTGTAGCGCCGGCCAGCGAGGACGCGGCCGGTGAACTCGTCGACGATGAGGACCTCGCCGTCGCGGACGATGTAGTCCTTGTCCTTGACGAAGAGTTCCTTGACCTTGATCGCGTTGTTCAGGTAACCGACGAGCGGGGTGTTCGCAGCCTCGTAGAGGTTCTCGATACCGAGCTGGTCCTCGATGAAGGACACGCCCTCCTCGGTGACCCCGACGGTCTTCTTCCGCTCGTCGACCTCGTAGTGCAGGTCCTTGGTCATCTTCGGCGCGAGGCGGGCGAACTCGGAGTACCAGCGCGCGCTCTGCTCGGCGGGCCCGGAGATGATCAGCGGCGTACGGGCCTCGTCGATGAGGATCGAGTCGACCTCGTCGACGATCGCGAAGACGTGGCCGCGCTGCACGCACTCGGACTTGGCCCACGCCATGTTGTCGCGCAGGTAGTCGAAGCCGAACTCGTTGTTCGTGCCGTAGGTGATGTCGGCCTTGTAGGCCTCGCGGCGCTCGTCCGGCGGCATCTCGGCGTAGATCGCGCCGACCGAGAGCCCCAGGAAGCGGTGGACGCGGCCCATCCACTCCGAGTCGCGTCGGGCCAGGTAGTCGTTCGTGGTGACGACGTGCACGCCCTCGCCGGTGATGCCGTTGAGGTAGGCGGGCAGCGTCGAGACCAGGGTCTTGCCCTCACCGGTGCGCATCTCGGCGACGTTGCCCAGGTGCAGCGCCGCGCCGCCCATCAGCTGCACGCGGTAGTGGTACTGGCCGAGCGTGCGCCGGGCCCCCTCGCGGACCACCGCGAACGCCTCGCCCAGCATGTCGTCGAGCGACTCGCCGTCGGCGTAGCGCCCCCGGAACTCCTCGGTCTTGCCCCGCAGCTCGGCGTCGGAGAGCCGCTCGATCTCGTCGGCGAAGGTGTCGACGTAGTCCGCGATCGCGCCGAGACGCTTGACCGTCCTCGCCTCGCCGGCCCGCAGCAGTCGGTTCAGCACCACGATGGGTGACCTCGCTCGTCCTCGTCGTCGCTGGCTCGCGTCACTGCGCCCACCTGGGCACCGTGACGCCCCCATGGTAAGCGCGGAGCACGGACACGATCCGGGGCCCGGCCCGTGGTGGACCGGGCCCCGGCGGGACGCGGTGCCCTAGACGAGGTGGATGACGCCGTAGTCGTAGCCGTGGCGGCGGTACACGACGCTCGCCCGGCCGCTGGACTTGTCGGAGAACAGGAAGAAGTCGTGCCCGACCAGCTCCATCTGGGACAGGGCGTCGTCGACGGTCATCGGGACCGCCTCGAACTCCTTCACGCGTGCGATGTGACCGGGGCCGTCGCCGTCGACCTCCCGGTCGAAGCGGTCGTCGAGGGCCTCCCGGGCGGCGGGCACGGCCGTGTGCTCGTCCTCGCCGTCGCGCAGGGGCTCGGGCAGCGCCTCGTCGAGCTCGGCGCCGGACGAGGGCAGGTCCTCGCCGGGACCGCCGGCACCCACCGCCACCTTGCGTCGCGCGGCCTTGTGCACGCGGCGGTCGTGGGCGCGGCGCATCCGCTCCTCGAGGCGGCCGACGGCCAGGTCGAGCGCGGAGTAGAAGTCCCCGGCGCACGCGACGGCGCGGACGACCGGGCCGCGCCCGCGGCCGGTGATCTCGACGGTCTGGCAGGTCTTGGACTGGCGCGGGTTGTTCTCGTGCGAGAGCTCGACGGACATCCGGATGACCTTGTGGTCAAAGCGTCCGAGTCGGGCCAGCTTCTCGTTCGTGTGGTCGCGGAAGTGCTCCGGGACCTCGACGTTGCGGCCACAGATGACGATCTCCACATCAACTCCCGTGGGAAGGAAGGAGCGTCGCCACGGAGGTGCCCGGCGGGTGGTCGCGGGCCCGTGGCGTCGCGGTACGACTCCTCGCGCCTCCTCTCGGTCGCCGGACCGGTGAGAGGGGACACGCTAGCGATTCGGACGGATGGCCGGAAGGTGTCGCGGGGGCGACCGTCAGGTCGGGGGACGGCTCCCGTTTGTCACGCGTTCACGACGGCGGGTGGTGGTCCGTCCGGATGACGCCCGCGCGGGGGATGCGTCCGCCCGGGACGACCGGGCGCCGCGCGCCGACCGCGGTGAGGACGAGGACGAGGTCGACCGGCAGGCCGACCCCGGCGAGGGCGCGGCCGCACGCGAGCGCGGTGGCCCCGGTGGTCAGGACGTCGTCGAGCAGCACGACCGGACGCCCGGGGACCGGGCGCACGCCGCGCCGGACCCGCAGGTGGCGCTGCAGGTTCGCCGCCCGGGCACCCGCGTCCAGCCCGACGGAGTCGCGGGCGCCGCGGGAGAGCGCCAGCGCCGGCAGCACCTCGTGGTGCGAGCGAGCCGCGACCGCCCGGGCCAGGCGCAGCATGTGGTCGCCCCCGCGCGCCCGGGCCGCGCCGCGGCGGGACGGCGCCGGCACGAGCAGGCACTCCTCGTCGGGGACGGTCCGGTCCAGGGCCGCCGCGAGCGCGGCCGCGAGCGGGCCGGCCAGGTCGCGTCGGCCCCGTTCCTTGTACGCGATCACCGCGTGCCGCGGTGCCCCGCGGTAGGGCGCGAGGGCGAGAGCCGGCGGCAGGCCCGGCTGCTCCGGGACCGGGACCGGGCGGGCGAGGTCCCGACGGCAGGTCGGGCACAGGCCGCCGCCGGGCCCGACCACGGCGTCGCACCCGCCGCAGCCCGCCGGGAGCAGCAGGTCGACCAGGGCGGGCAGCAGGCCGGTGAGCACGCCCCGATGCTGCCGCCGGGCCGCTCGTGGCCGCGGGTGGTCGCGGCGGCCTGGGGACGAGCGGCGCCGCCGCTGCCGGTGGGGACGGACCGCTGGACCGGACGGCTCAGCCGGGGTAGGACGGCACGGATGAGTTCGCCCCGCCCGGCACCGAGCTCCACACGTCCCCGCCGGTGGGCGGCAGCGACCACAGCCCGCCCTGGTCGACCACGAGGACGGGCCGCTCGGAGGCCGCGGCGACGGCCGTCACCGGCGGGGTCAAATTGGTCGTCGTCGGGCTGTCGAGCTCCAACCCGTCCACGGACGCGATCTGCACGGGCAGCCCGGGAGCCGTGCCGACCGCCACGAGCCGGTCGGTCTGCGCCCACGCGACGTCGAGCACGCCGCCGAGGGCCTCGCCGACCGGGCCCGGCCGCAGGACCCGCACCGGGCCGAGGCGGGCGCCGCCCCCGGGGTCGCGCACGACGGTGGCGATGACGACGCGGCCGTCGGCGACCAGGGCGACCTTGGTGCCGTCCGGGGAGAGCCGCAGCGTCGCCGGCGGGCCCAGACCGGTGAGCTGCGCGGTGTCGAGGGCGACGGGCGTGAGGGTCCCGCCCGGGCCGGGCGGGCGGATCGCGCGGACCGGGACGCCGTCGACGACGGTCCACACCTCCGCGCCGTCCGGGGTCCACGACGGCCGCGTGACCACCCGCCCGACGATTCCGGTCGGGGTCACCGCCGCCCCCGACCGGCCCACGAACAGCCGCATGACGCCGTTCTCGTACCCGACCACGGCCACGTCGCGGCCGTCGGGCGCGAGGCTCGCGCTGCGGGCGTCGTCGACGCCGGTGACGAGGTCGGGGGTGGTCGCACGGGTGTCGGTGAGGTCCTCGGGGACGGTCAGCACGCGTCCGCCGGTGACGACGACGGCGGGGGCCGGGGCGGCGGGGGCCGCCGCGGCGGGGCCGTCGCTCGGGAGGTCGCGGCGTTCGCGCACCGTCGGCGGGAGCCCGGCGAGCACGTCGGCGACCCCCAGCTCGCCCCGCCCGGCCAGCAGCGGTGCGCCGTCGACGGTCAGGGCGACGCGGTCGACCCCGACGCCCGCCAGGGTCAGCACGATCTGCTGGGCGATCTCGGCGCGGCGGCCGGCGTCCAGGGAGTCGACCGGCCCGACCCGGGTCAGGTCCACCGTCGTCGCACCGTCCGGGGTGGTCCCGACCGCCGAGCGCAGCAGCGCGCCCGGCGGCAGGGCGGACAGCGCGGCGCCGCGGAGGTCGTCCGAGGGGCCGGAGAGCAGTTCGTCGAGCACGCGCGACGAGACCGACCGGGCCGGGCTGGTGGCCAGGTAGCGGGTCTCCCCCACCGGCGCCCCGCCGACCGACGCGAGGAACCAGATCCGCACCGGTCGGGTGTTCGCCCGCAGGTCGGCGCGCCGCACGATCGTCCCCGGCGGCAGGCCGGAGATGCGCCAGACGCCGTTCGTGGCGGTGAGGTTCACGGTGAGGTCGACCAGACCCGGGGCCGCGACGAACGCGCCGTCCGGGCGCAGCGTCCCCAGCTTGTCCGCCCGGATGCGGACCACCGCCTCCTCGGACCGCCCGTTGCCCTGGACGAAGACCGTGTCGACGCGGTCGGAGACGACCGTCGGGGACGCTCCGTCGTCCCACCCGCCGGCCGCGGCGGGGGTGAGGAACGCCCGCGCGGCGCTGTGCCGCTCGGCGGTGGCGCCCGACGCCAGGATCCAGCCGCGGACGATCTCCAGCGGACCCGCGCCGCGGGCGGGGCCCGGTGGGGCGCTGGGCTCCGCGGGGTCGCCCACGCGGCGCAGCACCGAGACGTCCGACGAGCCAGGGACGGTCGCGCACCCGGCGAGCAGCAGGGCCACCAGGGCGAGGACGGCCACGAGCCCGGTGCGCCTCACCGGGCGTCCTCGGCGTCCGCGGCGTCAGCAGCGTCCGCGGCGTCGTTCCGGCCGTCGCCGACCACCACCGGGAACTCCCCGGTCTCCGGCGGCGGCAGGGCGGTCCCGGTGGTCCCGGCGGCCTCGTGGATGCCGGGTTCGGCCTCGGCGGGCGCGGCGGACACCGGGATCAGCGGCAACGGGCTGGTGCGCAGCAGGTCGCCGTGGGTGCGGGGCAGGGTCAGCCGGAACACCGCGCCGTGGTCGGTCTCGCCCCAGGCCTGCAGCCAGCCGCCCTGCAGCCGGGCGTCCTCCAGGCTGATCGCCAGCCCGAGCCCGGTCCCGCCGCTGCGGCGCTGGCGGGACGGGTCCGCCCGCCAGAACCGGTTGAACACCAGCCCGGCCTCGCCCGGCTTGAGCCCGACGCCGTGGTCGCGCACCACGACCGCCACCGCGTGCTCGTCGGCCGCGACCCGCACCTCCACCGGGCGGCTCTCGCCGTGGTCGATGGCGTTGGCCAGCAGGTTGCGCAGGATGCGTTCGACGCGGCGCGGGTCCACCTCGGCGACGGCGGGCTCGGTGAGGTCGAGCAGCAGCGGGGTGGCGGTCTCGTCGACGAGGTGACGCACGGTCTCGGCGGAGCGGCGCACCACGTCGCGGACGTCGACCTGCTCCAGCGCCAGCTCCGCCATCCCGGCGTCGAGCCGGCTGATCTCGAGCAGGTCGGCGAGCAGCGACTCGAACCGGTCGAGCTCGTCGACGAGCAGCTGGGCGGACCGGCGGGCCACGAGGTCCATGTCCTCGGCCTGGGCGTGCAGCACCTCCGCCGCCATCCGCACCGTCGTCAACGGCGTCCGCAGCTCGTGGCTGACGTCGGAGGTGAAGCGCCGCTGCAGCCCGCCGAACTCCTCGAGCTGGTGGATCTGCTGCTGGATGCTCGCGGCCATCTCGTTGTAGGACTCCGCGAGCCGCGCCACCTCGTCGTCGCCGTAGACCGGCATCCGCTCGTCGAGGTGGCCGTCGGCGAAGCGCTCGGCGACGTCCGCGGCCTGGCGCACCGGGCGCACGACCTGCCGCGTGACGATGCTCGAGATCGCGGCCAGCAGGCCCAGCAGGGCGAGGCCGGCCAGGGCCAGCGTCGACTGGATGAGCGCCAGCGTCCGCTGCTCGGCCGAGAGCGGGAAGATCAGGTACAGCTGCAGGTTCCGCCCGGCGGTGCGCACCGGCTGGCCGACCACGAGCGCGGGGACGTCCGGGCGCCCGACCTGCGCCACGGTGACGTACTTCGTCGCGAGGAACCCCTTGAGCACCGGGTCGCGCAGCTGCGCGGGCACCACGTCGGCCGGTCCGGACGACGGGTCGGTCGCCTCCGGGTCCGAGGACGCCCCCGGCGTGCCGATCGCCTCGGTGCCGGCGATGAGGACCGCCTCGAACGCCCCCGCGTCGCGGTCGGAGCCCGAGCCCGAGGACGTCAGGCGGTCGAGGGCGTCGTCGAGCGTGGTCCGGGTGCCGTCGCGGTCGGGGTCCACCCGGGCGAGGTCCCGCTCGAGGTTCAGGCGGCTGATGTCCGCCTGCACCAGGGCGGCCTGCTGCTTGCCCTGCAGCAGGCGGTCCGCGATCTGGGTCTGCAGGACGAGCCCGAGCACCAGGACCACGACGGTCGACATGGCGACCGTCGACAGCACGACCCGCAGCTGCATCGACCGCCGCCACAGCACGCGGACGGCGCCCACCCGCTCGGCGAGGGCCAGTTCGGCGCGGCGGCGCAGCCGGGCGAGACGGTCAGCCACGAGCGCAGCCCCCCGGGGTCGAGCTCCGCTCCGCTCCGTCTTCCCTGCCGATCAGGGCGGTCCGGCCTTGTAGCCGACGCCGCGGACGGTCAGCACGACCTCGGGGTGCTCCGGGTCCTTCTCCACCTTCGAGCGCAGCCGCTGCACGTGGACGTTGACCAGCCGCGTGTCGGCGGCGTGCCGGTAGCCCCACACCTGCTCGAGCAGCACCTCGCGGGTGAACACCTGCCGCGGCTTGCGCGCGAGGGCGACCAGCAGGTCGAACTCCAGCGGCGTCAGCGGGATCGGGCTGGACCCGCGGCGCACCTGGTGGGCCGGGACGTCGATCGTGACGTCGCCGATCTGCATCTGCTCGCTCGGCTCGGTCGGGAACTGCCGCAGCCGGGCGCGGATCCGCGCGACGAGCTCCTTGGGCTTGAACGGCTTGACGATGTAGTCGTCCGCCCCCGACTCGAGCCCCAGCACGATGTCCACCGTGTCGGTCTTCGCGGTCAGCATGACGACGGGCACCCCGGACTCCGCGCGGATCGCGCGGCACACGTCGATCCCGTTCATGCCGGGGAGCATGAGGTCGAGCAGCACCAGGTCGGGCGCCGACTCCCGGACCGTCGGCAGCGCGTCCGCGCCGTCCGAGACCACGGTCGTGTCGAAACCCTCGCCCTGGAGGACGATCGTCAGCATCTCGGCGAGCGAGGAGTCGTCGTCCACGACGAGGATTCGGGAACTCATGTCTCAATGCTGTCACTTCTCACCGACGATCCGGGAGCGGATACCGCCCCCAGCACGGCATCCAGCACGTCATCAGCCGTACGGGTGAGCGCCTGCTCACCCGTCTGCCGATTGTCGGTCACCCACCAGGGCGCCAACCACTGCTCCCGGGCCAGCGCGTCGTAGACCGCGGCGCACCGGCCCTGCAGCTCGGCGTCCGCCTCGAACGCGTCCGGGTCGCGGTGGGCGTCGGCCGCGGCGCGGTCGCGGACGCGCTGCGCGGCGATCTCCGGCGGCACCCGCACCAGCACCTGGGCGTCCGGGACGGGCAGGGCGAACCGGTCGATCTCGGTCGCGTGCACCCACGCGGCGAAGGGACCGATCGTCTCGTGCCGGCGGGCCGAGCCGTACGCCGCGTTCGAGGCGACGTACCGGTCGACCAGCACCACGTCGCAGTCGCGACGGCGGGCCGCGAGCTCGTCGCGGGCGGCCCGGCGGTCCAGGGCGAAGAGCAGCGCCATCGCGTGCACCGACGTCCCGGTGTCGCCGTGCTCCCCGCGGAGCGCCTCCCCGGCCAGCGCGGCGTGCACGTCGTCGTCGTAGCGCGGGAAGGCGATCGTGGCGACGGTGGCGCCGCGGCGGGTCGCGGCGTCGCGCAGGGCCGCCACGAGGGTCGCCTTGCCCGCCCCGTCGAGCCCCTCGACCGCCACCAGCACGCCCGCTGCCTCACCACCCACGGACGGCCACGCTAGCCAGGCGCTCCGTGTGACGAGGGCTCGGGCCGTGCGAGTGCGACACCTCGCAGGTTCCTCGGCCACCGGACCTGCCCCACGTCGCACTCGCGACCGGGCGGCCCGCCGTCGGCGAACGAGCGAAGGGCCCCTCCGCTCGATCTACTCGAGCGGAGGGGCCCTTCGGTCAGATCACGGCGCGCCTACCGAAGCGCGGCGCAGGTCGGTCAGCAGCTCGACGAAGGAGAGCTGACGGCCGCACCTGCTTGCCGCGACCAACTAGTACCGGTAGTGCTCCGGCTTGTACGGGCCCTCGACGTCGACGCCGATGTACTCGGCCTGGTCCTTCGAGAGCTTGGTCAGCTCGCCGCCCAGCGCCTCGACGTGCACCTTCGCGACCTTCTCGTCCAGGTGCTTCGGCAGCCGGTAGACGCCGATCGGGTACTCACCGGGCTTGGTGAAGATCTCGATCTGCGCGATCGTCTGGTTGGCGAACGAGTTCGACATGACGAAGCTCGGGTGCCCCGTGGCGTTGCCGAGGTTCAGCAGCCGGCCCTCGGACAGGATGATGATCGAGTGGCCGTCGGAGAAGCGCCACTCGTCGACCTGCGGCTTGATGTTGAGCCGCTGGGCGTCGCCGGAGCGCTCCAGCTTCTCCATCTGGATCTCGTTGTCGAAGTGGCCGATGTTGCCCAGGATCGCCTGGTGCTTCATCCGCTTCATGTGGTCGAGGGTGACGATGTCCTTGTTGCCGGTCGTCGTGATGACGATGTCGGCGGTCTCGATCACGTTGTCGAGGGTCTGGACGTCGTAGCCCTCCATGAGCGCCTGGAGCGCACAGATCGGGTCCGACTCGGTGATGGTCACGCGGGCGCCCTGGCCGGCGAGCGACTCGGCCGAGCCCTTGCCGACGTCGCCGTAGCCGCAGATGACGGCCTTCTTGCCGGAGATCAGCACGTCGACCGCACGGTTGATGCCGTCGACCAGCGAGTGGCGGCAGCCGTACTTGTTGTCGAACTTCGACTTCGTGACCGAGTCGTTGACGTTGATCGCCGGGAACAGGAGCTTGTCCTGCTCGAAGAACTCGTACAGGCGGTGGACGCCGGTCGTGGTCTCCTCGGTGACGCCCTTGATGCCGGACGCGACCTTGGTCCAGTGCTGCGGGTCCTCGGCGAGCGAGCGGCGCAGCGTCTCGAGGACGACGCCGTACTCGGCGGGGTCGTCGGCCGAGGTCGACGGGACGACGCCGGCCTGCTCGAACTCGACGCCCTTGTGGACGAGCATGGTGGCGTCGCCACCGTCGTCCAGGATCATGTTCGGTCCGCGGGTGTCGGCGTCACGCCACGCGAGCATCTGCTCGGCGCACCACCAGTACTCCTCCAGCGTCTCGCCCTTCCAGGCGAAGCACGCGATGCCCTTGGGCTCGTCGACCGTGCCGTGCGGGCCGACGACGACCGCGGCGGCCGCGTGGTCCTGGGTGGAGAAGATGTTGCAGGAGGCCCAGCGGACCTCGGCACCGAGCTCGACCAGCGTCTCGATGAGCACCGCGGTCTGGATCGTCATGTGCAGCGAGCCGGAGATGCGCGCGCCGTGCAGCGGCTTGGCCTCGGCGTACTCCCGGCGCAGGGCCATCAGGCCGGGCATCTCGTGCTCGGCGAGCCGGATCTCGCGGCGACCGAAGTCGGCCTGCGAGAGGTCGGCGACCGCGAAGTCGATCCCGTTCTTCTCGGCGTACTTCTCGTGCGTGGTCCCTACTGCTGCCATGACTCCTCGTTCACTCGGATCGGATGAACGACCGTCCGGAGTCCGGATCACCGGTGACGCGAGCGCGGCGAGCGGCCCGTCACGACGGTGAGCACGGTCCTCCAGCGGTCGGAGGCGCCCTTGCTTCGGTGCGGAATACCCGTCGAGCGTGGCGGACGCGAGGGTCCGTTGCAGCGCCACTCGAGGGCTCCGTCGCACGTCACGTGCGTTCGATTGCCGTGGAAAAAGCGTCACACAGGCCGTGGGGACGGTCAAGGCGAACCGCCCCCACCTCACCCGGGTGCGGAAGGTCCCCGCAGGTGGACGCGCGATAGTCCCCGATCGTCTCCCGGATCACAGTTCCCCGCGTCACACTGCCGGACCGCGGTGCGTCCGGCCCCGGACGCCTATGACCGGCGCCACACCTGGTCGTAGGCTCGGGCCCGCCCGTCGTGATCACCCAGGAAGGCCCACCCCGTGCTCGGACAGATGCAGAACCGGCCCCTCGCCCTGCCCCACGTGTTCCACCGGGCCGAGCAGATGTTCGGCCACAAGACGCTCACCGGGATCGGCGTGGGTGGAACGGTCACCACCGGCACGTACGCCGACTGGGCCCAGCGCGTCCGGCGGACTGCCGCCGCCCTCGACGCCCTCGGGGTCTCCGCCGACGCGCGGGTCGGCACGTTCTGCTGGAACACGCCGACCCACCTCGAGCTGTACTTCGCGGTGCCCTGCACCGGCCGGGTGCTGCACACGCTGAACATCCGGCTCTTCCCGGAGCAGCTGACCTACATCGTCAACCACGCCGACGACGAGGTGATCTTCGTCGAGCGGGCGCTGCTCGGGCTGCTGTGGCCGCTGGTGGACCAGATGCCCAACGTGCGGAAGTTCGTCGTCATCGACGACGGCGCCGACACCGAGATCCCGTCCGACGAGCGCATCGTCGACCACGCGGAGCTCCTGGCGTCGGTGGAGCCGTTCGCGGGCACGTTCGAGGTCGCGGACGAGAACCGCGCCGCGGCCATGTGCTACACGTCCGGCACCACCGGCAACCCGAAGGGCGTCGTCTACTCCCACCGCTCGACGGTGCTGCACTCGATCGCGGTGCTCATCGCCGACGTCGCCGGCCTGGTGGAGCGGGACGTCCTGCTGCCGATCGTGCCGATGTTCCACGCCAACGCCTGGGGCACGCCGTACGCCGCGGTGTTCTGCGGGGCGTCGATGGTGATGCCCGGCCCGAACATGGTGCCGAAGGCGATCGCGGGCATGCTGCGCGACCACGACGTCACCGTCACCGCCGGCGTCCCCACGATCTGGATGGGCGTGCTGCCCGAGCTCGAGCGCGACCAGGTGCCGCACCTGCGGATGGTGCTCTGCGGCGGCTCGGCCGTGCCGCGGTCGCTGTCCGAGGGCTGGCGGGAGAAGATCGGGCTGCCGATCACCCAGGCCTGGGGCATGACCGAGACCAGCCCGATCGCCACCACGGGGATGCTGCGCTCGATCCACGACGGCCTCTCCGAGGACGAGCTCGCCGACGTCCGCGCCACCCAGGGCCAGGCGACCCCGCTGGTCGAGCTGCGCCTGGCCGACCCGGACTCCGGCGAGATCCAGCCGTGGGACGGGGAGGCCTCGGGCGAGCTGCAGGCCGCCGGCCCGTGGATCGCCGCCTCCTACTACCTGAACGAGGACGGCGGGAAGCAGTTCACCGAGGACGGCTGGCTGCGCACCGGCGACGTCGCGATCATCGACCCGCACGGCTACGTCCGGCTGGTCGACCGCACCAAGGACCTGGTCAAGTCCGGCGGCGAGTGGATCTCCTCGGTGGACATGGAGAACCAGATCATGGGCATGCCCGAGGTGGCCGAGGCCGCCGTCATCGCGGTGCCCGACGAGAAGTGGTCGGAGCGCCCGATGGCGTGCGTGGTGATCCGCGAGGGTTCCGACCTCACCGCCCAGCAGGTCAAGGACTACCTGGCGACGAAGGTCGCGAAGTGGCAGGTCCCGGACGACGTCGTGTTCATCGACGAGGTCCCGAAGACCTCGACCGGGAAGTTCTCGAAGAAGACGCTGCGCGAGAAGTTCGCCGCCGAGAAGGGTTGATCCCCGGTCCCGACGGCGGGTCGCGGCGCGACCCGCCGTCGGGACGCGGCTACTGCTGCCCGGCGGTGGGCGTGTTCTCGGCGATCTCGCCGCGCTCGCGCTTGCCGAGCACGGAGTTCCGGCGCGAGTACGCGAAGTAGATGATCACGCCGAGGACCATCCACCCGATGAACCGGAGCCAGGTCTCCACCGTCAGGTTGATCATCAGCCACAGGCAGCTGACCACCGCGAGGGTCGCCACGACCGGCAGCCCCTTGACGACGAAGCTGCGCGGCAGGTCGGGCTGCTTGACCCGCAGCACCCACGTGCCGATCGCCACCAGGACGAACGCGAAGAGCGTGCCGATGTTGACCATCGACTCGAGCTCCTCGGCCGGGAAGAAGCCGGCGAGGACCGCGCACAGGGCGCCGATGATGATCGTGATCGTGACCGGCGTACCGCGGGACCCCGTCCTCGCCAGATTCCGCGGCAGCAGCCCGTCGCGGCTCATCGCGTAGAACACCCGGCTCTGGCCGAGCATGAGCACCATGACCACGGTGGTCAGACCGGCGATGGCGCCCACCTCGATGACCGTCGAGGCCCAGTTGGCGCCGACCAGCGAGAACGCGGTGGACAGGGTCGCGGAGTCGCCGTCCGGGCCGGTCTGCAGCTGGGTGTAGTTCACCATGCCGACCAGCACCAGCGACGTCGCGACGTAGAGGACGGTGACGACGGCGAGCGAGCCGAGGATGCCGCGCGGCAGGTCCTTCTGCGGGTTCTTCGTCTCCTCGGCGGTGGTGGACACGGCGTCGAAGCCGATGAACGCGAAGAACACCAGCGAGGCACCGGCGAGCAGGCCGTAGACGCCGTAGGTCGAGCCGTCGCTGCCGGCGATCAGGGACAGCAGCGAGGACTTCACCCCGCTGCCGCTCTCCTGCTCGCCCCCGGCGGGCGGGATGAACGGCGAGTAGTTCGCGGCCCGGATGAAGAACGCCCCCACCACGATGACCAGCAGGACGACGCCGACCTTGACCGCGGTCATCACCGAGGACACCGTGCTGGAGAGCTTGATGCCGAGGACGAGGACCACGGTGAGGACCGCGATGATCAGGATCGCGCCCCAGTTGACGGCCAGCCCGCCGAGCTCGAGCGTCGTCGCGGTGCCGTCGCCGGTGAACAGCTGGCCCAGGTAGCTCGACCAGCTGGTGGACACCACGGCCGCACCGAGGGCGTACTCGAGGACGAGGTCCCACCCGATGATCCAGGCGATGAACTCGCCGAAGGTCGCGTAGGAGAACGTGTAGGCGCTGCCCGCCACCGGGACCGTCGAGGCGAACTCGGCGTAGCACAGACCCGCGAACCCGCAGGCGATCGCGGCGATGACGAACGAGATCGCGACGGCGGGGCCGGTGATGTCCCCCGCCACGCGGGCGGTGATGGTGAAGATGCCGGCGCCGATGAGGACCGCGACGCCGAAGACCGTCAGGTCGAGGGCGCCGAGCTCCCGACGCAGCTTGCTGTCGGGTTCGTCGGTGTCGCGGATCGACTGCTCGACCGACTTCGTGCGGAACAGGCTGTTCGTGCGCGGCGAAGGCGTGGTCGTCGCCATGGCCCCGGCCCCCTCCCTGTGTGATGGGTGTGCGGTGGCGCGGACCCTACTGCGCGACACCGACACGCGTCGTGTCGGCGCGGCGACTGGTAGCCACCTGTTGCACCACCCGGGCGGGTGGCTACTCCGGTCGCCAGCCGTCCCCCGCCGCGAACACCAGCGCGGGCCCTCCGAGGGCGGCCACGTGGACCGAGTCCTCGTCCGCGGGCAGCCACACCGCCCGGCCCCGCGGGACGGTCCGGGTTCCCCGGGCGCCCTCGATCTCGACCTCGCCACGGATCACGACGGCGATCCGGGGACCGTCGAGGCCCAGCCCGGCCGAGGCGCCGTCGGGCAGATCCAGGCGGACGAGCCGGAAGTGCTCGCTGGGAGCGTGGAAGACCGAGCGCGGGCCGTCGACCTCCGGACGCAGCAGCGGGGGCGGGCCGCAGCGGAAGTCCAGGACGCGCAGCAGCTCGGGCACGTCCACGTGCTTCGGGGTGAGCCCGGCGCGGAGCACGTTGTCCGAGTTCGCCATCAGCTCCACGCCGCACCCGGACAGGTACGCGTGCGGCGAGCCCGCCGGCTGGAACAGGCACTCGCCCTCGGCCAGGACCACGCGGTTGAGCAGCAGCGCCGCGAGGACGCCGGCGTCGCCGGGGTAGCGCTCGCCGAGGTCGAGCAGGGTGCGGACCTCGCGGTCGAACTCGTCGTGACCGGCCTTGAGCAGGGCGACGCACGCGTCGAGGAGCTCGGGGACGATCTGGTCCACGGTGCGCTGGGGCAGCGTGATCCAGGTGGTGAACACCGCACGGAGGCCGTCGGCGTCGGGCTGGGCGGCGAGCAGCTCGGTGTGGTGGCGCAGGCCGGGCACGTCCAGGGCCCGCATCAGCCGCAGGGTGTCCCGCGCGTCGCGGAAGCCGGCGAGCGCGTGGAACTCCTCGAGCGCGCAGAGGATCTCCGGCTTGGGCAGCGCGTCGCGGTAGTTGCGGTCGGACGCCGTCCGGGGGACGCCCGCCGCCTCCTCCCGCGCGAACCCGGCGACCGCCTGCTCGGCGGAGGGGTGGGTCTGCAGCGAGAGCGGTTCCTCGGCCGCGAGCACCTTCAGCAGGAACGGCAGCCGCCCGCCCCAGTGCTCGGCCCGCTCGTCGCCGAACGCCTCCCGCGGCGCCTCGGTGATCGCGTCCAGCAGGGTCCGCCCGCCGGGCAGCCGGGACGGGTCGTCCGTGTGCGCCCCGAACCAGAGCTCGGCCTGCGGGTGCGGGGACGGGACCGGCTCGCCGAGCAGCGCCGGGATGTGTGTCCGCGACCCCCAGGCGTAGGGCCGCACCGTCCCCTCGAGCAGTTCCACCGCCGTGTCCCCCTGCCGTCGTGCTCGCCGTGGGCCCGGCGACGCGGGCCCGGTGTCGCGAGCCCGTCGTCTCGAGCTCGGCGTGTGTTCCTCAGGCCCCGATCGGGGGCAGCGTCCCGCGGTCGGTGTCCGGGTCGACGCCGACCGCACCGGTCGCGAGGCCCAGGTAGAGCGCCGCGAGGTCCAGTCGCAGCGCCAGGACCCCGGCCCGGAGGGCGTCCCGGCCCGGGCCCGGCCCGGCGAGCTCGAGGTCGTCGAGCTCGAGGGTGTCCGCGGCCGGCCAGCGCCGCTGGGCGTCCTGGGCCAGCCGCCGCGTGGGCACGTCCTCGGCCACGGTCACGACGACGAGCCGCGGTGGCGGACCGTCGGGCGCGGGGTCGTCGAACGGGTCGGCGAAGATCGAGTCGGCGCCCGTGCCGCCGTCGAGCCGCGCGGCCAGGGCCGGGACCCCGACCGCCGCGTCCAGCCCGTCGGCGTGCGCCACCACCCCGGCGTGCGCGGCCAGCGCGGTCGCGCCGTAGCCGGCGACGGCGGTCGCGGTGCGGTCGGTGCCCCAGAGCAGCGGGGTGTGGTCGGCCACGCGCAGGGCCAGCGCCTTCGCGGGCGCGACGAACGCCTCCGGGCGGGGGCCGCTGCGCTCGGCCTCGTCGTCGAGCCGGTCGGCCAGGGCCTCGCCGTCGACGTCGAGCAGTCCGAGCTCGCGCGCCGTCACGTACGCCGCCGCCAGGTCGGTCGGGCCGCCGAGCCCGTCCAGCACGGGCACCCGCGGCGCGACCTGGATCGCGCGGCCGGCCGCGGCGGCCGCCGCGGGACCGTCGGGCGGGCCGGTGAGCACGACGTGCGCGTTGCGCCGCACGGCCCGGTCGACCGCCTCCGCGATCGCGGCGTCCGCCGGGTCGCGCTCCGACCCGCGGTGGGACACGACGACGACGTCGAGCGGCCCCAGCCACGGCGGCGCGGAGCCGGTGACGACGACGGGACAGGGGCAGGTCGGTTCGAGCAGCGCGGCCGTGATCCCGGCGACCGCCCGCTCCGCCCCGGGTCGGGCGATCAGGACCAGCGCCCGCGGCCGCAGGCCGCCGAGGACGCCGATGCCGGCGTCGCGCGCCGCCGCCCACGTGGCCCGGACCTGGGCGCCCGCCGTCGCCGCGGCGCGCAGCACGCCCGCCCGGTCGGCGTCGAGCAGGCGGCCGGTGTCGTCGAGCAGTGCCTCGTCGAGCACCGCGCTCACCCGCCCGCGGTCTCGCCCGACCCGGCGTCGGGACCGGGAGCGGACGGCCCGCCCGTCGCCTCGGAGAGCAGCAGCACCGGGATGCCGTCGGTGACCGGGTAGGTCCGTCCGCAGGCTGCGCAGGTGAGGGTGGAGGCGTCGGCGTCGGGGCGCAGCTCGCCGTGATCGGGCGCCGGGCAGGCGAGGATCTCCAGCAGGGCGGGGTCGAGGCCCGCCGGCTGGGCGCTCACTTGCGGACCACCGCCAGCACCTCGTCGCGCAGCGCGGCCACCGCGTCGGCGTCGGACGCCTCGACGTTCAGGCGCAGCAGCGGCTCGGTGTTGGAGGGGCGCAGGTTGAACCAGTCGCCGGTCTCGAAGGTCACCGTCAGCCCGTCGAGCGTGTCGACGGTGACGTCCGCGCGGTCGGAGTAGAGCTGCTCCACCTCCGCCATCCTGGCCTGCGGGTCCTCCACCGTCGAGTTGACCTCGCCGGACGCGGCGTAGCGCGAGTACTGCGCCATCAGCTCCGAGAGCGGCTTGTCCTGTTCGCCGAGGGCCGCCAGGACGTGCAGGGCGGCGAGCATGCCGGAGTCGGCCCGGAAGAAGTCGCGGAAGTAGTAGTGCGCGGAGTGCTCCCCGCCGAAGATCGCGCCCGTCTGGGCCATCGTGGCCTTGATGAACGAGTGCCCGACGCGGGTGCGCACGGGCCTCCCGCCGGCCTCGCCGACGATCTCGGGCACGGCCCGCGACGTGATCAGGTTGTGGATGATCGTCGAACCGGGCTCCTTGGCGAGCTCGCGGGTGGCGACGAGCGCGGTGATCGCGCTGGGGCTCACCGCCTCGCCCCGCTCGTCGACGAGGAACACGCGGTCGGCGTCGCCGTCGTAGGCCAACCCGGCGTCGACGTGGCCGAGGTTGGAGACCTCGCGCTGCAGGTCCACCAGGTTGTCCGGGTCCAGCGGGTTCGCCTCGTGGTTCGGGAACGTCCCGTCCAGCTCGAAGTAGAGCGGGTGGACGTCGACGGGGAGCGGGTCGAACACCGCGGGGGCGGTGTACCCGGCCATCCCGTTGCCGGCGTCCACCACGATCGACAGCGGCCGGATGCCGGAGAGGTCGACCAGGCCGCGCAGGTACTCGGCGTACCCGGCGAGCATGTCCTGCTGCGTGACCCGGCCGGGGGTGGCGGCGTCGGCGGGGATCTCGCCCGGCCCGCGGTCGAGCATCGCGGCGATCTCGTCGAGCCCCGTGTCCTGCCCGACCGGGCTCGCGCCGGCCCGGCAGAGCTTGATGCCGTTGTAGGTGGCCGGGTTGTGGCTCGCGGTGAACATCGCGCCCGGCGCGTCCAGCGTGCCCGAGGCGTAGTAGAGCATGTCGGTGCTGGCCAGCCCGATCTCGACGACGTCCACCCCGAGCGCGGTGACGCCCTCGGCGAAGGCGGACGCGAGCTCGGGCGAGGAGTCCCGCATGTCGTGCCCGACGACGACCCCGTTCGCGGGGACGCCGTCTCCCTCGGAGATCAGCAGGTGCGCGAAGGCGGACCCGACGTCGCGGACGAACGCGGCGTCGAGCTGCTCGCCGACCAGGCCCCGGACGTCGTAGGCCTTGATCACCTGGCTCACGACCCGGGAACGGGCGGCCTGCGCGGACTCCGTGCCTGCTCGACTGGTCACACGGCGAGCGTATCGGCCGGGTCCGACGACGTGCGGGTCGGCAGGCACCCGATCAGGTGGCGGCCCCCGGCGCTCAGGCGGACGGGTCCGGCAGCACCCGCAGGTGGCCGCGGCGGCCCGTGCCGGAGACCGCCCCCAGGCTCACGGCCTCGGTCGGCGGCTCGGCGCGTCCGGCCTCCCGGACGGCCTCGGCGAGGGCCGTGAGGTCGTCCGCGCTCGGCTCGGACGGGAACTCGCCCTCGTAGCGCACGACCTCCCAGCCGCGGGGGGCGGTGAGCCGGAGCGCGTGCACCTCGCAGAGGTCGTACGAGTGCGGCTCCGCACTGGTCGCCAGCGGACCCACGACGGCCGTCGAATCGGAGTAGACGTACGTCAGCGTGGCCACGGCCGCCCGGCCGCACCCGGTCCGTGAGCACTTCCGCACTCCTCGCACGGACCGAGACGATAGACGCCTCCTCCGGCGGCGCCGCGCAGGCACGCTCGGCGCGTCGGGTGACAGCGGAGGCGGCCCCGCCGAGTGCGACGTGTCGCAGGTGCGCCGGCGCCGGATCCTGCGAGGTGTCGCACTCGGGCGAACGTCCCGCGGGTGGCCCGGGGCGGGGCGTAGGCTCGCCGCTCATGGCGAGGGGTGGCATCCGCACCGGTGGCCGGGCGGGCGGCCAGGGCACGGCCCGCACCGGCGGCCGGGCGGGCGGGTGGACCCCGCGGCGGCGCGACCGGCGGGGCCGCGGGATGCGGGCGCCGCTCTACCCGGCGGGCGCCCCGGCCGCGCGCACCCGCGCGGAGCGCTTCGACGCCGTGGTGCTCGAGGCCCTGGAGCCGATCGAGGACCGGTGGGGCGCGGAGCTGGAGGACCTGGACGTCGCGGTGGACGACGTGCCCGACGTCGCGGCCGCCGACCCGGACGACGACGGCGTCGTCGGGGACGGCGAGGTGCCGCTCGCCCGGCTGGTGCCCGCGGGGGTCGACCGTCGCGGGGCGTCCACGCGGGCCCGGATCGTGCTCTACCGCCGCCCGCTCGAGGCGCGCGCGCTCGACGGCGAGGACCTGGCCGACCTGCTCCACGACGTGCTCGTCGAGCAGGTGGCCGAGTACCTCGGCGTCGAGCCGGACACGATCGACGACGAGCCCGACCCGTGACCGGTCAGGAACCGTGGTGGACGGCCTCGACGTTGTGCCCGTCGGGGTCGCGCAGGAACACCGCGTAGTAGCCCGGGTGGTACTCCGGCCACTCCCGGGGGGCGTGCAGCACCTCCACCCCCGCGGCGAGCGCGGCCTCGTGCACCGCGTCGACCGCCGCACGGTCGGGCGCCGCGAACGCGACGTGCAGCTCGCGGTCGAGCGGGCCGCCCGGGGAGAGCCAGAACTGCGGCACCCCGGCGGCGCCCGCCAGCCCGACGACGGCGCTCCCCTCGTGGGGGATGCGCATCGCCTCGGTGAACCCGAGCGGCGCGAAGACCTGCAGGTAGCGGGCGGTGGCGGCGTCGACGTCGGCGACCGGCAGCCCGAAGTGATCGATCATGCGGGGCACGCTAGCGGTGACCCCCGACACTCCCGGCTCAGTCGAGCCGCTTCCGCGACGGCAGCGCCGAGAGGACGGTGAAGAGGACCAGCGCGAGCTGGAGGAGCAGCAGCAGCCCGCGCAGCGTGGTGTCGCGGTCGACCACCACCGGACCGCCCCCGGCCGGGACCGACACCCCCACGAGGTGGCCCCACGCGGGCACGATCTCGACCGGCGCGCCCCCGACCGTGGCGTTCCAGCCGGACTCCCGCTCCGCCGCGAGCACCACCAGGCGCCGGTCGGCGCCCGGGGAGATCAGCACCCCCACCGACGGCGGGGCCGCGGGCAGCGGCGAGATGCCGGAGGGCCGGCGGGGCGCGGCCTTCGCGTCGGTCGCGTCGTCGGACACCGGCGGCTCGAGGATGACCGCCCCGGCGGCCGGCAGCCCGATCGTGAGGACCGGGCGGCCGTCGGAGGTGGGGGCGGCGGGCGAGAGCAACGGCGAGCCGGCGCCGACGGCGCGCTCGGCGACCCCGCGGTCGGGCAGCACCACGGCGGCGGTCCCGGAGGTGGCGAGCTCGGCGGCACCCGCCTGCACCGTCGCGGGGTCGCCGGAGAGCAGCGCGGTGACGTCGCGGGTCAGGCGGGCCGGGGCGGCGCCGACCGGCACCAGGTCGTCGTCGCCGTAGCGGGGCAGTTCCGCGCCCGCGCGGCGGGTGGCGTCGGCGTCGAGCGCGAACCCGGCCCCGTCGGGACGCGGCACGAGCCCGACGTCGGCCACGGTCGCGCCCGAGGACGCGAGCCGCCCCGCGAGCTCCGGGTCCAGCGTCGGCGCAGGGCGCGCGGTGAGCGGGCCGGCCGGGCCGACGAGCACGGCGCACACGGCCAGCGCGACGCCCGCCGCCGCGGCCACCGGCACCGCGGCGCCGCGCGCCCGCCCGGAGCCCGCGGCCGCGGTCCCCGCGCTGGACCGCGTCCGCAGCCGCGAGCCGAGCGTGGTCCCGAGGCGCGACGCGGCGGACCGTGCCCCGCCGCCGACCCGGCTGAGCACCCCGTCGGGGCCGAGGTCGATCGCCGGGTCGCCCAGCCGGCGCGGCGCGGGCCGGTGGCGCGGGCCGCTCCGCCCGGTCACCAGCGTGCCCAGGGGCGTCACGCGTGCCTCGGCCACCAGGGACAGCAGCGCCCACAGCGCCCCGCAGGCCGCGAAGGCCAGCGCCGGGCCGGTCCACCCGGGCCGCGGCTCGCCGCCCGACAGGGGTGCCAGCGACACGGTGCCGACGATCCCGGCGGCCACGATCCCGAGGAGCATGACCGCGAGCCCCGGCACCATGCTCCGGCGCGGGGCCAGCAGCGCCCCGCCGACCGCGACCACCAGCACGATCAGCCCGACGACGGGCAGCGAACCGGCCCCGCCGGGGTCGAGGGAGAGCACGTCCAGGGTGCTCGCGAACCGCTCGGCGACGGGGGTCCCGGTGCCGTGCAGCAGGACCTGCGGGGCGCGCAGCAGCGTCGAGGGCCACGGCAGGAGCAGCAGCACGGGCAGCACGACGACCGCGGCCAGCGCCACCGCCCGCCGCTTCGCGCTCCCGAGCGGCGCGGGGACCACGACGAACCCGACGACCACGACCACCAGCACCAGCAGGTGCACCAGCGGGGCGAAGGCGGAGACCGCGGCCAGCAGCAGCGACGTCCCCGCGGCGGCGCTCCACCAGGACGTGCGCCGGCCGCGGTCGCCCTCGCCGGCCGACGCGGTCCGGCTCCCCCGCAGCACGGCCGCCACCCCGGCGAGCACCAGCGGCAGCAGCACGACCACGACCACGCCGTCGAGGCGCCCCTGCGACACCGCCGCCCCGGCGATCCCGAGCAGCGCGTAGACCGCGGCCGCGAGGGCACGCAGGACCCGGCCGACCCGGATCGGGCGGGTGGCCACGTAGGCCGCGAGACCCGCGAGGGGCAGGGCCCCGAGCACCAGCAACGACACCGCGACGGCCGGGCCGGACGAGCCCGCGACCGGCCAGAGCACCCCGCCCAGGACCCCGATCACGGCGAGCGCGGCCGAGGCGGGCGCGGCGGTCCCCCCGGCCACGGGGTGCCACTCCGCCAGGTAGGCGCTCCACAGCGGCCCCAGCTCCGGCAGCGCCCGCAGGCGCCCGCCCGCGAGGTCGAGCCCGAGCCGCGAGCGCTGGGCCAGCAGCGACACCGCCGTCAGCGCCAGGACCAGCAGCAGCGGGGGCGCGAGCAGCAGTTCGCGGAGCACGCGCCCGGGCGTGACCGGGACGACGACGAGGCGCGGATCCGGCTCCGGGGCCACCGGCGGGCCGTGCGGGTCCCGCGGGGCGGGGAGGCCGACGAGTGCCGTCGCGGCCTCGGGACCGGCGGGGTCGGCGGCGTCGGTCGCGCTGCGGTGCCGTCCGCTGCGCGGGCCGCCGATCAGCTCGGTCGGGCCCGCGTCCCCGCCGACGGGGGGGCCGGCCAGCGACACCGCGACCGACTCACCGCCCGGCCGGCGCAGCCCGGCCTTGCGGCGGGCGGAGCGCTTCGGGGCGGTGACCCCGGCGGGCAGCGCCCCCTGGCCGACCAGCAGCGCCCCGTCCTCGGGGCCCTCGGCGGCGGCCGCGGCGGAGGCCGGGGCGCGCGCGGGGCGGTCCGCCCAGTCCGGCAGCCGGCCCAGGTCGAGGTCGTCGCGCACCCGGTTGCGGACGATGCTCGCGAGCCCGCCGGACACCGCGTTGCGCAGCCGCGTCGTGCGGCTGGTCAGCAGGCCCCGCACGTCGCCGGCGGCGCCGGCCGCGACGCCGGGGGCCTGGCGCCGCCGGCGGGCCTCCCGGAGGTCGGCCAGGTCGGCCACCAGCCGGCCCATCGCGCCCAGCTCGGCGTTCGCCGCGCGTGGCCGGCGCAGGAGCAGGAACCCGATGGCGCGCAGGACCGCGAGCAGCGGCAACCGGACCAGGCCCGTCGCGTAGGCCGGGCCGGAGCCGTTCGCGAGGACCGTGAGCATCCCGTTGCGGCGGTCGGTGGTGCGCAGCCCGCCGCCGGTGCCCGCCGCGTCCAGGTCACGCGCGCCGGTGGTCGCGGCGCGGGCGTGGTGCAGCCGGGCCGAGGGCACGCACAGCACGAGGCCGCCGGCCCGGTTGATCCGCCAGCCGAGGTCGAGGTCCTCGCGGAGCAGGCCGAACGCGGAGTCGTACCCCCCGAGGGCGTCCCACTCCCGCCGCCGGACCAGGGCGCCTGCCGAGCCCACGGCCAGCACCTCGGAGTTCGTCGCGAACTGCCCGAGGTCGAGCTCGTCGGAGCCGATGCCGGTCTGCCGGTGCCCGGAGGCGTCGGTGGACAGGCCGGCCTCGACGACGAGCCGGGGGTCGTCCCAGTCCAGCTGCAGCGGGCCGAGCATCGCGACGGCCGGGGAGGCCTCGGCGACCGAGAGCAGCACGTCCAGGCAGGACGGTTCGGGGGCGGCATCGTCGTGCAGCACCCACAGCCAGTCGCCCGAGCCGCGGTCCGCACCACGGCCCCATCGACGGTCGGCGTCCGCGACGGCCGCCGCGACCGCGCTGCCGAACGGGGTGTCGCGGGGCAGGTCCAGGACGACGTCGACGCGGTTGGAGGAGCGCAGCAGATCGGCCGTGGAGTCCCGCGAGCCGGTGTCGACGGCGACGACGCGGCGCGGGCCCACCGTGAGGCGGCCGAGGGCACCGAGGGCCTCCGGCAGCCAGGCCTCGCCGTCGTGGCAGACCAGGACCGCCAGCACGGGCGCCGTGGGGGCCACCGCGCACCTCCCGCCGTCTCGGCCGCACCGCCCGGTCCCCACCGGGCGGTGTCCGAGACTAGAAGGGAGGTCCGACGGCCCCGTCGGAGAGGGTCGTCAGACGACCCGGCGCTTCAGGCGGCGGCGCTCCCGCTCGGAGAGCCCACCCCAGATCCCGAACCGCTCGTCGTGCCCCAGCGCGTACTCGAGGCACTCGGCACGGACCTCGCAGCTGTTGCAGATCTGCTTGGCCTCCCGGGTCGACCCGCCCTTCTCGGGGAAGAACGCCTCCGGGTCCGTCTGCGCGCAGAGAGCGCGTTCCTGCCACTCCTGCTCGTCCTCGCCCGCGACGGCGAACAGCTCCCCCAGGACGTCGCGAGGTCGTCCCGACCCCGCCACCGCCCCGCTCACGCCGCCCGTCCCGCCGAAGTTCACGCTGCCCAGCACCACCGACCCGCTCTCCGCACCGTTCACACGGCCTCCCTCACCGCTAGCACTCCCCAGCTGGCGGAGCGCCGGCCCCGCGCCGGCGTGTACGTCGCAGGGAATTACATCGGTGTCGTTCCATGTGGGTCAAGTCGGGTCCCACGGGCGGCCGCATGTCGCGACGGACGGTCGTCACGTGCGGTGAACGTGTTTCCGACGTCCATCGACGCAGCGTGGCCGCATCGGACCCCGCGACCTGGGACACTCGGGCCCGTGGCCAGCCTGCGCTCCGGTCGGAGCCTCACCCGGACCAGCCCCATCTTCCTGGGTCTCCTCGCCGCGACCGTCGCGGGGTCCGTGCTGACGCTGATCGACTCCGGGATCGCGATCACGGCGGGCGTGGTGATCATCATCCTCGCCGGGTGGTGCGTCTCGCTGTGCCTGCACGAGTTCGCCCACGCCCTGACCGCCCACCGCTGCGGCGACCCCTGGGTCAAGGCCCGCGGGTACCTCACCCTGGACATCACCAAGTACGCCAACCCCGGGCTGACCTTCGTGCTGCCGGTCCTGTTCCTGCTGATCGGCGGCATCCCGCTGCCCGGCGGCGCGGTCTACATCGCGCGCGGGACGCTGCGCGCCCGGTGGGCGATGAGCCTGGTCTCGCTCGCCGGGCCGCTGGTCAACCTCGTGCTGGCGGCGCTGCTGGCCCTGCTGGTGCCGTTCGTCCCGGTCTACCTGGCCGCCGGCCTGTCGTTCCTGGCCCTGATCCAGGTGCTCGCGTTCGTGCTGAACGTCCTGCCGATCCCGGGGCTCGACGGGTGGGGCGTCCTCGACCCGTACCTCTCGGAGCGCACCCGGGCGCGGGTCGCCCCGTTCACGCCGTACGCGCCGCTGGTGCTGTTCGTCGTGCTGATCTTCTTCCGGCCGGCCGCGGAGGCCCTGTTCGACCTGGCGTCGTTCGTCTACTCCGCCACCGGCGGCGACGCCTCGCTGGCCGAGGCAGGCCGCGCGATCTTCTTCTTCTGGCAACGGTGACCCCGTCCGGGCGCCTGCCGGCGCCCGGGGGCACGATCGTCGTGTGAAGGTCACGGTTCTGGTCGGGGGCGTCGGCGGCGCGCGGTTCCTGCAGGGGGTGCTCGCGGCGCTCGGTGACGACGACGAGGTGCGCGCGGTCGTCAACGTCGGCGACGACATCTGGCTGCACGGCCTGCGCGTGTGCCCGGACCTCGACACCTGCATGTACACCCTCGGCGGCGGCATCGACGCCGCGAAGGGGTGGGGCCGCGCCGACGAGACGTGGTCGGTCAAGGCGGAACTGGAGGCCTACGGGGCCGACCCGACGTGGTTCGGGCTGGGCGACCGCGACGTGGCCACCCACCTCGTCCGCACCCGCATGCTGCGCGCCGGCTACCCGCTCTCGCAGGTCACCGAGGCCCTGTGCCGCCGCTGGCAGCCCGGGGTGGCGCTGATCCCGGCGAGCGACGACCGCATCGAGACGCACGTCGTCATCGACGACCCCGTCTCCGGCGAGCGCCGCGCGGTGCACTTCCAGGAGTGGTGGGTCCGGCACCGGGCGGTGCCGCGCGCCCACGGGTTCGCCTCCGTCGGGCGCGACCAGGCGACCGCCTGCCCCGCCGCCCTCGCCGCGATCGCGGACGCCGACCTCGTGCTGATCGCGCCGTCCAACCCGGTCGTCAGCGTCGGCAGGATCGTCGACGTCCCCGGCCTGCGCGCCGCGCTCGCCGCCGCGCCCGCCCCCGTCGTCGGGATCAGCCCGATCATCGGGGGGCACGCGGTGCGCGGGATGGCCGAGCCCTGCCTGGACGCGATCGGGGTGGAGGTCTCCGCCGAGGGCGTCGGACGGCACTACGGCGCCCGTGCGACCGGCGGGCTGCTCGACGGCTGGCTCGTGCACACCGACGACACCGCGGACGTGCCCGGGGTCGCCGTCCGGTCCGTCCCGCTGCTCATGAGCGACCCGGCGACGACGGCGGCCATGGTCCGCGAGGCGGTCGACCTGGTGGGGCTGCGTGTCTGAGCCCGTGCCCGACCACGCCGCGCCGGGCGGGATCACGGCCTGGGGCGTACCGGGGCTGCCCGAGTTCCGCCCCGGCGACGACCTCGCGGTCGCCCTCGTCGACGCCCTGCGCGGCCAGGTCGCCGACGGGGACGTCGTCGTGGTGACCTCGAAGGTGTTCTCGAAGGTCGAGGGCCGCCTGGTCACCGTGCCGCGCGACCCCGAGGAGCGCGACACCGCCCGCCGGAGGCTGATCGACGACGAGACCGTCCGCGTCCTCGCCACCAAGGGCCGGACGAAGATCGTCACGAACCGGCTCGGGATCGTCCAGGCCGCGGCGGGCGTCGACGGGTCCAATGTGGAGACCGACGAGGTCGCGCTGCTCCCGGTCGACCCGGACGGGTCCGCGGCCCGGCTCCGGGCGGACCTCGCCGCCGGTCTCGGGGTGGAGGTCGCGGTCGTCGTCACCGACACGATGGGCCGCTGCTGGCGGCTCGGGCAGACCGACGCCGCGATCGGGTCCGCCGGGCTGGTCGCGCTGCACGGCTACGGCGGCGCGGTCGACGGCCAGGGCAACGAGCTGCTGGTCACCGAGGTCGCCGTCGCCGACGAGGTCGCGGCCGCGGCCGACCTCGTGAAGGGCAAGCTCGGCGGGGTGCCGGTCGCGGTGGTGCGCGGCCTGGCCGCGCTGCGCGGCGAGGGCCCGACCGCGGGCGGACTGGTGCGGCCCGTCGAGGAGGACCTGTTCTGGCTCGGCACCGCCGAGGCGCTCGCGCGGGGCCGGCGGGACGCGGTCCCCGCGCGGCGCTCGGTGCGCGCGTTCACCGACGACCCCGTCGACCCGGAGGCCGTGCGCCGGGCGGTGGCCGCGGGACTCACCGCGCCCGCGCCGCACCACTCCCGGCCGGTGCGGTTCGTCTGGGTGCGCGACCCGGCCCGTCGTCGGGACCTGCTCGAGGCCATGGCCGTGGCGTGGCGGGCCGACCTGGAGGACGACGGGTTCACCGCCGACCAGGTCGAGAAGCGGCTCGCCCGCGGGGACCTGCTGTACCGGGCGCCGGAGCTGGTGCTGCCGTTCCTCGTGCGGGGTCCCGACGGCGGGTCCCACGACTATCCCGACGCCCGGCGCGCGGGGTGCGAGGACACGATGTTCACCGTGGCCGGTGGCGCGGCGGTGCAGGGGCTGCTGGTGGCGCTCGCGGCGGAGGACCTGGGCTCGTGCTGGGTCGGTTCGACGATCTTCGCGGCCGACGTGGTGCGCGCGACGCTCGACCTGCCGGCGACGTGGGAACCGCTCGGCGCCGTGGCGCTCGGGCACCCCGCGGAGCCCCCGGCACCGCGGGGCGACCCGACCCCCGACGACCGACTGGTGGAGATGTGACGTCCCCCGTGCACGACGACGCGGTCGCCGTGCTGTCCGCGTGGCAGGCCCCGGACGCGGACCAGTCCGCGATCCGCCACGCCCTGCTGGCGTACCTGGCCGCACGTCCCGACGCGTGCGCGCGGGAGTGCGTGACCGGTCATCTCACCGCGTCCGCGCTGGTCGTCGACGCCGCCGGGGAGCGGGCGCTGCTGACGCTGCACCCGCGGGTGGGCCGCTGGCTGCAGCTCGGCGGGCACATCGAGGCCGACGACCCGACGCTGCGGGAGGCGGCGCTGCGGGAGGCGACCGAGGAGTCCGGGATCGGCGGCCTGACGATCTCCGACGCCCCGGTGCACCTCGACGTCCACCCGGTGACGTGCTCGCTGGGCGTGCCGACCCGCCACCTCGACGTGCGCTACCTGGTCCGGGCGCCGGAGGGTGCCGTCGCGGTGCGCAGCGACGAGTCCGCGGACCTGCGGTGGTGGCCGCTCGCCGAGCTCCCCGACGACGTGGCGTTCGGGCGGGCGCTGGGCTGACGTGCGCCCGCGGATGCGCGAGTGGCGCCGTTCTGATGTCAGGTGTCAGCCATGGACCATTGCTGACACCGGGGTGGCTCAGACGGCGAGCGCGTCCCGCGCGTAGGCGGCGACCCCGAGGGCGTGCCGGTCGAGGACCGCGCCCAGGGCCTCGTCCACGCCCGGCCCGACGAGCCCGCGGTGCTCCGCGGCGACCGCCCGGGCCGCGGGCGAGTCGACCGCCTCCCCTGCCGTCCACAGGCGGGCCCACGCCAGGGCGAGGTCGTCGAGCGCCTCCATGAACTCCCTGTCGTGCACCACGGACCCGCCGAACCCGTCGAGGACCTCCGCGGGGGTCCGGGCCGTGCCGTCGAGCGTCCCGCGGACCGCCGCGATCTGCCGGTCCAGCCGGTCGCGCGCCGCCTCGAGGGCGCCCAGCAGCTGCGCCGGGTCCACCGACCCGTCGTCGGGACGTCCGAGCTCGCGACCGAGCAGCCGGCGCTGCAGCTCGACGACGTCGTCGTGCGACCAGAGGCCCGGGCGCACCTCGGCGAGCGGCAGCCCGCCCGCCCGCGCCACCTCCGCGGCGCTGAACTCCTCGGGCACGGGCTCAGTACTCCCGGAAGTCGCGCGGCGAGTAGCGAGGGCCGAACCGCGGTCGCTTGAACCCCGACGCCTCGATGTAGCGCACGGCGCGCTGGCGCTGCGGGGCGTAGCAGGCGAGGACCTCCATCATCCCGGCGTCGTCGAGCTTGCGGCCCACGAGGGCGTACCCGACGGTCGTGGGGATGTGGAAGTCGCCGATCGAGACGGCGTCCGGGTCGCCCCAGGCCCGCTGGGCGACCTCCGCGGCGGTCCACACCCCGATGCCCGGCACCTTGCGCAGCAGCGTGCGGCCCTCGACCCCGCGCAGCTCGACGGCCTTCTCCAGCCGGTGCGCGACCGTGGCCGCCGCGAGGATCGCCCGGCGGCGGGACTGGTCGACGCCGGCCTTGTGCCACTCCCAGTCCGGGATCGCCTTCGTCTGCCGGGGCGTCGGCGGGACGCGCATGCCCCGCGGGGCCGGGCCCGGCGGGGTGTCCCCGAACCGCCAGCACAGCTCCCGCCACGAGCGGTGCGCCTCCGTGCCGGTCACCTTCTGCTCGAGGATCGCGGCGAACAGCTGGTCCCACACGGCGCCGCACGCCCCCAGCCGCAGCCCGGGCAGCCGGCGGCGGGCGTCGGCCACGAGCGGGTGGTGGCCGACGAACCCGGCGTCGTCGTCGTCCGCCCCCAGCAGCGCGGGCAGGCCGTCGAGCACGCACTCCGCCCCGTCGCCCCACGCGTCGGCCACGATCTCGCCACCGACGCGGCGCATCCGGGTCGTCGCCGGGCCGGCCGGCGTCGAGCACACCCGCCACACCACGCCCGTCTCGTCGATGCGGCACGTCGGGTCGCCCCGGCCGTGCCGCAGCGGGCCGATCAGGGCGGGGACGTCCAGGACGTAGTCCGGCGCCCAGCGACGGGTCCGTGGGGCTCCCGTCGTCAGGACCGCGTCAGGCACTCCCCGAGAATCGCAGACCGCCGTCGGGGATCGTGAGACCGGGCCACAGCCGGACCCCGTCGCGCAGCTCACACCCGGCACCCACGGTCACGTCGTCGCCCACGACCGCGTCGCTGACCACGGTCTCGTGGCCGATCACGGCGCGCGGCCCGATCACCGAGCGGGTGACCACGACGTTGTCGCCGATCCGCGCCCCGTCCATGACCACCGAGCCGATGATCCGGGAGCCGTCGCCGACCACGACGTCGTGCCCGAGGGTGGTGCCGTCGGACACCGAGGCCGTGGCCGCGGTCTTGGCCCCCGTGAGCAGCAGGGCGGTGCCCACGGGCCCGGGCAGCGCCGAGGTGGGCGCGATGCCCTGGACCAGGTCCGCGCAGCCGCGCACGAACGCGGCCGGGGTGCCCAGGTCGAGCCAGTAGGACGACTCCACGTGCCCCTGCAGCCGCCGGCCGGCCCGGAGCAGCCCGGGGAACGTCTCGCGCTCCACGCTGACCGGGCGGCCCTCCGGGATGGAGTCGACGACCTCGCGGCGGAAGACGTAGCAGCCGGCGTTGACCTGGTCCGTCGGCGGGTTGAGGGTCTTCTCGAGGAACGCCTCGACGCGGCCGGTGGCGTCGGTGGGCACGCAGCCGAAGGCGGTGGGGTCGGGCACGCGTACCAGGTGCAGCGTCGCGTCGGCGCCCGCGGTGCGGTGCTCGGCCAGGACCGCACCGAGGTCGACCCCGGAGAGGATGTCGCCGTTGAAGACCATGACCTCGTCGTGGGACCGGTCCAGGGCGGCCGCCGCGTGGCGGATGCCGCCGCCGGTGCCCAGCGGCTCCGGCTCGGGCACGCACTCGATGTCCAGCCCGAACGCGGACCCGTCCCCCAGGTACTCCGCGAAGACCTCCGCGCGGTAGCTCGTGCCGAGCACCACCCGCCGGATGCCCGCGGCCGCGATGCGCGAGAGCAGGTGGCCGATGAACGGCACCCCCGCGGTCGGCAGCATCGGCTTCGGCGTCGAGGCGGTCAGCGGGCGCAGCCGGCTCCCCTGACCCCCGACGAGCACCACCGCCGCCGTGCCCTCGGCCGTTCCCCCCGTGGTCGTCACGTCCGTGACCTCCCGCTCGCTGTCGTCCTGCCCCGGCGTGACGACGACGTCGCGTCCGGGCGCTAGTGTGACGTGCACTCGGCATGACACCGGTCCGGGTCCGCGGGGCCACCGGCCGGGCCGTAGCCACCGGGATCGGGGCAGGAGCAGCGTGGTGGAGCCGTCGAACGCGTGGGACCGTGCGCAGGAGGCTATCGCCCGGGCGCAGGAGCGCAACGCCACGGTGGTGACGCCCGACAGCGCCGAGTCACCCTTCGACGCCTCGGCCACGCAGATGATCCCGCAGGCCGCCCTCCGTCCGGGTGACCACGCCGCGACGCACGGTCGGGTTCCGCGCCCCGCACCCACGCGCCCTGACCGGGACGGGCGGCATCGTCAGCCGCCCGGACGGGTGCCCCGGGAGCCGGAGACGACCCCGGTCGAGGTGTCCGACCCGACGCTCATGCGGCCGCTGCCGGCCGAGCCGCCGACCGTGCGGACCTCCGCCACGCGTCCGGCGACGGCCCCGTTCCCGGCCCAGGACCACCACACCGGGCCCGCCCCGGACGCCGGTCCCCGCCCGGACGACGCGCCGACCACGCCGCCCGTGGGGATTCGGGTCCCCTTCTGGAAGCGGCTCTTCAGGCGCTGACCGCGCGCCGGGTGCTCCAGCGCGACCGCAGTCCGAGCGCGGCACGCAGCCCGGCCCGCAGCGGCGCCCACCGCCGGCCGCGGTAGCGGTCGGCGAGGAACCGGTAGGCGCTGCGGTGGTGCTCGCGCAGCATGCGCGACGACGTCGGGCGGTCCGCGTTGGTGGCGTGCCCGCCGGTGTGCACCACCTCGGCGTCCGGCACGTAGACGTTGAGCCAGCCGGCGCGCCCGAGCCGGTCGCCGAGGTCGACGTCCTCGAAGTACATGAAGAACCGCGGGTCGAACCCGTCCACCGAGTCCCACGCCTCGCGGCGCAGGAGCACGCACGAGCCGGACAGCCAGCCGGCGGTCCGCTCCGCGACCGAGCCCTCCTGCCGGTACGAGCGGGTCCAGGGGTTCGCCGGCCACACGGCGGAGAACAGCGCGTGGCCCACCCCGCGACCGAGCGACGGGACCAGCCGGGCCGACGGGTACACCTCGCCGTCGGTGCGGATCAGCGGGCCGAGCGACCCCGCCCGCGGCCAGCGCGCGGCGGCCTCGAGCAGCAGGTCGAGCGCCTTCGGGGCCAGCACGATGTCCGGGTTGGACACGAGCACCCACCCGACGTCGGGGTCCAGCCCGGCGACCGCGCGGTTCGCGGCGGCGCCGTAGCCCAGGTTCTCCCCGATCGGCAGCAGCCGCGCCCGGCCCCGGGTCGCCTCCGCCTCGGGCACGCCGTCGACGGAGCCGTTGTCGGCCAGCACCACGGTCACCGGCCGGCTGGTCGCGACCTCCACCGAGTCGAGGAACGTCGGCAGCGACTCACCCGGGGAGTAGGTCACGACGACGACCGCGAGTCCGTCCCCGTACTGCTGTCCGTCTCCACCCGGCATGCCGCCCATCCTGGACGGCCCCGACCCGCCGTCGGGAAGGAGGGTCTAGCGACGCCGCTCGTCGCTCGCGGGCAGCGCGACCGGCCAGTACTGCCAGGACCCCGGCCCGAGGCCGCCCGTGTTGGGCGCGCGGTGGCCGGTGTTCACGCCCCGCGGCATCGCGGGCTCCTGCGCCCGGCGCACCGCGCGGTCCATCCGCGCCCGGAGGCGGTGCCGCTCGCGGCACGCGTCGATCACGAGTCCGATCGCGACCACACCGAGCAGGCAGAGCAGGACCGTCTCCAGCGCCATGTGAGGTGAACGCGTGGTGAGCCGGGAGGTGACGGTCCATCGCCGACATGCCCCGGGAAATCGTCGATCCGGACCCGGACGAGCACGGCCGGTGGCCGGGTGCGCCGGACGGGCGCCCGGGTCCCCTCAGCGGCCGAGCAGCCCCGGATGCCGGGTGACCGCCTCGTGCAGGGCCTCCCGCCAGTCGCGCAGCGGCGCCAGTCCGGCCGCGGTCCACGAGGCCGGGGAGAGCACCGACCAGGCCGGGCGCGGGGCGGGCCGGGGGAACTGGTCGGTGGTGCAGCCTCGGACGCGGTCCGGGTCCGCCCCGAGCTCGGCGAACACCGCGCGGGCGAAGCCGCACCAGGTGGTGGCACCGCCGCCGGTCGCGTGCAGGGTCCCGGCCGGCGCGTCGGAGCGCCCGAGGGCCACGAGCGCGGCCGCGAGGTCGGCCGACCACGTCGGCGACCCGTGCTGGTCGTCGACGACGTCGAGGGTGTCGCGCTGGGCGGCCAGGCGGGCCATCGTCGCGACGAAGTTGCTGCCGGTGTCGCCGTAGACCCAGGCGGTGCGGACGACGTGGTGGGCGTCCAGCGCCTCGCGGACGCGCCGCTCCCCCTCCTCCTTCGTGCGGCCGTAGACGCTGCGCGCCCCGGTGGGGTCGTCCGGCTCGTAGCCCGCGCCCGGGCGGCCGTCGGGGCCCCGGCCGTCGAAGACGTAGTCGGTGGAGACGTGGACGAGCCGCGCGCCGTGGCGGGCGCAGGCCGCGGCGAGGAGACCGGGAGCCTCCGCGTTCACCGCGTGGGCGGTCCGCGCGGCCTGCTCGTCGGTCTCGGCGAGGTCGACCGCGGTGTACGCCGCCGCGTTGAGCAGCACGCAGGGCTCGTCCGCCCCACCGGCCCACCCCGCCACCGCGGCCTCGACCGCCTCGGCGTCGGCGATGTCGAGGTCGGCGCGCGGGTAGGCGTGGAACCGCTCGCCGTCCGCCGTGAGCACACGGACGAGGTCGGTCCCCAGGGCCCCCGCCGCTCCCGTCACCATCCACCGCACGTGGTGCTCCTCCCGGCCGCTGGTGAAGATCGTCCCCGGGCCCCTCGGCCGGGTGACGCTGTGCCATCCTCCGGTGCGACGCGGCGGGTCCGGACGGGTGGTGCCCGGGAAACGCGGGTGAACCCGTCTAGCCTGCCCTGAAGGCGTGCACGGGCGACGACGATGTCACCGGGGAGGCCGGTGGCCGCACCCGCCCCGGGCCGCGCCCGCAGACCCGCACCCGACCCGCACGCCGACACCGCACGCGACACCGACGAGCAGCCGAGGGGAGGCGCCCCGTGGAGGACGACCGTGGCCGCCCCCGTCGTGACCCGGGGCGCCGGTTCGGACCGTCGGCCGGGCGGGTCGGCACGGAGCCCCTCCGGGAGGCGCCCCCGCGTCCCGGCCCCGCCGGCGGCGGATCCGCCCGGCTGCGCCGCGGGGACCTGCGCGAGATGCGGGCCGCCGGTCCCGACCGGGCAGCTGCGGGCCGCCCGGTGTCGGTCCGGGAGGCACCGGTCCGGGAGGCACCGGTCCGGGAGGCACCGGTCCGGGAGCGCGCCGGTGGCCCGCCTCCGCCCCGGCCGCGCACGGCGTCGGGCGGACCGCCCCGGCCCGGCGGCCCGTCGCGGCCGGCGCCGCCTCCCCGCGACGAGCCGCGCCGCGACCCGTGGCGGATGCTGCGCGTCGTCGTCACCGTGGTGTCCGTGCTGGTCCTCGCGGTCAGCGGGACCGCGTGGGCCGCGCTCTCGGGCAGCTTCGCGACGTCGGGGGCGCTCTCTAAGCGCGGGACCGCGGCGGACGGCGCGACCGACGTCCTGCTGGTCGGCACGGACAGCCGCAACGACGCGCAGGGCAACCCGCTGCCGCGCGACGTCCTCGCCCAGCTCGACGCCGGGTCCGCCGACGGCGAGCTGAACACCGACAGCATGATCCTGGTGCGGGTGCCCAACGACGGCAGCCGTGCGGTCGCGTTCTCGCTGCCCCGCGACAGCTACGTGGGGATGCCGTGGTCCTCTGCGAAGGGCAAGCTGAACTCGGTCTACCCCGGCGCGAAGGCCGCCATGGCCCAGCAGCTCGTCTCCGGCGGGGACGCCGACCCGCGCGACGTCGACGTGCGCTCCTCCGAGGCCGGCCGTGCCGCCCTCGTCGAGACCGTCCAGGAGCTGACCGGCATCGGCGTGGACCACTACGCCGAGATCAACCTGCTCGGGTTCTTCAACCTCACGAACGCGATCGGCGGCGTGGACGTCTGCCTCAAGAGCGCGGTCGACGACGACTTCTCCGGCGCGCACTTCGCCGCCGGCCCGCGGTCGGTGTCCGGGCACGACGCGCTCGCCTTCGTCCGCCAGCGCCACGGCCTGCCGATGGGCGACCTCGACCGGGTGCGGCGCCAGCAGGCGTTCCTCGCGGGCCTGTCGAACAAGGTGCTCTCCGCCGGCACCCTCTCCGACCCGGTGACCCTGTCGCGGCTGCTCGACTCGGTGAAGCAGTCGGTGGTCCTCGACGGCGACTGGGACCTGCTCGGCTTCGCCCAGCAGATGCAGGGCGTCAGCGGCGGGGCGGTCACCTTCATGACGATCCCCACCCAGGGCGGCGTGAGCACGAACGCCGGGGACGCGCTCAAGGTGGACGAGTACGAGGTCCGGCAGTTCGTCTCGGACGCGATCGGGCCGAAGGACACGCCGCTGGTGCCCACGGGTCCCGCCCCGGCGTCGATCCCGGTGGACGTCCGCAACGCCTCCGGCACCGGCGGCGCGGCCGCGCGGGTGGTGCAGATCCTCGGCGCGCAGGGCTACACGCAGCTGCGCTCGGGCAACGCCGACCAGGCGGCGGCCTCGTCCGCGGTCGTCTTCGGCCCCGGGGGCGACGCCGGGGCCGGGGTGGTCGCGCGGGCGCTCGGCGGGCTGCCCACCCGCGCCGACCCGGCCGTGCCGGCGAACTCCGTGCGCGTGCTGCTCGCCGAGGACTACGCGGGGCCGGGCGCCGTGACCACGCCGAGCGACGCTGCGGACAGCGCACCCCCGCCGCCCCCGCAGCCCCCGATCACGGCCGACGGGATCGCCTGCGTGAACTGACGGCTAGGCTCGCCGCCCGATGACCGTCACCGACGCCCTGCTGGCCCCCGTCCTGGCCGCGGACGCCCGCCGTCCGCTGATCACCTTCTACGACGACGCGTCCGGCGAGCGCCTCGAGTTCTCCGGGGAGACGCTGGCGAACTGGGTCGCGAAGACCGCGAACCTCCTGCGCGACGAGTGCGACGTCGAGCCCGGCACCCGGGTCGCGGTCGCGCTGCCCGCGCACTGGCAGAAGGCGGTCGCCCTGCTCGGCGCCTGGTGGGTCGGCGCGCACGTCACCGACGACGACCCGGAGGTGGCGCTGGTCGACGCCGAGCACCTCGACACGCCCGCCGGGCTGGTCGTGGGGTTCTCGCTGGACGCCTTCGGACGCCCGCTGGCCGACCTGCCGTCCGACGCGGTCGACTACGCGTCCGAGGTCCGGATGCACGGCGACCACTTCACGCCCGACCCGGTGCCCGGGGACGCGCCCGCGCTCCGCGAGGCGACGGTGGACGAGGTCGTGGACCTGTCCCGACGGCGGGCCGCGGAGCTCGGTTGGTCGGACGGGACGCGGCTGCTCTCGACGGCCCCGTGGCCCGTGACCACCGCGGGCGGGCTCGTCGACGGCCTGCTGGCCGTGCTCGCCGCGGGCGGCTCGCTCGTGCAGGTCCGCCACGCCGACCCGGCGGCGCTGGAGAAGCGCGCCGGGTCGGAGAAGGCGACCGAGCGGCTCGACTAGCCGCGCAACACCTGACGGGCCATGACCATGCGCTGGATCTGGTTCGTGCCCTCGTAGATCTGCGTGATCTTGGCGTCGCGCATCATGCGCTCGACCGGGAAGTCCGTGGTGTAGCCGGCGCCGCCGAACAGCTGCACGGCGTCCGTCGTCACCTCCATCGCGGTGTCCGAGGCGAAGCACTTCGACGCGGACGCGATCAGCCCGATGTTCTCCTCGCCGCGCTCGGCCTTCGCCGCGGCGACGTAGACCAGGTGGCGGGCCGCCTCGATCTTCATGGCCATGTCGGCGAGCATGAACTGCACGCCCTGGAAGTCCGAGATCGACTTGCCGAACTGCTTGCGGTCCTTGACGTACTCGACCGCCGCGTCGAGCGCACCCTGCGCGATGCCCACGGCCTGCGCGCCGATCGTCGGGCGGGTGTGGTCGAGCGTGGCGAAGGCGGTCTTCAGGCCGGTCCCGACCTCACCGATGATCCGGTCACCGGGGATCCGGCAGTTCTCGAAGTAGATCTCCGTCGTCGGCGACCCCTTGATGCCGAGCTTGTGCTCCTTGGGACCCACCGAGAAGCCGGGGTCGTCCTGGTGCACGACGAAGGCGGAGATGCCGTTCGCGCCCTTCTCCGGGTCGGTCTTCGCCATGACCGTGTACCAGTCGGAGACGCCGCCGTTGGTGATCCAGCACTTGGTGCCGTTGAGGATCCAGTCGTCGCCGTCGGCCTGCGCCCGGGTGCGCATCGACACCGTGTCCGAGCCGGCCTCCCGCTCGGAGAGCGCGTAGCTGATCATCGACTCGCCGCTCGCGATCGAGGGCAGGACCTTCTGCTTCAGCTCCTCGGAGCCGGACAGGATGATCGGCATCGAGCCGAGCTTGTTCACCGCCGGGATCAGCGACGCCGACGCGTCGACGCGCGCGACCTCCTCGATCACCATGCACGCGACGATCGAGTCCGCGCCCTCCCCGGAGTACTTCTCCGGGATGTGGATCGCCTGGAACCCGGCCGCGGTCAGCGCGTCCCGGGCCTCCTGCGGGAACCGGGGCGTGGCGTCGACCTCGGCCGCGAACGGCTGGATCTCCTTCTCGCACAGCGCGCGGACCGACTCCCGCAGCGCGGCGCGCTCCTCGCCCAGGTCGTAGACGTCGAACTCCGGGTTCACCGCGTACTCCTTCTGCCGTCACCTGCTCGTGGCCAACGCTACCGCCCGATGCTAGGACGACCTACCGTTCGCACGATGGCCCGTGTCTCACCGGCACCCGATGGTCCACGGGCCCGCGGCCGTCACTCCTCCGTGGACGGTCGCGGACGCGCTCGGTGACGCCGGACCGCGTCCCGGTTCGCGCACGCCGTCGAGCAGTAGCGCTGCCGGGCGGTCCGGGACACGTCGGCGAACACCCGCTCGCAACCGTCGACCGCGCACCGGCCGAGACGGTGCATCCCGCGCCCCGCGAGGTGCAGCGCCGTGCCCATGGCGATCAGCGAGCACAGCACCCGCCCCAGCGGGAGGTCCGCGTCGCGGAAGTGCAGGTGGTGACCATCATCCGCGTGGTCGGTCAGCCGCGGGTGGCCGCAGTACTCGGCGAGCAGCTCGTTCACGATCGCCGCCCGCCCCGCCCGCCCCGCCGGCTCGTCGGCGTCCACGACCCGCACCCACCCGTCCAGCACCTCGCGGGCGCGCTCGAGGTCGTCGTCCGCGGTCGCGTCGACGACGAGGCCCGCGGCGCGGCACCGCTGCACCAGGTCCTCGGGTCCCGACGGCGGGTCGTTGACCAGATCCGCCGCCAACAGCACGGCGTCGTGCCCGTAAGGGTTGAGGTGCACAAGACAATGACACCACGCTCGTCGTCATGACCGCGAGCCACCGTTGGACGACCACCTCGAGCCACGCCACCAGCGAGGGCCCCGTGCGCTACCAGCGGTGCGCGTGCGGGGCCCTCCGCGTGCTCTACCCGAGTTGCGGGGCCACCTCTGCCGCGACGAGCTCGATCGCGTCGAGGTCGTCCAGGTCGAGCACCTGGAGGTAGGCGCGCGTGACGCCGGTGCGCTCCCGCCACGTCCCGATCGCGTCCACGATCTGCGCGGGCGTGCCCGCCAAGGGGTTGTCGGCGAGCTGATCGGCGCCGACGCCGAGGGCTTCCCCGCGGCGGGCGACCTCGGCGTCGTCCTTCCCGACGACGAGGGTGTGGGCGAAGGAGCGCGTGATCGACCCCGGGTCGCGGCCCGCGTCGGCACACGCCGCGGCGACCCGCTCGACCTGCGTGGCGGCCTGCTCGAGCGGCGTGAACGGCAGGTTGAACTCGGTCGCGAACCGGGCGGCGAGGGCGGGCGTGCGGCGCGGGCCGGTGCCGCCGACGATCACCGGCAGCGGCTGCTGTGTCGGCTTCGGCAGGGCCGGGGAGTCGACGAGGGTGTAGTGCTCGCCCTCGTACGAGAACGACCCGCCGGGCGGCGTCGACCAGAGTCCGGTGATGACGGCCAGCTGCTCGGCGAGCCGGGCGAAGCGCTCCCCGGTCGACGGGAACGGGATGCCGTAGCCGGTGTGCTCCGCCTCGAACCACCCCGCGCCCAGCCCCAGCTCGATCCGCCCGCCGGACATCTGGTCGGCCTGCGCCACCTGGATCGCGAGCGGGCCGGGGAGCCGGAAGGTGGCCGACGTGACCAGGGTGCCGAGGCGGATGCGCTCGGTCTGCACGGCCAGGGCGGACAGCGTCGTCCACGCGTCGGTCGGCCCGGGCTCGCCGGAGGCGTCGCCCATCGAGCGGTAGTGGTCGGAGCGGAAGAACGCGTCGTACCCGGCGTCCTCGGCCGCGCACGCGACGCGGAGCAGGTCGCCGTAGGTCGCACCCTGCTGGGGCTCGGTGAAGATCCTGAGGTCCACGACCTCCACCGTAGGTCGCACCGCTCATGGTCCGTCGCGGCTGGTGTAGGTGTGGCCGGTGGGGGTGGTGGTCCGGACTTCGTGGGGGTGCTCGCCGAGGCCGTCGTCGATGAGGTCGGTGGACCAGCCGGGGAGTTCTTTGACCTGGTTGCCGCGCACACACGTACGGCGGCCGTTGCCGAGGCTGGTCGGCCCGCCGGCGGTCTTGCCGCGGATGTGGTCGGTGTGTCTCGCGGGGGCGCCGCAGTAAGGGTCGCGGCAGCGGCCGTGGTCGCGGTAGTGGATCAGGGTGGCCAGGAACCCGTCGAACAACCGGCGGGTGGGGTCGCCGCCGACGAGGCGCCCGGAGCGGGGATGGGTGAACAGCCGCCGCCACCACTTCTTGCCCTGGGTGGTGTTGAGCAGGTCCGCGACCACCCCGGCGGGCAGCGGCCCGTGGCCGACGACCTCGCCGGTGGTGGGGTTGTCGGGGTCGGTGAGGGCGTCGAGGGGGAGCACGATCCCGACCTCGACGTTGACGTCCTCGGCGAAGGTCTGCCCGGTGACCCGCTCGACCAGGGTGTCGGCCACGATCTGATCCCGCGTGCGCCCGTCGGCGTCGCCACCGGCGATCAACGTGTCGGCGTGGCGGCGTAGCGCGGTGATGCAGGCGACGCCCTGCTCGACCGGCAGCAGCCCGGAGAGCACGCTCATGGTGTCCGGGGCGGGGCGCAGCGTGACCCGCCGCTGTTTGCGGGCGGTCCGCCCGCGGTCGGTGAACCCGGCCGGGTCCGCCTCGTACGCGAGCCGCTTGATGGTCGCTTCGGCCTGGAATCGGCTCTGCGCCTCGATCCCCGCCTCGGTGACCTGCTGGTCGACGTGTCGGCGCAGTTCGGGGTCGAGGTGGCTGGTCCAGGACACCACCAGCTCGGCGACTCGCTCCGACACCCGACCCGCCACCAACAACGCCCGCGTACAGGGCAGGTCGTCGGCCAGCGCCTGGGCGACCCCCAACCGCCGAGAGCCCACTGTCGGGGAGACGTGGCAGGCCAGGGCGATCTGGTCGGCGATGCCCTTGCCGAGGTCGCGGGGGTCGAGTTCGTGGGCGGCGACCAGGTCGGCCTGGGCCTCCACGTGGGCTTTGGCGAAGGCGACCATCTCGGTGTGCTGAGCGGCCGCGAGCGCGGCCCGGGCCTGCTCCAACAGCGCGATCCGGTCGATCCGCGCCGTGTCGGTGATCCCGCACGCCGGGTCGGTGGAAAGGTCGGCGAGTTCGGAGAGGCGGGTGAGCAGCGCGGTCAGCTCGTCGCTGACCGCGTCCCCACCACCGTCCGAACTCATGTTCGAAGGATAGCGCGACCCCCCGACAACCACGCCTGAGTCGGCCGCCCCGGCACCGACCCGCCGTCAGGAACCGCCCGGACCGAGCTTGCGGACCGCCTCGTCCTTGCCCGCCACCGAGGTGCGCAGGTCGGCCTGGAAGTCGGCCATCCGCGCCGCGAGGCCGGCGTCGGCGGCCGCCAGGATGCGCACCGCGAGCAGGCCGCCGTTGCGCGCGCCGCCGATCGACACCGTCGCCACCGGGACCCCCGCCGGCATCTGCACGATCGAGAGCAGCGAGTCCATGCCGTCCAGGTGCTTGAGGGGCACCGGGACACCGATCACCGGCAGGACCGTCGCCGCCGCGACCATGCCCGGCAGGTGCGCCGCCCCGCCGGCTCCGGCGACCACCACCCGCAGGCCCCGCGAGGCCGCCGTCTCCGACCACTCCAGCATCGCCCGCGGCGTGCGGTGCGCCGAGAGCACCCGCGCCTCCCACGGCACGCCGAACTCGTCCAGCGCCGCCGCGGCCGCCTGCATCGTCGGCCAGTCCGAGTCCGAGCCCATGACGATGCCGACCAGCGGGGGCAGCCGCGCGCCCGCGACCTGGCTCGAGTCGCCCGACGTCGCCACGGCCTGGCCGGGCACGAGTTCCGAGCTCGACATCTAGTGCGCACTCCATCCGTCGGTCCACACACCGGTCGCGAGGTGGTCGGCGGCCAGCCGCGCGCGGCGGCGGACCTCGGCCGGATCGTCCCCGGTGATCGTCACGTGGCCGAGCTTGCGCCCCGGCCGCTCGCCCTTGCCGTAGAGGTGGACCCGCGCCTCGGGGAAGCGGGCCAGGGTGTGGTGCAGGCGCTCGTCCGGGCCGGTCGTCGGGGTCGGATCGCCGCCGAGGACGTTCGCCATCACGCACACCGGGCGCAGGACCGCCGTCGACCCGAGCGGGTAGTCCAGGACCGCCCGCAGGTGCTGCTCGAACTGGCCGGTCACGGCGCCGTCCATCGTCCAGTGGGCGGAGTTGTGCGGGCGCATCGCGAGCTCGTTGACCAGGATGCGGCCGTCGGGGGTCTCGAACAGCTCGACGGCGAGCAGCCCCACGACGCCGGTGGCGGCCGCGATCCGGATCGCGAGCTCGCCGATCTCCTCCGCCGTGTCCTCGGACAGCCCGGGCGCGGGCGCGAGCACCTCGGTGTTGATGCCCTCGGACTGCACGGTCTCGACGGCGGGGTACACGGCGACCTGCCCGAACGGCGACCGGGCCAGCACGACGGCGAGCTCGCGCGCGAGCGGCACCTTCACCTCGGCCATCAGCGGCGTCCCGGCCGCGAGCAGCTCGTCGACCAGCGGGCCCGCCCCGTCGGCGTCGACCACCCACACGCCGCGCCCGTCGTAACCGCCGCGCACCGCCTTGAGCACCACCGGCCAGCCGTGCTCGCCGGCGAAGGCCTCGAGATCGGCGGGAGTGGACACGGGCGCGAACGGCGGCACCGGCTCCCCGAGCTCGGCGAGCCGGCGGCGCATCACCAGCTTGTCCTGGGCGTGCAGGAGCGCCGCCGGGCCGGGGTGCACGGTGACGCCCTCGGCGACCAGCGTCTCGAGCAGCTCGCCGGGCACGTGCTCGTGGTCGAAGGTCAGCGCCTCGGCCCCGACGGCGACGCGGCGCAGCGCGTCCAGGTCGCGGTGGTCGCCGATCCGGACGTCCGGCGTCACCATCGCCGCCGCCTCGTCGGGGCCGGTCGCGAGGACCCGGAGCGTCTGTCCGAGGGAGATCGCGGCCTGGTGGGTCATCCGGGCCAGCTGACCGCCGCCGACCATCGCGACGACGGGCAGGCCGGTGCGCTCCTCCACGAGGCGGGAACCCTAGTCGGCGGCGTCGGCGTCGAACTCGTCCGGGGCGATCACGGGGACGTCGAACCCGAGGATCCGGTCGCGGCGGGGCGCGGCCGGCTCGGCGTCGCGCAGCCGCGCGAGGGTCTCGTCCGCGGCGTCGAGCGAGGACGGCAGGGCGACGATGCGCGCACCCGGTGCGCCCGTCACGCCGGTCGCCCCGTGCAGGCGCCGCGCCAGGAGCCCGCGCAGCACCCGGACCCGCGCGGCGAGACCGGCCCGCGGGGCGAGGACGACGACGGTGGAGCGCCCGACCACCGCGATCGTCTCGCCGGCGTCGAACACCACCGCGGCCGCGTCGCCGGCCACGGTCAACGGGGCGACCCGCGACCACCCGGCGACGTGCAGGGTCACGACGACGAGCGCATGACCCTCGCCGACCGCGGTGCCGTGGGCGCGGGCGGCGCGGTAGACCTCGGCGAGCCGGGTGCGCAGGTAGCGGGAGCTCGCGAGCCCGGAGAGGGGATCGAGCGCCGCGGCCTCGGAGAGGTCCCCGCACGCGACGTCGGTCCAGCCGAGCGAGACGACCCGCACCAGGCGCGAGCCCTCCGCCCCGGGCAGGCCCAGGCGGCGGCGCTCCCCGAGGTCGCCGAGGGCGCCACTGACGGCGGTGTGCAGGGCCGCGAGGTCGGACAGGGTCTCGTCGAGGCCGATCCCGGCGGCGGCGCGCGCACCCGCCCACCGGGTGAGGGCGCGCTCCAGCGGCGGGCCGGCGCGGCCGGAGAGGATGACGTCGCAGACCTCGTCGACGGCCGGGTCGGGCCACTCGGAGGCGATCGACCACCCGAGCGCGTTGCTGCAGGCGAACCAGCGTTCCTTCAGCGCTCCGTGGGCGAGCCCGGGCCGCCCCCGCCCGGCGCCGCGGGCGAGCGGCGCACGGTCGGCGCCCGGCACGGGACCGACCGCGTCCTCGCGCTCCTCGGCGACCGTCATGCCATGCACCCCTCCTCGGTCCCAGCCGGATCGGACCGCCCCCTCGTGACGATCGCTCCCCCTGGCGACGCGCGAGACGGTCATCCGTGACGGTGACACTGCGGGGATCCTCCCCGAAGCGGCACCAGACTCCTCGCCGAGGGGGGTGGTGTGCCCAGATGGCCGAGAACGGCGACAGCGCGGCGGGCTCCGACCCGCCCGGGCCCAGCGATGCCGAGCTGCTCGGCGTCATCCGCGGCCGTCCCGCGGACACCGAGTCCACCCTCGCCTTCGGCACCCTCTACGGCCGCCACCGCGACGCCGCCCGCGCGCTCGCCCGCCAGCTGGCCCGCTCGCCCTCCGACGCCGACGACCTCGTCTCGGCGGCCTTCGCCCGGCTGCTGGAGATCCTGCGGGCCGGCGGCGGGCCGACGGAGGCCTTCCGCGCGTACCTGCTGACCTCGCTGCGGCACCTCGCCTACGACCGCACCCGCGCCGAACGCCGCCTGGACCTCACCGAGGACATGGGCGAGGTGATCGGCGTCGACCCGGACCGGACGATCGTCCCGTTCGCCGACCCCGCCGTCGCCGGGCTGGAGCGTTCCCTGGCGGCCCGCGCCTTCGGCACGCTGCCCGAGCGCTGGCAGGCCGTGCTGTGGCACCTGGAGGTCGAGGGCGACTCCCCCGCCGACATCGCCCCGCTGTTCGGCCTGACCCCCAACGCCGTCTCCGCCCTCGGCTACCGGGCCCGCGAGGGGCTGCGGCAGGCCTACCTCCAGGAACACCTCGCGGGGTCGGGGCCGGACACGCCACCCAAGGACCGCCGGCACCGCGAGACCGAGGAGAAGCTGGGCGCCTACACCCGCGGCGGCCTGTCGAAGCGCGACGCCGCCCGCGTCGAGGAGCACCTGCGCGAGTGCGCGGAGTGCCGCGCGCTGGCCGCGGAGCTGCGCGAGGTCAACTCCGGGATCGTGCGCTCCGCGATCGGCCCGCTCGTGCTGGGCGCGGCGCTCGTCGGCTACCTCGCCGCCCGCCAGGGCACGTGGGTGCCCTCGACCGCGGAGTTCGTGGTCGCGGGCGCCGGCGTCGTCGGGGTCCTCGGCGCCATCGGCGGCCTCACCCGGACCGCGGAGGTCCCCCGCGCGCGCCGACTGGGCGCGGCCGTCGTCGGGCTCGCGGGCCTCGGGGTCGCGACCGCCGCCGCGCTGTCCACCCCGGACGCCCCCGTGGTCGCGGCGCCGCCGTCGGTGCTGATCCCCGACGGTCTACCGGCCCCGGTGCGTCCGGTTCCCCCAGCCGCACCGGCCGTACCGCCCGTTCCCGACAACAGGTCGGCGCCGGTCCCGCCCGCGACGCCCGGCGACGCGGAGGACCGGGTGGACGGCAGCGCCTCCATGGCGGACCCCGGCCGGTCAGGGTCCTCCGGCGGGTCGCGTGCGTCGGCGGAGGAGGTGCCGACGTCCGGTCGGGTCACCTCGGGTCGGTGGACACCGGAGCGGTCCTCGGCCGCGAGGCCGACCGCCACCGCGCTCACGGCCACCCGGCCGTCGCGCGTCGCCGAGGACCGCAGCCTCGTCGAGCTCCGGGTGCTCGGGCTGGGCGTCGAGGTGGCGCGGGAGCGCGAGCCCGACCGCAGGGGGCTGCTCGAACCGGTGCTCGACGTCCTCCTGCGGTGATCACCGGCCCCTCATCGGTCCCGGTCGGCCCCCGGGACCCCCGTGAGGGTCCGCTCGTCGTCCCCGGACACCACCCGGCTGCGCGTCAGGCGAACCGGCCCGCCGGGTCGTACTCGGCCCGGACCCGGGTGAGGAGGTCGGCGACGGCCGGCTCGTGCAGCTCCGCCGGGCCGACCGGGGACGCGCCGTAGACGAACCCCGCCATCCGGCCGAGTGCCGACTCCGCCACCGGCGCGAGCACCGCACGGTGGGCACGCCGCACGTCGTCGGGCGAGCACCCCTCGGTCGACGACAGCACCCGCACGATCCACCCGGCGCCGCGGAAGGAGACGGCGTCCGGGCCCTCGGGTCGCCGTGCCAGCGCGCCGCCGAGCCGCCGCACGTCCACCACGCACCCGACCGGCGCCGTCCGCGCGGCCTCCACCACACCGCCCAGCGCCTCCGCCGGCACCTCGCCCGCCAGGACGTTCGTCCCCTCGTAGGCGTGCGGGACCTCCGGCTCGCCGACGATCGTCCCGCTCTCGGTCCACGGCAGCTCCCGCAGCCCGCCGAGCAGGACCGGGGCCGCCGCCCGGACCGACCGCTCCGCCGCCCGCGCCGCCCCACCGGACGTGTCCACCAGCCGCACGTGCAGCACCGTCCGACCGCGGATCGGCGCGGGGACGACGTCGAGCGCCGGCACCGGGACCACCCCGAACGACACCCCCAGCGACTCCGGCGCCTCCACCGCGAGCCGGTGCAGCACCGGCAGCACCGCCGCCGCGTCCGCCACGTCCAGGAACAGCCCGCCCCCGACGACGGTGCGCAGCGGCACCAGCCCGATCTCGAGCGCCGTCACCACCCCCACCGAGGGGCGGCCGCCCCGCAGCGCCGCGAACAGCTCGCCGTCCGTCACCCGCCGGAGCTCCCCGCCGTCCAGGACGATCTCCGCCGCCCGCACGCGGTCGGAGGCCCAGCCGAACTCCCGGCCGAGCAGGCCCAGCCCGCCGCCGAGCGTGTAGCCGACCACCCCCACGCCCGGGAACGACCCGGACACCGGCGCCAGCCCGTGCGCGGCGGCGGCCGCCACCACGTCCGCCGACCGGGCCCCGGCCTCCACCCAGGCCACCCGGGCCGTCGGGTCCACGGCGACGCCGCGCATCTCCCCGGTCGCGACCACCAGCCCGCCCACCCGGCCGACGGTGTGCCCGTGCCCGGTGGCGTGCACCGTCACCGGCAGGTCGCGGTCGCTCGCCGTCCGCACGGCCGCGACCACGTCGGCGGGCTCGTGCGCGGTCACGAGGACGTCGGGACGGTGCGGGTCGGCGGTCTGGAAGCCGGTCACGGTGCTCGTCATGGCGTTCACGGTGTCGAGACCCGCTGCAGAAGTCCAAGACATGGTGGTGACCGGCGCCAGAAGCAGCAGTGATGGGCGTGACGCACGCCCTACGCTGACCGTCATGAGCGAGCCCGGGGAATCGTCGCCACCCGCCGTCCGGGCCTCGGACGCCGACCGCGAGCAGGTCGCCGAGCTCGTCCGGCGTGCCGTCGGCGACGGGCGGCTGACGATGGTCGAGGGCGACGAGCGGCAGCGGGCGGCCTACGCGGCCACCTTCCGCCACGAGCTCGCCCCCGTCACCGCCGACCTGGAGGCGACCCCGGGACCGGCCGCGCCGCCCGCCGTCGGGAAGGGCACGAGGCCCGCGACGACGGGGTCGGTGGCGGTGATGAGCGGCGCGGACCGGTCCGGGGCGTGGACGCCCGGGCTGACGCACCGCGCGGTGAGCGTGATGGGCGGGACGAACCTCGACCTGCGGCACGCCCGCCTGGACCCGCGCGGGCTGACGCTGCAGGTCGTGTCGATCATGGGTGGCGCCGGGGTGGACCTGCGCGGGGTCGGCCAGGACGTCACCGTGCAGGCGTTCGCGCTGATGGGCGGGTGCGAGGTCGTGGTGGACCCGGAGACCACGGTGGAGGTGACCGGCGTCGGGTTCATGGGCGGGTTCGCCGACCAGGCGGGCGCGCCGAACCGGCCGGACGGACCCCGGGTCCGCGTCACCGGCTTCGCGATGATGGGCGGGGTGAGCGTCAGCCGGCGACCCCTGGCCGTCGGGGGAGCTCAGTAGCGGCGCGTCACCTCCAGGTCGGCCGCCGAGGTCGCCCCGGCCAGCCCGACCGTGAGGTCGAGCTCGGCGAGCACGTCGGAGACCACCTGCGCGACGCCGTCCGCCCCGGCCAGCGCCAACCCCCAGACGAACGGCCGCCCGAGGCACACCGCCCGGGCACCCAGGGCGAGGGCGACCGCGACGTCCGCCCCGGTCCGCACGCCGGAGTCGAGCAGGACCGGCAGGTCCGTCGCCGCCACCACGCCCGGCAGGGCGTCCAGCGCCGCGACCGCGTGGTCGACCTGCCGTCCGCCGTGGTTGGAGACCAGCACCGCGTCGACGCCCGCGTCCGCGGCCCGCCGCGCGTCGTCGGGGTGCAGGACCCCCTTGAGCACGATCGGCAGCGCGGTCCGCGACCGCAGCGTCGCGACGTCGTCCCAGCCCAGGTGCGGTCGGGAGTAGACGTCCAGGAAGGTCTCGACGGCGGCCCGCGGCACCGGCGAGCGCAGGTTCTCCAGGACCGGTCCGGGGTGGTTCCGCGAGATGTCGAGCAGGGTCCGGACGGCGGCCGGGGTCACCCGCGGCGCGGGACCGGACCGCGGCGCACGGGCCCGCTCCTGCGCGAGGCGCGCGAACACCGGGTCGGAGGTGTACTGCGCGATCCCCAGCCCGCGGCTGAACGGCAGGTGCCCCAGGTCGAGGTCGCGCGGGCGCCACCCGAGCATGGTCGTGTCGAGGGTGACGACGACGGCCTCGCACCCGCTCGCCTCCGCGCGCGCCAGCAGGCTGTCGACGAGCTCGTCGGAGGTCGACCAGTACAGCTGGAACCACCGCCGCCCGATCCCGGCCAGCGCCTCCATCGCCGTCCCCGCCTGGTTGCTGACGATCATGGGCACGCCGGCCGCGGCGGCACCGCGGGCCACCGCGACGTCGGCGCCGCGGCGCACCAGGTCCAGCGCGCCGATCGGCGCGAGCAGCAGCGGGTGCTCGAGACGGCGGCCGAACAACTCGGCCGACAGGTCCCGCGCGCCGACGTCGCGCAGGACCCGCGGCACCGTCTGCCACCGCTCGAACGCGGCCCGGTTCGCGCGCACGGTCGCCTCGGCCCCGGCCCCGCCGGTGACGTAGGCGTCGGCCCGGCGCGACATCGCGCGCCGTCCGCGCCGCTCGAGCTCACCCGCCGTCGTCGGGACCCGGGGCCGGCGACCGGAGACGCCGTCGCGGTACACCTGCTCCTGACGGGCCCGCCCCGCCGCGATCGCCATGCGCGGTCGTCTAGCACGAACCCGGCCCCGCCGCCGTGCGGGTACGGACGGTGTCGGGACCGTCACGCAGCGCTTGCACGGGACCGTCGGTACGCGGAACCTCGGTTGTTGACGCTAACAACATTTCTGAGGAGGCGGACGTGGCGGACAGCCGTTTCGAGCAGTGGGACGTCGTGTCGAGCGTGGGCCTGACGGCGCTGATCGTGGCCGCCGGTCGGGCGGTCGACACCCATCGGCCGGACGGGCTGATCTCCGACCCGTACGCCGAGGCGTTCGTCCGCGTCGCGAACCCGGCGCAGCCGCTCGCCACCCGGCCGACCGAGCCGGCGGACGACACCGAGGACGAGCTCTGGCAGATGATGTCGGGCTATATGGGGACGCGAACCCGGTTCTTCGACGAGTTCTTCGCGGGCGCGGGCGAGCGCGGGATCCGGCAGGTGGTGGTGCTCGCGGCCGGCCTCGACACCCGCGCGCAGCGCCTGGACTGGCCCGCGGGCACGACGCTCTTCGAGGTCGACCAGGACGCGATGATCGAGTTCAAGGACGCCGTGCTCGACGAGGAGGGCGCCACCGCGCACTGCGACCGCCGCACCGTCCGCGTGGACCTGCGCGACGACTGGCCGGCCGCCCTCGAGGCCGCCGGCTTCGACCGCGCGCTCCCGACCGCGTGGCTCACCGAAGGTCTCCTGCCCTACCTCCCCGCCGAGGCGCAGACCGCCCTGGTGGACGCGATCGACGAGCGCTCCGCGCCGGGCTCGGAGTGGGCGATCGAGGACTTCACGAACCTCGGCCAGCAGCTCTCCGACCCGTCGTTCCGGCGCATCGCCGGGCGGATGGGCGTCGACATGGGCGAGCTGATCCACACCGACACCCGACCCGACGTCGCCGCGACCCTGCGCTCGCGCGGGTGGGAGACCGACGCGTACCAGGCGATCGAGGTGGCGAAGTCCTACGGCCGCACCCTCGACCCGCTCACCCAGCGCCTCAACGGTCAGAGCTCGCTGGTGGTGGCGCACCGGTAGGCGCGCGGAGCGCGTCCGACAGCGAGGTCAGCCACGCCAGGTGACTCTCCAGCGCCGTGCGACCCGCGTCGGTCAGCCGGAACCACGTGCGGGGCCGGCGCCCCACGGCGCCCTTGGACACCTCCAGGTAGCCGGCGTCCTCGAGGGACCGGGCGTGCTTGGAGATCACGGAGTCGCCGGCCCCGACGGCGTCGCGGACGGTCGCGAAGTCCGCCCACACGGCCCCCTGCAACAGGGCACCCATCGCCAGGCGTGGGCCGACCTCGAACACCGGGTCACGGGTGGGCGTCACGAGCTCCGGACCCGCCCGGCGCGGATGTCGGCCAGCATCGCGTGCTGCACCCACACCATGGCCGCGATCGCGAGCGGAGCCGCGATCACCAGCGCGACGACCGCGACGTCCGGGCGGACGTGTGCCGTCACCATGACGACGAACATCCCGGCCAGGGCGGCGAGGAGGAACAGCACGCTCGGCAGGCGGGCTGACGGGTAGTCGCGGAACGTCCGCCGGGAGAGGCTGATGCCCCGCGTGCGGCGGACCAGCCACTCCGCCAGGAGGTAGACCAGGATCGACGGCACCACGACGAGCCACGTCCCCACCCCGGCGGAGAGCTGCTCCTGGATGAGCGTGCACCCCACCAGCCCGACCGTGGCCAGGGTGAACAGCACCCAGAACCACCACGGCAGCCGCGCCCGCTCGGCGAGTCGGTCCCGCTGCTCGGCCACCCGGGCCAACGCCTCGTGCGTCATGGCTCCCCCTCCGGCATCGACTTTCCGATCGGAAAGTACATGCTGGAGACGGCGTGGGGCAACCCCGCGTCGCGGCAAGGGCCGATCGGGCGAAGGTCAGGCACACCTTCGCGGCCAAGTCCGTCGGGGGCGCCCATTCCGGTGACATGGGTCCCGATCATGGGCACATCGAGTGGTCGCTCCGACGCGCCCGGCGGTATCACCGCAGGTCAGAGCGTTGCGTTCCCGACGACGGGTCGGGGTGAGCCGAGCCTTCGCTTGCTGTTGGGGCCGGGCGGAACCGGACATCCTCGTGCCATGACTTCGATGCGCGAGTTGCCGACCGTCCAGTCCTGCGCCGCCACCAGCTGTTCGTACAACGAGGGCTCCAGCTGCCACGCCGGGGCGATCACCGTCGGCGGGTCCGCCTGCGGCACGTTCGTCGAGATCTCGTTCCGCGGCGGGGTGGACCAGGGCGGGCTCGTCGGCGCCTGCCACCGCTCCGAGTGCAAGTTCAACGACAAGCTCGAGTGCACGGCCTCGTCGGTGGAGATCGGCGGCCAGGGCGCCGACGTCGCCGACTGCCTGACCTACGAGGCCAAGTAGATCTCGGACAGACGCTCCAGGACGAGGCCGCCGGTCCGGTCGGCCCGCAGGACCTCGTCCGCCACCGCGACCGTCGCGACCGGGTCCACGTCGTCCACCAGGACGGCCGCGCCCGACGTCGCGACGTCGCGGAGGCCGGCCAGCACCGCGCGGCGTCCCGCCGCGTCGAGCCCGTCGGTCATCCGGTCGGCCAGCACGATGGCCGCGCCCGCCTCGCCCGCGGCGGCGACCGCCGCGCATCGGGTGGCCACCGTCTCGTGCTTCCCGGCCGTCAGGCGCAGCACGCCGGGGGCCGACCCGTCGTCGAGGGCCGCCATCACCCGGCGCCGCACGAGTCCCGGACCCAGCAGCGCGGTGACCTCACCGACCGGCAACCGAACCGACATCAGCCGGGCCTCCCTCGTTCGTGAATGAGGTGAGCCTAAGCTTGGCTTCTCCTGCTGTCGATCCCCCGGATCCACTCGTCCTAGACTCCTCGCCGATGGAGCCGAATGCCGCGACGCGCCTCGTGTCGGCATGGCACCGCCACGGCGAGCTGGTGCGCTTCGCGATCGTCGGGGCGAGCACCTTCGTCGTCGACACCGCGGTCTTCCTGCTCCTCAAGACGACGGTGCTCGAGCCGAAGCCGGTCACCGCGAAGATCCTGGCGGTGCTGGTCGCGACGTTCGTGGGCTACGTCGCGAACCGCGAGTGGTCATTCCGCGCCCGGGGCGGCCTGGCCCGCCGTCGGGAAGCGGTCCTGTACTTCGTGGTCTCCGGCGCGGCGCTCGCGGTCAACGCGGCGCCCCTGGGGGTGTCGCGCTACGTCCTGGACCTCGCGACACCGGCCGTCTCGGCGGTCACCGAGCAGGTCGCGGACCTCGTCAGCGCGCAGGTCGTCGGGACCCTGCTCGCCATGGCGTTCCGCTGGTGGGCGTTCCGACGCTGGGTGTTCCCGGCGGCACTGGCGGGCTGAGACACCCCTCCGGGGTGTCAGCACTGCGGCCATGCTGACGTCGGACGGCAGAAAAGCCGCAACGTCAGCGCGGCCCCGTCGCCGGCAGCGGCCGCGGCGAGGCCACCACCTGGTCGGTCCGCGGCACCGGCAGGAACAGCGCGAACACCGCGGGCTTCGTCCGCGCCAGTTCGAGCCGCCCGCCGTCGGCCTCGACGAGCGCCCGGGCGAGGGCCAGCCCGACGCCCGTGGACGCGGAGCCGGACACGCCGCGGTCGAAGACGTGCGGCGCCAGCTCGGACGGCACCCCGTCGCCGTTGTCCGACACCTCCACGACGATCGAGTCGTGGTCGGAATGCCGCGCGGCCATCGTGATCGGCCCCGCCCCGTGGCGGAGCGCGTTGTCCACGAGGACGCCGAGGGCCTCGCGCAGCCGGGCGGAGGTGGCCCGCGCGACGAGCCCGTCGGCGACCCGCACCCGCAGCGTCCGGCCCTGCCCCTTCGCCAGGTCGTGCCACTCGTCCGCGACGGCGGTGAGCTCCCCGTCGAGCTCCAGCGGGGAGGCGCTCGCCGCGCGGGCGGCGCGCGCGGAGCTGAGCAGCTCGTCCAGGACCTCGGCGAGCCGCTCGGCCTGCTCCAGCGCGGCGCCGCCCTCGGCGGACACCTCCGGGTCGGGGTGGCCGGCCAGCTCGTCCAGCCGCAGCTGGAGGGCGGTCAGCCGGCTGCGCAGCTGGTGGGACACGTCGCCGACGAGGTCCCGCTCGCGCTGCACCAGCTCGGCGAGGGCCACGGCGGAGGAGTCGAGGACCTCGGCCACCCGGTCCAGCTCGGGGATGCCGTGGCGCAGCGGGGCCTGCCGGAAGTCGCCCGCGCCGAGCCGGGCCGCGCGGCCCGCGACCTGTTGGAGCGGGTCGGCGAGACGGCGCGCGGTCAGGGTCGCGACGACGGCGCCGACGGCCACCGACAGCACGATGGCGGCGAGGACGAGGGCGGTCGCCTGCAGCTGCCGCGCCCGCATCTCGGCGGACGGCTCGGCGAGGATCGCGGACCCGTTGATGCCGAACAGCGCGGTCTCGGAGACCTGGTCGGCGTTCGTCGGGTCGCCGATCGCGCTGGTGCCGCGCGGGGTCCGGACCACCAGCGACCCGCCGGGCGGCACCGCGATCGCCACCGCCGAGAGGTCCACCGGACGGTCGGACTGGATCTGCGAGTCCAGGGTGTTCACCACCTGCCGCAGCCGCCCGGCCAGCTCGGCGTGGGTGAAGTCCTCGACGAGCCGCCACGTGGTCAGGGCCAGCGGGCCGCCCAGCACGGTGACGGTGATCGCGACGACGAGCAGCGTCGAGAGCAGGATCCGGCGGCGCACGGGGGACTCAGGTGTTGAAGCGGAACCCGACCCCGCGCACCGTCGAGATCCGCTTGCCCCCGGACGGCCCGCCGTCGGTGTCGCCGAGCTTGCGACGCAGCCACGACATGTGCATGTCCAGGGTCTTCGAGGTCTTCATCTCCGGGTCGTTCCACACCTCGCGGAGGATCTCCTCGCGCGAGACGACCTGCCCGGCGTGCGCGAGCAGGACCCGGAGCAGCTCGAACTCCTTGTTGGCCAGCCCCACCTCGACGCCGTCGACCAGGACCCGGCGGGCGGACGGCTCCATCTTCACCCCGCCCGCGTCCAGGATCTCCGGCGCCCGCCGCCGCAGCAGCGCCCGCACCCGCGCCAGCAGCTCCGCGAGCCGGAACGGCTTGCCGACGTAGTCGTCCGCGCCGGCGTCCAGGCCCACCACGAAGTCGACCTCGTCGGTGCGGGCCGTCAGCATCAGCACCGGCAGGTCCGGCTTGCCGGCGCGCACCCGCCGGCAGACCTCGAGGCCGTCCATGCCCGGCAGGCCCAGGTCGAGCACCATGAGGTCGACCTCGCCGTCCCCGGCGCGCGACACCGCGGTCGGCCCGTCGTCGATCACGTCCACCTCGTAGCCCTCGCGGCTCAGGGCGCGGGACAGGGGGCCGGCGATCGCCGCGTCGTCCTCGACGAGCAGCACGGTGGTCATGAACGACCAGCGTAGACCGCCCCGGCAGGATGAGGCGCGTGAGCAGCGATCCGCAGCCGGACCTCGACCTCGCCCTCCGCATCGCCGACGCCGCCGACCGGATCACGCTGTCCCGGTTCCGCGCGAGCGACCTGCGGGTCGACCGCAAGCCCGACCGCACCCCGGTGACCGACGCCGACGTCGCCACCGAGGACGAGGTGCGCCGGATCCTCGCCGCGGAGCGTCCCGACGACGCCGTGCTCGGCGAGGAGCGCGGGGGCGACACCACGGCCGCGAGGCACTGGATCGTCGACCCCATCGACGGCACCAAGAACTACTCCCGCGGCGTCCCGGTCTTCGCGACGCTGCTCGCCCTGGTCGTCGACGGCGAGCCGGTGGTGGGGGTGGTCAGCGCGCCCGCCCTGGGCCGCCGCTGGTGGGCCGCCCGCGGCCAGGGGGCGTTCACCTCCGACGTCGCGCGCGGGATCGCGTCAGCGCAGATCTCGGTGTCCGGGGTCGCGGACCTCGCCGACGCCTACGTCTCCACCACCGACCTCGACTACTGGCGCGAGATCGGCGCCCGCGACCGCTGGCTCGCCCTCACCGAGGCCACCTGGGAGAGCCGGGCGTTCGGCGACTTCCACCACCACGTGCTCGTCGCGGAGGGGCTCCTCGACGCCGCGGTCGAGCCCGGCGCGAGCGCCTGGGACCTGGCCGCACCCGCCGTCGTCGTCCGGGAGGCCGGGGGACGCCTGACCGACCTGGCCGGCACCGACCGCATCGACGGCGGCGAGGCGCTGTCCTCCAACGGCGTTCTGCACGACGCCGTGCTCGGCGTCATCCGGCCCTGAGCGCGCCGCGCATCATCTGGGTCCACGCGAGTCGGCCGAAGAGCCCGAAGCACGCCGCGGACTCCTCCTCGTACCGCGTCCACGAGTACCGCTCACCGCCCTCGAGCCAGTAGACCTCCCACGTCGCCTCCGGACCGGGGTGCACGCACCACGTCCGGTCGGCGTCCTCGGGCGGCTCCCCGACGACGAGCGTCGCCGGGGGCAGCCCCAGCGCCTCGATCCACCCCGGCAACGCGTCGACTCCCACACCGGTGCTGACGCCGGCGCGCGGCGATCGGTTCCGCTCAGCGTCCCGCGGGGAGTTCCCGGCGCCGGGTGGACAGGCGGCGCAGGCGCGGGAACCGGCCGGTCTCGGGGGAGACCTCCCACTCGGCGTCGACGACGTCGTCGTCCTCGTCCGGGTCGTCGAGGTCGTCGAGGTCGTCGAGGTCGTCGTCCTCGTACGGGTCCTCGTCGTCGGGATCCTCGTCGTCGTCGCCGTAGGTCCCCCAGCGGTCCGGGGCCAGCCCGCCCCGGCGCTCGGCCATGCGCTCGACCTCGGCCGCGACCCGCGTGACGCGCGCCAGCCCGTCGAAGCGCCACGGCTCGCGGGCGTCGTCCACCCCGACGACGAGCGTGCCCGCGCCCACCAGCCGGTCGAGCCCGGAGCGCACGGTGCGCACCGAGGTGATCGACCGGCCCACGACGACGATGCCGGTGCGGGTGAGGACCCCCTCGCGCACCAGGATGCGGCGGTCGGTGACGACGAAGTGGGTGGCCCGCCACCGGACCACGGGCGCGACGGAGAACCAGCCCAGCACCCCGACCGCGACGACGCCGACCGCGATCAGCACGGCGAGCGACCACGACGTCGGGCGGGCCACGGCCGCCAGCCACGCCCCCACGAACGCGACGACCGGCGGCAGCACCGCGGGCAGCACCAGCATCCGCCAGTGCGGCCGGACGTGGACCCCGACGCGCTCACCGGCGACGAGGAGACGCTCCGGGTACGCCACCGTCGAGACCCCCTCCCGCCCCCGCTCCGCCGATCGAGGGTATCCGCGCGGGGGGCCGGATCCGAGTGCCGCGCCGGGAGGAGCCCGTCAGACCGCCCGGACGTGCACCACGTCGCCGGCGGTGACCGTGGTGGTGCTCCCGGTGGCGTCGCGGACGACCAGCCGCCCGTCGTCGTCGACGTCCTCGGCGGTACCGACCAGCTCGCGGTCGCCGGGCAGCGACACCCGCACCTCGCGCCCGAGCGTCGCGCACCGGCGCCGGTAGCCGGAGAGCAGGCCCGCCCGGGCCGCGTCACCGCGCGCGGCGCGCCAGTCGTCGTCCAGCGAGGCGAGCACCGCGAGGACGTCGCCGAGCACGTCGGGCCGGGTGCGCCGCACGCTCTGGGCCAGCAGCGACGTGCCGCCCTCGGGCAGCTCCGCCTCCGGCGTCGACACGTTCAGCCCGATCCCGACGACGAGCGCGCTGCCGCGTTCCCCACCCGGCACCACCTCCGACAGGATGCCGGCGCCCTTGCGCTGGTCCGGGCCCAGCAGCAGGTCGTTCGGCCACTTCAGGGCGGTCTCGAGGGTCGCGACGGAGGCCGGGGCGCGGTAGTCCTCGAGGGCGAGGACCAGGGCGAGCCCGGCCAGCAGCGGCGCCCAGCCCCACTGCTCGACCGGGACCTGCGTGGGCCGCAGCAGCACGGAGAAGGTCAGGCCCTCCCCCGGCCCGGACTCCCACGTGCGTTCCCGGCGCCCGCGCCCCGCCTGCTGGTGGTGGGTGACGAGCACGGTGCGGTCGGGCGCCCCGTCCGCGGCCGCGGCGGCGAGGTCCGCGTTCGTGGACCCCGTGGCGTCGACCACGTCGAGCCGCGCCCAGGGGCCGGTGGGCGCCACGGCGGTGGTCTGCAGGGCCGCCCAGGCGGCGGCGTCGCGAAGTCCCGGCTGCACCGCCCGACCGTATCCCCGATCACCGACGTGCCCGGCATCACGCGGGTGCGCGCGTCCGCTGGTGGATATGGTCCGCGACCATGACCGCCGCGACGCAGCCGCCGCCCGAGCCCGACGAGGCCGCGGACGAACCCGACGTCCACACGTCCGCCGGGAAGCTGGCGGACTGGCACCGGCGCCAGGACGACGTCGTGCACGCCGGCTCCGAGCGGGCCGTCGAGCGGCAGCACGCGAAGGGCCGCAAGACCGCCCGGGAGCGCATCGACCTCCTGCTCGACGAGGGCAGCTTCCTCGAGTTCGACGCGATGGCGCGGCACCGCTCCACGAACTTCGGCCTCGACGCGAACCGGCCCTACGGCGACGGCGTCGTCACCGGCCAGGGCACCGTCGACGGCCGCCCCGTCTGCGTGTTCTCCCAGGACGCCACCGTCTTCGGCGGCGCGCTCGGCGAGGTCTACGGCGAGAAGATCGTCAAGGTCATGGACGTGGCCATGAAGATCGGCTGCCCGGTCGTCGGCATCAACGACGGCGGCGGCGCGCGCATCCAGGAGGGCGTGGTCGCGCTCGGGCTCTACGGCGAGATCTTCCGCCGCAACTCGCACGCCTCCGGGGTCGTCCCCCAGATCTCGCTGGTGATGGGCCCGGCCGCCGGCGGCGCCGTCTACTCCCCCGCCCTCACCGACTTCACGGTCATGGTCGACGAGACGTCGTTCATGTTCATCACCGGACCCGACGTCATCAAGACCGTCACCGGCGAGGACGTCGAGTTCGAGACCCTCGGCGGGGCCCGCACCCACAACACCACCTCCGGCAACGCGCACTACCTCGCCTCCGACGAGGACGACGCGATCGCCTACGTGCAGGAGCTCCTGGGCTACCTGCCCTCGAACAACCTCTCCGAGCCGCCGCGCCTGCCGGCCGACGAGGAGTCCGGCGCGGTCGAGGACAACCTCTCCGAGGTCGACCTCGAGCTCGACGGGCTCGTCCCGGACTCCCCGAACCAGCCCTACGACATCCGCGAGGTGATCCGGCGGGTCGTCGACGACGAGGAGTTCCTGGAGGTCCAGGAGCTGTACGCGTCGAACATGGTGGTGGGCTACGGGCGGGTCGAGGGCCGCGCGGTCGGCGTCGTCGCGAACCAGCCGACGCAGCTCGCGGGCTGCCTGGACATCGGCGCCAGCGAGAAGGCGGCGCGGTTCGTGCGCACCTGCGACGCGTTCAACATCCCCGTGCTGACCTTCGTCGACGTGCCGGGATTCCTGCCCGGCACCGACCAGGAGTACAACGGCATCATCCGGCGCGGCGCGAAGCTGATCTACGCCTACGCCGAGGCGACCGTCCCGCTGATCACGGTCATCTGCCGCAAGGCCTACGGGGGCGCGTACGACGTCATGGGGTCCAAGCACCTCGGCGCCGACCTCAACCTCGCCTGGCCGACCGCGCAGATCGCCGTCACCGGCGCGTCCGGCGCGGTGAGCATTCTGTACCGCAAGGAGCTCAAGAAGGTCGAGGACGAGGGCGGCGACGTCGAGGCGCGCCGGGCCGAGCTGCAGCAGGAGTACGAGGACACCCTCGCCAACCCCTACGTCGCGGCCGAGCGCGGCTACGTGGACGCGGTCGTCCCGCCGTCGTGGACCCGGGGCTACGTGGCCCGCGCGCTGCGGTCGTTCGCGGGCAAGCGGGAGACCCTCCCGCCCAAGAAGCACGGGAACATTCCGCTGTGAGGCGCAGCGGAGCGGAGCCCGAACGGAGGACGCTGTGACCGGCCCGGAGGAGGAGGCACCGGCCCGCCCGGTGCTGCGCATCGTCCGCGGCGACCCCTCGCCCGAGGAGGTGGCCGCGCTGACCGTCGTGCTCGCGGCCGCCGGTGGCGGCGAGGGCGAGCCGGCGGACACCGGCCCGCGCTCGGTGTGGACCGAGCGGGAGGCCCTGGTGCGGCGTCCGCTCACGCCGGGCCCGGGCGCCTGGCGGGCCTCGGCGCTGCCGCGCTGACACCCGGCCCCTAGGGTCGCGGGCCGTGCGACTCGTGCTCGGCTCCGCGTCCCCCGCCCGTCTCGGCGTCCTGCGTTCCGCGGGGGTGGACCCCGACGTCATCGTCTCCGACGTGGACGAGGACGCCCTGCTCACGGAGCTGGGCGAGGCGACGGCGGCCGACAAGGTCACCGCCCTGGCCATCGCGAAGGCCCGGGCGGTGGCCGGTCAGGTGCCGACCGAGGACGGCGACGTCCTGGTGATCGGCTGCGACTCCATGCTCGACATCGACGGCGAGCTGGTCGGCAAGCCGCACACCGCCGAGAACGCCCGGGCGCGCTGGGAGCGGATGGCCGGCCGGCACGGCGAGCTGGTGACCGGGCACGCCGTGGTGCAGCTGCGCGACGGGGTGGCGCAGGCCGAGGTCTCCGGCCACGCGACCACGTTCGTCACCTTCGCCGAGCCCACGCCCGCCCAGCTGGAGGCGTACCTGGCGTCGGGCGAGCCGCTGGCGGTCGCGGGCGCGTTCACGCTCGACGGCCTGGGCGGCTGGCTGGTCGAGGGCATCCAGGGCGACCCGTCCAACGTCATCGGGATCAGCCTGCCGCTGACCCGCCGGCTGCTGGCCGAGCTGGGCGTCGAGGTCAGCGACCTGTGGCGGGCGCCGACGACGGGCTGACCCGCGCGGCCGAGGTCCCGGACGTCGGGGCGAGCGACCGCACGACGCGGTCGGCCGACCCGGCGTCGGCGGCCTGGGTCCGGCCCGGGGCCGCGACCGCGAGCAGCACGAGCCCGGGCTCGCCGCGCGCCCCCGCGACCGTCGTCACGCGCACGATCGTCCCGTCCGGCGCGCGCCTGACCGAGGTGAACGCGTCACGACCGGCGAGCGGGCCCGCCTCGTCGGACACGGTCGTCACGCGTCCGTCGTCGTCACCCCGCACGCCGTCGGAGAACGCGCCGACCAGCCGTCGTGCCTCGTCGGCGAGGGCGTCCGCGCCGAAGCCGCGCGCCGGGTCGAGGCGACCGACGAGGACGGTGGCGCGGTCGTCCAGGGAGAGCACGGTCGGGAACCGGCCGGGCGTGACCGGGACGAGCGCCTGGTCGCGGGCCGGCTCCCACCCGGGCTCCGGGGCCACCGTCGCGGCGAGGGTCGGGTCGCCGACCCGGTCCGGGCGCGTCGTCACCGGCGGCGCCGAGGTGGTCGGGGTGGTCGGGGCCGCGACCGGCGACGCCTGCGGCGCCGGGCCCGCGTCCGCGAGCGTCCGGGCGTCCGCGCGGCGCGCGGACGCGCCGTCGGCGCCGGCCGCGGTCGCCACGGCCGCGACGGTGCCGGCCAGGGCCGCGACGGACGCGCACACGGCCACCGCGGGGCCCCACCATCGACGGGAGTCCGAAGCGCTCATCGGGACACGACGGTAGCGAGCGGGCGGCCGTGCCCCGGCACCGCCCGGCGTCACCGGGGCCGCTGTGGTCATGACCACGTACGACGAGGTGTCGCGAGGTCGTCGGAGTGCGGGAGAGTCGCCGGAACGGTCACGCCCGACCGTCTCGAGCGGACGGTGACGGACCCCGGCCCTACACTGCGCCCGACTCCACCTCGCCCGCACCGACGCGTTCGTCCAGGAGGCTCCTCGACATGGCTCCGCAGGCTCAGCAGGACGCCCTGCACACCGTGCTCATCGCCAACCGCGGCGAGATCGCCGTGCGGGTGGCGCGCGCGTGCCGGGACGCGGGCCTGACGAGCGTCGCGGTGTACGCCGACCCCGACCGCGACGCCCCGCACGTGCGGGTCGCGGACCAGGCCTTCGGCCTCGGCGGGGAGACCGCGGCGGACTCGTACCTGAACATCGAGAAGATCATCGACGCCGCGAAGCAGTCGGGGGCCAACGGCATCCACCCCGGCTACGGCTTCCTCTCGGAGAACTCCGACTTCGCCCAGGCCGTGATCGACGCCGGGCTCATCTGGATCGGCCCGTCCCCGCAGGCCATCCGAGACCTGGGCGACAAGGTCACCGCCCGCAAGATCGCCGAGCGCGCCGGCGCGCCGCTGGTCCCGGGCACGAAGGACCCGGTCGCCGACGCCGACGAGGTGATCGCGTTCGCCGACGAGCACGGCCTGCCGGTGGCCATCAAGGCCGCGTTCGGTGGCGGCGGACGCGGCATGCGCGTCGCCCGCGAACGCGACGAGATCTCCGAGATGTTCGACGCCGCGGTCCGCGAGGCCGTCTCCGCGTTCGGCCGTGGCGAGTCGTTCGTCGAGCGCTACCTCGACCGGCCGCGCCACGTCGAGGCGCAGGTCCTCGCCGACCAGCACGGCAACTGCATCGTCGTCGGCACCCGCGACTGCTCGCTGCAGCGCCGCCACCAGAAGCTCGTCGAGGAGGCCCCCGCGCCGTTCCTCTCCGACGAGCAGCGCAAGCGCATCCACACCTCCGCCCGCGACATCTGCCTGGAGGCCGGCTACTCCGGGGCCGGCACCGTCGAGTTCCTGGTCGGCGAGGACGGGACGATCTCGTTCCTCGAGGTCAACACCCGCCTGCAGGTCGAGCACCCGGTCTCCGAGGAGACCAGCGGCCTCGACCTGGTGCGCGAGCAGTTCCGCATCGCGAACGGCGAGGAACTGCGGCTCACGGAGGACCCGGAGCCGCGCGGGCACTCCATCGAGTTCCGGCTCAACGGCGAGGACGCCGGCCGCGGCTTCCTGCCCGCCCCGGGCACCGTCACGCGCTTCGAGGCGCCGTCCGGGCCGGGGGTGCGCGTGGACGCGGGCGTCGAGTCCGGGTCGGTCATCGGCGGCCAGTTCGACTCGATGGTCGGCAAGCTGATCGTCACCGGTGAGGACCGGCAGCAGGCGCTGGAGCGCTCGCGCCGCGCCCTGGCCGAGATCGTCGTCGAGGGCCTGCCGACGGTGATCCCGTTCCACCGCCTGGTCGTCACCGACCCGGCCTTCACCGCCCCCGACGGCGCGTCCTCGTTCACGGTGCACACACGGTGGATCGAGACCGAGTGGGAGAACACGGTCGAGCCGTACGTGGCCGAGGGTGCGGGGGACGACGAGGACGAGGCCGCGCCGCGGCAGACGGTCGTCGTCGAGGTCGGCGGCAAGCGGCTGGAGGTGTCGCTGCCGGGTGACCTGGCGATCGGCGGTGGTGGGGGCGGCGGCGCCGCGCCCGCGGCCAGGAAGAAGTCGCGCAAGCGCTCCGGCGGCGGCGCGAAGGTCTCCGGCGACGCCGTGACCTCGCCGATGCAGGGCACCGTCGTCAAGGTCGCCGTCTCCGAGGGCGACACCGTGTCGACGGGCGACCAGATCGTCGTCGTCGAGGCCATGAAGATGGAGAACCCGGTCACCGCCCACAAGGACGGCACCGTCACCGGGCTCTCGGTCGAGGCCGGCGGGTCGGTCAACCAGGGTGCGGTCATCTGCGAGATCGCGGACGCGTAGGCCGTCCGCTCACCTACCCTGGACGGGGTGGGTGAGCTGCGGATCGGCGACCGGGAGCGCGAGCTCGCGATGGCCGCGCTCGACGAGCACCGGCGCGAGGGCCGGCTCGAGGCCTCGGAGTACGCGGAGCGGTCGGCGATCGCGTCGACGGCGCGGGTCCGCTCGGAGATCGACGCGCTGTTCGCCGACCTCCCCGCGCCGCACCCGGTCTTCCCGCGGGCCCGTCCCGACGAGGAGCCGGGCCCGGGGAGCGGGACCTCCACCGCTGCCCCGGCGTCGCCCGCCCGGGAGGAGCTCCCCGAGCTGGTGACCCCGATCGGGGCCCGGCTGGGCCGGCACGCGGGCCTGCTCTCGGCCCTGGCGCCGGTGTTCGCGGTGGTGCTGCTCGTCGTCACCGGCCTCCGCTTCCCGCAGGTGTTCCTGCTGGTCCCGGTCGCGATCGGGCTCCTCGCCTATCTCGGGCACAAGCACGGCGGCTGACCGGCCGGCGGATCCTGGTCACGTCCGGGCGTAAAGCGGTCGGAGGTTGTCGGGGGTCCGTGGTTCTCTGGAGACACGGCAGCGACGCCGACCGCTCCCCGCTCCACCGCGAAAGGTGCGTCACCCCATGGCCACGGCCCCGACGGCCCCGACGGCTCCGACGGCTCCGACCACTCCGGACGCCCCGACGGCGGCCGACGACGCGTCCGCGCCCGATCCGGGCAGCACCCGGGCCGGCGTGGTGATCGCGGTCCTCGTCGTCTCCGCGTTCGTCATGATCCTTAACGAGACGATCCTGTCGGTCGCGCTGAACGAGCTCACGCGCGACCTCGGCGTCTCCACCACCACCGTGCAGTGGCTGACCAGCGGCTTCCTCCTGACGATGGCCGTGGTCATCCCCACCACGGGGTACCTGCTCGAGCGGTTCACCCCGCGGCAGGTGTTCCTCGCGTCGCTGACGATGTTCAGCCTGGGCACGCTGGTCAGCGCCGTCGCGCCCGGCTTCGAGGTGCTGCTGGCCGGCCGCGTCGTGCAGGCCTGCGGCACCGCGGTGATGATCCCGCTGCTGATGACCTCGATCATGCGGCTCGTCCCGGACGAGCGGCGCGGCTCGATGATGGGCACGATCTCCATCGTCATCGCCGTGGCCCCCGCGATCGGCCCGACGATCGGCGGCGCGGTGCTCGCGTCGCTGGGCTGGCGCTGGATGTTCTGGATCGTGCTGCCGCTGTCGATCGCGGCGCTCGTGCTGGGCGCGGTGCTCATGCGGTTGCCGTCGCAGACCCGGTCGGTGCCGCTGAGCCTCACCTCGGTGGTGCTCTCCGCGCTCGGCTTCGGCGGCATCCTGTACGGCTTCTCCACCATCGGGGAGTCCGGCGGGGGGCACCTGCCGCCGTGGGTGCCGCTCGCGATCGGCGCGGTCGCCCTGGTGCTGTTCGTGTGGCGCCAGCTCGTCCTGCAGCGCCGCGACGCCGCCCTGCTCGACCTGCGGCCGTTCACCTACCGCTCCTACGTCGTCTCGCTGATCCTCGCGGCGCTGCTGTTCATGGCGCTGCTCGGGGCCGCCGCGATCCTCCTGCCGCTCTACCTGCAGTCCGTGCTGCGCCAGGGCACGTTCGTCACCGGGCTGGCGGTGCTGCCCGGCGGTCTCGTGCTCGGTCTGCTCGGCCGGCCGGTGGGGGCGATGTTCGACCGGTTCGGCGCCCGGCCGCTGGTGATCCCGGGCGCGGCCATGATGGCGGTCTCGCTGTGGCTGTTCGCGTCCCTCGGGGAGACGTCGCCGCTGTGGGCCGTGATCGCGATTCACGTGGTGCTCATGGCCGGCCTCGGGCTGATGATGACCCCGCTGATGACCTCGGCGCTGTCCTCGCTGCCGGGCCCGCTGTACTCGCACGGGAGTGCGATCCTGGCGACGCTGCAGCAGGTGGCCGGGGCGTTCGGCACGGCGGCCTTCGTGACGATCGCGGCGCTCGGCTCGGCGGTCGCGGGCGGGTCGCCGGACGCCCAGGGGCTGCGGACCGGGTTCATGGCCGCCGGCGTGGTCGGCGTGCTCGCCCTGGTCGTGTCGTTCTTCCTGCCGCGCCGGGTCGCCGGCTCGGGCGACCTCGAGACGGCCGCGGACGCGCCGCACGGGGCACCCGACGAAGCCGTGGAGCCCGTCGATGCGCCCGCGGACGCCCCCTCGGAGGACGTGACGACGCCCGACCGGGCCGCGCCGCGGGTCACCGGGCGGGTCGAGCTCGCCCGGGCGGGCGAGGCGTTCGTGACGCTGGTGGACGAGCACGGCGTCCAGAACGGCCGGGTCGAGACCCGGGGCGGGTCGTACGACCTGCCTCTGCCGGGCTCCGGGGCCTGGCTGGTCGTGATCTCGGCGCCGGGGCACGCCCCGCACGCCGACCGGGTGGTCGCCGGCGGGCACGCGAGCGAGCTGCGCCACGACGTCACCCTCGTCGGCTCCGAGCCCCTGGCCGACGACGCCCGTGACCCGGAGCCGCTGGCACCGCAGCGCGGCTGATCCGGCACGACGACGAACGGCCCCACTCCCGAACCGGGGTGGGGCCGTTCGTCGCTGCGTGGGCGGTCGGACTCAGCCCGTGCCGAGCGGCTCGAGTTGCTCGCGGCGCGGGTCGGGGGCGGCGAGGCGGAGCTTGTCGGCCTCCTCGTCGCTCTCGACCGACTGCGAGCGGCGCTCGGCCTCGACCCGCTCGACGTAGGAGCGGACCTCCTCGTCGCGGGTCTCGGCCGACCAGCCCAGCAGCGTGGCCATCTGGTCGGCCACCGACTCCGCCGAGTCGACGCCGCGGTGGGCGTACTCGATGGAGATCCGCGTGCGGCGGGTGAGCACGTCGTCGAGGTGCAGGGCTCCCTCGTAGGCGACCGCGTAGGCGATCTCCACCCGCAGGTAGTCCGGGGACCCGGGGACCGGCTCGCGCAGGGACGGGTCGTCCTCGGTCATCGCGAGCAGGCCGTGCAGCAGGGAGCCGTACCGGTCGAGCAGGTGCCGGATGCGGTGCGGGTGCAGGTCGAACTGCCGCCCGAGGTGCTCGGCCTGGTTCACCAGCGCGAAATAGCCGTCGGCCCCGATCAGCGGCACCCGGTCGGTGATCGACGGGGCCACGCGCGCCGGGATGTCCTGCACCGCGAGGTCCAGGGCGTCCTTGGCCATGACCCGATAGGTCGTGTACTTGCCGCCCGCGATCGAGACCATCCCCGGCATCACGCGCGACACGGCGTGCTCGCGGGAGAGCTTGGAGGTCTCCTCGCTCTCGCCGGCGAGCAGGGGCCGCAGGCCCGCGTAGACGCCCTCGATGTCGTCGTGGCTCAGCGGCGTGACCAGGACGGCGTTGATGTGCTCGAGCAGGTAGTCGATGTCGTGCCGCGTCGCGGCCGGGTGGGCGAGGTCGAGCCGCCAGGTGGTGTCGGTGGTCCCGACGATCCAGTGGTTGCGCCACGGGATCACGAACAGCACCGACTTCTCGGTCCGCAAGATCATCCCGACGTCCGAGGGGATCTTGTCCCGCGCGACCAGGAAGTGCACGCCCTTCGAGGCGTTCACCTTGAACCGCCCGCGGGTGCCCGCGGCCCGCTGCATCTGGTCGGTCCACACCCCGGTGCAGTTGACCACCACGTGCGCCCGCACGTCGGTCTCCCGGCCCGTCTCGACGTCGCGGACACGGACGCCGGCGACCCGGTCGACCTCGTGCAGGAAGTCCACGACCTGGGTCGAGGTCCGCACCACGGCGCCGTACTGCGCGGCCGTGCGCCCGACCATCATCGTGTGCCGGGCGTCGTCGGCCTGCGCGTCGTAGTAGCGGACCGCGCCGACCAGTGCGTCGCGCTTGAGCGCCGGCGCCATCCGCAGGGCGCCGGAGCGGGTGAGCTGCTTCTGCTTGGGCAGCGAGCTCTTGCCGCCCATCGTGTCGTAGAGCGTGATCCCGGCCGTCACGTACGGCCGCTCCCAGCCGTGGTGAGTCAGCGGGTACAGGAACGGCACCGGCTTGATCAGGTGCGGCGCGAGTCGGGTCATGTTGAGCTCGCGCTCGAACAGCGCCTCGCGCACCAGGCCGAAGTCCAGCTGCTCCAGGTAGCGCAGGCCGCCGTGGAAGAGCTTGGACGAGCGGCTGGACGTGCCGGCCGCGAGGTCGCGGGCCTCGACCAGGGCGACCGTGAGGCCCCGGGTGGCGGCGTCCAGGGCCGCGCCGACCCCGACCACGCCCCCGCCGACCACGACGACGTCGAACTGCTCGTTCTGCAGGCGTTCCCAGGACCGTGCGCGCTCGGCGGGGCCGAGCCGGGAGGGCTCGGTCACGGCGTCGAGCGACTCGGCCTCCGGCGAACCGGTGTCGGCGGACTTCGCAGCCACCTCGAACCTCCTCGTACGTTCGGTGTCCTCGCCGGTGCTCCGTGCGGCGCAACGCCCCGAGGACGTCCACCACCAGCGGCGATGCCCGGGGGTTCCCGCGACGGCACTGTCCACGCTACCCGCGGGCGGACCTCCGGGGCCGAGATCGACCCGCCGTCACCGGAAGCGCTTCCGTCAGCGGGTGAAGGGCATAGACACATGTGACGCGCGCGACTAGCGTCCGCCGCGCTCGTCGGTGCGGACCGGGCCCGCTCTCGAGAGCGCGACCAGGGGAGATGACGTGACACCGGTCCTCAGCGGCGGCGAGATCATCCTGTGGGAGTTCCTCGGCACGGCCGTGCTGCTGTTGTTCGGTGTCGGCGTGGTCGCGAACGTGATCCTGCCGCGGTCGACCCAGGACGGTGACACCGCTCCCTGGGTGCTGATCGTCATCGGCTGGGGCGTCGGCGTCTTCGCCGGCGCGAGCATCGCGAACCCCAGCGGCGGGCACATCAACCCCGCCGTGACGCTCGGCCTCGCGATCGCCGGCCAGACCCCGTGGGCGAACGTGCCGTTCTACCTGATCGGCCAGTTCCTGGGCGCCTTCGTCGGTGCCTCCCTCGCGTGGTTGGTCTACAAGCTGCAGTTCGACCACAACCGGGAGCAGAACACCGAGACGGTGGGCATCTTCGCCACCAACCCGCCGATCAAGAAGCCGGTGTGGAACCTGGTCAGCGAGACCATCGCGACGTTCGTGCTGCTGCTCTTCCTGCTCCAGGCCCCCTACGACTCCCCCGCCAACTACGCGGCCGTGACCGCGCTCGTCGTCGGGATCGGCGCGGCCCTCGGCGGACCGACCGGCTACGCCATCAACCCGGCCCGCGACCTCGGGCCCCGCGCCGCGTACGCGGTCCTCCCGATCCCCGGCAAGGGCAGCGCGCAGTGGGGCTACGCCTGGGTGCCGATCCTCGGGCCGTTCATCGGCGCCGCGCTCGCGGCCCTCGTCAATCTCGTCGTGCCCGCGTACAGCTGACACGATCGCGTTCCCCACCGACTCGAACAGGAGAGCAGGCTCGATGACCCAGTACGTCGCGGCGATCGACCAGGGCACCACGTCGACGCGGTGCATGATCTTCGACCACTCCGGGCGGGTCGTCGCCGTCGACCAGCTCGAGCACCAGCAGATCTTCCCGCGGGCCGGCTGGGTCGAGCACGACGCCGCCGAGATCTGGGGCAACACCCGGCAGGTGTGCGGTGGCGCGCTCGCGCGGGCCGACCTCGACGCCTCGAGCATCGCCGCCGTCGGGATCACCAACCAGCGCGAGACGACCGTCGTCTGGGACCGGGCCACCGGCGAGCCGATCCACAACGCCATCGTCTGGCAGGACACCCGCACCCAGGCGATCTGCGACGAGCTCGGGGCGCTCGGCGGCGGGGCGGAGCGGTACCGGGCCAAGACCGGCCTGCCGCTGGCCACCTACTTCGCCGGCCCGAAGGCGCGCTGGATCCTCGACAACGTCGAGGGCGCGCGCGAGCGGGCCGAGCGCGGCGAGCTGGCGTTCGGGACGATGGACACCTGGGTGCTGTGGAACGCGACCGGCGGCAACGAGGGCGGCCTGCACGTCACCGACCCGACGAACGCCTCGCGCACCCTGCTGATGAACATCGACACCCTGCAGTGGGACCCGGAGCTCTGCGAGGAGATCGGCGTCCCGATGTCGATGCTCCCGGAGATCCGCTCGTCGTCGGAGACCTACGGCCAGATCCGCGCCCGCGGCACGTTCCGCGACGTCCCGGTCTCCGGCATCCTCGGCGACCAGCAGGCCGCGACGTTCGGCCAGGCCTGCCTCGAGGTGGGCGAGGCCAAGAACACCTACGGCACCGGCAACTTCGTCCTGCTCAACACGGGCACGGAGAAGGTCGAGTCGAAGAACGGGCTGCTGACCACGGTCTGCTACAAGATCGGCGACCAGCCGCAGGTGTACGCGCTCGAGGGGTCCATCGCCGTCACCGGGTCGCTGGTGCAGTGGCTCCGCGACAACCTGGGCCTGATCTCGTCGGCGCCCGAGGTGGAGGAGCTCGCGAAGTCGGTCGACGACAACGGTGGCGCCTACATCGTGCCGGCCTTCTCCGGGCTGTTCGCCCCGTACTGGCGCGCGGACGCCCGCGGCGCGATCGTCGGGCTCACCCGCTACGTCAACAAGGGCCACATCGCCCGCGCGGTGCTGGAGGCGACCGCGTTCCAGACCCGCGAGGTCATCGACGCCATGAACGCCGACTCCGGCGTGCCGCTGACGACGCTCAAGGTCGACGGCGGCATGGTCGGCAACGAGGTGCTCATGCAGTTCCAGGCCGACCTGCTCGGCGTGGAGGTGGTCCGCCCGGTGGTCTCGGAGACGACCGCCCTGGGCGCCGCCTACGCCGCGGGCCTCGCCGTCGGGTTCTGGTCCTCCGAGCAGGACATCCGCGACAACTGGGCGCAGGACAAGGTCTGGGAGCCCTCGATGGACCCGACCGAGCGCGACCGCACCTACGAGCAGTGGAAGAAGGCCGTCACGCGGACGTTCGACTGGGCATGATGTGCGCTTCGCGCTCGTGAGCACTTTTCCGTGCTGTGACACGGAAAAGTGCTCACAGCGCGGAGCGCACCTAGTCCAGGTCGTCGTGCTGCATCAGGCGGCGGCCCGCCTCGGTGACCGAGCCCGAGAGCGACGGGTAGATCGAGAACGTGTGGGCGAGGTCGTCCACCGTGAGGTTGTTCTGCACCGCCATGGCGAGCGGGAGCACCAACTCGCTCGCGACCGGGGCCACGATCACCCCGCCGATGACGACGCCGGTCGCCGGCCGGCAGAAGACCTTGACGAAGCCGCGGTCGACGGCCTGCATCTTGGCGCGCGGGTTGGTGCCCAGCGGGAGCAGCACCTCGCGGGCCGCGAACTCGCCGGACTCGACCTGCTGGTGCCCGATCCCGACCGTAGCGACCTCGGGACGGGTGAACACCGCCGAGGCGACCGTCTTGAGCCGCAGCGGCGAGACCCCCTCGCCCAGCGAGTGCCACATCGCGATCCGGCCCTGCATCGCCGCGACCGAGGCGAGCGGGAGCAGCCCGGTGCAGTCCCCGGCGGCGTAGACGCCCGGGATCGAGGTCCGCGAGACCCGGTCGACGGTGATGTGGCCGGTCTCGCGGAGCTCCAGCCCGACCTCGTCGCACCCGAGGTCGCCCGTGTTGGGCACCGAGCCGACCGTCATCAGGGCGTGCGAGCCGGTGACCTCCCGGCCGTCGGAGAGCGTGACGCGCACGCCGTCGGCGGTGGCCACGACCTTGTCGGCCCGCGACCGCGGCTCGATCGTCACGCCCCGCTCGGTGAAGACCTCCTCGAGCGTGGTCGCGGCGTCCGGGTCCTCGTGGGGCAGGACGCGGTCGCGGCTGGAGATCAGCGTGACCGGCACGCCCAGCTCGGAGTACGCGGAGACGAACTCGGCACCCGTGACCCCGGACCCGACGACGACGAGGTGCTCCGGCAGCTCCTCGAGGTCGTAGAGCTGGCGCCAGGTGAGGATGCGCCGCCCGTCCGGGACCGCGTCGGGGAGCACGCGCGGGGAGGCGCCGGTGGCGATGAGGACGACGTCGGCGGTCACCGTCTCGGGGGCGGAGCCGTCCGACGGGGAGATCACGATGTCGTGCGTGGCGCTGGTCTGCGCCGCCGCCCGGAAGCGGCCGCGGCCGTCGACGACCCGGACGCCCGCCCGTTCCAGGGTGGCCCGGATGTCGGAGGACTGGGCGAGCGCGAGGCCCTTCACCCGGCCGTTGACGCGCGGCAGGTCGACGTAGGCCTCGTCGTCGACGTCGATCCCCATGTCGGCGTTGCGGCGGAAGCCCGCCCGCACCCCGGCGGAGGCGATGAAGGTCTTGGAGGGCACGCAGTCGTAGGCGACGCAGTTGCCGCCGACGCTGTCCTCCTCGACGAGGACGACGGAGGCCTCGTGCTGCGCGGCGACCAGGGCCGCCTCGTACCCGGCGGGACCGCCGCCGAGGATCACGATGCGGGTCATGGGTGGGAGGTCCTCCAACGGGTGCTGCGGTGGTGGTGCCCGGGATGCCCGGTCGGTCTCCATCCTGCCCGTCCGGACGGGGCCGTGGGTCGCCCCGGTGGGTCCTCCCGGAGGCCGACACGGCAGCCGGTTGCAGCTCCCGGGTATCGGACGGCCCTGTCCTGGCTACCCTGTGCGCCGTGCCGCTCTACGCCGCGTACGGGTCGAACATGGATCCCGCGCAGATGATGCAACGCGCGCCCCACTCGCCGGTGTCGGGCTCCGGCTGGCTCGAGGGCTGGCGCCTGACGTTCGGTGGCGAGGACTACGGGTGGGAGGGCGCGCTCTCCACCGTCGTCGAGGACCCGTCGTCGCGGGTGTTCGTGGTGCTCTACGACGTGAGCCCGCTCGACGTCGACCAGCTGGACCGCTGGGAGGGCGGCGAGCTCGGCATGCACAAGAAGCTGCGGCTGCGGGTGCAGACCATGGACGGCCCGCAGCTCGCGTGGGTGTACGTCCTCGACGCCTACGAGGGCGGGCTGCCCTCCGCGCGCTACATCGGCGTGCTCTCCGACGCCGCCGAGGCCGCCGGGGCCCCCGACGACTACGTGCAGGCCCTCCGGGAACGCCCCTGCCGGTCGGTGGGCCCCGGCTCCGCCTCGATGTAGGCCTGCTCCCTGACGTCGGAGCTGAGCCGCCCGGTGCGGCCGAGTGCGACATCACGCAGGAATCTCGCGCCCGGAACCTGCGCCACGTCGCACTCGAGGAGCGCCCGGCCCGTCCCGGCACCGTGAGTGCGACGCCGAGCAGGGATCCGGCGTCCGGAGTCTGCGCCGTGTCGCACTCGGCGCGGGCCTACGTGTCGAAGCCCGCCCGGCGCAGCGCATCGGCCATCGCGCCGCCCGCCGCCGGCTGTCGATCGCGGTCACCACCGCGTCGCTTGCCCTGCCCGCCCTTGCCCTGGCCACCCTGCTGCCGACCGCCCCGGCCCTGCCGGTCGCCGCGCGGCGACCCACCGTCGCGACGGGCCTCGCGGCCCTCACCCTCGGCGCCGGGCTCCGCCTCGTCGTCCAGCCGCAGCGTCAGCGAGATGCGCTTGCGGGGCACGTCGACGTCCATCACCTTGACCCGCACGACGTCCCCCGGGCCGACGACCGCACGCGGGTCGGACACGAAGTCCTTGGACATCGCCGAGATGTGCACCAGGCCGTCCTGGTGGACGCCGACGTCGACGAACGCCCCGAACGCGGCCACGTTCGTGACGACGCCCTCGAGCACCATCCCCGACCTCAGGTCGGTGATCTGCTCGACGCCCTCGGCGAAGGTGGCCGTCTCGAAGGCCGGGCGGGGGTCGCGGCCGGGCTTGTCGAGCTCGGCGATGATGTCCGTGACGGTGGGGACGCCGAAGGTGTCGTCGGTGAAGTCAGTCGGATCCAGCCGGCCGAGCAGCGACGAGTTGCCGACCAGGGACGCCACGTCGGTCCCGGTCCGCTCCACGATCCGCCGCACCACCGGGTAGGCCTCGGGGTGGACGCCGGAGCGGTCGAGCGGGTCCGTGGCGTCGGGGATCCGCAGGAAGCCCGCGCACTGCTCGAACGCCTTGGCGCCCAGGCGCGGCACCTTCGTCAGCGCCGCACGGGACGCGAACGGCCCGTGCTCGTCGCGGAACCCGACGATCGTCGTCGCGAGACCCGTCGAGATGCCGGAGACCCGGCGCAGCAGCGGGGCGGAGGCGGTGTTCACGTCGACGCCGACCGCGTTCACGCAGTCCTCCACCACGCCGTCGAGCGAGCGCGAGAGCAGCGTCCCGGACACGTCGTGCTGGTACTGCCCCACCCCGATCGACTTCGGGTCGATCTTCACCAGCTCGGCCAGCGGGTCCTGCAGGCGGCGGGCGATGGAGACGGCCCCGCGGATCGAGACGTCGAGATCGGGCAGTTCCTTCGACGCCTCCTCCGACGCCGAGTACACCGACGCCCCGGCCTCGGAGACCATCGCCGGGATCAGCCCGGGCTGCGCCTTCGCCAGCTCGACGGCGAGCTTGTGGGTCTCCCGGCTCGCGGTGCCGTTGCCGATCGCGACCAGCTCGACCCCGTGCTCCCGCGCCAGCCGGCCGAGGGTGGCCAGCGAGGCGTCCCACTGGTTGCGCGGCACGTGCGGGTAGATCGTCTCGAACGCGACGACCTTGCCCGTGCCGTCGACGACGGCGACCTTCACACCCGTGCGCAGGCCCGGGTCGAGCCCCATGGTCGGGCGGGCGCCGGCGGGTGCGGCGAGCAGGAGGTCGCGCAGGTTGCCGGCGAAGACCCCGACAGCGCCCTCCTCCGCCACCTCGCGGAGCCGTACTCGCAGGTCGACCGCGAGCCGCGACGAGATGCGGGTCCGCCACGCCCAGCGCGCCACCCCGAGCAGCCAGGCGTCCGCCGGCCGTCCGTGGTCGGCGATGCCCGCCACGGACGCGATGCGGCCCTCGTAGGCGGAGGTGTCGCCGTCGTCGTCGGCCGAGCACGGGTCGAAGGTGAGCTGCAGGACCTCCTCGGTCTCGCCACGCAGCAGGGCGAGGATCCGGTGGGAGGGGAGCCGGGGGAACGGCTCGTCGAAGGCGAAGTAGTCGGAGAACTTCGCCGCGGCCTGGTCGTCCGCCTTGCCCTCGCGCACGACCGCGGTGAGCCGGCCGCGGGTCCACATGCGCTCGCGGAGCTCGCCCACGAGGTCGGCGTCCTCCGCGAGCCGCTCGACCAGGATCGCGCGGGCGCCCTCGAGCGCGGCGTCGGCGTCGGCCACGCCCTTCTCCGGGTCGACGAACGCGGCCGCCGCGGCCTGCGGCGACACGGTGGGGTCGCCCAGCAGCCCGTCGGCCAGCGGCTCCAGCCCGGCCTCGCGGGCGATCATGGCCTTGGTGCGGCGCTTGGGCTTGTAGGGCAGGTAGACGTCCTCGAGCCGGCTCTTCGTCTCCGCCGCGAGCAGCTGCGCGTGCAACTCCTCGGTGAGCTTCCCCTGCTCGCGGACGGACTCCACGACCGCCGTGCGCCGGTCCTCGAGCTCCCGCAGGTAGCCCAGGCGCTCGTCGAGCGTGCGCAGCTGGGCGTCGTCGAGGCCGCCGGTGGCCTCCTTGCGGTACCGCGCGACGAACGGGACGGTCGCCCCGCCGTCGAGCAGCTCGATCGCGGCACGGACCTGACCCTCGCCGACCTCCAGCTCGGAGGCGATGCGGCTCGGGACGGGCGGGAGCGTGGCGGGCACGGACGTCGTCACGGCAGTCATGGTGCAACACCGGACCGACAGCCTCCGCCGGACCCGGCGGCCGTCGTCGGGACCGCTCTGTGGCAGCGGCTCAGCGACCTCGACGACACGGCCCGGTCGACCCGCGGACGACCAGGTCGCTGCCCAGCACCACCGGCTCCACCGGCAGGCTGGGGCGCAGCACCATCTCCGCGGCCCGGCGTCCCTTCTCCCGGTGCGGCTGGCGCACCGTGGTCAGGGGTGGCCTGCCGGTGGCCGCGGCCGGGACGTCGTCGAACCCGACGACGGAGACGTCCCCGGGGACCGACAGCTCGGCGGCCGCCAGGGCGTCGAGCGCCCCGGCGGCGAGTTCGTCGCTCATCGCGAGCAGGGCGGTGGGGCGCGGACGGCCGGCGAGCAGGGCCGACGTGGCGCGACGGCCGGCGTCCCGCCCGTAGGGGGCCCGCTCCTCGATCGCGGTGTCCTCCCAGGGCAGCCCCGCCTCCTCGACGGCGCGGCGGTACCCGGCCAGGCGCCTGCGCGTCGCGTGGTACTGCACGCCCGCCTGCCGTGGCGCGGAGGGCGCGCCCTCCCACCCGTCGCCGAGCATCGGCATCGGCACGATCCCGAGCCGGGTGTGCCCGAGGTCGAGGAGGTGCCGGGCCGCGGCGTACGCCCCGGCCTCGTCGTCGATGCCCACGTGCCCGGCCCCGTCGAACCGCGGCCCGTCGACGATGACGAACGGGAGACCTCGCTCCCGGATCACCCCGAAGGTCCGGTCGTCGGGGAAGTCGCAGTAGCAGACGACGCCGTCCACGAGCGCGACGCGGGCGGCCGCACTGCGTCGGCCGGGGACCATGACCAGTGCCAGTCCCTCGCGCTCGCAGACCTCGGCGACGCCCTCCATGAACAGGGCGGCCGCGGGGTCGCTGAACGCGAACGACACCGGCTCCCCGATCACGACGCCGAGCGCGGCGACACGACCGCGCGCGAGCGTGGCGGCCAGCGGGTCCGGCCCGGCGTACCCGAGGTCGCGCGCCGTCGCCAGGATGCGCGTCCGCAGCTGCGCGCTCAGCCGCTCCGGATGGTTGTAGGCGTTCGAGACGGTGGCCCGCGAGACCCCCAGGGCCGAGGCCACCGTCGCGAGGGTCACCCGGCGGGTGCCGTCGGTCGTCACGTCGTCAGTGTCCTCTCCGCGGACACCGGAGCGGCCGCGAAGTGAACCGGTTCAAGCAGCCTGGGGCTGCTCCGGCGAAACCCCTTGCCGTCGCTCGCTTTGAACCGGTTTAGTAGGCGTGTCGGAGGGAGTGGACATGCTGTGGTGGACCCATCGCCGGGCGGCACGGGACCTCGAGGCCCGGCGGACACGCATCCGGGCCCGGATCGAGTGCCTCGAGCTCGAACGGTGCGAGCTGCTGGCCGACGACCGGATCCCGGCACGCAAGCGCCGGCTGGACGCCGTCACCGGGGCGCGCGACGACCTCCTGGCCGAGCTGGGCGCCCTGGAGTAGGCGCGCTCAGCCCTCCAACGAGAGCAGCGCCGCCTGCACCATGGTCCGCACGCCGACCGGCAGCGCCCGCTCGTCGAGGCGGAACGTCGGCTGGTGGATGTCGGACTGCGGGCCCTCGCCCGACCAGACACCCAGCCGGCCCATCGCGCCGGGGACGTGCTCGAGGTACCAGCCGAAGTCCTCGCCGCCGGAGGACTGCTCGGTGTCGGTCGCGGCGCCGGGCCCGACCGCCCGCTCGGCGGCCCGGGCCAGCAGGTCGGCCGAGACGGCGTCGTTGACGACCGGCGGCACCCCGCGGCGGTGCTCCAGGACGTAGCCGACCCCGGTGGGCGCGAGCAGCGCCGTCACCAGCTGGCGCACCAGGGGCTCGAGCTCGTTCCACGTCGCGTGCTGGGCGGTGCGCAGGGTCCCGGAGAGGGTGCCGACCTCGGGGACGGCGTTGGCCGCGTGCCCCGCGTCGACCTGGCCCCAGACCAGGACCGTGCCCGAGCGCGGGTCGATCCGGCGCGAGAGCAGGTCGGGCAGGCCGGTGATGACGGTGCCGAGCGCGTGCACCAGATCGGCGGTGAGGTGCGGGCGCGAGGTGTGCCCGCCCGGCGAGGTGAGGCGCAGCTCGAGCATGTCGCAGGCCGAGGTGATCGGACCGACGCGCGTCCCGACGCGCCCGACCTCCAGCCGCGGGTCGCAGTGCAGCGCGAAGATGCGGTCGACGTCGGTCAGGCCGTCCGCGGCGATCACCTCGAGCGCTCCGCCGGGCTGGACCTCCTCGGCGGGCTGGAACACCAGCCGCACCCGGCCCGGCAGCCGGTCGGCCACCGACGCGAGGGCGACGCCCGCGCCGAGCAGGACGGCCGTGTGCGCGTCGTGCCCGCACATGTGGGCGATGCCCGGGGTGCGCGAGGCGAACGGCAGGTCGGAGTGCTCGTGCAGCGGGAGGGCGTCCATGTCGGCGCGCAGCGCGACCGTCCGCGAGCCGGACCCGACGTCGCAGATCAGCCCGGTGCCGGGCAGGAGGCGGGGCCGGAGCCCGGCGGAGCGGAGCACCTCGGCGCACAGCTCGGTGGTCATCCGCTCGGCACGGGCCAGCTCGGGGTGGGCGTGGATCGCGCGGCGCCAGCCGATCACGTCCGCGGTGTGGTCGGCGAGCCACGTGTCCAGCCACTCCGGGCCGCTACCGGCCCCGAGGTCGACCGCGCTCGGGTCGTCCGGCCGGGTCTGCAGCAGCGTCACCGTCTCCACCTCCTCGGGCGCGGGCAGTACGGCCCGCGACTGGTGAGCACCAGCATGCATCGCCCGGACGGCCCCCCGGGCTCGCTCGGACGCAGTGGCGCCGAGGGGTCGCGACGATGCTGTCAGTGGCGGAGGTCTCCCCGCGGCTGCGAGACGAACGGACGGTTCCCGCAGGTCACCGGGTCAGCGGTACGCGGGAAGGGTGTCCCGGCGGACGAACGGTCGGGCCGGCCGGGGTGGGTGGGGCGGGGGTCACCGTCGGGTGGGACGCCATCATGGAGGGGTGAGTCCCCGCCCCGCCGACACCCGCCGCCTGGTCGGGCGGTACCGCCTGGACTCCGAGCTGGGTCGCGGCGCCATGGGCACGGTGTGGTCGGCCTACGACGAGGTGCTGCACCGCCCGGTGGCGGTCAAGGAGGTGCGGCTCTCCCTCGTCCCGGTCTCCGAGCGGGCGATCGTCCGTGAGCGCACGCTGCGCGAGGCCCGCGCGACCGCGATGCTCAGCCACCCCAACGTCGTGACCCTCTACGACGTCGTGGAGGTCAACGCCGAGCCCTACGTCGTCATGGAGCTGCTGCCCTCGCGCAGCCTCGCCTCCTACATCGGCGAGCGCGGCACGCTCACCCCGTCCGAGACCGCCGAGATCGGGTCGGCCGTGGCGTCCGCCCTGATGACCGCGCACCGCGCCGGGATCACCCACCGCGACGTGAAGCCCGGCAACGTCCTGATCGGCACCGACGGCCAGATCAAGCTGACCGACTTCGGCATCGCGCGCAACGCCGCCGAGTCGTCGATGACGCAGACCGGCACGGTGCTCGGCTCGCCGCCCTACATCGCGCCCGAGGTGGCGATGGGTCGCGCGGTCGGACCACCGGCCGACCTGTGGGGCCTCGGCGCGACGCTGTACGCCTGCCTGGAGGGCCGGCCGCCCTACGACGCGGGCGACCCGGTGTCGACGGTCTCCGCGGTCGTGCACGGGGAGGTCCCGCGGCCGTCCGGGCACGGGCCGGTCCAGGACGTCGTCCGTGGGCTGATGGTCAAGGACCCGACGCTGCGGATGCCGCTGCCGGCCGTCCGGCGCCGCCTGCGCCCGCTCATGTCCGACCCGGAGGGCCCGCTGCTCTCCGCTCCCCCGTCGCCGGCCACCACGGAGTTCCGGCTCCCGTCACCGCCCTCCCGTGCCGACGCTCCGGGCGACCGCTCCGGGCTCATCCCGGTCGGCCGGAGCGGCACGCTGGTCGACGGCGAGGTCGCGGGGGACGCCCCCGGCCCGTCGCCGCGCACCGCGCCCATGGCGGCACCCGGACGCACCCCCGACGACGCGGCGGAGCCGTCGGCGGACCCGGCGCCGCCCGCCGACGGGACGCCGGGGAGCGGAGCGGAGCCGGCACGCGGAACGCCCGACACGCCCGGCACCCCGGACGCGTCAGACACGCCGGGTACGCCGGCCACCGCGCCCGCCTCCCCGGACACGGCGTCTGCCGGAACGGACACCGCCGACGAGCCGGACGCCCCCGAGGAGGCCTCGGACGACGCGGCCGCGGCGCCCGAGGTCGGGCCGGACGAGGCGGCGGCCCTCGACGAGGGGGACGCCCCCGAGGAGGCCCCCGGGGGCAGCGCGCAGGCGCCCGCCTTCGGCAGCGGGGCGGGCACGGCCGGTGCGACGGCCGACCCGGCCGCGGACGACGAGGCCGCGGAGCCGGCGGCCGACGACGAGGGTGACGACGACGGCTCACCGGCCGCCGGCAGCGCGGCGGCCGGGGCCGCGGCGGTGGCAGGTGCGGCGGTAGCGGGTGCGGCGGTGGCGGGTGCGGCGTCCCGCTCCGCGACCTCGGACGACGACCGGTCGGCGGCCGCCGACCCCGCCGACCCTGACGACGACCCCGGCGGCTCCGACGACTCCGGCGACGCCCGCGGCGAAGGGGAAACAACCGCCGAGCCGACGCCGGCCGACGGGGACCCGGGCGCCGAGGCCGACGGCAGCACGGCGCCCGAGCGGGACGCCGGGTCGGACGACGACGCGGAGCCGGCCGGGAGCACGACGCCCGACGACGCCGCGACGCCGGACGGCGACGACGGCGCACGGTCCGACAGCGCCGCCGAGCCGGACGGCGACGTCGAGCCCGCCGGGAGCACGTCGCCCGACGACGCCGCGCCACCCGACGCCGACGCGAAGGCCGACGGCGGGAGCGCCGCCGGCAGCGGCCCCGTCCGCACCACGACCCCGCCCGGGGGAACGCCCGGCGGCGGCACCCCCCGCGCGACGCCGCCGGGCGGGAGCCCCCGCCCGACGCCGTCGGGCGGGATGCCCGTGCCCGCGCCCGCGGCGTCCGAGACCACCATGGTCAACCCCCGGGTCGCGCCGCGCCGCGGGCCGACGACGCCCGGGCCGTGGCCCACCCCGGCCCCGCCCGGGCGCCGCCCGCCGTTCCCCGCCGGCGGACCCCGGCCGGGCGGCGGGCCGCAGGCCCTCGCCGCCGACCCCGGCCCGCTCCCGTTCGCGCCGTCCCGACCGGGCGGCCCGTCGGCGGACCAGCAGCGACGCCGCCGCATCGCGGTCGTGGCGCTGGTGGTCGCGCTCGCCCTGGCCGGTCTGGTCGGCGGCTACGCACTGACGCGTCTGCTGGGGGGCCAGGCGCCGTTCTCGATCTCCCTGGCGCCGGAGGGCCCGGTGGTCGACGGGGTGCGGCTGGTGACCCACTCCGACGACAACGCGCGCTACAGCGGCACCGGGATGGGGTTCACCGCGCTGGTCCCGAGCACGTGGCAGCAGTTCCGGCTGCAGGAGCCGGGTGGCGACATCGTCGTGCGCTACGTCTCCGACGACGCCGAGCGCGAGCTGCGGGTCGACCGGCTGGTCCGGTTCTACCCGGCGCAGAACGCGGCCGACTACGCCCGGCTGCTGGCCGACCCGGCCCGGGTGGGCGCGGACGCGGTGCGGGTCGAGCCGCTGACGACGGTCGCCCCCGCCCGGCCCGGCGCCTCCGAGGCGGTGCAGCAGACGGTCTACCGGGCCCGCACGGGGGCCACCGACGACCGCACCACCTGGACCCGCCTGGTCCCGTCCGGCGCCGACCTGTGGGTGGTCCGCATGACCGCGCCCAGCCTCGCCGCCGGCGGCACCCCGGAGCAGTTCGCGGCGGTCGCCGACAGCTTCCTCCCGCCGGTCTGATCTCCTGCTCCCGATGGACGCCGCCGCGCACGCCGCCGAAGAACTCGCCCGCCGGACGGGCGTCGCCCGCCACGACGTCGCCGTCGTCCTCGGCTCCGGCTGGGGACCCGCCGCCGACGGCATCGGCGAGCCGCTCGCCGAGATCCCGGTGGCCGAGCTCCCGGGCTTCACCCCGCCCGGCGCCCCGGACCACCGCGGGATGGCCCGCTCCGTGCCGGTCGCGGGCGGGCACGCGCTGGTCCTGCTCGGGCGCACGCACCTCTACGAGGGCCACGGCGAGGCGCAGGCCGTGCACGCGGTGCGTACCGCCTGCGCCGCCGGCGCGTCCACGGTGGTCCTCACCAACGCCGCCGGCGGCATCGACCCGTCCTACGCCGTCGGGCAGCCGGTGCTGATCTCGGACCACCTCAACCTGACCGGGCGCTCGCCCCTGGTCGGACCGGCGTTCGTCGACCTCACGGACGCCTACGACCCGGACCTGCGCGCCGCCGCCCGCGCGCTCGACCCGACCCTCGTCGAGGGCGTCTACGCCGGCCTGCCCGGCCCGCACTTCGAGACCCCGGCCGAGATCCGGATGCTGCGCACCCTGGGCGCGGACCTGGTCGGCATGTCCACGGTGCTGGAGACGATCGCGGCGCGGGCGGCCGGGGCACGGGTGGCGGGCATCGCCCTCGTGAGCAACCCCGCCGCCGGGACGACCACCGACAAAGTCGACCACCTGGCGGTCCTCGACGCCGTGCACGCCGCAGCGGCCCGCACCGGCGAGCTGCTCCGCGGCCTCGTCGCCGCCGCCCTCGCATGAGCCGGCTCCTCGTCGTCCACCACACGCCCTCACCGGCGTGCCAGGAGCTCCTGGAGGCGGTCCTGGCCGGCGCCGGGACCGAGGAGCTGCCCGGTCCCGTGGAGGTCGTGACGCGGCCGGCCCTCACCGCGGGCGCCGCGGACGTCCTCACCGCCGATGCCGTGGTCCTCGGCACCCCGGCCAACATCGGGACGATGTCCGGGGCGCTCAAGCACTTCTTCGACCAGGTGTACTACCCCGTCATGCAGGACACCGCTGGACTGCACTTCGGGCTCTGGGTGCACGGCGGCGACGACACCGCGGGCGCGGTCCGCGACGTCCTGCGCATCACCGGCGGCCTGGGCTGGGAGCAGGCGGCGGAGGTCCTGACGACGACCGGTCGGCTCACCGCCCCCGACCGTGAGGCCGCGTGGGAGCTCGGGGCGACGCTCGCCCTCGCCTCCCTCGACGGGGAATGAGCGGCGCCGTCCCGGCGGTTGCCCGGAGCATGACGTCGCGTGCCGTGCAGTACTCCCGCTACGGCGGGCCGGAGGTCCTCGAGATCGTCGAGCGGGACAACCCGCAGCCCGGCGTCGGGCAGGTCCGCCTGGCGGTCCGCGCCGCCTCGGTCAACCCGGCCGACTGGAAGATGCGCTCCGGCATGTTCGCGCGGACCGACGCCCCGGAGCACGCGATCATCCCCGGCTTCGACGTCGCCGGGGTCGTCGAAGCCGTCGGCTCCGGGGTGACGACGCCGGGGGTGGGCGACGAGGTCCTCGGCGGCGCGTCCGGCGGCGCCTACGCGGAGAAGGCCGTCGCCGACGCGTCGGCCGTCGTGGCCAAGCCGGCCTCGATGAGCTGGGAGGTCGCGGGATCGCTCGGCGTGATCGTGTCGACCACCTACCGCGTGCTCGCGCTCCTCGACCTCCGGCCGGGTGCGACCCTGGTGGTCCACGGCGCGTCGGGCGGGGTCGGGATGATCGCCGCGCAGGTGGCGGCGTCCCGCGGCATCACGGTGGTCGGCACCGCGAGCGAGGCCCACCAGGACGACGTGCGCTCGCTCGGCGTCACGCCCGTCGTGTACGGCGAGGGGCTCGTGGAGCGGGTCCGGTCGGTGACCGACCGGGTCGACGCCGTGTTCGACACCGCGGGCAAGGGCTCGCTGGCCGATCTCGTCGAGCTGGCCGGCTCCGCCGAGCGCGTGATCACGATCGCGCACCCGGACGCCGGCACGCACGGGGTCCGCTTCTCCGGCGGCGGCAGCGGCGACCCCGAGATCGAGGGTGCGCTCGCCGAGGCCACCGGGCGCATCGCCGCCGGGTTCTGGCGCGCGCCCGCCGTCACGACCTACCCGCTGGAGCAGGCGGCGCAGGCCCAGGAGGACAACCGCACCGGGGCGGTCAGCGGGAAGCTCGTGCTCACCCCCTGAGACGGAGCGCGGCGTCGTAGAGGTCGTTCGTCGCCACGCCGTACGCGGCGCCGACCTCGCGCGCCGCGTGCTTGAGGCGCTGCCCGCCCTCGACGAGGGCGAGCACCTCCTCGGCGAGCTCGTCGGGGTCCGGGGCCGTCCGGACGGCGGGTGCGAGGACCACGGTGATCTCGCCCAGCACCGCGCCCTCGGGCGCCGCCCACGCCGCGAGCTCCGCGAGCGTGCCGCGCAGGACCTCCTCGTGCGTCTTGGTCAGCTCCCGGCACACCGCGGCCCGCCGGTCGGCGCCGAGCACCTCCACCGCCGTCCCGAGGAGCGACCCGAGCCGCCGCGGGGACTCGAAGAAGACGGTGGTGCGCTGCTCGGTCGCGAGCGCGGTCAGCCATGAGCGGCGTTCGCCGGGCTTCCGGGGGGCGAACCCCTCGAAGCAGAAGCGGTCGGTGGGCAGCCCGGAGACCGCGAGCGCCGTGAGCACCGCGGACGGCCCGGGCAGGCAGCGCACGAGCACCCCGGCCCCGATCGCGGCGTCCACGAGCCGGTACCCGGGGTCGGAGACGGACGGCATCCCGGCGTCGGTCACGACGAGCACGGTCGCCCCGCCGAGGAGCTCCTCGACCAGCCGCGGGATGCGCGTCTGCTCGACGTCCTCGTAGAAGCTGACCTTGTGGCCGGCGACGGTCACCCCGAGCGCGGAGGCCAGCCGCCCCAGTCGCCGGGTGTCCTCGCTCGCGACCACGTCCGCGGTCGCGAGGGCCTCGCGGAGCCGCTCCGAGGCATCACCCGGGTTGCCGAGCGGCGTGGCGGCGAGGAGGAGGACACCGTCGGGCACGGGACCCGAGGGTAGGCGCCGCGAGCGTCAGGTCCGGTCCGGGGCGTCCAGGTCGATCGTGGCGCCGAGGGCGAGCTCCGCGGTCCCCCGGTGCTCCGCCCGCACGCGGTAGGACCCGCCGTCGAGCACGAGCTCGGTGAGGACGACGGGCGGCCCGGGTTCGACCAGCAGGTAGTGCGCGATCCCGACCTCCGCGTACTCGGCGAGCTTCGCGACCCGGTCCGTCCGGCGGCTCCCGGGCGACTGCACCTCGACCGCGAGCAGGACGTCGGCGGGGTCCTGGCGCGTGCGGTGGTCGGCGGTCGCCGTCCGGATGACGACGACGTCGGGGGCGCGGACGGTCGGGGTGGGCCCACCCTCGATGAGGACGTCGAGTTCCGGGACCGCGCACCACTCGGGCGGGAGGGCGGCCGCCAGAGCGTTCATGACGAGGACCGCGACGCGCTGGTGGCGGGCCGAGGGTCGGCTCCAGACCATCAGCACCCCCTCCAGCAGCTCGACCTTCGCGGGCAGCCCCTCCGGCAGGGCGTCCCACTCCTCGAGTCCGATCGGGTGCGGCGGCAACGCACGGACGAGTGCTTCGGCGCTCATCGGCTCCCACCTCCTTCGATGACGCAGAGCGTCCCACGGTTCCCACGAGTTCGGATCGGCTTCGCACCGACGTACGATCAGCTCCCGTGACGGCCGGCAGCACGCTCGAGAAGCCGACCACGCCCGCCGTCGGGACCGCGGACCCGCGGGGCGTGCTCGCTCCCGGGCCGCGAGGTGTGGAGAGCCTGCTCGGGCGGCCGATGCCGACCGACCGGCTGCGCGGGTGGCTGGTCGCGCTCGTGGTCACGCTGGTCGGCGGGGTGGTGCGGTTCTGGAACCTCGGCTGGCCGACCGACAACGGCACCCCGGTCTTCGACGAGAAGCACTACGTGCCGCAGACCTGGCAGGTCCTGCGCAACGGCGGCTACGAGGACAACCCCGGCTACGAGCTCGTCGTGCACCCGCCGCTGTCCAAGCAGCTCATGGCGGTCGGGCAGTGGGTGTTCGGGTACGACCCGGTGGGCTGGCGGGTGGTCAGCGCCCTCGCCGGCACGCTGTGCGTGCTGCTCGTCGTCCGGATCGCGCGGCGCCTGACGCGCTCGACCCTGCTCGGGGCGGTCGCGGGGGTCCTGCTGATCTGCGACGGGCTCTCCCAGGTCTCCAGCCGGGTCGGGATGATCGACGTCTACCCGACGCTGTTCGTGCTGGCCGCCTTCGCGGCGATCCTGGTCGACCGCGACGACGTCCGTGCCCGCCTCGCGACCGTGGTCGCGGAGGGTCGCGTCCTCGACACGCCGTTCGGCCCGCGGCTCGGCGTGCGCTGGTGGCGGTTCGTCGCCGGGCTGTGCATCGGGCTGGCCCTGGCGAGCAAGTGGTCGGGCCTCTACTACATCGTCTTCCTCGGCGCCCTGATGATCGGGCTCGACGTCGCCGCGCGGCGGGCGGCCGGGGTCGCGCGGCCGTGGGTCGGCACGCTGGTGCGCGACGTGCCGCCCCTGGCCTGGGCGTTCGCCGTCGTGCCGATCCTGGTCTACCTCGCGAGCTGGCTGCCGTGGATCGCCTCGGAGACCGGCACGGACCGCCACGTGGCGGAGGCCAAGGGCGACGCGGTCGGGCTCTACGCGCTGCTGCCGGAGTGGGCGCCGGACTGGTTCCGCGGCATGGCGTACTACTCGTCCAAGGTGCTGGAGTTCCACGCGACGCTCTCGACGCCCCGCGGCAACCCGCACCCGTGGGAGTCGAAGCCCTGGTCGTGGCCGATGGGGCTGCGGCCGATGCTCTACTACTACGAGTCGGGGGCGAACGCGCCGGGCTGCAGTTCCGATGACTGCGTCGGTGCGGTCATGGCGATCGGCACCCCGGCGATCTGGTGGCTCGCCTTCCCGGTGCTGGGCTGGAGCCTCTGGCGGGTGATCACGCGGCGCGACTGGCGCTACGCGGTGGTCCTCGTCGGGTACGGCGCCGGCATCCTGCCGTGGTTCACCGACCTCGACCGGCAGATGTACTTCTTCTACATGACGCCGGTGATCCCGTTCCTGGTCCTGGCGCTGGTGCTCGTCCTGGGCGAGCTCCTCGGACGGCGCACGGCCGGACCCGAACGGCGCTCGACGGGGCGGATGGTCGTCGCGCTCTACGTCGGGGTCGTCGTCGCGAACTTCGCATGGCTCTGGCCGATCCTCGTCGGCGCCTCGATCACCGCGGCGCGGTGGAACGCGGAGCTGTGGCTGCCGTCCTGGCGCTGACGGCGAACCGCGCGCCGGTCGGGTCCTCCAGCACGGCCTTCCCGTCCTCCTTCCCGACGACGAGTCCTCCCGCGGCCTCGGTAGCCGCCGCGGCCGCGGCGACGTCGGCGACCGGGAAGTGCACGAGCCAGTGCGGCAGCGCGTGGCCGGCGAACACCACGGCACCGAACGCGTCGCCTCCGCGGTGCAGCGTGGTGGTGCCCGGCTCGTCGGTGGGCTCGTGGGTCCAGCCGAGGACGGTGCCGTAGAAGGTCTTCGTCTGACCGGGCTCCGCGGAGGCGGCCTCCACCCAGGGCACGGGTGCCGCGTGCTCGTCGGACTCCCAGACACCGAACGGTGCGCCGCCCGCGTCGATCGCGACGACGACCAGGCCGCCCCGCCCGTCGTCGTCGGGACCGTGCAGGACCTGTCCGCCGGCCTCCTCGATCGCCTCGGCCGTCCCGGCCGCGTCGTCGACGGCCACGTACGTCGTCCACCCCGGCGGAGCGCCCTCCGGCCCGCCGAGCCCCGCCACCCGGCGGCCGTCGGAGAGCGCGACGGCCTCGTGGTGCGCGGCGCCGTCGTCGGTGAACGTCCACCCGCACACCGCGGCGTAGAAGCCCCGCCCGGCGCCCGCGGTGAGGTCCGCCCAGCGCGGCAGCCCGTCGGTCATGTCCTCGAGTGTGACCCACGACACGAGGCGCTGCAGGCTGCCTTGTTAGAACACTCGTTATAGTAACGGACGTTCTAGGAACGGAGATCGACGTGAACGCTGCCCCCGTCGTCTCGGTGGCCCCGGTATCCCTGCCGGCGCCCGACCGAGGCCACGACCTCGACGTCCGTGTGTCCGCGCCCGTGATCGGCACGGACCTGCCGGTGGTCCTGTTCTCGCACGGCTTCGGATCGTCGCTGCGGGGCTACGGCCCCCTGACCGACTCCTGGGCGGCGCACGGGTTCGTCGTCGTGCAACCGACCCACCTCGACTCGCGCGCCCTCGCCGTCACCTCGTCGGCCTCGCCGTGGCGCTCGCGGGCCGACGACCTGCGCCGGATCCTCGACGACCTCGCCGTCCTCGTGCGCGCCGTGCCCGGCCTCGAGGACCGGGTCGACACGGGCCGGATCGGCGTCGCCGGGCACTCCTTCGGCGGGCAGACCGCCGGGCTCCTGCTCGGGCTGCGCGTCTCCGACCCCGACGGCGTCCCGGGCCCGGACCTCTCCGACGCCCGGGTGCAGGTCGGGGTCCTCCTCGCGACCGCCGGGCGCGGCGGCGACTCCCTCGCGCCCGGGATGATCGAGCGCATGCCGTGGCTGAACCCGACGTTCGAGGGGCTGACGACGCCGACGCTGGTCGTCGTCGGGGACGCGGACCGCAGCCCGTTGACCGTCCGCGGGCCGGAGTGGATGACGGATCCCTATCGGCTGAGCCCGGGGGCGACGGACCTGCTCACGGTCGTCGGCGGCGAGCACTCGCTCGGCGGCGTCCCCGGCTACGAGGCGGCCGAGACGACCGACGAGGACCCGGCCCGGGTGGCCGTCGTCCAGCGGCTGACGGGGGCGTACCTGCGTAGCGCGCTCGTGCCGGGCGACGACGCGTGGGCGAGGACCCGACAGTCCGTCGACCCGGCGCTCGTCCGGCTCGAGTCCCGCGTCCCGGAGCGGGCGTAGCCGGTGGTCGGGCGCCCCGTCGACCACCGCCGGCGGGCGGAGCTGCTCGACGCCGCCGTCGACCACGCGTCGCGGGAGGTGTTCGCCGAGCTCTCGTTCCGCTCGGTGGCGGCCGCCCTCGGGGTCTCGACGACGACCCTCGTGCACCATTTCGGGACGAAGGACCGGCTGCTGGAGAGCATCCTCGAGCGCCTCCGCGAACGGCTCGTGGCGGCGTCGGAGCAGATCGCCGGCGAGCACCCGGACCTGGCGACGGCGGCCCGGGCGTTCTGGGCCTGGAGCTCCGACGACGCGCAGTGGCCGTCGCTGCGGCTCTTCTTCGCGGTCTACGGGCACGCCGTCCAGTCGCCCGGGACCTACGGCGGGTTCCTGGAGACGGTGGGCGCCGACTGGATCGGGGTGCTCGTCGCGGCGCAGGGGCCCGCCGTCGATCCGACCGTCGCGAGCGGCCGCGCGACCGTCGTCGTCGCCACGATCCGCGGGCTGCTGCTCGACGTCCTCGCCACCGACGAGCGGGAGCGCGTGGAGGCCGCGGCGGAGACGTTCCTGGCGTTCGTGGCGACCCTCGACCCCGGAGACGGGACGACCCCCGCCGGGAGGCCCGGCGGGGGTCGGTGATCCTGCGTGGAGCTGAGGGGAATCGAACCCCTGACCTACTCGATGCGAACGAGTCGCGCTACCAACTGCGCCACAGCCCCAACGACCGTGAACTCTACGCCACGGCTCCCGGTGTGCGATCAGCGGGTGTACACCCCGGTGGGGACCGCGTGATACCCCTTCGCACCGATCGTCCGGGCGAGGTCGGAGCGGGGGTCACCGTCGTCGAGGGCCCGCCGGGCCGCCGTCACGAAGTCGTGCCGCGGGACCCAGCCGAGCTCGGCGCGGGCGCGGGTGTTGTCGTAGACCCGGTCCAGCCGGGGCAGCAGGGCCCAGCCGCGCTCGTCGAAGGCCCGGGTCTCGTCGGGGAAGTGTGCCCGGACGACGGCGGGTGCGTCGGCGCCCAGGGCCGCGGCCTCGTCGGGGGTGAACGGCGTGGTCGCGCTGACGACGTACCGCGCGAACCCGAGACGCGGGGCCTGCGCGGCGGCCCGGAGGTGGACGTCGACCACGTCCTCGACGTCCACCCGCCGGTACAGGTACTCCTGCGCCTTGAGCGCCGCGTCGACGAACCCGGCCCGGCGGTCGGCGTCGTCGTCGGCCTCGGGGAAGAAGCGGGAGGTGCGCAGCACCACCACCGGCAGCCCGTCGCCCGCCGCGAGCTCGGCGAGGTCCTCGGCCGCGGTCTTGGTGGCGCCGTAGACGTTGCGGACCCGGTGCGGCACGTCCTCGGTGACCCAGACCGCCGGCCCGCCCGGCTCCGGCGACAGCACCCGCCCGAAGGCGCTCGTCGAGGACGTGACGACGACGCTGCGGGCCCCGGCGTCGCGCGCGGCCTCGAGGACCGCGAGCGTCCCGCTGACGTTGGTGTCGACGAAGGCCTGGCGGGGGTGCGAGCCGACGTGCGGCTTGTGCAGCGTCGCGGTGTGCAGCACGTGGTCGACCCCGGCGCACGCCGCGCCGAGCGCGGCCCGGTCGGTGATCGAGGCGCGGACGTCGGTCCACGGGGACGCGAGGAGGTCGAGGCCGACGACCTCGTCCCCCTGCTCGCGCAGGACCCGGACCAGGGCCTCTCCGAGGTGGCCGGCGGCGCCGGTGACGAGGAAGCGGGTCACGGTCGCGAATCCTGCCGCCGGGCGGCGCCCGCCGCTGCCGTCGGGGGAGAGCAGCAGCGTCGGACGTCCGCCCGGCGGCGGGTCTCAGGCGCCCCGGCGGTAGGCGTGGACGCGCCGGGCGTCCTCGAGGTCGGCCAGGTCGCAGAACGCGGGGTCGTCCTCCGTGTCGCCGACGAGCTCGGTGCCCTCGGGCACCGCGGGCGCCGGCGTCCGGGGGGCGATCCAGCGGGGCTCGGGGACGTCCGGGGCGTCGTCGAGGTCGTCGTCCTCGTCGCCGCGCCGGGCCTCCGGCAGGTCCGGGACCTCGTGCTCGCCGGACTCGTAGCGACCCCACGCCTGCACGGCGGCGAGGCGCTCCTCGTGCTCGGCCTGCCGCTCGCGGCGGGCCTCGATCGCCCGGCGCTCCCCGGAGAGGCGGGCGGCCCGGCGACGGCGGAGCTCGTCCTCGATGCGGGTCTGGCGGCGCAGGAAGACCAGGTAGCCGCCGAGGCCGACGACGGTGGCGGCGAACAGCCACCACAGCGACGGCGAGACCACGATCGCGGCCAGCGCGGCGAGCACCGCCACGGCGATCAGCCCGAGCGCGACCCGCTGCCGGAACGCGTAGCGAGCGTGCGCCGCCGCCTCGGCCGCCTCGGCGTCGAACCCGCCGCGCCCGGGCCGGTAGGTCCGCGGGCGGTGCCCGGGCTCCGGCTCGGCGTCCGCGAGCTCGTCGTCGTACCCGTCGTCGTCGCGGTCGTCGTACCCGTCGTCGTACTCGTCGTCGTACTCGTCGTCGGTCGCGTCCGGGGCGCGGCGGGCGCGGTCGAGGACGCGGCCCTCCGGCGCGACCTCCACGTCCTCCACGTCCTCCGCTGCCCCGGGCACGACCTCGTCCGTGGTGCTGGTCATCGTGACCTCCTCATCCCCCGTCGCCCCGCCCGCCCCGGCGCCCGACGTCCGCTCCGGCCGGGTGAGCACCCGCGCGCTCAGATCGGCGTCGGCCGGGCGCGGCACCATCTGCCGCCGCCGGGCCACGACGGGCACGAGCACCGCGAGCCACGCGACCACCAGCGCGGCGAAGACCAACGAACTCGGCACCGTCCACCTCCCCGACCCGTCCTCCAGCCGATCGCCACGCTAGTCACACGCGTCCCATCCGCCTCGCAGTTCCGACGGCGTGTCGTGTGCGAACCGTGACCATCACCCTCCAGTGAGGGACGCGCCGCGCCGGGCCGACACCCCGGTGACCACTCGACGGGATGGCGAAACCCGACACCTGCTCGGCCATGTGGGTGGTCAAGTGCCGGTCGAGCGTCGTGACCGGCCGTCAGGGGCGCAGGTCAGGCGCGCTCGGCCCGCCCGGCGCGCAGCAGCCGGCCCACGAGACCGTCCGGGAGGACGTCCTCGGCGGTCACCGCGAGCACCACGTGGTCGCGCCAGTCGCCGTCGACCTCGAGGTAGCGCTTGAGCAGCCCCTCCTCGCGGAAGCCGAGCTTCGCGAGCACACGCAGGCTGGCGACGTTCTCCGGCCGCACCGTCGCCTCGACGCGGTGCAGCCCCACGCGGGAGAAGCAGTGGTCGACCGCGAGGGCCACCGCCGCCGTCGTCGCCCCCCGGCCCGCGTACTGCTCGGCGACCCAGTAGCCGACGTAGGCCGACAGCAGCGGTTCCCGGACGATGTTGCCGACGACCACCTGGCCGGCGAAGCGCCCGTCGACGGTCAGCGCGTAGGGCAGCGCGGTGCCGGCACGCCCCATCGCCCGCAACGTGCCCCAGCGCCCCGGCCACTCGACGAGCGCGTTGTGGTCGGACCAGCGGCCGGGCGGCATCGGCTCCCACGGCGTCAGGTAGGCCTCGTCGCGCAGCCGCAGCCGCGACCACTCCCGCCCGTCGGTGAACCGCACCGGGCGCAGGGTCACCACGCCGGCGGGCACCCGCAACGCGCGCAACCGGTCGGGCCACCCGGGGTGGCGGCCGGTGGGCCGGGCCCCTCCCCAGATCGGCGATCCCACGCCGTCAGTGTGCGCTAGCGGGGTGACAGGAAGGCGACCCGCACCGGGGTGTCCAGGTCGGCCTCGGTGGTGTCCTCGTCGAGCACGATCAGCGCGTTGGCCTCGGCGAGCGAGGACAGCAGGTGCGAGCCCGCCGTGCCCAGGGGCTGCGCGAGGTAGTCGCCGCTCGTGCGGTCACGCAGCAGGCGCCCGCGCACGTAGCTGCGCCGTCCCGGCCGGGAGGCGACCGGGGAGAGCAGCCGGGCCGTGACCTCGCGACGGTGCAGCTCCGGGCGGCCCAGCGCGAGCCGGATCAGCGGCCGGACCAGGATCTCGAAGACCACCAGTCCCGACGTCGGGTTCGCGGGCAGCAGGAAGGTCGGGATCTCGTCCGGGCCGAGCCGCCCGAAGCCCTGGACGCTGCCCGGGTGCATCGCGACCCGGCTGGTGTCCACCGGGCCGAGCTCGGCGAGCTCGGCGGCGACCGCCTCGCCGTGGGCCCCGCCGACCGCTCCCGCCACGAGCACCACCTCGGCCATCCCGAGGCGCGCCTCGACCGCCTCCCGGACGGTCGCGGCGTCCGCGCCGACGATGCCGACCCGCGTCACCTCCGCACCGGCGTCCCGGGCGGCCGCGGCGAGCGCGTAGGAGTTCACGTCCACGATCTGGCCCGGTCCGGGGGTGCGGTCGGCGTCGACCAGCTCGTCGCCCACGGCGATCACGGACACGCGCGGCCGCGGGTGGACCAGGACCTTGGTCCGCCCGACCGCCGCCAGCAGCCCGACCTGCGCCGGACCGACCACGACCCCGCGCCGCACGGCCACGTCGCCCGGCGCGACGTCCTCGCCGGTGCGGCGGACGAACTCGGCCGACGCGACCGGCCGCTTGACGGTCACCCGTGCCCGGCTCGAGGGCCCGGCGTCGTCGGTGTGGTCGTGCGGGGCGACCGCGTCGGCGAGGGTGGGCAGCGGGGCGCCGGTCGCGACGCGGACCGCCTGCTGGGGGCTCAGCCGGTGCGCCTGGCGCGACCCGGCCGCCACCTCGCCGACCACCGGCAGCTCGACCGGCTCGACGTCCGCGGCGCGCACGTCGACCGCGCGCACGGCGAACCCGTCGACGGCGGCCTGGTCGAACCCGGGCAGGGCACGGTCGGCCACGACCTCCTCGGCGCAGAGCAGACCCTGGGCCTCCGAGATGGCGACCCGGATCGGGGAGGGGCGCACCGCGGCGTCGAGCACCCGTCGCAGCTGGGCATCCACGGTCCTCACGGGTCCATCGTGCCCCGGAGGAGGGCCGGAGCAGGGTAACGACGCACCCTCACCGGCGTGTCGGACCCCTTCGCTAGCCTCGGCGCCACCCCTCGGACCGCCACCGTGAACCACCCCCCGAGTACCGGAGAGCGCATGACCAGCGAGCATCCCGCCGTCGAGAAGCTGGAGAAGGCCGGGGCGCACCCGATGGAGGTCGCGGCCTTCCGCCGCCGCCTCGAGCAGCTGGCCGACCCGGACGCGGGCAAGGTGCCCGGCGACGAGCTGTCCCCGGTCGACCCGCTGCCGCGGCTGGCCGACCTGCCCGACCCGGACGCGGAGACCACCCGCGCGGTGCTGGACCGGCTCGCCGTCGTGAAGCTCAACGGCGGGCTGGGCACGTCGATGGGCCTGGACGGGCCGAAGTCCACGCTCGAGATCAAGCCCGGGCAGAGCTTCCTCGACGTCATCGCGCGCCAGACCCTCGCGCTGCGCGCGTCCACCGGCGCGCGGCTGCCGCTGCTGCTCATGGACTCCCCCACCACCCGCCCGCCCTCGCTCGAGCGGCTCGCGGCGCACGAGGGCCTGGCCGACCAGGGGCTCCCGCTGGACTTCCTGCAGGGGATCGAGCCGAAGCTGGACGCCGAGACGTGGCAGCCGGTCGAGTGGCCGGCGAACCCGGAGCTGGAGTGGTGCCCGCCCGGGCACGGCGACATCTACACCGCCCTGGCCGCGAGCGGGATCGCCGCCGCGCTGCTCGAGGCGGGCGTGCGGTGGTGCTTCGTCTCCAACGCGGACAACCTCGGCGCCCGGCCCGACCCGAGGATCGCCGCCTGGCTCGCCGAGCGGGAGGTGCCGTTCCTGCTCGAGGTGGTGCGCGGCACGGAGTCCGACCGCAAGGGCGGGCACCTGGCGATGCGCGGGGGCGAGCTCGTGCTCCGCGAGTCCGCGCAGGTGCCCGACGGCGACCCCTCGTTCGGGGATCTGACGCGCTGGCACTACTTCAACACCAACAACATCTGGTTCGACCTGCAGGCGATCACCGCCCTGCAGGAGGCCGACCCGGCGGCCCCGGAGCTGCCGCTGATCGTCAACCGCAAGACCGTCGACCCCACCGATAAGGGCTCCACCAAGGTGCTCCAGCTGGAGACGGCGATGGGCGCGGCGGTGTCGTCGATCGCCGGGGCTGCGGCCCTGGAGGTGCCGCGCACCCGCTTCGCGCCGGTCAAGACCACCGACGACCTGCTCGTAGCCCGCTCCGATCTCTGGGAGCTGCGCGACGACGGGACGATGGAGCCGCGCTTCGACACCCAGCCGCCGGTGGTGTCTCTGGACAAGGCCCACTTCGGGATGCTCGCCGACTTCGAGGCCCGCTTCCCAGCCGGTGCACCCTCGCTCGTCGACGCCGAGCGCCTGGAGGTGCGCGGCGACGTCACGTTCACCGGCCCGACGACGGTGCGCGGCTCGGTGGTGCTCGAGGGCCCGGCGGAGGTGTCCGGGACGGTCCGGTGATGGCCGGACCCGCGGAGCGACCGGGGACGGCGCGGAGCAAGTCCGAGCTGCGTACCGAGCTCCTCGCCCGCCGCCGTGCGCGGTCCGAGGCCGAGCGCTGGCAGGACGCCGCGAACCTGGCCGCCGCCCTGCCGGACGTCCTGGAGTCGCTGCGGGCCGACCCGGCCCGGCCGGTCTGCCTGTACGTGCCGGTCCGCTCCGAGCCGGGCGCGACGCCGAACGGGGCGCTGCCGGTGCTGGACGCGGCGGTGGCGATCGGGCGCCGGGTGCTGCTGCCGGTCGTGAGCGGGGACGCACCCCTGGACTGGGCCGGGTTCCGCGACCGCGGCGACCTGCGCGACGGCCCGCACGGCCTGCTGGAGCCGTCCGGACGGCGGGTCGGGCCGGGGGCGGTCGCGGACGCGGCGGTCGTGGTGGTGCCGGCGCTCGCCGCCTCGCCGGACGGGGTGCGCCTCGGGCGCGGCGGGGGGCACTACGACCGCTCGCTGCCGCTGATCTCGCCCTCCACGGTCGTCGTCGCCGTCGTCGGGGACACCGAGCTGCTGCCCGAGCTGCCCGTCGAGCCGCACGACGTGCGGGTGCACGCGGTGTGGCGGCCGACCGCGGGTCTGGTCGGAACAGCCTGAGCTGTGGCGTTGTTGGCACTCGCACGCGGCGAGTGCCAGTTACACTCCCCCGCGACCCCTCGGGTGAAGACAGGAGCGTTCGTGCCCACCTACCCCTACGCCTGCACCGAGTGCGACCACCGGTTCGAGCAGGTCCAGGCGTTCACCGACCCGTCGCTGACCGAGTGCCCGGTGTGCGGCGGGCGGCTCCGCAAGGTGTTCTCGTCGGTCGGCATCGTGTTCAAGGGCAGCGGCTTCTACCGCAACGACAGCCGCTCCGGGTCGTCGTCCTCGGAGTCCTCGTCCGAGTCGAAGTCCTCCGAGTCGGCGTCGTCGGAGTCGAAGTCCTCCGCGTCCGAGTCGAAGTCCTCCGGAGCGTCGGAGTCGACGTCCGGCGGGTCGAAGTCCTCCGACTCCGGGTCCTCCGGATCCTCGTCGAGCGGGTCGGGCACGTCGTCGTCCGGCTCGGGATCCTCGTCGGGATCGTCCTCGACGCCGGCGAAGAGCAGCGCCTGAGAGAACGGTCCGGGTCGGCAACCCCGAGTCGCCGACCCGGACCCCACACGAAGCGCGACCCGCTCCCCAGCGGTCGATGGCCTCGTGCCTCGTACAACGAGAGACGCGTCCGTTCGTCGCGCGTTGCCTCGAAACATGTTTGACGCCGAGGTCTCACACGAACGAGCTAACGCTCAGAGCACGCGTCGACTCCCCGTGTCCTTCGAGGTGCGGGTCGCGGAGGGCGTGCCCTCCTGGGCGGCCAGGACCGGCGAGCGGGCGAGCAGGAAGACACCGACGGTGAGCAGTCCGGCCCCGACCAGGCCGCCGAGCAGCCACCAGCCGCCCGCGACCTCCTCGCCGAGCAGCCCGGTGCCCCACAGGAACGCGAGGATGGGGTTGCCGAGGGTCAGGCCGGGCTGGCTCGCCAGCAGGCGTCCGGCCCGCAGCCCGCTCTGCAGGGTCCAGAACGCCACCGGCCCCACCGGGATCAGCAGGTAGCTCTGCCAGGTCGTCAACACGGCGCCGAGCCCGCCGAGGGCCAGCGCGTCGGCCATCGCCTTGATGATGACCGCGACGAAGCCGGACCCGATCCCCGCGGCGATGCCGAAGAACGCGGCCTTGCCGACCGCCCGCGACGTCACCGCGATCCAGGTGCACGCCGCGAGGGCCACCAGGGTGACCAGCGTGCCGAGGATCCACCGCAGGTTGCCGGCGGCGAGCGCGTCCCCGCCGTGCGGGCGCAGCGACACGAGCAGGACGACCAGGCCGATGCTCATCAGCCCCACCGCCGACCACTCGTAGGGGCGCAGCGCCCCTCCGAGGATCCACCACCCGACGAGCAGGGTGAACGGCAATTCCATCACCAGGACCGGCTGGACCAGCGAGATCGACCCGATCTGCAGCGCGAGCACCTGGCACACGACGGCGGCGCCGAAGATCACGATCCCGAACAGCCACGGCGGGCGGCGCACCATGTCGCGGAACGACCCGGCCGAGCGGCCCCGCTGGCGGGCACTGTCCTGGGCGGCCTTGCGCTGCAGCGTCAGGGCCAGCGCGTTGCCCAGACAGGCCATCAGGACGAGCACCACGGCCATTCGGGTGCAGCCCCTTCGCGCGTCCGGCGGTTGACCTTGACCCCGGCCATCCACATCCGGCGTCCTCGGACTCCATTGTCCACAGGTCGTGATCGCGATGCCGGGTGGGTGCGTCCGTGGCCCTACCGTCGGATTCGTGAGGGTCGGACGGCGGGACGTGAGCACGCGCGGGCGGGCTCGCCGGCGCCTGCCGGTCGGGTGGCGCCGGGCGGTGCTGCTGCGGCGGGTGGCGGCCGGCGGGCTGGCCGGGCTCGCGGTGGTGATCGGGGTTCTCGGGGCGGCGTCCCCGGAGGTCGCGGGCGCCCCGGTGGTGGTGGCGGCCCGTGACCTGGCGCCCGGCCCGGTCCTCGCCGCCGGCGACGTGACGGTGGTGAGCCGACCACCCGACACGGTGCCGGCCGGGGCCCTCGCCGCGCCGGAGGCGGCGGTGGGCGGCCGGCTCGTCGGCGGGGTCCGGTCCGGGGAGGTCCTCACCGACGTGCGGATGCTGGGCCCCGCGGCGGCGCGCACGTCCGCGGGCTCGCCCGACGCCGCCGGCGTGCCCCTGCGCCCGGCCGATCCCGCGATCGCCGACCTGGTGCGGCCGGGCACCGTCGTGGACGTGGTGGGCGGCAGCCGGTCCGCCCGCGAGCCGGGCGCCGTGCTCGCGGCGGGCGCCCGGGTCCTGGCGGTCCTGCCCGGTGCCGACCGCTCGAGCAGCCCCGTCGTCGTGGTGGCCCTGCCCGGCCCGGTCGCGGCGCGCGTGGCGGCGGCGACGATCGGTCAGGAGGTGACGTTGACGCTGCGGTGAGGCTCAGGCCCGGTCGTGGTGCGGCGGGCGCTCGTCCTCGTAGGCGTCCCGCGGGATCTCGCGCGCCCGGTCGGCGTCGTCGCGCTCGTCGGAGCTCGCCGTCGTCGACGGACCGGACAGGGCCTCACGGGCCCGACGGCGGGCCGCCTCGGCGCGGTCGGGCCCGGTCAGTTCTCCTCCAGGCCGGAGAGCTCGGCGATCACGTGCGCGATGAGCGGGGTGAGGGTCGCCATGCCGTCGCGCACGGCGGCGCGCGACGAGGCGAGGTTGACGACGAGCGTCGACCCGGAGACCCCCACCAGCCCGCGGGAGAGCCCGGCGTCGACGGCCCCGGCGGCCAGCCCGGAGGCGCGGATGGCCTCGGCGATGCCCGGGATCGGGCGGTCGAGCACGCCCGCGGTGGCGTCCGCGGTGACCGCCCGCGGGGACACCCCGGTGCCGCCGACGGTGATCACGACGTCCACCCCGCCGATGACGGCGGTGTTCAGCGCGTTGCGGATGGCGACGGACTCGCCGGGCACCACGATCGTGCCGTCCACCACCAGCCCGGCCTCGCCGAGCAGCTCGGTCACCAGCGGGCCGGTCGTGTCGGTGACCTCGCCCGTGGAGATGCGGTCGTCCACGATGACGACGAGCGCGCGACCCAGCAGGTCGTCGCCGCCGCCCAGGGGGCCGTTCTCGATCGACACCGTCGCCTGCGGGTGCTCCATACCCCAGACCTTAGTCCGGTGCCCCGGGCCGCCTACCGTGACCGCCGTGCGCGTCCTCCTCACCGGCGGTGCCGGCTTCATCGGCTCCGCGATCGCCGACCTGCTCGTCGACCACGGGCACACCCCCGTGCTGCTCGACGCCCTGCTGCCGCAGGCCCACGCCGAGGGCAAGGCACCGGAGTGGGCGGACCGCTACGAGCTGGTCCGGGGCGACGTCCGGGACGCCGCCCTGCTCGACCGCCTCCTGCCCGACGTGGACGCCGTCTGCCACCAGGCCGCGATGGTCGGGCACGGCGTCGACCCCAACGACGCGCCCGCCTTCGCCGAGAACAACGACGTCGCGACCGCGGTCCTGCTCGCCGCGATGTACCGCTCCGGGCACCGGAACCTGGTCATGGCGAGCTCGATGGTCGTCTACGGCGAGGGCCGCTACTCCTGCCCGGAGCACGGCGTCCAGCCGCCGCCGGCGCGCACGCAGGCCGACGTCGACGCCGGGCGCTACGACCTCCCGTGCCCGGTGTGCGGGCGCGACCTGCAGGGCGAGCTCATCCCCGAGGACGCCGCCCTCGAACCGCGCTCGACCTACGCCGCCACGAAGCTCGCCCAGGAGCACCTCGCGGTCGCCTGGGCCCGCGCGACCGGCGGCCGCGTCTACGCGATGCGCTACCACAACGTGTACGGGCCGCGGATGCCGCAGAACACGCCCTACGCCGGGGTCGCGTCGATCTTCCGGTCGTCGCTGGAGCGCGGCGAGGCCCCGCGGGTGATGGAGGACGGTCGGCAGCGCCGGGACTTCGTGCACGTCAGCGACGTGGCCGCGGTCAACGTCGCCGCGCTCGAGGCCGCCGAGGACACCACGCCCGCCGGCACGTGCACCCCGCTGAACGTCTGCTCCGGGGAGGTCCGGACGATCGCCGACCTCGCGGCCCAGCTCGCCGAGGCCATGGACGGCCCGGCGCCGCAGGTCGTCGGGGGCGCCCGGCCCGGCGACGTCCGGCACGTCACCGCCGACCCCGCCCGCGCCGCCGAGCTCCTCGGCTTCCGCGCCCGCGTCGGCTTCGCCGAGGGCATCACCCGCTTCGCCACCGACCCGCTGCGCGCCGCGATCCGTTCCTGACGGCGGGTCGGGGTCGGGGTCGGGTCGGCGCGCGCCGGGCCCGGCCCACCACGTGCGAGTGGCGCCGTTCTGACGTCAGGCGTCAGCAACGGACCATTGCTGACCGACCCGGCGCCCCTACCAGACGGTGAACAGCAGGCTGTTGACCAGCAGCGCCAGGACCGCCTGGGCGCCCAGCCACCAGCGGGCCGACCGGACGGGGAGCAGGGCGCAGGCGAGCACCATCCACGTCGCGAACGGCAGCCAGATGCGTTCGACCTCGGACTTGGACAGCCCGGACAGGTCGGCGACGGCGACCGCGATCACGGCCGCGGCCACCAGCGCGAGCACCGCGACCGGAGCTCGTCGCGGCCACCACGCCACCCGCCGCAGCCCGGCGACGGTCGCCGGCCCCAGCGCCAGCGCCACCGCCGCGAGGTTGGCCCACACCCAGTAGGAGTACGGGCGGAGCAGTCCGTACTCGCCGGGCTGGTAGTAGCGCAGCTTGACCTGCGTGTAGCCGTCGAACCAGAAGAAGCCGCCGAGGTGGAACAGCCCGACCACGGCGAGCACGCCGACGGCCGCCACCGCCAGGGGCCACCAGCGCCGCACCAGCACCGCCACCGCGACCGGGAGCAGCCCCGCGGCGGCCAGGCCGTAGGACAGGAAGAGTCCGGCCCCGAGCCCGACACCGGCGAGCAGGCTCAGCACCGAACCGAGCACCCCGCGCCGCACCGCGCCCAGGGCCAGCAGCGCGACCGCCCAGGCGAACACCGCCGCGAACATCCCGTCCGCGGACACGCCGACCCAGACCGCACCCGGGAACAGCACCCCGAACGGGACGTAGCGCCGTGCGAGGGCCCGCCCGGCCTCCACCGTCGAGGGCGACAGCGGCAGCTCGACCCGACCCCACCGGAGCCCGCCGAGCGCGCCCACGGTGACCGCGACCGCTGTCGAGGCCGACGCGCCGACCACCAGCGTCACCAGGCCCGCGTACTCGCCCCCGGGACCGAGCACGTCCGCGATCCAGACGTAGACCAGCGTCGCGAGCGGCGGGTGGCCCGACGAGTGCGTGACCAGGGTGTCGGGTGTCATCCCGACGATCCGGTCGGCGAAGGTCGTCAGGAAGGGGACCAGCCCGGGGTACCGGTCGACCTCGACCAGGTACTCGGTCGGCGTGGTCAGCCGGTCGACGATCCCGGCCTGGTAGCCGTCGATCAGGGCCAGCGAGAACGTCCAGGCCACGGAGGCCACGAAGGTGACCGCGAGCAGCGCCCCCCACCGCAGCCGGGCCGCCACCGCCGGCCCCGCCGTCACGACCAGGACCGCGACGACGACCGCCGCCACCCCGCCCCGCCTGAAGTGCGGCATCCACTCGGCGAGGACCGGGGGCCAGCCCACGAGGATCGGGACGCCGGCCTCGATGCGGTTCCACCCGTAGAGCGCGGCGGCCGCCACCAGGGCGCAGCCCAGCAGGGCCGCGAGGAGGTCGCCCCGCAGCCGGGGGCCCGGCCGCGCGGACGTCCCCGGGGCCTCGTCGTCCTGCGGGCGCGGCGGCCCGAGCAGCGTGCTCATCGCCACGCACAGTACGAAGCGAGCGTCACGGCGCAGTGAGCAGGGCCCACCCGGGCGTCCCGACCCCGCCGAACGGCGGAAACTCACGACGGCTTCACGGGGCACCTCTCATGGCAACCCCGTTGTGCGCGTCCGAAGCCGACCTCATAGCGTGACCACGGTGAGCGGTCGTGTGGATGTCGTGCTCCCGTGCCTCGACGAGGTCGAGGCACTGCCGGCCGTGCTCGACGCGCTCCCCGACGGGTTCGACGCCGTCGTCGCGGACAACGGGTCCACCGACGGCACGCCCGACCTGGCGCAGCGGCGCGGGGCCCTCGTCGTCCACGAGGCCCGCAAGGGCTACGGCGCCGCCGTGCACGCCGGCCTCGAGGCCAGCCGCACGGAGGTGGTGGCGACGATCGACGCGGACGGCTCGCTCGACCCGGCCGAGCTCCCGGCCATGGTGCGGCTGCTGCTCGACACCGACGCCGACCTGGTGGTGGGACGGCGGGTCCCGGCGGCGCGCGGCGTCTGGCCCTGGCACGCCCGGCTGAGCAACCTCGTGCTGTCCGGGCTGATGCGGGTGCAGGGCGTGGGGGTGCGCGACATCGCGCCGGTGCGGGTGGCCCGGCGCCAGGCGCTGCTCGACCTCGGGATCACCGACCGCGCCTTCGGCTACCCGCTCGAGCTGCTGATCCGGGCCGGGGCGGCGGGCTGGACGATCCGCGAGGTGGACGTCGCCTACCGGCCGCGGGGCGGGGGCCGGTCGAAGGTGTCGGGCTCGGTGCGGGGCACCGCCCGCGCGGTACGCGACATGACGAAGGCCCTGGCCCGGAGCCGAGGCCTGGACCGGGTGAACCGATGACCGACTCCGCTGCGAACGCGCCGATCATGCAGTCCGATCAGGTGGTCGACCGGGTGGTCGTGGTGCTGGCGAAGGCACCGGTGCCCGGGCGCGCGAAGACCCGGCTGACCCCGCCCGCGACCCCCGAGGGGGCGGCGGGCATCGCGGCCGCGGCGCTCCTGGACACGCTCGACGCCGCCGCGGGGGTCGCCGGGGCCCGCGTCGTCGTCGCCCTCGAGGGCGACCTCGCCGACGCGGTGCGCGGTGACGAGATCGCCGCCGCCATCGCCGGTCACACGGTCGTCCGGCAGCGGGGGGACGCGCTCGGCGAGCGCATCGAGGCCGCCCACGCCGACGTCGCCGCGCTGTACCCGGGAGCGGCGACCGTGCAGATCGGCATGGACACCCCGCAGCTCGACGCGGACCTGCTGGACGCGGCGTTCCGGCGGGTGGAGACGACCGCGCACGCCGCGATCGGGGTCGCCCACGACGGTGGTTGGTGGGCCATGGGCCTCCGCGACCCCCGCCGGGCCGCCATCATCGCCGGCGTTCCCACCTCCCGCGATGACACCGGCGCCCGGACGCTCGACGCCCTGCGCCAGGCCCTCGGCGACGACGCCGTGGCCGAGCTGGAGCCGCTGTCGGACGTGGACACGGCCGACGACGCCGTCGAGGTCGCCGCCGTGGTGCCCCACGGACGCTTCGCCCGCGCGGTCGAGGACCACCTCCTCACCCGGGAACGGACCCGACCCCTCGGTGCTCTCGGAGGTGCCCGCCCGTGACGTCGCTCGACAGCCCCATGACCGAGCCGTTCGCCGTCGTGGACGCCGCGCGCGAACGCCTCGGAGCCGGGGGGTTCACCCTCACCGCGACCGTCTTCGACGCCGCACTGGCCGGCTTCTCGCACCGCCTGGTGCGCACCGACGGCGTCGTGCTGCCCCTCGCCGTGCAGCGCTGGCAGGACGACGCCGACGACCGCGACGGGTGGCTGCTCGAGCGGTGCACCGGCGCCACGCTGGACCTCGGCTGCGGGCCCGGACGGCTCGTCGTCGCCCTCGCCGACCGCGGGGTCCCCGCCCTCGGCGTGGACGTCTCCGTGCAGGCCATCCAGCGCTGCCTGCAGCGCGGGGCGGCCGTGCTCCATCGGGACGCCTTCGAGCGGCTGCCCGGCGAGGGCCGGTGGCAGCACGTGGTGCTCGCGGACGGCAACATCGGCATCGGCGGGGACCCGGTGGCCCTGCTGCGCCGGTGCCGCGACCTGCTCACCGACACCGGCACGGTGCTGCTCGAGCTGGAGCCCGGGGCGGGTCTCTGGCAGGGGGCGGCGCACCTCGAGCGCGAGGACATCGACGACGACGCCGCCGACACCCCACCCACGCGCTTCCCCTGGGCCGTGCTCGGACCGGACGCGGTCGACGAGGTCGCCGCCGCAGCCGGGTTGCGGGTGGTGGAGCGCTCCGGGGACGACGACGGGGCGCGCGGCCCGGCCGTCGAGCGGATCCTCCCCGACCGCGCCTTCGCGGTGCTGACCCGCTCCTAGCGGCCCCCGATCACCCGGCCGCCCAGCGTCACCTGGACCTGTCGCGGTGCCCCGCCGCCGGAGCTGACGGTCAGCGTCACGACCTGACCCGGCGCGCTGGACTGGACCGCGGCCACCAGCGCGTTCGCGTCCTCGATGGCCCGGTCGTCGACGCGGGTGACCAGGTCGCCGGCCTGCAGGCCCGCCGAGCCGGCCGGTGAGCCCGGCGTCACGCTGGCGACGGTGGCGCCGCGGGCCCCGCCGTCGGTGACCTGCACCCCGATGATGGCCTGGGTCGCCCGCCCGGTCTCGACGAGCTCGGTCGCGATCCGGCGCGCGTGGTTCATCGGGATCGCGAAGCCCAGGCCGATCGACCCGCCCTCCTGGCCGGCTCCGCCGCCGGTCACGCTCGCGATCGCGGTGTTGATCCCGACCACCCGCCCGGCCGCGTCGGCCAGCGGCCCGCCGGAGTTGCCGGGGTTGATGGCGGCGTCGGTCTGGATCGCGTCGAGGGTGCTCTCCTGGCCCGCGCCGGAGCCGCCCGCGGCGACCGGCCGGCGCAGGGCCGAGACGATGCCCGTGGTCACGGTCCCCGAGAGCCCCAGCGGCGAGCCGACCGCCACCACGGCCTGGCCCTGGCGCAGCTGCGTCGAGTCGCCGAGCGCGGCCGGGCGCAGGTTCGACACCCCGCTCGCCCGCACGACGGCGATGTCGGCCGCCGGCGCCGCCCCCACCAGGGTCACCGGGGCGGCCGTCCCGTCCGCGAACACCGCCTGCAGCCCGCTGCGGGCGCCCGCGGCGAGCACGTGGTTGTTCGTCATGATCAGGCCGTCGGCCGAGATCACGACCCCGGAGCCCGCACCGGTGGCGCCGATGATCTGCACGGTGCTGGGCAGCACGGTCGCCGCGATCGCCTCCACCGACCCCGCGGGCGCGGGCGGCAGCGGCTCGGAGTCGCCGAGGGACCCGAGCGACGTCGTCGAGGACGACGACGAGAACAGCGCCCCGGCGATCCCCCCGCCGACGAGCCCGGCGACGAGCGCGATCACCGCGACGAGGACGAGGCCGGTCCGGGTGACGGACCCCGCGGCCCCGCGCAGCCCCCCGCGCCGGCCCTCGTCGGGCGCCGGCGGCTGCCCCGGCCCGGGCGTGCTCCACCCGGCACCGCTGTCCGCGGGGAACCCGCCGGGCGGGGTCGGGGTCATGGCCGTTCCCGACGACGGGTCGGGGCCGCGACCCCAGCCGTAGTCGGCCTGCTCGCCCGCCCCCTGAGCTCCCGACCCCGACCCGCCGAACGGCGCCCCGGACCAGGAACGCGGCGCGGGCGCCGCCTGCTGCTCGTCGGCCCACCGCACCCCGCCGCGCCCGTAGCCGGTGCCGAGCCCCGGGCGCTCCACCGTCGCGGGATCCCCGGCGGCCCCCGGGTCCCCGACGCGGCCCGGCTCGTCGTCCCGACGGGGCGTCTCGCTCATGGGCACCAGCCTTCCTCATCGCCGGGGCGCGGGCCCGCCGGGGAGGTCACGGTGGCCCCGCCCGGCGTCGGGGAGGATCGGGGGTGATGAGCACGTCCGTACCGGCCGGGACCGAGCAGTCCGGCCAGCCCGAGCAGCCCGAGCAGCCCGACCGGCCCGCCCCGCCGTCGGGATGGCACGTCCTGCTCGAGATCCCGCTGCGGCGCCGGGTGGCGATCCTGGTGTCGGTCGGGGCCGGGCTGCTCGTCGCCCTGATCGCGGTCGCGGTGTTCTTCACCGCGTACCGCGCGCTGTACGACCAGCTCGACGAGAGCCTCGTCGAGCGGGCCACCGCGGCGTCGTCCAGCGACCTCGCCGACCCGGCCCTGCTGTTCCGGGTGGTCTCCTCCGACGCGCTCGCCGCCGGCGACTTCCGGGTGGCGATCGTGTCGGCCACGACGAACCGGGCACTGTTCATCCAGGGCAACGAACCCCCGGTGGGCGCCCCGGAGTACGCGGTGGCCACCGGCACCCCGCAGGCGCCGCGCACCGGGTTCGTCGACGGCGCCCCGTACCGCGTGGTCGCGGTGCAGTCCGGGAACGGCCGCGCGCTGGTGCTCGCCCAGGAGCTGGAGCCGACCCGCCGCACGCTGTCCCGCCTGGCGATCGTGCTCGTCGTCGTGGGCATGATCGGGGTGGTGCTGGCCGCGCTGGTCGGGGTCGCGATCGCCCGGGCGGGCCTGCGCCCCGTGGAGCGGCTGATCTCGGCGACCGAGCGGGTCGCCCGGACCGGAGACCTGCAGCCCATCACGGTCACCGGCGGGGACGAGATCGCCCGGCTGACCCGCAGCTTCAACGCCATGCTCGCGGCCCTCGCCTCGTCCATCGACCGCCAGCGGCGCCTCGTCGCCGACGCCGGGCACGAGCTGCGCACCCCGCTGACCTCGCTGCGCACCAACCTCGAGCTGCTGGTGGCCGCCGAGGAGGGTGCCGCGTCGGGACGTCCGGACGCGCCCCGCCTGTCGGCCGAGGACCGGGCCGAGCTCACCGCGGACCTGCGCGCGCAGATCGACGAGCTGGCCACGCTGGTCGGCGACGTCGTGGAGCTGGCGCGCGACGACCCGCCCGAGGTCGCCGCGGAGCACCTGGACCTCTCCGAGGTCGTCGAGCGGGCCCTCGACCGCGCCCGGCCCCGCGCGCCCGGCGTGACCTTCGCCGTCGAGCTGGTCCCCCTGGAGGTCGTCGGCGACGCGAGCGCCCTCGAGCGCGCCGTGCTCAACCTGCTCGACAACGCCGCGAAGTGGAGCCCGTCGGACGCCACGGTGACGGTGGTCCTGCGCGAGGGCGTCGCCCCGGAGCGGCCCGGGACCGCCGTGCTCGAGATCGCCGACGAGGGGCCGGGCATCGCCCCGGAGGAGCGGGCGCTGGTGTTCGACCGCTTCTTCCGGTCCGCCGACGCGCGCACCATGCCGGGCTCCGGGCTCGGCCTGTCGATCGTCGCGCAGACCGTCGCGCGGCACCACGGCGGCGTCTCGGCCCACGAGGCACCCTCGGGCGGGGCGCTGCTGCGGCTCTGGCTCCCCCGGGCCTAG
>NZ_JBBEGN010000018.1:0-114099 GCF_037401875.1 Actinomycetospora aurantiaca | reverse complement strand
TGGGCTCATAGGCCCACTTAGTGCTCACGTGCGAAGCACAAGCTGACGTTGTGGCCGCCGAAGCCGAACGAGTCGTTGATCGCCGCGGTGAGGTCGACCTTGCGCGCCTCGCCCGCGACCACGTCGAGCTCGACGTCGCCGTCGAGGTCGGTGAGGTTGGCGGTCGGGGGGACGATGCCGTCGCGCACCGCCAGGATCGTCGCGATCGCCTCCACCGCGCCGGCCGCGCCGAGCAGGTGGCCCAGCGAGCCCTTGGGGGCGGTCAGCACCGGGTGGTCGCCGATCGCCTTGCGCACGGCCACGGTCTCGGCGACGTCGCCCACCGGGGTGGAGGTCGCGTGGCAGTTGACGTGCCCGACGTCGGACGGCTCCAGGCCGGCGGTGCGCAGCGCGGCCGCGATGGCGCGCGACTGGCCCGTGCCCTCGGGGTCGGGGGCCGTGATGTGGTACGCGTCCGCACTGGTGCCGATGCCCGCGATCCGCCCGTGCACGGTGGCCCCGCGCGCCTCGGCGAACTCCGCGCGCTCGAGCACGACCATGCCCGCGCCCTCGCCGAGCACGAAGCCGTTGCGCTTCGCGTCGAACGGGCGGGAGGCCAGGGTCGGGTCGTCCCAGTCGTGCGCCATGGTCCGGGCCTGGCAGAACCCGGCCAGGGTGATCGGCGCGATGCACGCCTCGGCCCCGCCGGCCACGACCACGTCGACCTCGTCCGCCTGCAGCATCCGCCAGCCCCAGGCGATCGCCTCGGCGCCGGACGCACACGCCGACACCGGCGCGTGGATGCCCGCGGCCGCACCGAACTCCAGGCCGACGTGGGCCGCGGGTCCGTTGGGCATGAGCATGGGGATCGTCAGGACGGCGACCTTGCGCAGCCCCTGCTGCTCGAGCAGGTCGTCCTGACCCAGCAGCGTGGTCGCCCCGCCGATCCCGGTCCCGATGATCACGGCCAGCCGCAGCCCGTCGACCTTCGGCGACCCGCCGTCGGTCGCCGGGTAGTCGCCCAGGTCGGCGTGCTCCCACGCCTGGCGGGCCGCGATGATCGCGACCTGCTCCGAGCGGTCGAGGCGCCGCATCTCGACGCGCTTGAGGGATTCCGACGGTTCGACGGCGAGCTGGGAGGCGAAGTCCACCGGCAGCTCGAAGCGGGCGGGCCAGTCGTCCTCGATCGGCCGCGCCCCGCTGCGGCCGGCCAGGAGACCGTCCCAGGTGGACTGCACGTCTCCGCCGAGCGGGGTCGTCGCTCCCATCCCGGTGACGACGACCCCCTGGCCGGCGGCGCTCACGAGTGCGAGGAGATGTAGTCGACGGCGTCGGACACGGTGGTGAGCTTGGCCAGCTCGTCGTCCGGGATCTTGACCCCGAACTTGTCCTCGGCCTGCACGGCGATCTCCACCATCGACAGCGAGTCGATGTCGAGGTCGTCGACGAACGACTTCTCCGGGGTGACCTCGGCGGCGTCGACGCCGGCCACCTCCTCGACGATGCTCGCGAGGTCGGGCAGGATCTCTTCCTTGGAAGCCACTCGGCTGTCCTTTCCTTCGGGTGGTGTGTCGGGTGCGAGGCTAGGGGAGGACGACGACCTGGCCGCCGTAGGACAGGCCGGCTCCGAACCCGACCAGCAGGGCCACGTCCCCGGACTTCACCCGCCCGGCGGCGCGCATGTGGTCGATCGCCATGGGGATCGAGGCGGAGCTGGTGTTGCCGGAGTGCACGATGTCGTCGGCGACGACCAGGTCGTCCCGCGCGCCCTCGGCCTTGAGCTTCTTCGCGATGGCCTCGACGATCCGCAGGTTCGCCTGGTGCGGGACCAGGACGTCGATGTCGGCCGGGGTCAGCCCGGCCCGTTCGACCGCCTTCAGGGCGGTCGGCGCGATCTTCGTGGTGGCCCACCGGAAGACCGCCTGGCCCTCCTGGCGCAGGAAGTTCTTCTCGTCGATGCCGATGGTCGACACCAGGTCGCCCGCGGCGCCCAGCACGACCGGTCCGACCCCGACCTCCTCGGGCGTCTCGGCCGCGGTGAGCACGGCCGCCCCGGCGGCGTCGGCGAAGATGATGCACACGGAGCGGTCGTCCATGTCGAGCCAGTCGGTCAGCTTCTCCGACCCGACGACGAGGACGTTGCGCGCGCTGCCGGCCCGGATCATGTCCGACCCGATGCCCACGCCGTAGCAGAAGCCGGCGCACGCGGCGTTGACGTCGAACGCGGCGATGGCGTTGACGCCGATGCGGTCGGACATCTGCGCGGCGGCGTTCGGGATCGGCGTCGGCATCGTGCAGGTGGCGACGATGACGGCGTCGAGGTCGGTGGGGGCCAGCCCGGCGTCGGCGAGGGCCTTCGAGCCCGCGTCGGCGCCCATCGAGACGACCGAGTCGGTCTCCGCGGCGAACCGGCGCTCGGCGATCCCGACGCGGCTGCGGATCCACTCGTCGTTGGTCTCGACCCGCTGGGCCAGCTCGTCGTTGGTGACGACCCGGTCGGGCTGGGAGCTGCCGAGGCCCAGGATGCGGGCGCCGGCGACGCCCTCGGCGCGGGCGAGGGAGACGCTCATGCCGCACCCCGCAGGGCGTCGACGGCGGCCTCGAGGTGCTCGGGGGTGGAGACGTTCACGGTGGCGGTGCCCTTGATCTGACGCTTGACCATCCCGGTCAGCGTCCCGGCGGGGGTGAGCTCGACGGCGGTGGTGATGCCGGCCGCGCGCAGGGTGTCCAGGCAGGAGTCCCAGCGCACCGACCGTGTCACCTGGGCGACGAGCCGGTCCAGCATCTCGTCCCCGGAGGTGACGACGGCCCCGTCGGCGTCGGAGAGCAGCGGCAGCACCGGGTCGGCGGGCGCGAGCTCGCCCCGGTGCTCCGCGACCCACGACCCCAGGGCCTTCTCGGCCGGCTCCATGAAGCGCGTGTGGAACGCGCCGGCCACGGCCAGCGGGCGGACCCGCGCGCCCTCGGGCGGTGCGGCGGCCAGCGCCTCGACGTCGCCGGTGCGGCCGGCCGCGACGACCTGGCCGGCCCCGTTGCGGTTGGCCGGCTCGAGGTCGTGGTCGGCGAGCACCCGGAGCACGTCGTCGGAGTCCCCACCGAGGACGGCGGCCATGCCCGTGGGCTCGACGGCGCACGCGGCGGCCATCTCCCGCCCGCGCACGGCGGCGAGGGCCACGGCCAGCGCGGGAGCGAGGACACCTGCGATGGCGGCGGCCGCGAGCTCGCCCACGGAGTGCCCGGCCACGTACGTGTCCGCGGGCAGGCCGGTGGTCGACCCGAGCGTCCCGCCGAGCTCGCCGAGGAGCGCCTCCGCGGACAGCAGGGCACTCGCGACGAGCAGGGGCTGCGTCACCGCCGTGTCGGCGATCGTGTCGGCGTCCGCCTCGGTGCCCAGGTGCGCCAGGTCGAGCCCGGCGGCCTCGGAGTACTCGTCCAGACGCCCGGCCAGCGCGGGCCGCTCGGTCCACGGGGCGAGCATCCCGGGCTTCTGGGCGCCCTGGCCGGGCGCGAGGATCGCGATCACACGTCGTACTCCACCACGCGAGGGGGGTGCGGAGCAGACACCGGGGTGACGAATCCTCGCCGGGGTTCGTTGTGGGAACCCGACAAGGCCCCGTCCCGACGACGGGTGGCTCTGGATCGATCGAGACTCCTGCTCCGGCGGCGCGAGGTCGCGGATCGCGACGTCGATGCAGCTCAGCGCGCCGTGTCAGGTGTCCGGTGTGGCGCCGGTCGCGCGGAGGCGGTCGAGCGCGATGGCCATACGCAACAACGTCGCGCCGCGCGCGTCACCCGGGTGGGAGCCGGTGAGGTCGGCCACTCGCCGCAGCCGGTAGCGGACGGTGTTCGGGTGCACGAACAGCGAGCGGGCGCACGCCTCGAGCACCCCGGCGTGGTCGAGGTAGCTCTCCACGGTCTCGGTGAGCGCTCCGCCGGCCTCGCGCAGCGGCCGCGCCACGTCGTCCACGAGCGTCGTCACCGCGGTGCGGTCGCCGGCCAGGACGCGCTCGGGGAGCAGGTCGTCGGCGGCGACGGGGCGGGGCGCGCTCGGCCGGGCGGCGACCGCGCGGTGCCCGGCGAGCGCGCGGGCCGCGGAGGTGTGCGCCTCGAGCAGCCCGTCCACCACCGGGCCGGCGACCACCGGGCCGGGCCCGAACGCGTCGGTCAGGGTGCGCAGCGCGTCGTCGGCCCCGTCGTCGGCCGAGGTGATCATGAGCAGGGCGCTGCCGTGCGCGCCGAGCAGCACCGCGGCGCCGGCCCGGTGGGCCGCGCGGCGGACGCCGTGCAGCGGGTCGGGGCCGGAGGGCCGGGCGGGGTCGGGGCCCTCGACCGGTGGCGTGCCCACCAGGACCCGCGCGCGGGCGGCTGGGGCCCAGCCGAGGGCGGCCGCGCGGGACAGGACGGCGCCGGCGGAGTCCGCGGAGTCGCTGTCGCCCCGGACGACGGCGTCGACGACCAGCGCCTCCAGCCGGGCGTCCCACGCCCCTCGGGCCTCGGCCGCCGAGGCGTACACCGTGGCCGCGGCGAAGGCGACCTCCCGCCCGAACCGCAGCACCGCGGCGACCAGGGTGGCCCGCTCCGTACGGTTGGCGCCGACCGTGGGGATGCGGTCCTCGAAGACCTCGGTCGCGATGCGGACGAGCTCCACGGTCTGGCGCAGGCTCATCCGGCGGGCCAGGTCCGGCGGGGCGCTGCGGAAGGCCTCGGCGGTCAGGCCGGGGGTGGCGTCCGGGTCACGGAGCCAGGTGACGAAGTTGGCGGCGCCGAGCTGGGTGACGAGCAGGACGCCGGCGCGCTGGTCGGCGGTGAGCCGGCCGAACCACGGCAGCCGCGAGGACATCTCGGCCACGCCGGCGCCGGCGACGCCCCCGGTGGCGAGCTCCAGGCGGCGGAAGGTGTCCTCGGAGACCGGGGTGCGGACCCGGGTCATCGTCGACCCCCTCCCGACGAACGGAAGCGGGGCCCCGACCGGCACTGGGTGCCGGCCGGAGCCCCGCTCTCGAGTGACGCGTGTGCGCGCTACTTACAGCGGCGTGACCTGAACGGCCTGCAGGCCCTTCTGGCCCTGCTCGACGTCGAACGAGACGCGCTGCCCCTCGTCCAGGGTCCGGAACCCGCGAGACTGGATCGCCGAGTAGTGGACGAAGACGTCAGCGCCACCACCGTCGGGAGCGAGGAAGCCGAAGCCCTTCTCGCTGTTGAACCACTTGACGGTGCCTTCTGCCATTCCTGCTCCTCATACCGATGTCCCGGGGGCTTCGGGCGCCCCCGGCCTTCAAGCCGCCGCCGGAGCGATGTACTCCAACTGCCGGACCCGCCGGTGGCCCCGTTGGCTACGGGGAGGACCGAGCGTTCGGCGACAGCCTAGCGGCATCCCTGGGGGAGGAAACCAGCCCCGAGCCCCAGAAAGTCACCGCGAGGTCACGAGCTAGGCCACCCCGCTGTCCGACTCCTGCGGTCCGGCGGCCTGCGGGTCGTGGACCTGGTAGCGGGCGGCCGCGTCGCGCACCGTGGACTGGTCGACCTCACCGCGCCGCGCCAGCGCCGCGAGCACGGCGACGACGACGTTCTCGGCGTCCACCCCGAAGTGCCGGCGGGTGGCGGGCCGGGTGTCGGAGAGGCCGAACCCGTCGGTGCCGAGCGTCGTGTAGTCGCCCGGGACCCAGGGGCGGATCAGGTCGGGGACGGCGCGCATCCAGTCCGAGACGGCGACGACGGGGCCGGCGGCCTCCGCGAGCGCGGTCGTCACGTAGGGCGTGCGCGGCTCGGCCTCGGGGTGGGCCTGGTTGTGCTGCTCGCACGCCACCCCGTCGCGGCGCAGCTCGCCGTAGGACGTGGCCGACCACAGGTCGGCCTGCACGCCCCACTCGGCGGCGAGCATCTCCTGGGCCCGCTGCGCCCAGCTCATCGCGACGCCGCTGGCCAGGATCTGGGCGCGCGGCCCCGGCCCGCCGGGGGCCTGGGCGTAGCGGTAGAGCCCGCGCAGCAGCCCGTCGACGTCGATCCCGTCCGGCTCGGCCGGCTGCCGGTAGGGCTCGTTGTAGACGGTGAGGTAGTAGAGGACGTTCGGGTCGCGGCGGTCCTCGGTCCCGGCCTCGCGCTCGGTCTCGGCGGGCGGGGACTCCTGCTCGCCCTGCCCGTACATCCGCTGCAGGCCGTCGCGCACGATGTGGCCGATCTCGAAGGCGAACGCCGGGTCGTAGGAGACGACCGCGGGGTTCGTGGCCGCGAGCAGCAGCGAGTGCCCGTCGTTGTGCTGCAGGCCCTCGCCGACCAGCGTCGTCCGACCCGCCGTCGCACCGAGCAGGAAGCCGCGCGCCATCTGGTCCGCGGCGGCCCAGATGCCGTCGCCGGTGCGCTGGAACCCGAACATCGAGTAGAAGATGTAGATCGGGATCATCGGTTCGCCGTGGGTGGCGTAGGACGTGCCGACCGCGGTGAACGAGGCGACGGAGCCGGCCTCGTTGATGCCCTCGTGCAGCAGCTGCCCGGTCTCGGACTCCCGGTAGGCGAGCAGTTGGTCGGCGTCGACCGAGGTGTAGATCTGGCCCTGCGGATTGTAGATCTTGAGGTTCGAGAAGAACGAGTCCATCCCGAACGTGCGCGCCTCGTCGGGGATGATCGGGATGACCCGCTTGCCGATGCCCTCGTCGCGGGTCAGCTCCTTGACCAGGCGGACGAAGGCCATGGTCGTCGCGATCTCCTGCTTCCCGGATCCGCGCTTGACCACGTCGTAGGCCTTGTCGCCCGGCAGCACCAGCGGCTGGTGGCGCAGCCGACGCTCGGGGGAGGGTCCGCCGAGCTGGCGGCGGCGCTCGAGCATGTACTGGATCTCGGGCGCCTCCTTGCCGGGGTGGTAGTAGGGCGGCAGGTACGGGTCGCGCTCCAGCTCGGCGTCGCTGATCGGCACCCGGACCTCGTCGCGGAAGGTCTTGAGGTCGTCGAGGGTCAGCTTCTTCATCTGGTGGGTCGCGTTGCGGCCCTCGAACGTCGGTCCGAGCGTGTAGCCCTTGATCGACTTGGCGAGGATGACCGTCGGGCGGCCCTCGTGCTCCATCGCGGCCTGGTAGGCGGCGTAGACCTTGCGGTAGTCGTGCGCGCCGCGCTTGAGGTTCCAGACGTCGTCGTCGGACAGGTCCTTGACGAGCTCCTTGGTGCGCGGGTCGCGCCCGAAGAAGTGCTCGCGGACGTAGGCGCCGTCGTTGGCCTTGTAGGTCTGGAAGTCGCCGTCCGGCGTGGTGTTCATGAGGTTGATCAGCGCGCCGTCGCGGTCGGCGTGCAGCAGCCGGTCCCACTCCCGGCCCCAGACCACCTTGATGACGTTCCAGCCGGCGCCGCGGAAGAACGACTCCAGCTCCTGGATGACCTTGCCGTTGCCGTGCACCGGGCCGTCGAGGCGCTGCAGGTTGCAGTTCACGACGAAGGTCAGGTTGTCCAGGCCCTCGGCCGCGGCCACGTGGATCGCGCCGCGCGACTCCGGCTCGTCCATCTCGCCGTCACCGAGGAACGCCCAGGTGTGCTGCTGCGAGGTGTCCTTCATCCCGCGGTTGTGCAGGTACTTGTCGAACCGCGCCTGGAAGATCGCGTTGATCGGGCCGAGACCCATCGACACCGTCGGGTGCTCCCAGAACCACGGCATGAGCCGCGGGTGCGGGTACGACGGCAGGCCCCCGCCCGGCCCGGCGTGCGAGAGCTCCTGGCGGAACCCGTCGAGGTGCTCGGCGCCGAGGCGACCCTCGAGGAAGGCGCGGGCGTAGATGCCGGGGGAGGCGTGGCCCTGGATGTAGACGTGGTCGCCGCCGCCGGGGTGGTCCTTGCCGCGGAAGAACCAGTTGAAGCCGACCTCGTAGAGCGACGCGGCCGAGGCGTAGGTCGAGATGTGCCCGCCGACCCCGACGCCGGGCCGCTGCGCGCGGTGCACCATGGCCGCGGCGTTCCACCGGATCCAGGCGCGGTAGCGGCGCTCGGTCTCCTCGTCGCCGGGGAACCACGGCTCCTGGTCGGTAGGGATGGTGTTGACGTAGTCGGTGGAGTACAGGCTCGGCACCGTGACGCGGCGCTCCCGGGCGCGCTGGAGCAGCTGCAGGATCAGGAACCGGGCCCGCTGCTGTCCCGCCGAGTCGAGGACCCCGTCGAACGACTCGATCCACTCCGCGGTCTCGTCGGGATCGATGTCGGGCAGGTGCGTGGAGAGCCCGTCCCGGATGACGTGCACGCGGTTGTCGGGTCGGGCCTCGTTCTGCGCTGACAACTCCTGCCACTCCTCGCTCTCGGGGGTCCGCCGTCGCCTCGTGGTGTGACGCGGACGATCGGAACCGATTCTGCCCGCGGGATCGCCGTGGGGGCCTCCCATGGTCACCCCGTGTCGCCGGAACGTCATCTCTACCGGCGGGTAGCCCCGATCCGTCGAGTCCCGCGGCGACACGACGTCGTCACCCCCGCGGCCGCGTGGCTGGTTGCGTCCGGCACCCCGGCCGTGTTCGCTGTGCGTCACGACACCCGGACGGGTCGTCGGTGCGGCGTACCCGGGGGTGCGCCCGGACACGGAGGAGGGACGGGACACGTGGTCGCGGCCGCGGGGGACTCCGACGGCAGCCGGAACGATCTGGCGGGCAAGCTCGGGGTCGAGCCGGGGATGATCGTCCAGGAACTGGGATGGGGCTCCGACGTCGACGACGACGTCCGATCGGCGATCGAGGACCGCTGCGGCGAGGACCTCCTCGACGAGGACGCGCAGGAGGTCGTCGACGTGGTGCTGCTGTGGTGGCGCGACGACGACGGGGACCTCGTCGACGCCCTCATGGACGCCCGCGGACCCCTCGACGACAACGGCGTGGTCTGGGTGCTGACACCCAAGACCGGCTACGGGGGGCACGTCGAGCCCTCCGAGATCGCCGAGGCGGCGCCCACCGCGGGGCTGTCTCAGACCTCGAACGTCAACATCTCCGACGGCTGGGTGGGCACCCGGCTGGTGGCGCCGAAGTCCGGAGGACGGGGCAAGCGCTGAGGCCCGCGGGGAGGCGGACCGGTCGTGGCCGCCTTCCCGCCCAGCGTCATCGGGCGTAAGTGCGTCGACCTGCTCGCCGGCCGGTACACCGGCAGCGTCTCGGTCCGCCTCTGACCCCGACCTCGCTAGGGTGGCGCCCGCACCTGTCGAACACCCGTGAGGAGACGCACGCGCCATGACCGTCGAGGTGGGCTCGAAGGCCCCCGAGTTCACGCTGAAGAACCAGGACGGCCAGGAGGTCTCGCTCTCCGACTTCCGCGGCAAGCAGGCCGTCCTGCTCGTCTTCTACCCCTTCGCCTTCTCCGGGATCTGCACCGGCGAGCTCTGCTCGGCCCGTGACGACCTCTCGGCGTTCCAGAACGACGACGTCCAGATCCTCGGCATCTCGGTCGACACCACCTGGTCGTTGAAGGCCTGGGCCACGCAGGAGAACTACCAGTTCCCGCTGCTCTCCGACTTCTGGCCGCACGGTGCGACCGCCGAGGCCTACGGGGTGTTCTCCGCCGACCTCGGGTTCGCGTTCCGCGGCACCTTCCTCATCGACGCCGACGGCGTCGTGCGCTTCGCCGAGCACAACGGCCCCGGCGACGCCCGCAACCAGCAGGGCTGGAAGGACGCCATCGAGGAGCTCAAGGCCGCGGCGTAATTCGCGGTGACGACGACGGGTCCCGGGCTACCGTTCCCGGGGCCCGTCGTCCGAGGGCGCATAGCTCAGCGGTAGAGCGCCGGCCTTACAAGCCGTCGGTCGCAGGTTCGAATCCTGCTGCGCCCACCAGGCACCTGCGCCTGCGCCGAGTGCGACACGGCGCAGGTTCCGAGGCCGCCGAACCTGCCCGATGTGGCACTCGCGGCGAGCGTGCCGGCCCGCCACGCCGAGTGCGACATGGCGCAGGTTCCGGGGCCGTCGAAGCTGTCCGATGTCGCACTCGCGGCCCGCCCGTTCGCCCGCGGGCAACGCACCGCTGGAACACCGGCCGTCCGGCCGGGCAGGCTGGCCCGCATGTACCGCGTCGTCCTCCTGCGCCACGGCGAGACCCACGGCTACTCCGGCGACCTCGGGCTGACCGAGCTCGGGCAGGCCCAGGCGCGGGACCGGGGGAGGCAGCTGGCCAAGGAACTGGTCACCGCCCCCGACGGCACGAGGATCCGGTTCCCGCACGCCCCGACCGCCCGCGGGACCGCCACCGCGGTGACGCTGCGGGCCGCGTTCGCCGAGGCGCTCGGCGACGACCACGGCCTCGCGCTGGGCGACCTCGAGCCGGACGCGCACTTCGACAGCCTGCGGTTCTTCCACGACGGCGTCGCCCGCGAGTCGTCCGCCGTCGCGGCCGACCGGATCGCCCTCGACCCGGGGTCGGGCGCCGATCCCGACTGGGCCCTCGAGTACGACCGGTTCGACGCGAACTACGGGGAGCTGTCCAAGACCGGCGGGCCCATCGATCGGTGGCTGACCTCGACCACGCTGCGCTTCGAGCCGCCGCAGGTCGCGGTCTACCGGCTCTGGGCCGGGGTGCGAGCGCTCGCGGCGAAGGAGGAGGTGGCCCTCGTGAGCACCCACTCCGGCCCGATGCGCGCGTTCGTCGCGGCCGCCATCGGGCGGGACCCGGGGGAGCCGGAGAACCTCGAACCGGTGGACGTGACGCTGGACGGCCGGCTCGCCGAAGTCGTGTTCCGCGAGCACCGGGTGGTCGTCGAGGTCCCCGACCGGCTCCCGCCGTGGATCGCCCCGGGCTACGTGGCGGGAGAGCCCACGTAGTCGGCCAGGTGCTCGCCGGTCAGCGTGGACCGCGACGCCACCAGGTCGGCCGGGGTGCCGGTGAACACGACCTGCCCGCCGTCGTGCCCCGCGCCCGGGCCGAGGTCGATGATCCAGTCGGCGTGGGCCATCACGGCCTGGTGGTGCTCGATGACGATCACCGACTTGCCGGCGTCGACGAGGCGGTCGAGCAGCCCGAGCAGGGCCTCGACGTCGGCGAGGTGCAGGCCGGTGGTCGGTTCGTCGAGGACGTAGACGCCGCCCTTCGCCCCGAGGTGGTCGGCGAGCTTGAGCCGCTGCCGCTCGCCCCCGGAGAGGGTGTTGAGCGGCTGACCCAGGCGCAGGTAGCCGAGCCCGACGTCGACGAGCCGCTCCAGGATCCGGTGGGCCGCCGGCAGCTTCGCGTCACCCTGACGGAAGAACTCCTCCGCCTGGGCCACCGACATCGCCAGCACCTCGCTGATGTCCTGCCCGCCGAACCGGAACTCCAGGACGTCGGCCGAGAACCGCTTGCCCTCGCACACCTCGCACGTGACCGCCACGGAGGCGATCGGCCCGAGGTCGGTGTCGATCACGCCGGCGCCGTTGCAGTTCGGGCAGGCGCCCTCGGAGTTCGCGCTGAACAGCGCCGGCTTCACGCCGTTGGCCTTCGCGAACGCCTTGCGGATCGGCTCGAGCAGACCGGTGTACGTGGCCGGGTTGCTGCGCCGCGAGCCGCGGATCGGTGCCTGGTCGACGACCTCCACGCCCTCCAGCCCGGCCACCGACCCGCTGATCAGCGAGCTCTTGCCCGACCCGGCGACCCCGGTCAGCGCCACGAGGACCCCGAGCGGGATGTCGACGTCGACGTCGCGCAGGTTGTGCGTGCTCGCCCCGCGGACCTCGAGCTGCCCGGACGGCGCCCGCACCGCGTCCTTGAGGGCCGCGCGGTCGTCGAGGTGGCGACCGGTGACGGTGCCGCTGGCCCGCAGCTCGGGGACGGTGCCCTCGAACTGGATCGTGCCGCCGTCGGTGCCCGCCCCGGGGCCGAGGTCGACGACGTGGTCGGCGATCCCGATCGTCTCCGGCTTGTGCTCGACGACCAGGACGGTGTTGCCCTTGTCGCGCAGGGCGAGCAGGAGGTCGTTCATCCGGGCGATGTCGTGCGGGTGCAGCCCGATGGTGGGCTCGTCGAACACGTAGGTGACGTCGGTGAGGGCCGACCCGAGGTGCCGGATCATCTTCGTGCGCTGCGCCTCCCCGCCGGACAGCGTCCCGGAGGGCCGCTCCAGCGAGAGGTAGCCGAGGCCGATCCGCACGAACGAGTCGAGCGTGTGCGACAGCGACTCCAGCAGCGGCTTCACGGACTCGTCGTCGAGACCGCGCACCCAGTCCGCGAGGTCGCTGATCTGCATGGCGCTCGCCTCGGCGATGTTCACCCCGCGGATGCGCGACGAGCGGGCGGCCTCGGTGAGGCGGGTGCCCTCGCAGTCCGGGCAGGTGGTGAAGACGACCGCGCGGTCGACGAAGGCCCGGATGTGGGGCTGCATCGCCTCGCGGTCCTTGGACAGCATCGACTTCTGGATCTTCGGGATCAGCCCCTCGTAGGTGAGGTTGATCCCCTCGACCACGATCTTGGTGGGCTCCTTGTACAGCAGGTCGTGCTGCTGCTTCTTGGTGAAGGCCTTGATCGGCCTGGTGGTGTCGAAGAACCCGCTGCCCCGGAAGATGCGGCCGAACCAGCCGTCCATGCTGTAGCCGGGGATGGTCAGCGCGCCCTCGTCGAGGGACTTGTCCTCGTCGTAGAGCGCGGTCAGGTCGAAGTCGGAGACCGCCCCGCGGCCCTCGCAGCGGGGGCACATCCCGCCGGTGATCGAGAACTCGCGCCGCTCCTTGACCTCCTGCCCGTTCTTCGTGGTGGTCACCGCACCGGCCCCGCTGATCGAGGCGACGTTGAACGAGAAGGCCTGCGCGGACCCGATGTGCGGCTCGCCGAGGCGGCTGAACAGGATGCGCAGCATCGCGCCCGCGTCGGTGGCGGTGCCGACCGTGGAGCGCGGATCGGCGCCGAGCCGCTGCTGGTCGACGATGATCGCGGTGGTCAGCCCGTCGAGGACGTCGACGTCCGGCCGCGCGAGCGAGGGCATGAAGCCCTGCACGAACGTCGAGTAGGTCTCGTTGATCAGCCGCTGGGACTCCGCCGCGATCGTCGCGAACACCAGCGAGGACTTGCCCGAGCCGGACACCCCGGTGAACACGGTGAGCCGCCGCTTGGGCAGGTCGACGTCCACGTCGCGCAGGTTGTTCTCCCGGGCGCCCAGGACGCGGATGCGCTCGTGGGTGTCGGCGGTGTGCGGGGCCTCGGTGCTCATCGGAAGTCTCCATCGCTCGCGTCCGGTTCTCCTGCGACGACACGGGAGCGCGCCGGAACGTGACGGGAGGGTAGCGAGGCCCTCCGACACTCACTCCTCCGTCGGCAGCCAGGCCCCGTGCAGACCCAGCGGCACCCGGGTGGGGACGTGCACCCGGGCCACCGGCCCCGAGGCCGGGTCCGCGGCGGGGATCACCAGGAACGAGCTCGCACCGTCCGTGCGGTCGGTCGCGTAGGTGACCCACCAGCCGTGACGCTCGTCGGGATCGCCGGGCCGGGGCACGAAGGCCGGCTCGCCGACCGCGAGGTCGCCGGCGAACCACCGGGTCGTCGTGCCCGTGGCCGGGTCGATCCAGAAGATCGCGTCGTTGTCGCCGCCGACGAGGTCCTGGGTGCCGTTCTCCCCGCCCAGCGCGACGGTGCCGTGCTGCTCGCCGATGCGGCGGTCGTCGATCCGCGGGAACTCCACCGACCCCGGCTCCGCGGCCCGACGACGGGTGATCGTCCCGCAAGCCGGGTCGATCGTCGCGCGGTACAGCCCGCCCTCGTTCGGCCCCGGGACCAGCCCGCCCGGCCGCTCCCACTGCACGTAGTCCAGCACGACCGCGTCCCCGTCGTCGTAGGCGTTCGCGCTGTGCCAGCTCCAGAACGTCTCCGTGTGCGCCCAGCGCACCGGCGAGCCGTCGCGGGGCACCAGCGCGATTCGCGTGCCGTCCTCAGGGCGCCAGGCGAGGAGCGAGCCGCCGCTCATCGCAGCGGCGACGTCGAAGTACAGCGGGCCCAGCACGACCACGACGTAGCGCCGCGTCAGCGCCATGTCGTGGATCATGACGGGCCGCTCGACCTCGGGTACCGGGGTCGGGGTGCGGGTGGCCCGGCCGTCCGGGCCGAGCACGGCCCACGTCAGGAACGGTGGTTCGAGGCCGTAGCAGAACACGACCATCTCGCCGGTCCGCGGATCGACCTTGGGATGGGCGGTGATCCCGGCCGGGAGCGCGCCGTCGAAGGTCTCGCGGCCCAGCGTGTCCAGGTCGGGCGACAGAGCGAACGGGCACGTCGACTCGCCGAGCGCGAGCAGCCGGCCGCCGTGCCGGACCACGTTGATGTCCGGCAGCTCCCTGCCCCGGGCGGCGAGTTCCGGGCCGACGGTGTCGGGGTCGGGCCGCAGCCCGCTCATGATGCCGCCCCACAGGGCGTGCCCGGCCCGCTCCTCGGCGTCGAGCGCCGGGGTGTGCACGAACCGGTTGCCGTAGCGGGCGCGGCCCTCGGAGACCCACAGCCCGTGCACCCTGCCGTCGCCGTCGAGCGGGTAGACGTAGGAGCCGATGGGGGAGAAGCGCGGGTTCGGGCCGTTGCGGAGGTAGAGGCCGTCCATCTCGGGCGGGAGCTCGCCCTCGACGCGGAGGTCGACGGCGTCGGTCTCGGCCGTGACGGGTGCGAACGGCCCCTACAGGTGCGGCTCGGTGGCGACGTCGAGCGGCGCGACGGACGCGATCGACGTCTTCTGCACTCCGGACCTCGCTCCGCGACGGGGGGCTGGGCTGCTCAGGTGACGGACGCGCCGTCCACCCCGCGATGCTGGCACCGAGAGTGACCTCGACACGAAGGGCGAGACCGGACCGTGACGTGGCCGCGACCCCGGGTCCGAGCACCGTCACCGTCCGCGCACGACCCCGCGGCCGCGTAGGCTCGGCCCCCGTGAGCCCCGACGTCTCGTCCGCCGGGACGGCCCGACCCCGGTGACCCGTCCCGCCCGGTCCGGCGTCACCTTCACGGTCGCGTCCGTCGCGCTGCTCGTCACCTGCGCCGCCGCCGGGGTGCCCGCCCCGCTCTACGTCGTCTACGCGCAGACCTACGGCGTCTCGACGGTGGCCCTCACCGGCGCGTTCGCGATCTACATCGTCCCGCTGATGGTCGCCCTGCTCTGCTGCGGCAGCCTGTCCGACCACCTGGGACGACGGCGGGTCGCGGTGCCCGCGGTCCTGGTCGGCGCGCTGGCCTGCGGGGTGCTCGCGACGGTCGACTCGGCGGCGCCCCTGATCGCCGGGCGGGCCGTGCAGGGCCTGTCGGTCGGGCTCGCGCTCAGCGCGCTCGGCGCCCTCGTCGTCGACCTCGAACCGGCGCCGCGCCGCGGCCTGGCCGGCGCGGTGACCAGTGGGGCCCCGCCGGGGGGCATCGCACTCGGGGCGCTGGCGTCGGGGGCGGCGGTCCAGGTCGCACCGGCCGCCGCACCGGTCGTCTCGTTCGTCGTGGTGGCGGCGCTGCTGGTGGCCGCGGCGGTCGCGGTGGCGCTGCTGCCGGAGACCGTGGAGCGCGGGCCCGGCGCGCTGCGCTCGCTGCGGCCGCTGGTGCGGGTCCCGACGACCGTGCGACCCGTGTTCGGCGCGGTCTGCCTGCTGGTGGCCGCCACGTACGTGCTCGGCGGCTTCACCCAGGCCCTGGCCCCGGCGCTGGCGGTCACGGTGCTCGGTCGTCAGGACCTCTTCAGCGGCGCCCTGGCCGTGGCCGTCTACCACCTCGCCGGGCCCGCCGCGGGCCTCGCAGCCAGCCGGTTGCGGGCCACGCACGCCCTCGGCGTCGGCTCGGTGGTCCTCGCGGTCGGGACGACCGGCTACGTCGGGGCGATCGCGCTCGGCAGCTTCGCGGCCTACCTGGCCGCCGCCGTCGTCGCCGGGGCGGGCTTCGGGGTCGCGTTCGCGGGCGCCATGCGGGTCCTGCTCGACCGCAGCCCCGCGGGCGCCCACGCGGGCACGCTGGCCGCGGTCTACCTGTTCTGCTACCTCGCGGCCGCGGTCGCGAGCCTGCTCGCCGGGGTCGCCGTCGAGGCCTGGGGCCTGGCGCCGGTGGCCTCGGCGCTGTGCGGCGTCGTCGTCGTGATGGTGGTGGCGGGCGGGACCGGGTCGGTCCTGCGCGCGCGGGCGCGCCCGGCCTGACCCGATCGTGAACCGTCGACGCGCACGACGACCTGTCACGCTGTCCGGCGAGAGCACCAGGGGGGCGAGGGCGATGACCGACCGGATCACCGAGCACTACGGCCGGCTGGCGGCCACCTACGACGACCACTGGACCTACGACCCGGAGTACGTCCGCGCCTTCGCCCGTGCCATCACCGGGGCGCTGCGGCTGCACCCCTCGGACGCGATCGCCGACGTCGGCTGCGGCACCGGGCTGTACACGCGTCGGCTGGCCGAGGACGTGCAACCGACGCGCCCGGTCCTGTGCGTCGACCCGGTCCCGGCGATGCTCGACCGCGTCCCGGTCTCGCCGCTGCTGCGCCCGCTGCTCGCCACGGCCGAGGACGTGGCCTCCGGGCACGTGGCGCTGCCGCACCCCGGCCCGCTCGACGCGGTCGTCCTGAAGGAGTCCCTCCACCACGTCTCCGACCGGCCCGGGACGCTGCGCGGCCTGGCCGGGCTGCTCTCCGACCACGGCCGGCTGCTCGTGGTGATGCTCCCGCGGACGATCCCGCACCCGCTGTTCCCGGCGGCGCACGAGCGTTTCGAGGCGCTCCAGCCCGACCCGGCGGAGATCGAGGCCGCGGTCGCGGACGCCGGGCTGCGCGCCGCCACCAGCTACCGCACCTTCCACGTGGCGATCGAGCGCGAGCGGTACGTGCACATGCTCGAGTCCCGGTACATGTCGGTGCTCGACGGATTTTCCGCCGACGAGCTGGCCGAGGGCGTCGCGCAGTTCCGGCACGCGTACCGGGAGCAGCCGGTCCTGCGGTTCGACGACCACTTCGCCTTCGTGACGGGGTGGGTCCCGCCCGCCTGACGCGGGGGGCTGTCCCGCCGTGCTCAGTGAGGTTAGCCTCACCTCATGTCCGCCCGTCTCAGATTGACACCGGGAGACGGTTCCCCCCGGTGTCGCCCCTGTCACAGTCGACGGCGATCCGAGACGCGATGACGCGCGAGGGAGAGGCCGGCATGACGACGACGGGGCTGTGCGAGCGCGAGCAGCTCGCGGTGGCGCGCGACACCGCGCCGTCGCACCGGCTCGTCGCCTCGTGGCGGCGCAGCGCCGGGTACGGGCTCCCGCTCGACACCGTGGACCCCGCGTTCGCGGGCGCGGTCGACGACGGGTCGCTGTTCTACGAGTCCGGCCACGAGATCCTCGAGGGCCTGCACCGGACGCTCGGCGAGGAGCCGGTGAGCCTGATGCTCACCGACGTCGACGGCCTCGTCCTGAACCGCCTGTGCACCGACCGCCGGCTGCTCGGGGCGCTCGACGACGTCTCGCTCGCGCCCGGGTTCGACTACTCCGAGCGGTTCGCCGGCACGACCGGCCTGGGCCTCGCGCTCGCCGACCGCGTGCCGACGCTCGTCCGCGGCGACCAGCACTACTGCACCCGCCTGTGGGGCTACACGTGCGCCGCGGCCCCGGTGACCGACCCGGGCAGCGGCGAGCTCGTCGGCAGCGTCAACCTCACGACCTGGTCGCAGCGCTCCCACACCCTCCTGCTCGCCCTGGCCCAGACCGCCGCGCGGGCGACCGAGGGGCTCATGCTCGCCCGGGGTCGCGGGCGGGCGCCCCGTCCGACGAGCCGGGGTCGGGTCGTCCGGGTCCCCGTCCCGCGCGACGACGCCGGACTCGGGCCGCTCTGGCGGGCGGCGGAGGACCGGGCGATGGCGGCGCTGGCGGGCGACGGCGGTGTCGCGGTCGTGGGGGAGTCCGGGGTGGGACGCAGCGCGCTGCTGCGCGCCGCGCACGCCCGTCGGTCCGGACGACGGGTGCTGCACGTGCGGCCGCCGGAGCCCGAGGACGTCGGCTCCTGGCTCGCCCTGTGGGCCCCGGAGCTGGACAAGCCGTCCACGAGCGTGATCGTCGGGCGGGTCGACCACCTGCCCGCCTGGGCGGTCGACGAGGTCGCGGGTCTGCTCGCCGACGGTCCTGCGGGCTCGGTCTCGATGACCGCGCGCGACCTCGCCGCCGTCCCCGAGGCCCTGCGCCCCCACGTCGGCACCGTCGTCGAGCTCCCGCCGCTGCGCCACCGGCCCGACGACGTCCTCCCGCTCGCCGTCCGGTTCGCCCGCGAGGCCCGGGGCCGCGCGGTGCGCGTCGACCCGGAGGCCGAGCAGGCGCTCACGACCTACCCCTGGCCGGGCAACGCCACCGAGCTGCGCACCGTCATCCGGGGCGCCGTCGCCGGGGCGGACGTGGTCTCCGTACGCGACCTGCCCCCGGAGGTCCGCGCCGGCGGCCGCCACCGGCTGACCCGTCTCGAGGCCCTGGAGCGCGACGAGATCGTGCGCTGCCTCGCCGAGCCCGGCGCGACCCCGGCGACCGCCGCGTCCGCGCTCGGGATGAGCCGCTCCACCGTGTACCGGCGCCTCGCCCGGTACGGCATCCGGCCGCCCACGGGACCCGCCCGGTAGGCGGCCCCGCACGCGAGGACCAGCCGGCGTCGGCAGCGACCGACGTCGGTCGATCGACCCTGCCCGCAGGAACCCGACGAGGAGAGGTGTGATGACGAGTTCCTTGGTCTCGACACAGGACCGACAGACCCTGGTGGCGGTGGTGTACGCGGCCTTCCCGCACAGCACGTTCCCGCAGGGGCCCTACCAGCGCGCCGCCGACGCGGTGCTCGAGGCCGCGGGCGCCGACCCGCGGTTCCTCGCCCAGCTCGTCCAGGGGCTCGGCGAGCTCGACGCGCAACGCGAGGTGCCCTTCGCCGAGCTCGACCCCGAGACGGCCCAGGCCGTCCTGCGCGGGGCCGACGGCACCCCCTTCCTGACGGCGATCGTGGACAGCGCCGTCGTGACCCTCTACAGCGACCCCGAGGTGTGGGAGCTGCTCGGCTACGAGGGCCCCTCCTACGACCAGGGCGGCTACGTCCACCGGGGCTTCGACGACCTCGACTGGCTGCCCGACCCCCGCATCGAGCACGAGCAGGAGATGACGGCATGACGCGCTTCGAGGACGACGACTCCGACGTGGTGGTGGTGGTCGGCTCCGGCGCCGGTGGCGGCACCGTCGCCAACGAGCTCTGCCAGCGCGGCTTCAAGACCGTGGTGCTCGAGGCCGGGCCGCACCTGACCGGCGAGGACTACCACCAGGACGAGTGGGCCGCGTTCGGGCAGATGGCCTGGACCGACCCGCGGACGACCTCGGGCAGCTGGCAGGTCGCCCGGGACTTCCCGGACCTCCCGGCGTGGATCGTCAAGGCGGTCGGCGGGACGACCACCCACTGGGCCGGCGCCTGCCCGCGGTTCAAGCCCCACGAGTTCGCGGCGCGCTCGACCTACGGCGACATCGACGGGGCCTCCCTGCTGGACTGGCCGATCGCCCTGTCCGAGCTCGAGCCGTACTACGACAAGGCCGAGATCAAGATGGGGGTCACCCACCGGCACGGCCGCCCGCCGCTCCCGGCGAACAACAACTACAAGGTCTTCGCGAACGGCGCGGAGAAGGTCGGCTACCGCTACTACTCGACCGGTCCCTACGCGACGAACGCCGAGCCGTACGACGGGCGCCCGGCCACCGTGCAGGACGGGTTCAACTTCCAGGGCGACAAGCACGGCTCGAAGTGGTCGACCCTGGTCGCCGAGCTGCCGAAGGCCGAGCGGACCGGCAACCTCGACCTGAGGCCGGACAGCCACGTGGCCCAGATCCTCCACGACGCCACCGGGCGCGCGACCGGCGTGCTCTACGTCGACCGCAACGGCACCCTGCGCCGCCAACGTGCCGCCGTGGTGTGCGTGGCGGGCAACTCCATCGAGACGCCCCGCCTGCTGCTGCTGTCCGGTTCGGCGCAGCACCCGGACGGCCTCGCGAACTCCTCGGGCCAGGTCGGCCGGAACTACATGCGCCACACCACCGGCACCGTCTGGGGGCAGTTCGACAAGCCGGTGCGGATGTGGCGCGGCGAGACCATGGCCGGGGTGATCGCCGACGAGTCGCGGCTGGACACCGACCGCGGGTTCGTCGGCGGTTACTACATGGAGACCATCTCCCTGGGGCCGGCGTTCCTCGCCAAGTTCATCGCGCCCGGCCGCTGGGGCAGCCACATCAGCGACCTGCTGGACAACTACCGCAACACCGCGGGCATGTGGATCGTCGGCGAGGACATGCCGCAGGCGGACAACCGCATCACCCTCTCCGGCTCCACCGTGGACCAGCACGGGCTGCCGGTGGCCGACGTGCACTTCGACGACCACCCCAACGACGTCGCGATGCGCCGGCACGGCCAGAAGCAGGGTTCGGCGGTCTACCAGGCGGTCGGGGCGCAGAAGACCATCGAGACGCCGCCGTACCCGTCGACGCACAACCTCGGCACCTGCCGGATGAGCCAGCGGCCGCGCGACGGGGTCGTGGACCGGTTCGGGCGCGCGCACGACGTGCCGAACCTGTTCATCTCCGACGGCAGCGTCTTCACGACGGGGGCCGCGGCGAACCCGACGCTCACGATCGTGGCCCTGGCGACGCGCCAGGCCGAGTACATCGCCACCGAACTCCACAAGACCCTGAGCTGAGACGAGGCAGACGATGACAGCCACGGCCACCGCGCCCACTGCGCCGCCCGACCCGTACCTGTTCCTCCCGGACCTGCCCACGTTCACCGTCACGAGCGCCGACGTCGCCGAGGGGACGCCGCTCGCCGCGCCGCACACCAGCGGCCTGATGGGCGTCCCGGGCGGGCAGGACCGCTCGCCGCAGCTGAGCTGGCAGGGGTTCCCCACGGCCACGCGCAGCTTCGCGGTCACCTGCTACGACCCCGACGCCCCGACGGCGAGCGGCTTCTGGCACTGGGCCGTCGCCGACATCCCGCCCGACGTCACCTCGTTGGCGGCGGGGGCGGGCGACCCGGACGGCTCGCGTCTGCCGGAGGGCGCGATCGCGCTCCCCAACGACGCCGGGCTGCACCGCTACCTCGGAGCCGCGCCCCCCGAGGGCCACGGCGTGCACCACTACCACTTCGTGGTGCACGCGGTCGACGTGCCGCGGCTCGGGATCCCGCGGGGTGCGACGCCGGCCTACCTCGGGTTCGTCCTGTTCAGCCACGCGATCGCCCGGGCCCGGGTGACCGCGGTGTTCGAGCGCTGAGGACCTCCGGCGCCGCTGTCGCGTCCCCGCGGCAGCGGCGCCCTGCCAGGGGAGCCGGGCGATGCTGACGGTGCGGGTCTGCTTCCTGCGCGAGGTCGGGCTGGCGGCCGTCGTCGTGGTCGGCGCGCCGGGCGCCCTGCCGTCGGCGGTCCGGCTCGTGGGCTTCGACGTCGGCGTGGCGGTCTCCCGGCTCGCCGTCACGCGGCGGTGTGCCGGGGGGTGCTGCCTGTGCCGGCAGAACGCCTACCGGCACCTCGACACGGTCATCGAACGCGCGCAGGCGGACCTCACCTGAGGACCGACAGGTCCCCGGTGCGCGCGACCTCGCCGAACAGCTCCGCGCTGCGGCGCGGGACCCGGCGGAGCCCGTCGGCCCGGTCGATCCCGACGAGCCCGAACGTCGGCCGGTACCCGACGGCCCACTCGAAGTTGTCGAACGACGACCAGTACAGGTAGCCGCGGACGTCCACGCCGTCGGCGAGCGCCGACGCCACCTCGCCGAGGTGCGAGGCGAGGTAGCGGACCCGCTGGTCGTCGTCCGCCGTCGCGATCCCGTTCTCGGTCACGACGACGGGGAGCCCGGCCTCCGCGATCCGGCGCAGCACCGCGCCGAAGCCCGCCGGATACACCTCCCAGCCCATCAGCGTGGTCTCCACGCCCTCCGGCGGGGGCGCGGTGAGGTCGGCCGACGTCGCGTCGATCAGCGCGCGCGAGTAGTACTGCAGGCCGACCCAGTCGCCGACGTCGCCGCCGGCCTGCAGGTCGTCGAGGTGCGTGTCGACCATGACCATCCGCGCCGCCGCCGCGGCACCCTCGTCCGCCTCGTCGCCGGGCCGCAGCGGCTCCAGGTGCGGCAGGTGCAGGCAGGTGCCGATCCGCGGGTCGCCGGGCCCGGCCCGGAGGATCCCGGTCGCCGTCCGGTGCGCCTGCGCGAGCACCCCGTTGACCGTGACGGCCTCGGTGAGGTCGCGGTGGCCGGGCGGGAACTGGCCGGACAGGTAGCACTCGCGGGCGACGATCTGCGGCTCGTTGATGGTGCAGGCGTACGGGATGCGGTCCCCGAGCGCCGCGGCCACCCGCTCGACGTAGCGCCCGAACACGTCCAGCGCGTCCGGCGCGAGCCAGCCGCCGCGGGCGGCGAACCAGCGGGGCAACGTGAAGTGGTGCAGCGTCACGAAGGCGGTCAGCCCGTGCCGGGCCAGCGAGTCGAGCATGCGGGCGTAGTGGTCCAGGGCCGCCGTCGAGAACTCGCCCTCCGCCGGCTCGATCCGCGACCACTCCAGCGAGAACCGGTGCGCGGTCTGCCCCAGCGAGGCGAGCAGCGCGAAGTCGTCGTCGTAGCGGTGGTAGTGGTCGATCGCGTCCCCGGAGGGCTCCACGCACGGCGAGGACGGGTCGTGCTCCCAGTCCCACCAGTCGTTGTTGACGTTCCCGCCCTCCACCTGGTGCGCGGCGGTGGCACTGCCCCAGAGGAACCCGTCAGGGAAGGTCGGCACAGTCCGCCAGGCTCCCATGCACAGGGTTACGCACAGGTGTGCATACGTCCCTCCGCCGTGGTCGGGAGGGTGTGGTACGGCGGGTCAGCGGGGGGAGGCGCCGCCCTGGTCGAGGTAACCGCGGATGGCGTCGCGGAGCAGCTCGACCACCGGACGGCCCTCCTCGATGGCCCGGATGTGCAGCTCGTCGCGCAGGGCCCGGGGGACCCGGCCGGACAGGTAGACCAGTTCCTGGCGGGGCGTGCCCGGGGCCCGGTGGTGCTGGCGGCGCCCGCGGGGGCCGCCGTCGCCCACGGGCATGAGCGACCCGGGGGCGGGCGTGAGCATCGACGACGGTTCGGGACGACGGCGCTCGCCCGCGGGCGGCGGCTGGCGACGCGGTGCACCGCCCTGGCCCGGCGGGGTCGCGCGGGGATCAGGCGAGGGCATCGGTGCCGGCCTCCAGCTGGTCGGCGAGGGCCGCGAAGACCTCGAGCAGCGGACGGCCCGCGGCTCCCCGTGCCCGCAGCGGCTGCGCCGCGTCGACGGCCTCGGCCAGTGCGGCCCGGGCCGGGACGGGCGGCGACCAGACCAGCTCGCCGAAGGTGTCGGCGACCGAGTCGGTGTGCCAGGTGTGGAGCCCGCGGCGGCGGTCGTGCTCGTTGACGATCACCCCCGACACCGCCAGCTCCGGTCGACCGAGGTGGCGCCGGTACCCGGCGACGAAGTCGCGGACCCGGATCGCGCCCTGCAGGTGGTCGTACTCCGGGCGCAGGACGAGCACGACGGTGTCCGCGGCGGCCAGGCCGAGCTGGGTGAGGTGCCCGAGCGAGGGCGGGCAGTCCAGCAGGACCACGTCGTAGTCCTCGGCCACGCCGGACAGGGCGATGTCGAGTCGCTCGTGCGAGCCCAGCTGCCCGGCCTCGGCGACCCGGGCCTCGAGGTCGTAGCGGGCGGGGAGCAGGTCGATGCGCTCGGCGGCCGGCACCGTCCAGCGGCAGCCGACGATCGCGTCGACGGCACAGCCCTTCTGGTGGGCGGCCACGACCTCCGCGGCGGTGACCATGTCGCTGAGCTCGGCCTCGCCGTAGCCCAGCCGCCGCGACAGGTTCGCCTGCGGGTCCATGTCGACGGCGAGCACCCGGCGGCCGCGGTCGGCCAGCGCCTCGGCGAGGTGGGCGATCACCGTCGTCTTGCCGGCCCCGCCCTTGTTGTTGGCCACCGCGACACGCACCGGACCCGCACCTCGCCCCCGACCTCACCCGGCGCGCCTGCCCGTTGCGGCGGGGCCGGACGTGCACAGTGACACCCGCGCCGTCGTGCTCACAAGCACTCGCGCACTCGTGCACGTGTGCACATCGGGGCTTGCGCCGCGTGGGGGAACCGAACACGACCGGTGGCCCTGCACCGGCTCCAACGGCGTAGCGCGAGCGGGTGAATGACGCGCTCGGCTTCGTTCGATGAACACTGCCGCCGCGCTGCGGCCCCCTTCCGGCCGAACGCCGCGCCGCCTATCGTCCTGCGACACCGATCGCCGAGCAGCAGCGCCGGGCACCGCCCCTCCGCCGCGCCGGCGCCGACTGCGCCCTCCCGCTCCACGACGCCGCCCCGTGCTGCCCGTGCGCGGTCCGGGGTGCCCTGGGAGGGGGAACCAGTGATGGTGACGAGGCCGTCCGCATCGCCGTCGACGGCACGGCGCGGTGCGGAGCTGGAGGCGGTCGTCGGCGAGTCGCCCGGGGCGACCGTGATCCGGTTGCGGGGCCGGATGCGGGCGGGCACCGCCCGGGTCCTGCGCGAGGCCGTCGAGGGCGTCCTCGCGACCGGCTCCACCTCGCTGGTCCTCGACCTCTCGGAGGTCGTCGCCGACGACGAGCTCGGCCTCTGGGTGGTGCCCGCCGTCGCCGGCGAGGCCCACGACGCCGGCGTCGCGTTCACCGTCGTCGCCCCGCACCGGTCCCTGCGCTCCCGGCTGCGCCGTCTTGGTGGTCGGCCGTTCGACCTCGCCGACACCTGGCCCTGAACCGGCTCCGGTGATCACCGGACCCTCACCGGGCCGGGGCGGGCCCGGCGAGCCGTGTCAGGGCCTGGTGATCATGACCCGGGCGGCGTCACGTCACCCGGCACCGGCGGCCACGGGTCGACCAGGTCCAGGTGGTCGCCGACCGACGCCGTGAACCGTGGCGGGCGCTTCTCCAGGAACGACGTCACGCCCTCGGCCGCGTCCGGCCCCGCACCGAGGGCGGCGATCACGCGCGTGTCCATGCGGTGCGCGTCCCACGGGGAGTCGGCGCCCAGCATCGACCACATCATCCGGCGGGTCAGGGCGACCGAGACGCCGGAGGTGTTCTCCGCGATCTCGGCGGCGAGCGCCCGCACGGTCGCGCCGAGCTCGTCGTCGGGAACCACCCGGGAGACCAGCTGGCCCGCGAGGGCCTCGGCCGCGTCGAACACCCGGCCCGTGGCCACCCACTCCATCGCCTGCGAGATGCCGACGACCCGCGGGAGGAACCAGCTCGAGGCGCCGTCGGGGGCGATGCCGCGACGGGTGAAGACGTAGCCGAAGCGGGCGGTGTCCGCGGCGATCCGGACGTCGGCGGGCAGGAGCATCGAGGCCCCGATCCCGACGGCGGGTCCGTTGACCGCCGCGATCACCGGCTTCACGCTCGCGGCGATCCGCAGCACGACGACCCCGCCGAGGTCGCGCGGCATCCCCGCGATCGACCCGCCCGCCTTCAGGCGCGCGTCCTGCACCGCCTGGTAGTCGAAGGTGGAGCCGCCGCGCCCGAGGTCCGCGCCCGCGCAGAACGCCCGCCCGGCGCCGGTGATCACGACGACGCGCACGGCGTCGTCGGCGTCGGCCTCGTCGAACGCGGCGACCACCTCCGTCGCCATGGTCGGGGTGAAGGCGTTCATCCGGTCCGGGCGGTCGAGGGTGATCGTCGCGATCCCGTCGGCCACCTCGTAGCGGATCTCGGTGAGGGTGGGCACGACGACGATCGTGTCAGCTGCGCTGGATCGTGCGGCTCCGACCGCGGAACTCCGCGATCACGAGCCCGTCGGTGGGACGGGTGATCGTGACGTCGTAGACCCCGGAGCGGCCGTACCGGGTGCGTTCGGTGGCGACCGCCTCCAGGACGTCGTTCTCCCGCGCGGAGGCGACGAAGGTGATGTCGCCGGCGGCCGCCACGGTCACCGGCCCGGGGGAGTTGCACGCGCAGGCGAAGGCCGAGTCGGCGAGCAGGAACAGGTACCCGCCGTGGCACATGCCGTGCCCGTTGACCATGTCCGAGGTGACCCGCATCGTCAGGCGGGCCTCGCCGTCGGCGGCGGAGTGCAGCTCCATGCCGAGCTTGCGGGACGCGGCGTCGTCGTCCCACATCCGTTGGACGGAGGCCGTGATCATGACTGCTTCGCCACCAGCGTCAGCACGTCGTAGCGCGCCACCGAGTCGCCGTCCTGGTTCGTCACGTCGGCGTCCCACCGGACCTCGCCGTAGGCGGCGGTGTCCCGCGGGGTGATCTGCTTGGCGGTGAGCGTGATCGTCAGCTCGTCGTCGAACTTCACGGGGGTCAGGAACCGCAGCGAGTCCACGCCGAAGTTCGCCAGGACGGGGCCCGGTGCGGGGTCGACGAACAGGCCGGCCGCGAACGACACCACGAGGTACCCGTGGGCGACGCGCTCGCCGAAGAACGGGTTCTGCGCGGCGGCGTCGGCGTCCATGTGCGCGTAGAACGTGTCGCCGGTGAACTCCGCGAAGTGCTCCACGTCCTCGAGCGTGACCCGGCGCGGCCCGCCGACGACGGTGTCACCGATCCGCAGCTCCTCGAGGTGCTTGCGGAACGGGTGGACGTCGGTGACGGTGCGCGTCGAGCCCGGGACCCAGCGGCCGGTGACGGCGGTGAGCATCTCCGGCGAGCCCTGCACCGCGGTGCGCTGCATGTGGTGCTTCACGCCCCGGATGCCGCCCATCTCCTCGCCGCCGCCGGCGCGCCCGGGGCCGCCGTGGACGAGCTGCGGCATCGGTGAGCCGTGGCCGGTGGAGGCCTTCGCGTCGTCCTGGTCCAGCACCAGCAGGCGCCCGTGCCACGGGGCGACGCCGAGGACGACCTCCCGGGCGAAGTCCGCGTCGCCGGTCACCACCGACCCGGCCAGCGACCCCTGCCCCCGGGCGGCCAGCTCGATGACCTGCTCGACCGAGGTGTAGGGCACGAGCGACGACACCGGCCCGAACGCCTCGACCTCGTGGACCGCCGCGGAGTCCGGGTCGGCGGCGAGTAGCACGGGGGAGAGGAACGCGCCGCGCTCGGCGTCGGCGTCGACGACGTCGACCTGGTCGGGCGAGCCGAACAGCACCCGGGAACCGTCGAGCAGCGCCTTGAGCGACCGCCGCACCTCCTCGCGCTGCTCGAGCCCGGCCAGGGCGCCCATGCGGACGTCGGGGTTCGCGGGGTTCCCGACGACGACCGTCCGCAGCCGCTCGGCCACGGCCTCGGCCACCGCGTCTTGGTGCTCGGCCGGCACGAACGCGCGCCGGATCGCGGTGCACTTCTGGCCGGCCTTGACCGTCATCTCGGTGACGAGCTGCTTGACGTAGAGGTCGAACTCGGGGGTGCCGGGCGCGGCGTCGGGGCCGAGGATCGAGCAGTTCAGCGAGTCGGCCTCGGCGGTGAAGCGCACCGCGCGAGCCGAGAGGTTCGGATGGGTCCGCAGCTGCCGGGCGGTGGACGCCGAGCCGGTGAAGGAGACGAGGTCCTGCTCGGTGAGGTGGTCGAAGAGGTCCCCGACGCTGCCGGCGACGAACTGCACGGCGCCCTCGGGCAGGAGACCCGAGTCGACGATCGACCGGACCAGACCCGCCGTCAGGAAGGCGGTGGGGGTGGCCGGCTTGATGATCGTGGGGACCCCCGCGAGCAGGGCGGGAGCCAGCTTCTCCAGCGGGCCCCAGCAGGGGAAGTTGTAGGCGTTGACCTGCACCGCGACGCCACGCAGCGGCGTGAGGACGTGCTGGGCGAGGAACGAGCCGTCCTTGGACAGCGGCTCCACGTCGCCCTCGACGAGCACGGAGCCGGCCGGGAGCTCGCGCTTGCCCTTGGAGGCGTAGGCCTGGAGCACCCCGATGCCGCCGTCGACGTCGAACTTCGAGTCGCCGAGGGTGGCGCCGGTGCGGGCGGAGAGGGCGTACAGCTCCTCGCGGTGCTCGCGCAGGTGCCCGGCGAGGGCCTTGAGCAGCGAGGCGCGCTGGTGGAACGACAGCTCCCGCAGTGCGGGGCCAGCGGTCGTCCGGGCGTAGGTCGCGGCGCCCGCCAGGTCGAGGCCGTCGGTGGAGAGCCGGTCGATCTCCTCACCGGTCACGGCGTCGAACATCGGCCGGCCCTCACCGGTCCCGGCCCGCCAGCGTCCCTGCAGGTAGCTCTCGATCACGCGTAACCCCTAGACGTCGTAGTCGATGGTCAGCTCGGCGGAGACGGGGACGGACTGGCACGTCAGCACGAACCCGGCCTCCACCTCCTCGGGCTCGAGGGCGAAGTTGCGCTGCATGGCGACCTCCCCGACGACGACCTTCGCCCGGCACGTCCCGCACACCCCGCCCTTGCAGGCGAACGGCAGGTCCGAGCGGACGCGTTGCGCCGCGTCGAGAACGAAGGAGTCCGGCGGGACGGTGGCGGTGACCTCGCGCCCGTGAAGGATCACGCGCGCCTCGACGCCCTCGGCGGGCGCCTCCTCGTGGCGCACCGGCTGCGGCGGCGGGGTGTCGACGTAGAACAGCTCGGCGTGCACCCGCTCGCGCGGCACCCCCAGCTCGGCGAGCTCCTCGCGGGCGCCGGTGACCATCTCCAGCGGCCCGCACAGCCACCAGTGGTCGACCTGGGGGGTGGGGACGAGGTGGGTCAGCAGGGAGCGGAGCTTCTCGCGGTCCAGACGACCGGCGAAGATCTCGGCCTCGACCGGCTCGCGCGAGAGCACGTGGTCGAGCTGGAACCGCGCGCGGTAGCGGTCCTTCAGGTCGGCGAGCTCCTCGGCGAACATCACCGTGTCGGCCCGTCGGTTGCCGTAGAGCAGCGTGACGTGGGTGTCGGGGTGTGCGGCCAGCACGGTCGCGGCGATCGAGAGCACCGGGGTGATGCCCGAGCCCGCCGCGATCAGCGTGTGGTGCTCGCCGGGCTGCGGGTCGGGGGTGAAGCGCCCGTCCGGCGGGCCCACCTCGAGCGTGTCGCCGACCGCGAGCCGGTCCACGAGCATCTCCGAGAACAGGCCGGTCTCGACGCGCCGCACGCCGATCCGGGGCGCGGTGCCCTCGGGCGCGCAGATCGAGTAGGACCGACGCTCGCCGTCGTGGGAGAGCGTGAGGTACTGCCCGGCGCGGAAGGCGTAGTGCTCGCGCAGCTCCGGTGGGACGTCGAAGGTGACGGCGACGGCGTCGTCGGTGAGGTGCTCGACGCCCGCGACGCGCAGCGGATGGAAGCCGGTCTCGGTTCGGACGTCGGGTGCCGTCGTCATCAGATGTCCTTCATGTGCTCGAACGGCTCCGCGCAGGCCCGGCAGCGGCGCAGGGCCGTGCAGGCGGTCGGGCCGAAGCGCGACAGCTCCTCGGTGTCGGCGCTCCCGCAGCGCGGGCAGGCGACCCGCTTCGGCGGGGCCGCCAGCGTCAGGGGCACCGGGCCGGTGGAGCGCGGACCGATGTGGTCCGGTGGCGCCACCCCGGCCTCGGCGAGCTTGCGCCGGCCCTCGTCGGAGATGAGGTCGGTGGTCCACGGCGGCGTGAGGGTCACCTTCACCTCGACCTCGCCGTACGCGCCGAGGGTCGATCGCAGGTCGTCGGCCATCGCGTCGAGGGCGGGGCAGCCCGCGTAGGTCGGGGTGATCGTGGCGACGATCCGGCCGCCGTCGTCCGACACCGACCGCAGCACGCCGAGGTCGGCGAGCGTCAACATCGGCATCTCGGGGTCGGTCACCGCCGCCGCGGCCTCCCAGAGCTCGGCGCTCACCACGTCGCGTCCGGGTGCGCCCGGGCCAGCGACTGCATGACGGCGAGCACCCGGCCCAGCGACTCGGTGTGCACCCCGTCGCGCCCGCCTCGGCCGCCGACGAGCCCGACGGCGGGCCGGGTCGGCTCGGTCAGCGTGGCGACGGGGAGGACCTGCGCGACGTCGGCGTCGACCGAGGCCCGCAGCGACGCCGGGTCCACCGCGACGCCCGCCTCGACCAGCCGCGACTCGACCGGGTGGGCGAGGAACAGCTCCGTCACGAACGGCCAGACGTCGTCGAGCCCGGCCTGCATCCGCTCGTGGGACTCGGTGGTGCCGTCGCCGAGCCGCACGACCCACCCGGCCGCGTACTCGCGCTGGTAGGCGAGCTCGGGCACGGCCTTGGCCGCGACCGCGGCGAGCACCGGGTCGGCCGAGCCCCGCAGCGTGGTCATGAGCGCGAGGCGCCACGACGAGTAGACGAGGATCCAGGCCATCGTGCGCCCGAAGTCGCCCAGGTCCATCTCCGCGAGCGTGACGTTGCGGAAGGACCGGTCGTCCCGGAAGTAGGCGAGGACGTCCTCGTCGGAGAGACCGGCCGCGAGGCCCGGCATCCGGAAGCGCTCCGCGGCACCGAGGTGACCGGCGCGGGAGAGCAGGACCCGGGCCTGGCCGAGCAGATCGAGCGCGATGTTGGCGAGCGCCACCTCCTCCTCGAGCTCCGGCGCGTGCGTGGCCCACTCGGAGAGCCGCTGGGAGGCGACGAGCGCGTCGTCGGCGAGCATGAGGCAGTACGCGGCGAGGTCCTCGCGGTCGACACCCTCCGGCGCGGGTGCGGTGACCTCGACGACGGTCTCGTCGAACCCGGCGCCGTAGGCCCACCGACCCTCGTGGTCCGCCTCGGCGAGGGCGTCGTAGACGTTGTCGCTGTCCGTGGCGCTCACAGGTGCGGCACGTCCTCGGGGATCTCGTAGAACGTGGGGTGGCGGTAGACCTTGTCGGCCGAGGGGGAGAAGAACGGGTCCTTCTCGTCCGGGCTCGACGCGGTGATCGCGTCGGCGCGCACGACCCAGATCGACACGCCCTCGTTGCGCCGGGTGTAGAGGTTGCGGGCGTTGTGCAGGGCCATGTGGTCGTCGGGGGCGTGCAGCGACCCGACGTGCACGTGGTTCAGCCCGCGCTTGCCGCGGACGAACACCTCGTAGAGCGGCCAGGTGCGGTCCGGGGTGACTCCCGGCTGGATCGTCGGCTCGCCCTCGGGGTGGGCGGTGACGTCGTCGGCCATGCTCATGCTGCCGCGCCTTCCCGACGACGGGTCTGCTGCTTCGCCGCGTACGCGGAGGCCGCGTCGCGGACCCACTGCCCGCCCTCGTGCGCGGCGCGGCGGTGGGCCAGGCGCTGGGCGTTGCACGGCCCGGCGCCCTTCACGACTGCGGTGAACTCGTCCCAGTCGATCGCGCCGAAGTCGTGCGCCTGTCGCTCGTCGTTCCAGCGCAGCTCGGGGTCGGGCAGCGTCACGCCGAGGGCGGCGGCCTGCGGGACGGTCATGTCGACGTAGCGCTGGCGCAGCTCGTCGTTGGTGTGCCGCTTGATCCGCCACGCCATGGACTGCTGGGTGTTGGGGGAGTCGCCGTCGGCCGGGCCGAACATCATCAGCGAGGGCCACCACCAGCGGTCCACCGCGTCCTGGACCATCTCGCGCTGTGCGTCGGTGCCGGCCATCAGCGTCATCAGGAGCTCGAAGCCCTGGCGCTGGTGGAACGACTCCTCCTTGCAGATCCGCACCATCGCCCGGGCGTACGGCCCGTAGCTGGAGCGGCAGAGCGGGACCTGGTTGCAGATCGCGGCGCCGTCGACGAGCCAGCCGATGACGCCGATGTCGGCGTAGGTCAGCGTCGGGTAGTTGAAGATCGACGAGTACTTCTGCCGTGAGTCGATGAGCTTCTCGGTGAGCTCGGTGCGGTCGACGCCGAGGGTCTCGGTCGCGGAGTACAGGTAGAGCCCGTGACCGGCCTCGTCCTGGACCTTCGCCAGGAGGATGGCCTTCCGCCGCAGGCTCGGGGCGCGGAGAATCCAGTTGCCCTCGGGCTGCATGCCGATGATCTCGGAGTGCGCGTGCTGCGCGATCTGCCGGATCAGCGTCTTCCGGTAGCCCTCGGGCATCCAGTCCCGCGGCTCGATCCGGCCCTCGGCGGCCACCGTGGCGTCGAACGCCTCGGCCAACTCCTGCTCGTCGCGGTCCACGGCCATGCCCTCCCGAATGTTCGTTCGGTTACCGATGGTGCCCGACGGCGGGGTCCGAACGCAAGGGAGGTGCCTGCGGCAGGTGAGCATCCAGTGGGGTCATGGGCCCACTCGGTGCTCACCTGGCCGCAGGCCACACGCGGGCAGGACGACGGCGTCGACGAGGCGGGCGAGGAGGTCGACGTCGACCGGCTTGCGTTGGACGACGAGGCGGAACGCGGTCATCGAGGGCGTCACGTGGGCGACCGTGTCGACGTCGACGTCGTCGCGGACCTCGCCCCGCTCGATCGCGCGCCGGATCAGCAGGCGCTGCGAGGCCACGAACGGCTCGACGAGCGCGGTGCCCGCCGCGTCGGCCAGGGCGGGTTCGGCCGACAGCAACGACGCGATGCCCGAGGCGACGGCGAGTGCGCGACGGTCGTCCTCGTCGGTCTGCGGACGCATGAGGGCGAGCAGGTCGCCGCGCAGGGTCCCGGTGTCGGGCAGGTCCTCGAGCGTGGGCGTCCGGTCGAACTGCGCCACGGCGTGCGCGACGAGCTCGGCCTTGGAGGGCCAGCGGCGGTAGAGCGTGGCCTTGCCCGCCCCGGCCCGGCGGGCGACCTGGTCCATCGTCATGCGCTCGTAGCCGTGCTCGGAGAGGACGTCGAGCGCCGCGGCGACGATGGCCGCGTCGCGGCTCGCGTCGCGGGGTCGCCCACCGCGGGAACGTCGCGCGGGTTCGTCGGTCATCGCGGATCATCCTCCTCCGGAACGCCGGGAGGCCCCGGCACGGGAGCCGGGGCCTCGGGACGGTCGACCTCAGACCAGGACGAGCAGCACGCTGGTGACGAGGCTCGTCACCAGGAAGTAGGGGGCGTTGAGCGCCCCGTAGCGCAGCGGGTGGGGGAAGTTCGGGTTGATCGCGATCTGGAACGTCATCGCGAGCAGGTAGCCGATCCCGACGACGAGCCCGAAGACGAGCGCGTCGCCCACGGTGGTCAGGCCCAGTGCGGCGACGAGCACCGCACTCGCGAGGACGACCAGGAAGCCGCAGACGAGCGGCCCCACGGCCGCGACCGGGGACGGCTTCGGCGCCTCCTGACCCTCGCGGCCCAGCACCCGCAGGTACTGCTTGCCGACCACCGCGCCGAAGTACAGCCCCCCGAGGACGGCGGAGGCCACGGTGGCGATGACGACGGCGAGCCAGTTGATCTGCGCGAACGCGGCGAACATGAGGATTCCTCTTCCCCTTCGGCAGCGGGCCGGCGGCGGCTGCGACGCCAGTAACGATACTAGTCGGTTCCGGAACGGGCAAGTCTCGTTCAGCTCGAACCCGGGATCTGCGCCAGGGTGCTGCGCATGACGATTCCCGAGAGCGTCGGTGTCATCGGTGGCGGCACGATGGGCGCGGGGATCGCCCACGTCCTCCTGACGGCGGGTGCGGCCCGGCTGGCCGTGGTGGAGAGCGACGAGGAGCGCGCGGACGCGGCCCGATCCGCCGTCGGGACGAGCCTGCAGGGGGCCGCGGACCGCGGGAAACTGCCCGAGGGGACCACCGTGGACTCGCTGCTGGAGCGGGTGCGCTTCGTGGTCGGGGCCGGGGAGCTGCCGGACGACGCGGGCCTCGTCGTCGAGGCGGTCCCGGAGCGGATCGACCTGAAGCAGCAGATCCTCGGCGACGTCGCGCGGCGGTGCCCGGACGCGGTCCTGGCGTCGAACACCTCGTCGTTGTCGGTCGCGGCGATCGGGGCGGAGCTGCCGGCCGAGCGGGTCATCGGGATGCACTTCTTCAACCCCGTGCCCGCGCAGAAGCTGGTGGAGCTGATCCGGACCCCGCAGACCTCGGACGCGACGGTGGACCGTGCCCGGGAGTGGGTCGGCGACCTCGGCAAGACCCCGATCGTCGTCGACGACTCGCCGGGCTTCGCGACCTCCCGGCTCGGCCTGGTCGTCGGGCTCGAGGCGATCCGGATGGTCGAGGAGGGCGTCGCGAGCGCCGAGGACATCGACACCGGGATGGAGCTGGGCTACCGCTGGCCGATGGGTCCGCTGAGGCTCACCGACGTCGTCGGGCTCGACGTCCGGCTGGCGATCGCCGAGCACCTCGAGCGCGAGCTGGGGGAGCGGTTCGCCCCGCCGCAGCTGCTGCGCGACAAGGTGGAGCGCGGCGAGCTCGGGCGGAAGTCGGGGCAGGGGTTCCACTCCTGGGACTGACGCTCGTCACGTCCACCTCACTACGGTGTCTCCTCGAGGTGGACGGGGGCGGCATGGCGACGGTGGTGCAACGCGGGCGGGAGCGGCTGAAGCTCGTCCGGTGGGGTCGGTTCGCGCTGGACGTGGAGCCGGCGGTGTACGGCACGGTCGTGCTGATGACCGTGCTCGCGGTCGCGCTCGACGACGGCGTGGAGGACTTCGCCGAGGTGGTCCAGGTGACCCTGGGGCCGCTCGTCGCCACCTTCGCGGCGCACCTGTTCGCCTCCGTGCTCGCGGCGATCAACGCCGACCGGTCGCCGCCGTCGGGACGGCGCCTGCTCGCCCTGACCGCGCACGCCGCGCAGTACCTGCTGCTGGCGATCGGGCCGCTGCTCGTCGTCGCGATCGTCGCGCTCACCGGGTTCCACGGCGCCCAGGGCCCCGAGGAGTCGGTGAACATCATCATCGACCTCGGGTGGGTCGTGCTGGTCGCCCTCGGCGGGGTCGGGGGCTGGCGGGCGGTGCACCGCTGGTGGGCAGTCGTCCTCGGGGCGGTCGGGGCGTTCGCCGTGGGCTTCGTCGTCGTGATCCTGCGGATCGTGCTGGAGCACTGACCGGGCCCCGACCGCCCCGGGGGTCAGCGCACCGCCGTGCGCACGAGGTCGGCCACCAGCAGGGCTCAGGCGCCGAACTGCCGCAGTCGTCCGAGCAGGTCGTCGAGGTCGTCGCCGGAGAGGTTCCCGACGCTGACCCGCATCGCGCCGTCGTCGACGGTCTGGAAGTCGGTGCCGGCCATGACGAGCACGTCCTGCTCGGTCAGCAGGGCCTTCACGACGGCGGGCGTGGGCCGGTCGGACGGGTGCCGGACCCAGGCGAAGAAGCCGCCGCTCACGAGGACCTCGAACCCGCCCGGCCGCTCGCGCATCGCCGTCACGAATGCGTCCCGCCGTGCCGCGACCTCGACCGCCCGCTCGCGCCGCCAGGCGCCGGCCCTCGTCAGGCCGGCCCAGGCGGCCTCCTGCCCGATGCGCGGCGCGCCGATCGCCACGCAGTCCAGCAGCTTGAGCGCCTGCCGCCGCAGGGCCTCGCCGCCCGCGAGGGCGCCCACGCGGTAGCCCGCGAGCGCGAGGTCCTTGGAGAAGCTGTGCAGGGTGACGACGGTGTCGCGCCAGTCGGGCTCCGAGTACAGCGCGTGCGCCGGCGTGGCGCGGAAGGCGCGGTAGGTCTCGTCGAGGACCAGGGCGAGGTCGTGACGGCGGGCGAGGTCGGCGAAGGCGGCGAGCTCGTCGGGCGGGACCTCGACGCCGCTCGGGTTGCCGGGGGTGACGAGCACGATCGCGCGGGTGCGGGGGCCGACCAGGGCCTCGGCGTCGGCCGCCCGCGGGACGAGGTCGGCGTCCGGCTCGAGCACCACCGGCTCGACGCCGCGCATGCGCAGCCACATGGTGTGGTTGAAGTACGTCGGGCGGGGCGTGACGACCGCGTCGCCGGGACCGCAGAGGGCATCGGCGACCAGGCAGAAGGCCTGGTTGCAGCCGGCGGTGACGACGAGGTCGTCGGCGGTGACGTCGCCGCCGTGGTCCGCGCGCAGGTCGGCGGCGAACGCCTCGCGGAGGTGCGGCAGGCCGGCCTGGGCGGCGTAGCGGGCGTCGGCGGCGACGGACGCGGCGTGCTCGACGACCTCCGGTGCGGGCGGGTAGGCGGGCGCCGCCCGGGCGAGGTCGAGCAGGGGCCGGCGCCCAGCCGCCGTCGCGACCGCGTCGTAGGCGGCCGCCATCGGCGAGTCGACCCCTGCGGCGACGTGGTGGGACAGGCGCACGGGGGACGAGGTTAACGAGCGTCGTGGAAGATGATCCCCAGGACGTGGCGCGAGCCCGAGTGCACCGTCGACACCCCGTGGCGCATCTGGACGCGGTGGTACCCGCGGGCGCCGCGGCGGGGCCGGTGGTGCACCGGGAAGACGATCGCGTCGCCCCGGCCGGGCCGGCCGACGGCGGCCCGGGACTGCTGGCGGGGCCGCTGCTCGACGAACACGCTCTCGCCGCCGGTGAAGTCGACGTCGGGCTCGGAGAGCATCACGAGCACCTGCAGCGGGAAGACCAGCTCGCCGTAGACGTCCTGGTGCAGGCAGTTGTAGCCGGACGGGCCGTAGCGCAGCAGCAGCGGCGTCGGCTTCGTCTGGCCCGCGGCCGCACACCGCTGCCGGTACTCGTCGTGGGAGTCCGGGACCGTCGGCTCGTCGAGGACCGCGGCCCAGCGGTTCGCGACCTCCGCCAGCGGCGGGTACAGGTCCCGTCGGAGCCCGGCGACCGGCTCGGGGAGCGGGTCGGCGAAGTAGCGGTAGCTGCCCTCGCCGAAGGCGTGCCGGGCCATGCTGATCGTGGAGCGGAAGCGCCCGTCGTCGTCGAACATGGCGATCAGGTCGCCGCAGGTCGCGGGGTCGAGCAGGCCGGGGATCGTCGCGAAACCCTGGTCGTCGAGTGCCTCGAGGGCGGACAGGTCCATACGTGGTGGAACCCCGCGCCGCGGTCCGGTGTTGCACCGAGGCGGTCGAACGGCGACGGTCGAGGGGTGGACGCCGACGTTCTGGTGATCGGGGCAGGCTTCTCCGGGCTCTACGCGCTGCACCGGCTGCGCTCGCGCGGCTTCTCGGTGCAGGCCCTGGAGCAGGCCGACGGGGTCGGCGGCACCTGGTACTGGAACCGGTACCCGGGCGCGCGGTGCGACTCCGAGAGCTACTACTACTGCTACTCGTTCGACCCGGAGCTCGAGCAGGAGTGGCGCTGGTCGGAGCGCTACCCGGGCCAGGAGGAGATCCGCGGCTACCTGGAGCACGTCGCCGACCGGTACGACCTGCGCCGCGACATCACCTTCGGCGTGCGGGTGTCGTCGGCGGAGTGGACCGGCGACGGGTGGACGGTGACCTCCGAGGACGGCGCGTCCCGGCGGTGCCGCTGGCTGGTCACGGCGGTCGGCTGCCTGTCCGCCGCGAACGTGCCGGACATCCCGGGGCTGGCGGACTTCGCGGGACGGTGGCACCACACCGGGCAGTGGCCGCACGACGGCGTCGACGTCGGCGGGAAGCGGGTCGGGGTGATCGGCACCGGATCGACCGGGATCCAGGCGATCCCGGTGCTCGCCGAGCAGGCCGGGCACCTGACGGTCTTCCAGCGCACCGCGAACTACTCGATCCCGGCCCGCAACGCGCCGCTGTCCGAGGACGAGATGGCGACGACGAAGGCGGACTACCCGGAGATCCGTCGCATCCAGCAGGGCTCGACGAACGGGCACCCGTTCGTCCTGTCCGACGTCGACGTGCTCGACCTGCCCGCCGACCAGCGCCGCGAGCTCTACGAGGCGGCGTGGGCGCGGGGCGGGCTGCGGTTCCGGGCGGCGGTCAAGGACGTGCTCACCGATCCGGCGGTCAACGAGGTCACGTCCGACTTCCTGCGCGACAAGATCGCCGAGGTCGTCGACGATCCGGGGACCGCCGAGACGCTCACCCCGCGCGACCACCCCTTCGCGACCAAGCGCCCGCCGATCGACACGCACTACTTCGAGACCTACAACCGGGCGAACGTGTCGCTGGTCGACGTGAAGGCGGACCCGATCGCCGCGATCACGCCCGGCGGGGTGCGGCTGGAGAGCGGCGCCGAGCACCCGCTCGACGTCCTCGTCTTCGCCACCGGATTCGATGCGCTGACCGGCCCGCTGCTGGCCTTCGACCTCCGCGGGCGGGACGGTCGCTCGTTGCGGGACGCGTGGCGGGACGGGCCGCACACGCACCTCGGGCTCGGCGTCGCCGGCTTCCCGAACCTGTTCACGATCACCGGCCCCGGGAGCCCGTCGGTGCTGACGAACATGCCGACGGCCATCGAGCAACACGTCGACTGGATCGCGGACCTCCTGGAGCGGCTGCGGGAGACGAATGAGGTCGCCGAGCCGACGTCGGAGGCCGAGGAGGTCTGGGCGCGCGAGGTGGCCCGGGCCGCCGACGCGACCCTGCTGCCGCAGGCCGCGAGCTCGTGGTACCTCGGCGCGAACGTCCCCGGGAAGGCCCGGGTCTTCCTGCCCTACGCGGGCGGCTATGCCCGCTACCGCGCGACCTGCGACGACGAGGCCGCGGCCGGCTACCCGGGGTTCGGACTCGGGCCGCGGGTCGAGGTCGGCGTTGCGTAGCGCCTCCTGCGAGGGCTCCGCCGATCACGCGCTGAGTCGGAGCGTTCGCTGCGGGTGTTTCGCCCGAACAGCCGCTCGTGTCCTGACGTCCGGACCCTCAGGGTGCCGATCATGCAGGTCGAGGACGAGCAGCACCGCCGGTCCCGGTACCCCGGGCGCGGTGATGCTCTGCAGACGTTGACGGCAGCCGGCACCCCGCTCCTGGCCGGCTTCTGCATCACGCTGATCGGGGTCGTCGCGCAGGCGCCCGACCGCTTCGCCGCGGCGAGCGCGACGATCCTGCTCCTGACCGTCGCGGCGATCGCGTTCGCTGTCTCCATCCACTGCTACTACTGGACGAGGGTGCACCAGGTAGACGTCGGCGACGCGGCGGCGCCCGGGGCCGTCCCGTCTTCGCCGGTGCTCGATCACATGCGCGAGCAGTTCGCTCACCTGGCGTGGGCGCGCAGACTCCACGTCTTCTTCCAGACGGGGATCTTCATGCTGTTCGTCGGCCTGGGCACGGCGGTGTGGCCGGTCCCGGACGAGCCGGACCCGGGGCCGAGGATCGCCGCGGTCGCCTGCTGCGTAGCCATGGTCGTCCTCGTCCTGTTCTGGACCTTCGGCTTCTTCTACCTCCGGTTGATCGCGGCTGCGGACCGGGGCAGCCGGGCGGCGCAGGTCGTCCTCTGGTGGTTCCGGCCGGGAGCACGGGCATACGAGCGTTACCTCGCCGAATCGCACCGGGTCGCCGAGACCGCCCGTTCGCCCGGCTCGACCGTCCCGAGCGCTGGGGACTGAGGCCCGGGCCGCCGTCATCGTCGAGGCGGCTTCGGAGGCCAGGACGAGGCGACCCGGTCCCGTCCGAAGACGACGAACCGCATCGCCATGTAGAGGAAGACGACCTCGACGAACGCGACGAGCACCCGCGCGACCTGGTCGAGCAGCCCGAGATGGACCAGCAGTACCCCGAGACCCACGATGATGCCGAGGTAGTTGATCGCGACGACGACGACGTAGCGGCCGAGCTCCGGGCCCACCGGCCGATCGCCCGCGTCGAAGTTGAGGGTCTTGTTGAGCAGGAAGTTCAGGCTCTGGGCGCACGCGTAGCCGAGGCCGAAGGCGGCCCAGACCGGGAACCCGGCGAGGTCGCGCACCAGAGTGATCAGCAGTAGGTCCAGCGTGAACGTGGTGCCGCTGATCAGCAGGAACCCGACCATCTCGGGACGCACGGGGACCGGACAGACCCGGCAGATCGCGTCGCGCAGTCGGTGGAAGGCGGACACCGCACCCCCGGGACGCACCGCGGCACCATGCCGGATCCACGTGGCGGTCCGCTGGTCTGGAGGTGAACGGTTCCTCAGCCCGCCGCGTGCAGCTCCACGAGCCGGGTGAAGATCTCCGGGTACTCGAGATTGGTCAGGTGCCCGGCCCGGGGGAGGACCGCGAGGTCGGCGACCGGGAGGGCCCGGCGCAGCATGAGCGTCGCGTCGATCGCCTCGTCGTCGCGGTCCCCGACGACCAGCAGGGTCGGCACGATCATCGTCGCGAGCTGCTCGCGCAGGTCGTAGAGCGACGGGCGGGCGGCCTGTACGCCGCGCATCGTCAGGGCCGCGCCGACGGGGTCGTGCTCGGCGAGGATGCGCAGGTGCTCGTCGTGGGCGTGCTCGTCGCGCTCGCGCAGGGAGAGCCGCGCCGGACGGTTGCCGTACTCGGCGGCGACCGCCGCACTGCCCTGCGACTCGTAGGCCTCGGCCAGCGCGAGGGCGTCCGCCCGGAACGCCTCGGCGCGATCCGGCGCCGCCCCGTACCCGCAGCCGGCGACGACGAGCCCGACGCAGCGGTCGGGGTGGGTCAGGCCCAGGTGCAGCGTCGCGAACCCGCCCATCGAGTTCCCGACGACGAGCGCGCGCTCGATCCCGAGCGCGTCCAGCACCGCGACCGCGTCCGCGACCGCCCGGTCCTGGGAGTAGGCGGACGGGTCGGTCGGGACGTCGGAGTGCGGGTAGCCGCGGGCGTCGTAGGTGATGCAGCGGTACCGCCCGGCGAGGTGCCCGAACTGCGGGGCCCACGAGCGGTGGTCGCCGCCGAACTCGTGCAGGAACAGGATCGGGGACCCGCCGTCGTGGGTGTCGTAGACGGCGAGCCCCACGCCGTCATCCGTCGTGACCCGCATGCCAGCTCCCCCGTCCGGTTTGGACGGGACATCATGCCGGGCTCAGCCGTCGAGCCCCAGGTGGGAGCGCAGTGTCGATCCGGTGTACTCCTCGCGGAAGAGCTTGCGGCGCTGCAGCTCCGGGACCACGTGGTCGACGAAGTCGTCGAAGGTGCCCGGCAACTGGGCGGCGGAGAGGATGAACCCGTCGGCCTCCTCGGCGGTGAACGACGCCTCGATCTGGTCGGCGACCTCCGACGCCGTCCCGACGAACTGCGGCAGCAGGATGCCCTGCGCGTAGAGCCGGCCGATGTCGCGCAGCGTCAGGCTGTCGCGCTCCGAGAGGCGCCGGGCGACGTCGAACAGGCCCTGCGAGCCCGGGACCTCGACCTGCTCGACGGGGGCGTCGAGGTCGTAGGACGAGAAGTCGTAATCGGTGTGCACGGAGAGGGTGATGAGCCCGGACACCGGGTCGGCCAGCTCGTTGTGGAACGCCTGCTTCTCCCGCGCGATCGAGCTGGTCTCGGCGACGAACGGGATGAACGACGGCAGGATCTTGACGTCCTCGGGGTCGCGTCCGGCGTTCGAGGCCCGGCTCTTGACGTCGTCGTAGTAGGCCCGGCGCCCCTCGGCGGTCGGGTCGATCTCGAAGATCGCGTCGGCCCACCGAGCGGCGAAGTCCTTGCCCTTGGGCGACGCCCCGGCCTGGAACAGGACCGGCCGGCCCTGCGGCGAGCGCGGTGTGGGCAGCGGGCCGCGGGTCTTGTAGTAGGTGCCGTCGTGGTCGACCCGGTGCACCTTGTCGGGGTCGGCGAAGAAGCCGGCGGTCTTGTCGCCGACGAGGGCGCCCGGCTCCCAGCTCTCCCACAGCGCGACGGCGGCCTCGACGAACTCCTGCGCGCGGTCGTAGCGGACGTCGTGGTCGAGGGCCTTCTCGAGGCCGAAGTTCCGGGCCTCGGCGCTGCTCAGCGAGGTGACGATGTTCCAGCCGGCGCGGCCCCGGCTCAGGTGGTCGAGGCTCGCGAAGATGCGTGCGACCTCGAAGGGATGGAAGTAGGTCGTGCTCTTCGTGACCGCGACGCCGAGGCGCTGCGTCACGGCGGCGATGCTCGCGACGACCAGCGACGGGTCGATCGTCGCGCTCGCCTGCGTCCCGCGACGGAGGGCCTCGGCCTCGTCGCCGCCGAAGTTCGTGGGGACGGCGAGGAGGTCGGCGAAGAAGACGAAGTCGAACAGGCCGCGCTCGAGCGTGCGGCCGACGCGGTGCCAGTAGTCGGGGCCGAACACGTCGAGGTCGGAGGCGGGGTGGCGCCAGGCGGCGTGCGAGTGCGGGACGTGCGAGGCGATCTGGAAACCACCGAGGTGGAGCTGACGGGTCACGAGGGATCCTTCTGTCGATGCGCATGGGGGAGCGCCGCGGGGCCGGTTCACCCGGGGCGCGGACCGGATCGATCAGAAGGAGCGACAGGAGCAGCTACAGGTCAGCATCAGGTCGACGAAGCGGCGGCTGACCAGCACGCCGACGATCTTCACGGGCCACGGCGGGCCTGGTCAACGACGGGGAAGGGCTTGTGGCACCGGTCTCCCCGGGGAACGGTGACCACGACGGGGACGAGGCAGGTCAGGAAGCGACGCACCTCACGGCCGGATCACCGCCAGCGCGACGAGCGCCACGATGCGTTCGGCGGGCAGGGCCTCGACGAAGTAGGTGTTGGGCGCGAGGAGGAGATTAGTCAGCACGACGATCGTCGCCCCGGTCGTCGGCTCGTAGTAGACCGAGCTCTGGAAGCCGGGCACGGCGCCGTCGTGGCCGACGAGGCCGGTGGGGGTCCGCTGGAGCCCCAGCCCGTAGCCGGACTCCGCGCCGTACCTGGTGCGTTCGGCCTGCAGCCCAGGGGTGAGCAACTGCCCGGTCCCGAGCGCCCTCGCCCAGATCGCCATGTCACCGAGGGTGGAGATCGCCCCGCCGGAGGCCTGGCCGTTGACCGGGAGGAGCGTGACGTCGTTCGGCCGGGTCCCCGGGGCGACCGCGATCTGGGCGTTGGCCTTGTCGCCCGCGATCGCCGCGTTGTAGGCCGCGTTGCCGATCTCGTTGTTGCCGAACATGTAGCCCTGCGGGTGCGGCTGGGGAATGGCGGGGTCGTCCCAGGCGGGCAGGGAGGTCCGGCTCATTCCCAGCGGGCCCGCGACGAGCTCGGCGAACAGCTGCGGTAACGGTTTCCCGCCCACCTGTTCCGCGATCACGCCGAGCATCTCGTAGTTCGAGTTGGAGTAGTGGAAGCCGGTCCCGGGCGGGAAGTAGGGCGGGTGGGCCATCGCGATGTCGATGGTCTCCGCGGCGGTCCAGGCCCGTTGCGGCGTTGCGTCGAGCGCCCGGTTGAAGTAGTCGTCCTCGGTGAAGTTGAAAACCCCGGCCGTCATGTCGAGCAGCTGCCGCACCGTCATCGCGCCGCCGTTCGGCGTGGCCGGCAGGAACTTCGAGACCGGGTCCTCCAGCGCGAGCCTGCCCTGTCCCGCGAGCTGCAGGACGACGTCGGCCGTGATCGTCTTGGTTACGCTGCCGATCCGCATGTGGTCGTCGAGCTGCATCGGGCGCCCGGCCGGGACCGTCGCCGACCCGAGCGCCGCCTGCCAGGTCCCCTGACCCGGGACGTCCACGTGGACGAGCGCCCCGGGGATCTGGAGCTGCCGCATGAGGTCGGTGATCTGTGGTTCGAGCGCCGCGGCGTAGGCCGGGGGCGGACCGGGTGGCCGGGCGCCGGCTGCCGGGGTGGCGGGCGTCCCGCAGGCGGTGACGGAGAGGGCGATGCTCGCGAGAGCGACGGCGAGGCGGGCGGACATGCGGGAGCCCTTCGTGGACGCGCGAATGGATCTCGTGCCATGCGGGAATCGTCGGGAATGGCGTCCGACGCTAGGGCGGTACGGACGCACCTGATATGGACCCAGGTCCCGTCCGGTCGGGCCATTCGGGTCGCTCCGCGCGTCGGAACTGCTCTGTCGGAACTGCTCGTGACGATTCGACCGCGATGTGTCAGCAATGGTCTTTCTCACCGCCCGCTCCTCGGGCAGGATCACGGCGTGCGCCCGGCCGTCACGCGCAGCCGGCTGCCCGGGGGCGGTCCGCGTCATCGGGGTCGGTTCGCGGCGCTCCGCGCCCGGCGCCGGCCCTGGATGCTCTGGTGCGCCGCGGCCGTCGTCACCGGTCCCGCGTTCGTCGTCGTTGCCGCGCTGCAGTCCGCCCAGGGCGGGGTCTGGCTGGGCGCCCTGGCGCTCGTGCTGTTCCTGGTGTTCCCCACCTGTCTGGTCGTCGGGCTGAACCGCCGGTGGCACGAGCGCTTCGACCGGACCGACGACGACGTGCTGCGGTACTCGTCCGGCGTCCCGGCGCGGCTGGAGCTCGACGAGCCCATGCACGGGCCGGAGGACCCGACGGGCCGGCTGTGGCTGGACGGGCGGGAGGTCGGGCGGTGGACCGTCCCGACGCCGGGGGGCCGCCGACGTTGGCGCTCGGGGCAGAGTCCCTGGCGCTCGAGATGCGCACCGTCGGCGACGAGCTCGCCGTTCGGCTCGGCGGCGTCGAGGTCCGGGGCGGGCGCCGTGGCGGATGGGTGGACTGGGCGTTCCCGGTCTCGCTGCCGGACGGCGGGCTGCGCCTGCGCCAGCGGCTCGCCGCCGTCCCGACCCGGCGGACGCTGACCGCGGCGGACGGCTCGGCCTGGCTCGTGCAGGCCGACCACGGCGGGCAACGGTGGACCGGAGAGCTCCCGGTCGGCACGACGGCGCTCGACGCGGCCCTGGTGCTCTGGACCTGCGCCGCCCTCGACCAGGTCGGCGTGGAGCACTGCTACCCGGTGCGGCGTCGGCTGTCCGTCCCCGTTCCGCCGCCCGGGAGGTGGCTCCGGGTCGGCGGGCGGGTACGTCGCCCCGACCCGCCCGACCCGCCGTCGGGATGACGGGCCGCTATCCGGTACGTCGGACCAGGGCGAGCGTGGCGGGCAGGTCCACGAGCTCCCCGATCCCGCGTCCGAGGTCGTCGGCCTGGTCGGGGTGCGTAACGCGTCCTCGGTACGTCGACGGGCGGACGGCCTCGACCTCCCAGTCGGGCGCGACGAAGGCCTGCGGGACGGCGTCGTCGTCGATCTGCGGTCCGAAGCCCGGCCCGCGGGTGGACAGCGCCAGGACGATCACCCGGCCCCCGGGCTCGACGACCCCGGTCAGGGCGCGGGCGTAGCGGGCGCGGTCGTCGGGGTCGAACACGTGGAAGAGGGCGCTGTCCAGGATCGTCGTGAAGCGCCCGAGGTCTCCGAGGTCGACGGGGTCCATCGCGTCCGCGACCGTGAACTCGGCGTCGACGCCCGCGAGGCGGGCCCGGTCCCGGGCACGCTCGATCGCAGCCGGTGCCGCGTCGGCACCGAGCACCCGGTAGCCGAGGCGGGCGAGCAGGATCGTGTGCTCGCCGGTGCCGCAGCCGAGGTCGAGGACACGGCCGGCGAGAACGCCCTCCCGCTCGATCTCGACGACCGCCGGCTGCGGCTGGTCGATCACCCAGGGCGGCTCGCCCCGGCGGTAGGCGTCCTCGAACGTGGTCGGCGTGGTCACGGGTCCTCCTGGGCGTCCGGTGTGGTCCCGTGAGCGTGCGACCTGAACTCCGGTCGAGGTCAAGCGGCGGGGCTACCCGTGCGTCGCCTGCGCCCGGCCGGCCTCGAGCCGGGCGACCGGCACGCGGAACGGCGAGCAGGACACGTAGTCCAGGCCCGCACGGTGGAAGAAGTGCACCGAGTCCGGGTCGCCGCCGTGCTCCCCGCAGATGCCGAGCTTGAGGTCGTTCCGCACCTCCCGGCCCCGCCACGACGCGATCTCGACGAGTTCGCCCACGCCCACGGTGTCCAGCGACTCGAACGGCGAGACGCCGAAGATGCCGTGGTCGAGGTAGGCGGAGAAGAACGAGCTCTCGACGTCGTCGCGGGAGAAGCCCCACGTGGTCTGGGTGAGGTCGTTGGTGCCGAACGAGAAGAACTGCGCGACCTCGGCGATCTCCGCCGCGACCAGGGCGGCCCGGGGCAGCTCGATCATGGTGCCGACCTGGTGTTCCACGGGCGCCCCGTCCACCAGCGACTCCGGTTCGGCCACCACCTCGGCGATCTCCGCCGCCACGGCCTGCAGCTCCTGCACGGTGCCCACCAGCGGCACCATGATCTCCGGGAGCACCGTGACCCCCTCGTCGACCAGGGCGGCCGCGGCCCGGGTGATCGCGCGGATCTGCATGGCGAACAGTCCGGGCACCTGGATGCCGAGACGCACCCCGCGCAGCCCCAGCATCGGGTTCTGTTCGTGCAGGCGGCGCACGTTCTCCAGCAGCGCCTCCTGCTCGTCGGTCAGCTCGCCGCGCTCGCGGGCGACCGCGACCTGGACCGAGAGCTCGGTGAGGTCGGGCAGGAACTCGTGCAGGGGCGGGTCGAGCAGGCGGATCGTCACCGGCTGGCCGGCCATCGCGCGGTAGAGCGCGGTGAAGTCCTCGATCTGCATCGGCAGCAGGGCGGCGAGGGCCTTCTCGCGCTCGTCGCGGGTCTCGGCGAGCACCAGGTCCTCCACCAGCGACCGCCGCTCGCCGAGGAACATGTGCTCGGTGCGGCACAGGCCGATGCCCTCGGCGCCGAAGCGCCGCGCGAGCGCCGCGTCCTCGCCGGTGTCGGCGTTCGCCCGGACCCGCAGCCGCCGGATGCCGTCGGCGTGGCGCATGATCCGGTCGACCGCGACGACGAGCTCGTCACCGTCGTCGATCGTGCCGTGCTCGAAGTAGGACATGACTGGGCTCGGCACCACCGGGATCTCGCCGAGGTAGACCTCGCCGGAGGTCCCGTCGACCGCGATGACCTCGCCCTCGCGCACCTCGCGCCCGGCCGCCGGGCCCTCGCCGCCGACCGTGAAGACCTTGTTCCGGACGTCGACCTCGAGCTCCTCGGCGCCGCACACCGCGGTCTTGCCCATGCCGCGGGCGACGACGGCCGCGTGCGAGGTGCGCCCGCCGCGGCTGGTGAGGATGCCCTCGGCGGCGATCATCCCGGCGAGGTCGTCGGGGTTGGTCTCGCGCCGGACGAGGACGACCTTCTCGCCGCGCTTCGCCCACGCCACCGCGGTCTCGGAGTCGAAGACCGCCTTGCCGCCGGCCGCGCCGGGGGAGGCGTTCATCCCCGTCGTCAGGAGCTCCTTGTCCGCGTCCGGGTCGAAGCGGGGGAACATCAGCTGGGCGAGCTGGTGGCCGGTCACGCGCTGCAGCGCCTCGTCGAGGTCGATCAGGCCCTCGTCGACGAGCTGGGTCGCGACGGTGAAGGCCGCGGCTGCCGTGCGCTTTCCGACTCGGGTCTGCAGCATCCACAGCTTGCCGCGCTCGATGGTGAACTCGATGTCGCACAGGTCGCGGTAGTGCGCCTCGAGCACGCCCATGATGCGCATGAGCTCGTCGTAGGAGGTCTTGTCGATGCGCTCGAGCTCGGTGAGGGCCAGCGTGTTGCGGATGCCGGCGACGACGTCCTCGCCCTGCGCGTTCTGCAGGTAGTCGCCGTAGACGCCCTGGGCTCCCGACGCCGGGTCGCGCGTGAAGGCGACGCCGGTCCCGGAGTCCATGCCGAGGTTGCCGAACACCATCGACACCACGCTGACGGCGGTCCCGAGGTCGGCGGGGATGCGCTCCTGGCGGCGGTAGATGTTGGCCCGCTCGGAGTTCCACGAGTCGAAGACGGCGCGGACGGCGAGGTCGAGCTGCTCGCGCGGGTCCTGCGGGAAGTCCCGGCCGGCGTGCTCGGTGACCAGGCCCTTGAAGGTCTCGACGAGGGCCGCGAGGTCGCCCGCGTCCAGGTCGAGGTCGTTCTTGGTGCCCTTGGCGGACTTCGCCGCCTCGAGCGCGTCGTGGAAGTGCTCCGCGTCGATGTCGAGCACGGTCGCGCCGAACATCTGCACGAGGCGGCGGTAGGAGTCCCAGGCGAAGCGGTCGTCGCCGGCCTGCGCGGCGAGCCCGTGGACCGAGGCGTCGTTGAGCCCGACGTTGAGGACGGTCTCCATCATCCCGGGCATGGAGAACTTGGCGCCGGAGCGGACCGAGACCAGCAGCGGGTCGTCGGCCTCGCCGAGCCGCTTGCCCATCGTCGTCTCCAGCGCGGCCAGGTGCTCGGAGACCTCGGCGGCCATGCCCTCGGGCTCGCGGCCGCCGGCGAGGTAGGCGCGGCACGCGTCGGTGGTGATGATGAACCCCGGCGGGACCGGCAGGCCGAGGTTCGTCATCTCCGCGAGGTTCGCGCCCTTGCCGCCCAGCAGGTCACGCTGGTTCCTGTCGCCCTCGGCGAAGTCGTAGACGAACTTGGTCATCGAGTCCTCCTGCGCACGTGGACCGCCACCGGGAGAAGGTGGCACGTCGCGGGGACGGAGGCCATGCACCGAGAGCGGTGGCACGGACTTCGGGTTCGATCCAGTGCGCCGCGGGGCCGAAGCTCAAGGGTCCCTCAGGTGACGCCCCGTCCGGCTTTCGCCGTGACGCCCGGCACGGCAGGGTGGGTAGCCCGGCCCACAGCGATCACCGAGGACTGCTGCGCATGCACCCCGCCCCCAGCGACCCCAGCGACTCCGCCTCCGACCCCGACCCCGAGGGCACCGCCGAGTGGCGCGAGGCGCTCGAGTCCGTGCTGGCCGTGGAGGGGCCGGAGCGCGCGCACGACCTGCTCGACGAGCTGATCGGCCAGGCCCGCCGGGCCGGGGCCCCGGTGCCGTACTCCGCGACGACGCCGTACGTGAACACGATCCCGGTGGAGCAGGAGCCCCCGCACCCGGGGGACCGGGCGATCGAGCACCGCATCCGGTCGGCGATCCGCTGGAACGCGGTCGCGACGGTGCTGCGGGCGAACAAGGAGTCCTCGGAGCTCGGCGGGCACATCGCGAGCTTCCAGTCGGCGGCGACGCTCTACGACACCGGCTTCCAGCACTTCTGGCACGCGCCGAGCGACAAGCACGGCGGCGACCTGGTGATGATGCAGGGGCACTCCTCGCCCGGCATCTACGCCCGCGCGTTCCTCGAGGGTCGCCTGTCCGAGGAGCAGATGGACGGCTTCCGGCAGGAGACCGGGGGGAACGGCCTGTCGTCGTACCCGCACCCGTGGCTGATGCCGGAGTTCTGGCAGTTCCCCACGGTGTCGATGGGCCTCGGCCCGCTGATGGCGATCTACCAGGCGCGCTTCCTGAAGTACCTGCACGGCCGCGGGCTGGCCGACACCGCCCCCCGGCACGTGTGGGCCTTCCTCGGCGACGGCGAGATGGACGAGCCGGAGTCGCTGGGTGCGATCTCGCTGGCCGGCCGGGAGCACCTGGACAACCTGATCTTCGTCGTGAACTGCAACCTGCAGCGCCTCGACGGCCCGGTGCGCGGCAACGGCAAGATCATCCAGGAGCTGGAGGCGCTGTTCCGGGGCGCCGGCTGGAACGTCGTCAAGGTGATCTGGGGCAGCCGGTGGGACGAGCTGCTCAAGCGCGACACGACCGGGAAGCTCATCCAGCTCATGGAGGAGTGCGTCGACGGCGAGTACCAGAACTTCAAGTCCAAGAACGGCGCCTTCGTCCGCGAGCACTTCTTCGGCAAGTACCCCGAGACCGCGGCGCTGGTCGAGGACTGGACCGACGACGAGATCTGGGCGCTCACCCGCGGCGGGCACGACCCGTCGAAGATCTACGCCGCCTACAAGGCCGCCGTCGACGAGCCCGACCGGCCGACGGTGATCCTCGCCAAGACCGTCAAGGGCTACGGGATGGGCGAGGCCGGCGAGGGCCAGAACATCTCCCACCAGCAGAAGAAGATGGCCGGCGAGCAGCTGACGGTCTTCCGCGACCGGTTCGACCTGCCGATCTCCGACGAGGACATCGACGCGCTGCCGTACCTGAGCTTCGCGCCGGATTCCGAGGAGGGGCGCTACCTGCGCGAGCACCGGGAGGCGCTCGGCGGGTCGCTGCCCGCGCGGCGGCGGACCTCGGAGGCGCTGGAGGTGCCGGAGCTGTCGGCGTTCGGGGCGCAGCTCGCGGCCTCGGGTGACCGGCAGATCTCGACGACGATGGCCTTCGTCCGCGTGCTGAACACGCTGCTGCGGGACAAGCAGATCGGGAAGCGGGTCGTCCCGATCGTCCCCGACGAGTCCCGCACCTTCGGGATGGAGGGGATGTTCCGGCAGTTCGGGATCTTCTCGCAGGTCGGGCAGCTCTACACGCCGCAGGACGCCGACCAGCTGATGTTCTACAAGGAGGACAAGAGCGGCCAGCTGCTCCAGGAGGGCATCAACGAGCTGGGCGCGATGTCGTCGTGGATCGCGGCGGCCACGTCGTACTCCTCCAGCGACGTCCCGATGATCCCGTTCTACATCTACTACTCGATGTTCGGGTTCCAGCGGGTCGGCGACCTGGCGTGGGCGGCCGGTGACCTGCGGGCCCGCGGGTTCCTGCTCGGCGGCACGGCCGGGCGGACCACGCTGAACGGCGAGGGCCTGCAGCACGAGGACGGGCACTCGCACCTGTTCTCGTCGGTGATCCCGAACTGCGTGTCCTACGACCCGACCTTCGCCTACGAGGTCGCGGTGATCGTGCAGGACGGTCTGCGGCGGATGTACGTCGAGCAGGAGGACGTCTTCTACTACCTGACCCTGATGAACGAGAACTACCCGCACCCGGCCATGCCCGGTCTCGACGACGAGGCGGTGCAGGAGGCGGCGCGCGAGGGCATCGTCAAGGGCCTCTACCTCCTGCAGGACGGCGGGCCGGCGCGCAAGGGCCGCGCGAAGGCGAAGCCGCGGGTGCAGCTGATGGGGTCGGGCACGATCCTGCGCGAGGTGCAGGCCGCCGCGGAGATGCTGGCCGCCGACTGGGGCGTGGTCGCCGACGTGTGGAGCGCGCCGAGCTTCACCGAGCTGCGCCGCGACGGCATCGACGTGGAGCGCTGGAACATGCTCCACCCCACCGAGGAACCCCGGCAGTCGTGGGTGGAGCAGCAGCTCGCAAGCCGTCCGGAGGGGCCGGTCGTGGCCGCGACGGACTACATGCGGTCGTTCCCCGACCAGATCCGCCAGTTCGTCGTCGGGCGGCGCTTCGAGGTGCTCGGGACCGACGGGTTCGGGCGCTCGGACTACCGCCGCGCGCTGCGGGACTTCTTCGAGGTCGACCGCCGCTACGTCACGGTCGCCGCGCTGTCCGCGCTCGCCCGCGACGGGAAGATCGAGCCCTCGGTGGTCGCGGACGCGATCGCGCAGTACGACATCGACCCCGAGCGGCCCGCGCCGGCCCACGTCTGACCCAGAGAGGCACATCCAGCATGTCGGCCCCCGCGGCAACCCAGGTCACCGTCCCCAACATCGGCGACTTCTCCGACGTCCCGATCATCGAGGTCCACGTCTCGCCCGGCGACACGATCGCCGTCGACGACCCGCTGCTCACCCTCGAGTCCGACAAGGCGACGATGGACGTTCCGTCCTCGCACGCCGGGCTCGTCACCGAGGTGCTGGTCTCGGTCGGCGATGCCGTCAGCGAGGGCACGCCCGTCGTCGTGCTCGACGCCGGTGACGGCGAGCCGGTCGAGGAGGCGCCGACCGCGCCCGCGCCGTCGAACGCCCGCGAGATCGCGGACGCCGAGGCCACCGCGCAGGAGCCCGCCACCGAGCGGACCGGGAACGGGGCCTCGGCGCCCGCGCCGACGCCGTCGTCGGGACCCTCCTCGGAGCTGCCCGCCCACGCCGGTCCGAGCGTGCGCAAGCTCGCCCGCGAGTTCGGGATCGACCTCGCGCAGGTGACGGCGAGCGGCCCGAAGGGGCGGATCACCAAGAACGACCTGCTCTCGTTCGTGCGCGGCGGCGACGGTGCCTCGGCGCCGGCCGCCTCGGCGCCCGCGCCCGCCCAGGGGTCGGGCATCCCGGAGGTGCCGGCCCAGGACTTCTCGGTGTTCGGGCCGGTCGAGACCCAGCCGCTGTCGCGGATCACCCGCATCTCCGGGCCGTTCCTGCACCGCTCGTGGCTGAACGTCCCGCACGTCACGCACAACGACGACGCCGACATCACCGACACCGACCGCTACCGCAAGGAGCTCGACACCGCCGCGAAGGCGGAGGGCTACCGCGTCACGCTGCTCGCGTTCCTCATGAAGGCCAGCGTCTCGGCGCTCAAGGCCTTCCCGACGGTGAACGCCTCGCTCACCCCGGAGAAGGACGCGCTGATCCTCAAGCGCTACTTCCACATCGGCGTCGCCGTGGACACGCCCGGCGGACTCGTGGTGCCGGTGATCCGCGACGTCGACCGCAAGGGCATCGTCGAGCTGTCGAAGGAGCTCGGGGAGGTCTCCGCGCGGGCCCGCGACGGGAAGCTCACCGCGGACGACATGCGCGGCGGGACCTTCACCATCTCCTCGCTCGGCGGGATCGGCGGGACGGCGTTCACCCCGATCGTCAACGCCCCCGAGGTCGCGATCCTCGGCGTCGTGCGCTCGCGGGTGGCGCCGGTGTGGAACGGCACCGAGTTCGAGCCGCGCACCCTGCTGCCGCTGTGCTTCTCCTATGACCATCGCGTCATCGACGGCGCCCTGGCCGCCCGCTTCACCCGCCACGTCGCGCACACCATGGGCGACGAGCGCCGCCTCCTCCTGTAAGCCGCGCCAAGCAGATGCGCACGTCCGCGCTCCTCCGTCGCGCGGCCCTGCGACCTGCGGCGCGAACACCCTCCGCCCCTCCAGGGAGATATCGCTGTGGCTGACACCGTCGTCGTCGAGGTCCCCGACATCGGCGACTTCACCGACGTCCCCGTCATCGAGATCCACGTGGCGGTGGGCAGCGAGGTCGCGCTCGACGAGCCGCTGCTCACCCTCGAGTCCGACAAGGCGACGATGGACGTCCCCGCCGACGTGGCGGGCACGGTCACCGAGGTGCGGGTCGCGGTCGGGGACCGGCTCTCGCAGGGCTCGCCGATCCTCGTCCTGACGCCGAGCGGGGCGGGCGACTCCGGCGCGAGCTCCACGCCGCCGCCCACCAAGAAGGTCTCCACCCAGGCCGAGAAGCCCGGTGCGCCGGACCGGACCCGCACGGCGCCGACCCCCGCCTCGGACGGGGGCGAGGACCGGCACGTGGGGCTGCTCGTCCTCGGCGCCGGCCCGGGTGGCTACACCGCGGCGTTCCGGGCCGCCGACCTCGGGCTCGAGGTCATGGTCGTCGACGGCCGCGACACCCTGGGCGGGGTGTGCCTGAACGTCGGCTGCATCCCGTCGAAGGCGCTGCTGCACGCGGCGAAGGTGATCGCCGAGACCAAGGAGATGGCCGAGCACGGGCTGTCGTTCGGCGCGCCGGAGATCGACCTGGACAAGCTGCGCGACTGGAAGGACGGCGTCGTCACCCGGCTCGTCGGGGGCCTCGCGGGCCTGGCGAAGCAGCGCAAGGTCTCGACGCTGCAGGGGACCGGTCGCTTCCTGTCCCCGCACCGGGTGGAGGTCGCGGGCGCCGACGGCACGACGACCGTCGTCGGGTTCGACCAGGTCATCGTGGCCGCGGGGTCGGAGCCGGTGCAGCTGCCCTTCGTCCCGCACGACGATCCCCGGGTGCTGGACTCGACGTCAGCCCTCGAACTCGCCGCGGTACCCGAGCGGCTGCTCGTGCTCGGCGGCGGGATCATCGGCCTGGAGATGGCCACGGTCTACGCCGAGCTCGGCTCGCGGATCACGGTCGTCGAGCTGATGGACCAGATCATCCCCGGGGCCGACAAGGACCTCGTGAAGCCGCTGGCCAAGCACATCTCGTCGCGCTACGAGAACGTCTTCCTCTCCACCAAGTGCACAGGAGCCGAGGCCACCGACAAGGGCCTCGTCGTGTCGATGGAGGGGAAGAAGGCGCCGGAGCAGGACACGTTCGACGCCGTGCTGGTCGCGGTCGGGCGGGTGCCCAACGGGAAGGTCCTCGGGCTCGACGCGGCCGGGGTCGACGTCTCGGACCGTGGCTTCCTCACCGTCGACGAGCAGATGCGCACCAACGTGCCGCACGTCTTCGCGATCGGCGACATCGTCGGGCAGCCGATGCTCGCCCACAAGGCGGTGCACGAGGGCAAGGTCGCCGCCGAGGTCGCGGCCGGCAAGCCCAGCGCGTTCGACGCCAAGGTCATCCCGTCGGTGGCCTACACCGACCCCGAGGTCGCGTGGGTCGGCGTCACCGAGACCGAGGCGAAGGCGCAGGGCCTGTCCTACGGGTCGGGCACGTTCCCGTGGGCCGCGTCGGGCCGGTCGCTGTCCTTGGGGCGCTCCGAGGGCTCGACGAAGGTCCTGTTCGACACCGAGACCGACCGCATCATCGGGGCGGGCATCGTCGGGCCGGCCGCGGGCGATCTCATCGCCGAGGCCGCGCTCGCCATCGAGCTCGGTGCCGACGCCGCCGACATCGGGCTGACCATCCACCCGCACCCGACCCTCTCGGAGACGGTCGGGATGGCGGCGGAGGCCTTCGAGGGCACCCTCACCGACCTGTACCTCCCGAAGAAGCCGGCGAGGGCGTGAGTCACGCCATCGGCACGTCCACGGTGACCGCCAGGACGGCGGCCTCCCGGGTGTCCCGGCGGTTGTGCTCGAGGAAGTCCGGGGCGGCGCAGAGGTAGAGGGTGCGGCCGTCGGCGCCGCCGAGCCCGCAGGCGTACACGCCGGTGCCGGGCTCGACGGAGTCGACGATCTCGCCGCCCTCGCGCACCCGGACCGCGCGCCCGCCGAGGGCGTCGGCGACCCAGACGCAGCCCTCGGCGTCGAGCACCGAGCACCCGTCGGGCGCGACGACGAGCTGGCCACCCAGCACGGTCTCCAGGTCCGTCGCCGTCGGGAGGTCGCCGAAGCGGGCCCAGTCGCGGCGCGGGCCGAGCGACCCGTCGTCGTGCACGTCGAAGGCGCTGATCCGGTTGCCGAAGGTCTCGTCGACCAGCAGCACCCCGCCGGAGAGGACGCAGCCGTTGGGGAACCACAGGTCCTCGGCGGCGGCGGTCACGGAGCCGTCGGGGTCGACGCGGTACAGCGTGGTCGGCCCGACGGGCGCGCCGCCCATGAGGTCGAACCCGAAGTTGCCGACCCAGGCCCGTCCGGTCGCCTCGTCGACGATCATGTCGTTGAGCTGCGCGGGCACGCGACCCGAGAGGTCGGCTTGGGTGACGACGGACCCGTCGTCCTCGCGGCGCAGGATGCGGTGGTCGCGCGCGGACACCGCGATCAGCCGGCCGTCGGGGAGCCAGCCGATGCCCGACGGCTGGGCCGGGACCTCGAGCTCGGTGCGCAGGTCGGAGCCGTCCTCGGCCGCCGAGTACACCGCGTGGGTGTAGAAGTCCACGAACCAGAGGCGCCCGCCGTGCCAGCGCGGGCACTCGGTGAAGGACATCCCGTCGACGACGGTGCGGACGGTCCGGCTCACGGTGGTCCTCCTGGCCTCGGCGGTGGGCGCGACGGGGACCGTACCCGCTCAGAACGGACGGTGGCGGTGCCCGAGCGAGCCCATCAGCAGGAAGATCAGCGGGAACAGGACGAAGCCGCCCGCATAGCCCGTGACGACGAGGGCGACCAGGCCGACGGCCAGCAGGATCGGGATCGCGGTGAGCACCCGCATCCGGTGCCGGTCGGGCAGCTGCGGCTGCGCCGGGACGACCGTGCCGGCCGCGGCGAGGTGCGGCTCGGGCAGGTCGTGGAACAGGGCGTCGAGCTCGTCGCGGTAGACCGCGGCGCCCGCCGCCGCGGACCGGTCGCTGTACTCGGCGACGTCGAGGCGCCCGGCCTCGAGGTGCTCGTCCAGCGCCGTCATCGCGGCGCGGCGCTCGTCGTGGCCGACCCGCAGGCGGGACGGTTCGGCCGGGACCCGCTCGGCGTGGTCGTCGTCCATGCCTCCATGGTGCGCCCGGATCGGCGAACCTGCTGTGAGCGTTCTCAGCTACGGGAGCACGTCGAACCGCCGCGCCTCGCGGCGCAGCTCGTCGCGGTGCTCGGGGGCCGCGATCGCGATCAGCTCCCGCGCCCGGTCGGCGATCGAGCGCCCTCGCAGCGAGGCCACGCCGTGCTCCGTGACCACGTGGTCGACGGTGTTCTTCAAGGTGGTGACGACGCTGCCCGGGGTCAGCTGGGCGCGGATGCGGCTGCGGCCGTCGCGGGTCGCGGCGTGCGTGACCAGGAAGGCCCGGCCGCCGGGGGAGTACATCGCGCCGCGGGCGAAGTCCGCCTGGCCGCCCGAGGACGACCAGTAGCGGCCCGCGATCGTCTCGCTCGCCGCCTGGCCCATCAGGTCGACCTCGGTGGTGGCGTTGATCGAGACGAAGTTCGGTTCCCGGGCGACGACGCGCGGGTCGTTGGTCCACTCCACGGGCAGGAAGGCCACGTCGTGCCGGCCGTCGAGCCAGCGGTGCATGGCCTCGTCGCCGATCGAGAAGGTGGTGACGTGCTCGCCGGGGCGCTGGGTCTTGCGGGCCCCGGTGGCGACGCCGAGGTCGACGAGCCGGGCCAGGCCGCTCGCGAGGCACTCGGTGTGGATGCCGAGGTCGCGGTGGTCGGTCAGGGCCTCGGTGACCGCGCCGGGGGTACCGCCGACCCCGATCTGCAGGCACGCGCCGTGCGGGACGAGGTCGGCCACCAGTCCGGCGATCGTGTGGTCGGCGGGGGAGGGCTCGCGGTGGGCGACGACCGGCAGCTCCCGGTCGGTGGCGATCCACCCGGCGACCTGGTCGGGGGTCAGGAGGTTCTCCCCTTGGGTGAAGGGCATCGCGGAGGTGACCTCGAGCAGGAACGGGACCTCGCCGATCATGGAGGCCACGTAGTCCGCGTTCGTGCCCAGGCTGAAGCGGCCCTCGGCGTCGGGCCCCGCGGCCGCCGCGAGCACGACGCTGCGCCGGGTCGCCTGCCGGAGCAGCAGCGGCATCTCGGAGAAGTGGTTCGGGACGAGGTCGCACGTCCCGTCCCGGTAGGCCTGACGCGAGCCGGGGCCGAGGTAGTAGTCCACGTGGCGCAGGTGGTCGCCGAACTCGCCGCGGATGTAGGGGCGCTCGACGAAGGGGTCCATGCGGTGGACCCGGACGTGGTCGAGCTCCGGGGCCAGGTCCTCGAGCAGGTCGAGCAGGGTGCGGGGTTCGCCCTGGGCGATGGGGACGACGACGTCGGCGCCGGGTGGGACGAGGTCCCGCAGCCGGGCGCTCATGCCGTCGGCGGACAGCGGTGCGCTCACCCCGGACCCGTACCCGCGGGGCTGCGGCAGGACCCGGGAATGTCCGGTTCCCCACGGCGGTTGGAGAGTTGACAGTTCAACCGAAGGAGCTGATCGACCTATGACCGCGACCCTCGGCACCCGGTGGGACCGCGCGACCTTCCACGCCGAGCTCGGGCGGTGGATCGAGGCCGCCCGCGAGCTCGAGCCGCTCGTCGCCGAGGAGCCGGACGCCTCGGCGGTGCGCACGCTGCTCGCGCGGGCCTACTACCACTCCGCGCAGCTGCGCCGGGCCGAGGAGCAGGCCCGTCGCCTCGTCGCCGACCGTCCCGACGACGGGTACGCCCAGCTGCTGCTGGGGCGGTCGCTGCAGCGCCAGGGGCGCCACGACGAGGCGTCGGCCCCGCTACGGCTGGCGGCTGCGCTCGGCGTCGCTCGATAGCGGGTCGAGGGTTCGTGTGGGTCACCGACACGCCGCGCTCGGTTGCGCACTACTCGATCTGACCGTCTCCACCTCATACCGCTGACGTCCCGCCTGCGACCGCCGATATCCGGCTCGTCGTGGGAGAGGCGAGGGAGTGGCATGACGCAGGTGGGGGAGCCGTGGGTGGTGGTCCTGTCGGACCCGCGGACGGGGGAGACGGACAGCTTCGGCCCGTATTCCCGGGAGGACGCCGACCGGCTGCGGCTGTGGTGTGCCGCGGAGCTGGACCTCGACGGGCTCGGGGACGTGGTGGTGCTCGTGGCACGGACGCGCTCGTGAGCGCGCCGGGGTGGCTCGCGACCCGGCGGGTCGTGGTCGTCGACGGTGGGACCGGGCAGCCGTCGGTGACCCATGCCCTCGCGGAGCGGACGACGGCCCAGGTGGCGGCTGCGCTGCGGGCGCGGGTCCCGGCCGTCGTCACCGTCGAGCGGATCCTCGCCCGCCACCACGTGGCCGACCTCGCGACCTCCGTGCTCACCGGCACGATGCCGCCCGGGCTCGCGGACGTGGTGGACCTGGTCGGTCGGGCGGACGCCGTCGTCCTCGTCGTGGGGCCGACCGCGCTGCTCGCGACGCTCCTGGCCGCGATCGACCACACCCTCGACGGCGTGCCCGTGCTGGTGGCGGGCGCGTCGTCGAGCGGACCCGCAGCACAGGTCCGGGCCCTCGGTGGGGTCGTCGTGCCGTCGCCGGAGGCGTTGGCCGACGGGGTGGTGCGGCGTGGCGGGCCGGCGACGGTCTCGCTCGAGCCGGTGCCCGAGCCCGTGGCGATGGTCGACGGGAACTGGGAGGACGCGCTTCGGCACGGCGAGCTGGGGGAGTGGAGCGAGGCGGCCCGTCTGCTCGACGGGGTGGTCGAGGACGACCCGGACACCGCGGCGCCCCGGTTGTTGCTGGTGGAGGCCCTGATGTCCTCCGCGCAGTGGCGACCGGCCGCGGCGCACCTGCGCCGCCTGCTCGCGGAGCACCCGGCCGATGAGTACGCCCGGTTCCTGTTCGACCGGTGCACCGCGAACGCGGCGGCAGTGTCGCGGCGGTGACACTGCGACCGTCGGCGCGAGGACGGACACCGGCGACGGCAGGCGCGACGCTGGCCCGGTCGATGCCGACCGATCAGCGGAGCGTGAGTCCCATGACCGTCACCACCCCGTCCACGTCCCCGTCCGCCCCGATCAGGACCGCGGGTGCTCCTCCGGGCCGCGTGTACCCCCTGGCCGGCCGGGGGGCTGCGATCACGCTGCCGTCGGGCGCCGCGCTCGCCCTGGTGAGCACGAGCTTCGACCCGCCGTCGCGGGAGCCGGAGCCGCGGGGCATGTACGTCGCCTACGGGGCCGACCCGGCCGGCGCCGACCTCGCGGCGACGATCCTCCACTACGGCTTCCTGCTGATCGGTGTGGGTCTGCTGCTCGCCGGCGTCGCCCTGGCGTCCCGCCGGGGCCGGGTCGTGACGATCCTGGGCGGCGCGCTGGGCTTCCTCGGCTTCGCGAACCTCTCCGGCTCCGTGCTCGAGGACTGGTTCGACGCCCAGATCTCGGCCGCCTACGGGCCGGACGCCGCCATGGCGATCGCGGAGAAGGCCCTGGGCATGCCGGTGATGACCGCCGGCTGGCAGATCCCCATGGTGATCGGCTTCGCGCTCGGTCCGGTGCTGCTCGCCGTCGGGCTGGCGCGCGGTCGGGTGCTGCCCTGGTGGGTCGTGGCCCTGCCGGTCGCCTGCTCGGTGCTCTTCGTCGCCGCCCACGACCTCGGCGCGGTCGGCTTCCTCATCACGCTGGTGCAGATGGCGGTGTTCGGGCTGATCGCGGGCCGGGCGCTGTGGATCGCACCGTCGGTCTGACCGGGGACTAGACGGCCGGCCAGTCCAGCGTCGTGGTGTCGAGCGAGTCGAGCAGGTCGAACTGCGGACCCGTCCGGGGCAGCTCGAAGCGGAAGAAGTAGCGCGAGGCCGCCCGCTTGCCGACCGCGAACGCGTCGTCCCGGTCGCCCAGGGCGAGCAGCTGCTCCAACCAGATCCACGCTGCGACGACGTGGCCGACGGCCTCCAGGTAGACGCTCGCGTTGGCGAGCGTGACGTCGGGGTCGCCGGTCGCGTGCAGGGTGGCCGTCGTCTTCTCGACCCGGACGAGCGCCGCCTCGAGGGCGGCCGCCTCCTCCGCGTGGGCGTCGGCGCGGGCGATCGTGTCGCGCACGGTCGTCGTCAGGAGCTCGAGGCCGGCCCCGCCGCGCATCACGGCCTTGCGGCCCAGCAGGTCGATCGCCTGGATGCCGTGGGTGCCCTCGTGGATCGGGTTCAGTCGGTTGTCGCGGTAGAACTGCTCGACCGGGAAGTCGCGCGTGTACCCGGAGCCGCCGAGGATCTGGATGGCCAGGTCGTTGGCCGTCACGCACCACTGCGAGGGCCAGCTCTTGGCGATCGGCGTCAGGACGTCGAGCAACAGCGCGGCACGCGCCCGGGCGCTGTCGTCGGGATGGGTGTCCTTCTCGTCGACGAGGCGCGAGCAGTACAGCCCGAGGGCCATGCTCGCCTCGGCGTACGACTTCTGTGCCAGCAGCATCCGCTTGACGTCCGGGTGCTCGGCGATCGGGATCATCGGGCTGGAGACGTCGCGGCCGCCGACGGCGCGGCCCTGCGTGCGGGTCCGGGCGTACTCGAGCGAGTGCAGGTAGCCGGTGACGCCGAGGGCGGCGGCGCCCATTCCGACCCCGACGCGTGCCTCGTTCATCATGTGGAACATCGCCGCGAGGCCGCCGTGCTCGGCGCCGACGAGGTGGCCGACGGCGCCGCCGCGCTCGCCGAAGTTCAGCAGGGTGTTGACGGTGCCGCGGTAGCCCATCTTGTGGTTCAGTCCAGCGAGCGCGACGTCGTTGGGCGTGCCGTCGGCGAGCAAGCGCGGGACGGCGAACAGGCTGATGCCCTTCACTCCGGCGGGTCCACCGGGGATCTTGGCGAGGACCAGGTGCAGGATGTTCGGCGTCAGCTCGTGCTCGCCGCCGGAGATCCACATCTTGGTGCCGACGACGCGGTAGGAGCCGTCGGGCTGTGGCTCGGCGCGCGTGGTGATGTCCGCGAGCGACGACCCGGCCTGGGGCTCGGACAGGCACATCGTCCCGGAGACGCGGCCGTCAAGCATCGGCGGCACCCAGGTGTCGACCTGCTCGGCCGTGCCGTGGGTGAGCAGCAGGTTGGCCGCCGCCGTCGTCAGGAACGGGTAGGAGGCCGTGCCGATGTTGGCGGCCTGGAACCAGGCGAGGGCGGCGCGGGCGACGGTGAACGGCAGGCCGGTGCCACCGTGCTCGGCGGGTACGGAGGCGCCGACGAAGCCCGCCTCGGCGAAGGCCGCGATGGCCTCGGCGACCCCGTCGACGACGACGACCTTCCCGTCCGCGTCCTGGTGCGGCTCGGCGAGGTCGGCGGCCCGGTTGTGCGGCTCGAAGCGCTCCGTGGCGATCTGCTCGGCGAGGTCGAGGACGGCGTCGATCGTGTCGCGGTCGTGGTCCGCGAACGGCGCGCGGTCGGTGAGGTCGCCGACCCGCAGCCAGTCGTGGAGGAGGAAGTCCAGGTCCTGGCGCGAGAGGATGCGGGAGTCGCTCACGCCTCTCAGCGTGACACGGGTGCGGACCGGCCGCCGCCCTGTCAGAAGGGCGGTCGGTCGGTGGCGTAGGGGGTGCGGTCGGTGCGCCCGTGCAGGTGGCGTGCGGTGTCGAGGGAGGCGTCGGTGACCAGGCCGTGTTGGTTGGCGCGGGGTGTGCCGGGTGGTCGCCGGGCGGGTGGGTGCTCGGGGGTGCGGGGTCGGGGGCCGGCGCGGGCGACGGGGTCGGGCATGCGCCGGTAGCGGTGGGGGCGTCGGTGGTGGACCCGGCCGGTGGGGGAGGTCCAGCAGAACAGCCCGGGCCGGGGTTGGGTGACCGTCCAGCCGGTGTCGGGGTCGTGTTTGAAGCGGTGGTCGCGGCGGCAGAACGCGCCGAGGTCGTCGGCGACGGTCCGGCCGCCGTCGAGGACGGACACCGTGTGGTCGAGGTCGCAGCGGGTGGCGTCGACGGCGCAGCCCGGGGCGCGGCAGGTCCGGTCGCGGGCGGTGACCCAGTCGCGGAGCCGGGTCGAGGGGAACCGGTTCCCGGCTTCGGCGGTGGTGGTGGCGGGATGGTCGCCGGTGGCGCGGGCGCGGGCACGGGCCAGGGCGTGGAGGATGCGGCGCAGCAGGTCGCGGGCCGGTGCGGGCAGGGCGGGGTCGTCGAGCCGGGCGGCGAGGGCGTCGAGGTCCGAGGTGTGGGCGGTGAGCTCGACCAGGTGTCGGCGGCGGCGCCCGCCGACCGGGGGCGGTCCGGTGGTCGGCGGGCGGATCGAGAGGGTGTGGTCGAGGGCGCCGGCGGGGTCGTACAGGGCGACCCGCCAACGACCGTGGGCGCGGGCCCAGGCCATCGCGGTGGCGGCGTCGCTGCTGATGGGGCCGAGGCCGGGGAGCTCGCCGGGTCGCTGGTCGAGCCCGAGCACGGTCGACAGCTCGAGGCGCAGCACGGTCCGGGCGCGGAAGACCACCGGTGCGGTCGGGTCCGACCCCGTCTCGGTCGGCGCCCCGGTCTCGGCGCTCGGCTCGTCGTCCGGGCCGCTGTCGTCCGGGCCGTCATCGTCCGGGCCCTCGTCGGGGCCGGGCTCGGGGCGGTCGGGGCCGGGGCCGTCGTCCGGGCTGGGGCTGTCGGGGCCGGGGCCGCCGAGGACGGAGGTGACGTGCTCGACGACGTCGAGGTCGTACATCCCCGCCCCGGCGGGCCCGGTCAGGGTGAGCATGACCTCGGACTCGGCCTCGCCGACCGACACCGACCGGACGCCGGCGCGCTTGAGGCGCAGCAGTACCGCGTGGGCCAGGGCGACGATGCGGTCGTGCGCGTCCTGGGCGGGGTCCTCGGGCAGGTCCAGCCCGCACAGCTCGACCGCTCCCGAGGGCGCGGACCGCAACGCCACCCGCCGGCGCGCGATCGCGGCGGCCCGGCGTCGTTCGGCCCACTGCGGGTCGACGGCCATCGCGACCCGCCCGACCAGCCGGCGCAGCTCGGCGAACCCCAGCGACGGCGCGGACCCGACGACCTCGTCGACCACCGCGCGGGCCTGGGCGTCGTCGAGGTCGGCGACCAGCTCGACGATGTCGTGGGCCTTGCGTTCCTCCAGCCGCCCCGCGGTCATCTCCTCACCGAGGCGCGGGAGCCGCTCGAGGACCTGGCGGGCGAACTCGATCCGCGAGGCGCCGTAGCTCTCCGACCAGCCCAGCGACGTCGCGACGATCTTCCCGGATCGCGGGCGGGCCCGGACCCGCTCGGTGCTGCCGGCCTTCGCCCGCGAGCACTCCAGCACCCAGCGGCACAGCACCGCGGCCTGGGTGTTCGCCGCGGCGAACTGGCGGCTCATGCCCTCGTCGACCCACTGGCCCGGCAACCCCGACGGGTCCACCGGCAGCATCGGCGCGGGCGTCGGCGGCTGCCCCTCGCCCGCCGCACCGATCGCCGTCGTCATGATTCGAACACTAGAGCGACCCCCCGACAATCACGCCCCCGAGAGCCCAGGACACCGCCCAAAGGCACATCACGAACAGGTCACGATCCCGACCGACTACGCGGGCCGCTCGGCGTACGCCCGTCCCTGCAGCCGGAACAGCTCGGCGTAGATCCCCTCGAGAGCCATGAGGGCGTCGTGGTCGCCCTCCTCCGCGATCCGGCCGTCCTCCATCACGACGATGCGGTCCGCGCTGCGGATGTTGGCGAGTCGGTGCGTCACCAGCACCGTCACCCGGTCACCGTCCGCGGAGAGCTCCCGGAGGGCCGAGAACACCCCGTGCTCGGCCCGGGCGTCGAGGGCTGCCGTCGGCTCGTCGGCCACCACCAGCGCGGCGTCCCGGAAGAGCCCGCGGGCCACCGCGATCCGCTGCCACTGCCCGCCCGAGAGGTCCCGGCCCTGCTGGAACTCGCGGGAGAGCACCGTGGACGGCCCCTGCGGGAGGCCGTCGAACACCTCGTCCGCCCCGGACCGGGTGAGGGCGTCGACGTAGGCCGGCTCGTCGGCGCGGCCCAGCCGCCCGATCCGCACGTTGTTCGCGGCGGTCATCGGCCACCGCAACGGCTCCTGCAGCACCAGGGCCACCTGGTCGTGCAGGACCCGCGGGTCCACGCTCGTCGTCGGGACCCCGCCCCAGCGCACCTCGCCCGCGTCGGGCAGGTACAGCCCGACGACCAGCTTCGCGAGCGTGGACTTGCCCGAGCCGTTCTCCCCGACCAACGCGACCGTCTCGCCGCGACGCAGGACGAGGTCGACGTCGTGCACGGCGTCGGCCTCCTGGTCGGGATAGCGGAAGGACACGCCACGGAGCTCCACCGGGTCGGGCCTGGCGGCCCGCGGATCCGGCACCACGCCGCGGCGGTGGCGCCGAGCCTGGTCCACGCACTCCCGGTACAGGTCGATGAACAGGCCCGCCTCGAACAGGAAGTTGGCCTCGGTGACCGTGGTGACCACGGCGGACGCCGCGGTCCGCATCGCGATCACCGCGGTGCCCGCGAGGGCCAGGGGCAGCCCGCCCAGGAAGAGCAGCAGCCCCAGCACCACGTAGCCGAGTGCGGCCCCGACCCCGGAGAGGGCCCGCCCGAGCGTGGTCAGCACGTTGCGTCGGAGGGCCACCCGGACCCCCTCGGCGGCGAGGTCGGCGGCGATGCGGCGGTGCTCGGCGAGCAGGACGTCCTGGCTGGTGAACGCCCGCACCTCCGCGGCCGCCGTGCGTTCCGAGATCAACGACCCCGTGACCGACAGCCGCCGCGACCGGGAGGCCATCGCCAGGTGCGAGCCGAACATGACCCGGATCCCCGACAGGTTCGCCCACGCCTGCGGGATGGCCGCGAGCAGCACGACCGGGGCGAGCACGGGGTGGATCAGGCCGGCCGTGACGGTCGCCGCGACCACCGAGATCACCCCGGCGAGGAGATCGCCGACCATCTGTGCGCCCGACCGGATCCGCAGCAGCGCCGGCCCCGCCTGCTCGACGAGGGAGGTGAAGTCCGGGTCCTCGAACGCCACGAGGTCGGTCTCCACCAGGGAGCGGTACAGCTCGTCCTGCGCCCGTTGCTCCACCAGTGGCACGAGGACCGCACTCGAGCCCCCGGACAGCGCGTCCAGTCCGCCCCGCAGCACCAGGGCAGCGGCGACCACCGCCAGGGCGGGCAGGGCCGCCACGACGCGCTCGGGCGTCGGCCCGTCCGTGAGCAGCTGGGTGAACACCGAGGCGGTCGCCAGCAGCCCGGAGGCCGTGACGACGCCGGAGAGCACCTGGATCACGCCGGTGAGCACCGTCCAGCGCGGCGAGGCCGCCCAGGCCCACCCGACGAGGGTGCGCATCGTCCGCGGGACGGCCCGCGCGACCGCCAGGACGCCGGCCTGCGCCGTGGCCTCGAGCACCACCGCCCACCGCGGCGTCTCGACGTCCTCGGCCCCGATCAGTGGTTCCCCCATGCGGCGAGTGTGCGTCAGGGGCCCGACACCGTCCCGGTCCTCAGCGCCCGGCGCCCAACCACGCGCATGCCAGCAGCGCCAGCTCGACGTCGAGCCGGTCCGGCTCGACCGGCCGGCCGCGGACCTCCTTCGCCCGCCGCACCCGGTACTTCACCGTCGAGGGGTGCACCCCCAACCGGCTCGCGGTCGCGGCGTTGCTCCCGCCGGTCGCGAGGAAGACCTGCAACGTCTCGCGCAGCCGGGCCCGGGTGGCGCCCGGCTCGGCGAGCGGCCCCAGGACCCGGCGCACCCACGCGGTGGCGGCATCCAGGTCGGCGCAGAGCAGCGCGACCGCCCCCACCTCGTCGAACAGCGTGACCGGAGGCGCCGCCTCCCGGGCCGCGAGCGTCACCGCCCGGGCCCGCAGCGCCTGCTCGTGCGTCGCGCGGAACCCCTCGACGCCGCCCGCCGGCGCCCCGCACGCCACCCGGACCGGCTCGCCACCCCGCGCCAGCGCGGCCGCGACGGTCTCCCGCGCCACGGACTCCACCCCGGGCCACCACACCCAGGCGCTCTGCGTGTCCCACGGGACGACGAGCGCCCGCCCGTTCGCCCCGAGCGCGGCGGCCAGCCCGTCCGCGCACCGCTCCAGCACGACCAGCGCCGGACCCGCCGTCGGGGGCTCGTCGAGCCAGAGCACCGCCCCCAGGTGCACCGGCCCGAAGCGGTAGTTGAGCACCGCCTCCACGGCGAGGCGCTCGTCGGGGCCTCCGGGGGCGCGGCGGTCCAGCACGTCGCGGATGCGCGCGACCCGGATCGCGTGGCGGTTCTCCAGCCAGCGGTCGCGCTCGGCCTCGTAGACCGCGACCACGTGCTGGGAGACGTGGTCGACGTACTCGAAGACGGTCAGGACGACGTGCTGGGAGACCGCGGCGACGTCGTCCGGACCGCCCGCCACCTCGTCCAGGCACGAGAACGCCCACTCCATCAGGTGGGCCTGACCGAGCCGGTATGCACGCACGAGGGCGTTCACCGGCACGCCGCGCTGCGCGAGCCGGCGCGCGTACTCGACGGCGGCCGGCGGCGGCTCCACGCCGCGCGGGGACAGGTCGTGCGCCAGCACGTGCAGGATCGTCTCGACGTTGCCCCCGACGCTCGCGCCGAGCAGGTCGATCAGGGCCGGGTCGCCGCGGAGCTCGTCGATGCGCGAGGCGAGCAGGTCCCGGATCGCGGCGCTGATCTCGTCCCGGTGGCGGGCCAGGGCGGCCGCGACGGCGGCCGCCCTCCGGTGCGGCGACCCGGCGTCCGGACGGGTCACTGTGCCGCTCAGTTCCCGCACGCGACCACCGCCCTGTGACTGCCGCCACGAGGACCGTAACCCCCATCCGAGGGACAAGCCACCGTCCGGGAATCGTCCCCGGAGGACGAAGCGCCGCGGTGTGGTCGGGGTCACGGTAGGAGGCCCGACCGTCGATCGCGAGGAGACCCCCGTGCCGCTGCACCCCGAGGCCCAGGCCCTGCTCGAAGGCATGGCCGCGCAGGGCAGCCCGCCGTTCGAGAGCATGACGGTGCCCCAGGCCCGGATGGCCACCGCCGCCTTCCTGGACCTGCAGCCCCCGGCCGAGGAGGTCGGCACCGTCTCCGACCGCGCCATCCCGGGGCCGGCCGGCGACATCCCGGTCCGCGTGTACGTGCCGCACGGGCAGAAGACCCGCGGGGTGCTCCTCTACTTCCACGGCGGCGGCTGGGTGATCGGCGACCTCGAGACCGTCGACCGGCCCTGTCGCAGCATCGCGAACGCGGCCGACGTCGTGGTCGTCTCGGTGGACTACCGCCTCGCCCCGGAGCACCGCCAGCCCGCCGCGTTCGAGGACTGCTACGCCGCGACGCAGTGGGTCGCCGAGCACGCCGAGGAGCTCGGCGCCGACGCCTCCCGACTCGCCGTCGGCGGCGACTCCGCGGGCGGCCACCTCGCCGCGGCGGTGTCCCTCCACGCCCGCGACCACGGCGGCCCGGCCATCGCCTTCCAGCTGCTGATCTACCCGGTGACCGACTTCGCGTTCACGACGCCGTCGCACAGCGAGAACGGCGAGGGCTACCTGCTGCAGCGCGCGACGATGCAGTGGTTCTGGGCGCACTACCTCGGCGCCACCGACCCGGAGAAGGACCAGACCGTCTTCCCGGCGCGCGCCACCGACTTCGGCAACCTGCCGCCCGCCTTCGTCGCGACGGCCGAGTTCGACCCGCTGCGCGACGAGGGCGAGGCGTACGCGGAGTCGATGCGCGCGGCCGGCGTCCCCGTCACGTCCGTCCGCTACGACGGCATGATCCACGGCTTCCTCTGGACGCTCGGCGCCACGCCGTCGGGCGCCCGGCTGGTCGACGACGCCGTCGCGGCCCTGCGACCCGCCCTGGAGGCCTGAGCACCATGACCGTCACCGAGACCCGTCCCGAGACCACCGGCACCGGCGGGGTCGAGCACGTGGACGTCCTCGTCGTCGGGGCCGGCGTCGCCGGCATCGGCGCCGGGCACCACCTGCGCGAGAACTTCCCGGACCGCAGCTTCGCCATCCTCGACACCCACCCGGACCGTGGCGGCACGTGGTGGACCCACCGCTACCCGGGCGCCCGCTCGGACTCCGACCTGTTCACCTACGGCTACCGCCACAAGCCGTGGCGCGGACCGTCGATCGCGTCATCCGAGGAGATCCTCAACTACCTCGACGAGGTCATCGAGGAGGACGACCTCAAGGGCAGCATCCGCTACCAGCACCGGGTGGTCTCCACCAGCTGGTCGTCCGACGACGCCCGCTGGACCGTCGAGATCCGTCGGGAGGACACCGACGAGACCGTGCGGATGACCTGCGGCTTCCTGTGGATGTGCCAGGGCTACTACAAGCACGACGAGCCCTACACCCCGGAGTTCCCGGGCCGGGAGCGCTTCACCGGCCCCGTGCTGCACCCGCAGAGCTGGCCCGCGGACCTGGACTGGACCGGCAAGAAGGTCGTCGTGATCGGCTCCGGGGCGACCGCCGCGACCGTCGTCCCGGCCATGGCCGAGACCGCCGAGCACGTGACGATGCTGCAGCGGACGCCGACGTTCATGATCGCCGCGCCGAAGACCCACGAGCTCGCGATCCAGCTCCGGGCGCTCGACATCCCCGAGGAGTGGACCTACGAGATCCTCCGCCGGACCTACATCGAGCAGTTCAACGAGCTGACCCGGCTCTCGGCGGAGGAGCCGGACGCGGCCCGGCAGTACCTGCTCGACGAGATGCGTCCGCACCTGCCCGAGGACTTCGACATCGAGAAGCACTTCAACCCGGCCTACCGGCCCTGGCAGCAGCGGATCGCCCTGCTGCCCGACGGCGACATGTTCGCGTCCATCAAGGAGGGCAAGGCCTCCGTCGTCACGGACACCATCGAGACGTTCACCGAGACCGGGATCCGGCTGGCGTCGGGTGAGGAGCTCGAGGCCGACATCATCGTCACGGCCACCGGCTTCAACCTCTCCTGCTTCGGCGACGTCGACTTCACCGTCGACGGCGAGCCGGTCGACTTCTCGCAGCGCGTCACGTGGCGCGGGATCATGATCGACGGCGTCCCGAACATGGCCTTCGTGTTCGGCTACTTCCGGCACTCCTGGACCCTGCGGGCCGACCTCATCTCCGACCTCGTCAGCCGGCTCCTGACGCACATGGACGAGAAGGGGGCGCGCTCGGTGACCCCGACGGCGGGTCCGGACGTCGAGCTCCGGCCCTGGTCGGACCCGGAGAACTTCAACCCCGGGTACGTCATGCGTTCGCAGGACCGGATGTTCAAGCAGGGCGACCGCGCCCCGTGGACCCACATGCACGAGTTCGCCGAGGAGCGCCACACCCTGCCCGCGGCCGATCTCGACGACGGGTCGTTGAAGTACAGCTAGGCCGACAGGAAGAGCACGAGACCCGCGAGCACGAGGCTCGTCGCGAGGGTGACCCAGCCGCCGAGGGCGTGGGCCAGCGCGCCCCACCCTCCGTGGCGGGCCCCGAGCGCGGCGACGACGGTGGCCCCGAGCACCCCCAGCCCGATCACGACGACGGCGACGAGCTGGGGGAGTCCGGTGCACAGCAGCGCCGCGCTGCTCGACGTGCACGAGTCCGCCGCCATGGCGATCGGCAGCAGCGCGACCATCCCGACGAAGCCGCCCGCCCCGAGCAGTACCGCGGCATGGACGGCGGAGAGGGTCACGACGGCGGGGTGGGGCCGGGTCTCGAGCATCATGGGGGAGACCCTGGTCGCCCCGACCGGCCGTCGGGACCGGGGAACTACCTAGGCGCCGCGGTAGCGCGGGGGCCGCTTCTCCGCGAACGCCGCCGGCCCTTCCACGGCGTCGTCGGTGCGCATGACCGCGAGGAACGCCTCGTGCTCGCGGGCCATCGCGGTCTCGTGGTCGAGACCGAGCCCGTCGAGCACCCGAGCCCGGGCGGCCCGGACCGCGAGGGGACCCTTCGCGGCGATCGACCGCGCGAGCGCGCAGGCGGCCGGCACGAGATCCGCCGGCTCGACGACCCGGTTCACCAGCCCGGTCCGGTACGCCTCGGCCGCGTCGATCGGCTCCCCGGACAGGATCATCTCCATCGCGAGGCCCAGCGGCACCGCCCGCGGCAGCCGCACGGTGCCGCCGGCGCCCGGGATGATGGCCCACTTCGTCTCGGCGAGCCCGAACGTCGCGTTCGGCGAGCACAGCCGGATGTCGCAGGCCAGCGCCATCTCCAGCCCGCCGGCCAGGGCGTGCCCGTTGACGGCGGCGATCAGCGGCTTGCGACGCTGCGTCGCGGTGAAGCCGCCGAAGTTCCACTCCGGGTCCTCGCCCGCCCGGACGGCCTCGCGGTAGGCGGGGATGAGGCGCTTGAGATCCGCGCCCGCCGAGAACGTCGTGTCCCCGGCCCCGGTGAGCACGCCCACCAGGCGCCGGTCGTCGGCCTCGAAGGCCGCGACGGCGGCGCCGAGGTCGCGCTGGTGCTCGGGATCGAGCGCGTTGCGGGCCTCGGGGCGGTCGATGGTGATGACGACGACGCGGTCGTCGTCCGGGTCGTCCTCGACGCGGATCGGCACGCCGACAGCCTCGCCCAGCCGGGTCTCCTCGGCAACGAGACCCGGTTGTGCACGATCGGCTCGCGTGTGACAGTGAGGTGGATCACCGACGATGCTGTGGAGGCCACCACCATGAGCAGCACCTCTCTCTTCGAACGACTCGGCGGGACCTACGCGATCGCGGGGGCGGTCGACGTCCTGGTCGACCGGCTCTTCGAGAACGCCGGCGTCATCGCGAACCCGGCCGTCGCGGAGCACCACGTCGCGGCCAACGGGCCCGGCTACAAGTTCCTGGTCACCGCCTGGTCGATCGAGGCGGCCGGCGGGCCGAAGTGCTACCCGGGCCTGGACATGATCGCCGCCCACACCAAGCTCCACATCACCGACGAGCAGTTCAACGCCGTGTACTTCGAGATCGAGGCGACCCTGCGCTTCCTGGGCGTGCCGGAGCCGGAGACCCGGGAGTTCATGGAGGTCATCGAGCACTACCGCCCCGAGGTCGTGCAGCAGGAGAAGGTCGAGCAGGCCGGGACCCTCGAGCCGGCGGTCGCCTGACCCGCCGGTGAGCGAGGAGGGGCTGGACCTCGACCTGCAGCGGGCGTCGGCCGCGTGGCCGCGCCCGGTGCGGGTCGCCCTCGTCCCGCCCGACCCGGGCTGGCCCGCCGAGGCCCGCATCTGGGCCGGCCGGCTCGCCCCGCTCGCCCGGGTCGAGCACGTGGGCGCGACGGCGGTGCCGGGACTGCCCGCCGTCGCCCAGCTCGACCTGATCCTGATCGGCGAGCTCGCCGACGACGGGCTCCGGGAGGCGTACGACCTGGACCCGGCCCCCGGCGGTCTCCTGCGACGCCCCGCCCTTCCCGACGACAGGTCGTGCCCCACCGCGGTCGAGGTGCGCGTCCTGCCGCCGGCGGATCCCGCGATCGACGATGCGGTGCGTCTCCGCGACCTGCTCCGCGCCGACCCGGTGGCCGCCCGCCGCTACACCGACGTCCGACGCGGTCTGGCGGGGGAGTGGCGCGACCTGGCCGCCTACCGGCGCGCCAAGGCGCCGGTGATCGCCGCGCTCCTGCGGGGCTGAGCCGCGCGCCGTCGTCGGGACGTGAACGCCCACCCGCCCGGCGTCAACGACGCGTCAACGTCCGGTCCACCGACCCCGTCCCGGCGCAGGGTGGCGTCCGCACGGCGGCCCACCCGGGGCCGCCAGGAGCGGAACGGACGGCGGACGTGGCGGACCTCCTCTACGTGGGCCTGGTGATCGCGATGTTCGCGGTCCTGGTGCTCGCGGCGCGCGGGTTGGAGCGGTGGTGAGCGGGACCCTCGGCGACGTCGTCGGCGGGATCGTCGCGCTCGCCCTGCTCCTCTACCTCGTGGTGTCACTGCTGCGCCCGGAGTGGTTCTGATGTCGGACACGGCAGCCGGGCTGCTGCAGCTCCTCGTGCTCCTCGTCCTCCTCGCGGCCGCCTGGCGACCCCTGGGCGACTGGATGGCGCGGGTCTTCACCGACGAGCGGCACTGGGGCGTCGAACGGGCGGTCTACCGGGTCGGTCGCGTCGACCCCGACTCCGACCAGCGCGCCGTCACCTACACGCTGGCGATCCTCGCCTTCTCCCTGGTCGGCGTGCTGATCACCTACCTGGTCCAGCGCGTCCAGGGGCTCCTGCCGTTCGACGGCACCGCCACCGGCGAGTCGAAGGGCGCGGTGGAGCCCGGGATCGCCTTCAACACCGCGATCTCGTTCGTCACGAACACCAACTGGCAGTCGTACAGCCCCGAGGCGGTGATGGGCCACGTCGCGAACGCGACGGCCCTCGGGGTGCAGAACTTCGTCTCCGCGGCGGCGGGGATCGCGGTGGCGGTCGCGCTCGTGCGGGGCTTCACCCGCTCGCGCAGCGGACGCATCGGCAACGCGTGGGTGGACCTGACCCGGGCCGTCGTGCGCATCCTGCTGCCGCTGGCCACGGTCCTGGCCGTCGTCCTGGTCGCGAGCGGGGTGGTGATGAGCTTCCGTACCGGCGTCCCCCTGGTCGCCGCGGACGGCTCCACCCACCCGGCCGCGATCGCCCCGGTCGCCTCCCAGGAAGCCATCAAGGAGCTCGGGACCAACGGTGGCGGCATCCTCAACGCGAACTCGGCGCACCCGTTCGAGAACCCGAACGGGTGGACCAACCTGCTGGAGATCCTCGCGCTCCTGCTCATCCCGGTGTCGCTGACCCGCACCTTCGGCCGGATGGTCGGGTCGATGCGGCAGGGCTACTCGCTGCTCGCGGTCATGGCGACCCTGTGGGGCGCGATGCTCGCCGTGGTGTGGACCGCGGAGGCGCACGGGCCGGCCGCCACCGGCGGGGCGATGGAGGGCAAGGAGGTCCGGTTCGGGATTCCGGCCTCGGTGCTGTTCGCGAACTCCACCACCGGGACGTCCACCGGCGCGGTCAACTCGATGCACGACTCCTACACCGCCTTCGGCGGCGGCGGTGTCCTGCTGAACATGCTGTTCGGCGAGGTCTCGCCGGGCGGGGTGGGCACCGGCCTCTATTCGATCCTGGTCGTCGCGATCATCGCGGTGTTCCTCGCCGGCCTCATGGTCGGCCGGACCCCGGAGCTGCTCGGCAAGTCCCTCGGGCGCCGCGAGGTGACCTGCGCGGCCATCGTCGTGCTCACGATGCCCGCCCTCGTACTGCTCGGCACCGGAGCGGCGATCGTGCTGCCCGGGACCCGCGACGCGATGACGAACAGCGGGCCCCACGGCCTGTCCGAGGTGCTCTACGCCTTCGGGTCGGCGGCCAACAACAACGGCTCGGCGTTCGCCGGGCTCACCGTCACCTCGCCGTTCTTCCAGGTCGCGCTGGGCGCCGCGATGCTCTTCGGCCGCTTCCTGCCGATCGTCGCGGTCCTCGCCCTCGCCGGACTGCTCTCCGCGCAGCCACGCCGCGACGAGTCGGCGGGCACGTTGCGGACCGGCACGCCGCTGTTCGCGGGCCTCGTGACGGCGACCGTCGTCCTCGTCAGCGCCATCACCTTCCTGCCCGCCCTGGCCCTGAGCCCGATCGCCGAGGGCCTGGCGGCGACCGTCCCGATCGGAGCCCTCCGGTGACCTCGTCGGTCCTGAACCCGCCCAGTGCGGACACCCCGCCCGAGCCGTCCCGCGGCACCGGGAGCGCGGTCCGGGCCGGGGCGTTCCGGCCCCGGGCGCTGCTCGAGGCGATGCCGCTCGCGCTGCGCAAGCTCGACCCCCGGGTCCAGCTCGGCAACCCGGTCATGTTCGTCGTGTGGGTCGGGTCGGTCGTCGTCACCGTCTCCGCCGTCGTCGACCCGAGCGTGTTCGCCTGGCTCGTCACGGTGTGGCTGTGGTTCACCGTGCTGTTCGCGAACCTGGCCGAGGCCGTCGCCGAGGGCCGGGGGAAGGCCCAGGCCGATGCCCTGCGCCGGACGCGGACCGGCACCGTGGCCCGCAGCCTCGACGGGTCTGAGCTCCCGGCCACCGAGCTGCGTCCCGGCGACCGCGTCGTGGTCGAGGCCGGCATGACGATCCCCGGCGACGGGGACGTCGTCGAGGGCATCGCCACCGTCGACGAGTCCGCGATCACCGGCGAGTCCGCCCCGGTGGTGCGCGAGTCCGGCGGCGACCGCTCGGCGGTCACCGGCGGGACGACCGTGCTCTCCGACCGGATCGTCGTCGAGATCACCGCGAAGCCGGGGGAGTCGTTCGTCGACCGGATGATCGCGCTGGTCGAGGGCGCGCAGCGGCAGAAGACCCCCAACGAGATCGCCCTGTCGATCCTGCTCTCGGCGCTCACGATCGTCTTCCTGCTCGCCGTCGTCACGCTGCAGCCGATGGCGGTCTACTCCGGCAGCCCGCAGTCGCTCGTCGTCCTGGTGGCCCTGCTGGTCTGCCTCATCCCGACGACGATCGGCGCGCTGCTCTCCGCGATCGGCATCGCGGGCATGGACCGCCTCGTGCAGCGCAACGTGCTGGCCACCTCCGGGCGCGCCGTCGAGGCGGCGGGCGACGTGTCCACGCTGCTGCTCGACAAGACCGGCACCATCACCTACGGCAACCGGCAGGCGACCGCCCTGCACCCGGCGGGCCCGACGTCCGTCGAGGAGCTCGCCGGCCTGGCCCGGCTGGCCTCGCTCGCCGACGAGACGCCCGAGGGGCGGTCCGTGGTCGACCTGTGCGCCACCCGGTACGGGCTCCCCGCCGAGGCGTCGGCCGACGAGGCGCGCGCGGAGTTCGTGCCGTTCTCCGCCACCAGCCGGATGTCGGGGGTGGACGTCGACGGGCGCGGGCGCACGGTCCGGGTGCGCAAGGGCGCCGTGTCCGCGGTGCTGGCGTGGCTCGACGAGCACGGCACCGTCGACCCGGCCGCCCGCGAGCAGGCCGCACGGACCACCGCGGAGATCTCCGGGCGTGGCGGGACGCCGCTGGTGTGCGGACGGGTGTCGCCGGACGGCGTGCTCCTGGGTGGGGTCGTCGAGCTCTCGGACGTCGTGAAGCCCGGGATCGCGGAGCGGTTCGCCGACCTGCGGGCCATGGGGATCCGCACCGTGATGGTCACCGGCGACAACCCGGTGACCGCCCGGGCCATCGGGGAGCAGGCCGGCGTCGACGAGGTGCTCGCCGAGGCGACCCCCGAGGACAAGCTCGCGCTGATCAAGCGGGAGCAGTCCGGTGGCCGGCTCGTCGCGATGACCGGCGACGGCACCAACGACGCCCCGGCCCTCGCGCAGGCCGACGTCGGGGTCGCCATGAACACCGGGACCAGCGCCGCGAAGGAGGCCGGGTCGATGGTCGACCTGGACTCCGACCCGACGAAGCTCATCGGCATCGTCGAGGTGGGCAAACAGCTCCTGGTGACCCGCGGTGCGCTGACCACGTTCTCGGTCGCGAACGACCTCGCCAAGTACTTCGCGATCCTGCCCGCCATGTTCGCCGCGCTGTTCCCGCAGCTCGGCGTGCTCGACGTGATGGGCCTGGCCACGCGGGAGTCGGCGATCCTCTCCGCGGTCGTGTTCAACGCCCTGGTCATCGTCGCGCTCATCCCGCTCGCCCTGCGCGGCGTGCGCTTCCGGCCGGTGAGCTCCGAGCAGATGCTGCGGCGCAACCTGCTGGTCTACGGCGTCGGCGGGGTCGTCGTGCCCTTCCTCGCCATCCCTCTCATCGACCTCGTCGTCCGGCTGATCCCGGGGATCGGGTGAACCACGTGAGCACCATCGACAGCAGCACCGCGCACACGTCCGTGTGGCGGGGCCTCGCCCGGCAGCTCGGGCCGGCCCTGCGGCTGGTCCTCGTCGCCACCCTCGTCCTGGGCGTCCTCTATCCCGGGGTCGTCTGGGCCGTCTCCCGGCTGCCCGGCCTGGTGGACCGCGCGGAGGGCTCCGTCCTCGACGGCCCCGTGGCGAGCTCGTCGCTGATCGGCATCGACCCGGTGCCGGCGGACCCGGCCGCCGACCCCTGGTTCCACCTGCGTCCCTCGGCGTCGGCGCCCGACTCCGCGACGGCGGGTCTCGGCCCGGCCGACCCCTCGACGTCCGGGGGGTCGAACCTGGCGACGACCGCGGAGGACCTCGTGACGGCCGTCGCCGAACGCCGTGCGGTGGTCGCGGGCCGGGAGGGGGTCGCCCCCGCCGAGGTCCCCGACGACGCCGTCACGGCCTCGGCCTCCGGCCTCGACCCGGACGTCAGCCCGGAGTACGCGTCGCTCCAGGTGCCCCGGGTGGCGCGCGTGACCGGGCTGCCCGAGAGCGAGGTGCGCGCCCTGGTCGCCGACGCCACGGACGGCCGGGTGCTCGGCGTCCTCGGCGCGCCGACGGTCAACACCTCGGAGCTCAACGCGGCCCTCGTCGCCACCCGTCCAGGTCTGCGCTGACGGGCCAGAATGGACGACGTGGAGGACCCGGCGCAGCGCAGTCCAGGAGTGTCCGACTCCCGGCCCGCGGGCCGGGAGTCGGTGCGCAGCGACCCCGCCCGGGGTGAGCTGCGGATCCACCTGGGCGCCGCGCCCGGGGTCGGGAAGACGTTCGCCGCCCTGTGCGAGGCCCGCCGCCGCCGCGACCGGGGCACCGACGTCGTCGTCGGGCTCGTCGAGACCCACGGGCGGTCGCGCACCGCGGAGCTCCTCGAGGGCCTCGAGGTGCTCCCGCGGCGCACGGTCTCCCACCGTGGCACGGTCCTCACCGAGCTGGACGTCGACGCCGTGCTCGAGCGCGCTCCCGAGGTCGTCGTGGTCGACGAGCTCGCCCACACGAACGCCCCGGGCAGCCGGCACGCGCGGCGCTGGTCGGACGTCGAGGAGATCCTCGCGGCCGGCATCGACGTGATCTCGACGGTGAACGTGCAGCACCTGGAGTCGTTGCACGACGTCGTCGAGCGGATCACGGGCACCCGCCAGCAGGAGACCGTTCCCGACGACGTCGTCCGCGCCGCCGAGCAGGTGGAGCTGGTCGACATCACTCCGGAGGCGCTGCGCCGCCGCCTCGCGCACGGCAACGTCTATCCGGCCGAGCGGATCGACGCCTCGCTCGCGCACTACTTCCGCACCGGCAACCTCATCGCGCTGCGCGAGCTGGCCCTGCTCTGGGTCGCCGACCAGGTGGACGTCGCGCTGCGCCGCTACCGCGCGGACGAGGACATCGACGAGGTCTGGGAGGCGCGCGAGCGCGTCGTCGTCGCCGTGACGGGCGGGCCTGAGAGCCTGACGGTGCTGCGCCGGGCGGCACGCATCGCCCGGCGGGCCGGCTCCGCGGACCTGATGTGCGTGCAGGTGCTGCGCGGCGACGGGGTCGCGATCTCCGACGGCGGCCGGGGGCGGGACCTCCGGCGGCTGGCGAAGGAGGTCGGCGCCTCGTTCCACACCGTGGTCGGCGACGACGTCGCCGCGGCCCTGCTGGACTTCGCGCGGGGCGCGAACGCCACTCAGCTCGTGCTCGGGACGTCCCGACGGTCGCGGGTCGCCCGGCTCCTCGAGCCCGGCATCGGAGCCCGGGCCGTCGCCGGGTCCGGGGCCATCGACGTGCACCTGGTGTCCCACGTGGAGCCGGAGGGCGACGACCGGCAGGACGCGGCGCCCGGGTGGTGGGCGCGGCTCGAACGTCTCCTGCGGGGACGGCGGGCGGCCCAGGGCTGGCCCGCGGCGATCGTGCTGCCGCTCCTCGCGACGTGCTTCGGGTGGCTCTTCCCGGCCGCCGGGCTGTCCACGGACACGGTGGCGTTCTTCCTCGCCACCGTGCTCACCGCGATCATCGGCGGACTCGTCCCCGCCGTCGCCGCGGCGCTCTTCGGCGGGATGCTCCTGAACTACTTCTTCACCCCGCCCCTGCACACCTTCACGGTCGGGCGCGTCGAGGACCTCGTGGCGGTGACGACCATGCTCGTCATCGCCGTCCTGGTGGCGGCGGTGGTCGACCGGGCCGACCGACGCGCCGCCCAGGCGGCGCAGGCCCGGGCGGAGGCGGCGCTGCTCGCCTCGTTCGCCCGGGTCGTCATCTCCCGCTCGGACCCGTTGCCGCGCCTGCTCGAACGGGTCCGCGAGGCGTTCGGGTTCGACTCGGTGGCGGTCCTGGAACGCGGGGCGAAGTCGTCGTGGACGGTGAGCGCCCAGGTGCCCGTGGCGGCCGAGGGCCCGGACGGCGACCCGGCGGACGCCGACGCGGACGTGGAGATCGACGAGGGGTCGCACCTGGTCGGCCGCGGCCGGACCCTGACCGCCGCGGAGAACCGGCTGTTCGCCGCCGTCGCCGGGCCGGCGCTGCTGGCGCTGCGCAACCGGCGGATCAGCGCCGAGGCGGTCGACGCGGCGCGGCGCGCGGAGGCGAGCGGCCTGCGCACCGCCCTGCTCTCGGCGGTGGGCCACGACCTGCGGACCCCGCTCTCGGCCATCAAGGCCGCCGTGTCGAGCCTGCGCGATCCCGAGCTCGTCCTCGCGGCGTCCGACCGCGACGAGCTCCTGGCGACCGTCGAGGAGTCCGGCGACCGGCTCGTCGCGCTCGTGGACAACCTGCTCGACTCCAGCCGGCTGGCCACCGGGGCCGTCACCCCGCACCGGGCCGACGTGAGCGCGGGCGAGATCGCCCTCGCCGCGGCGGCCGCCCTGCCCCGGCCGGAGGACCGCGCGCGGGTGCGGGTCGAGCCCGGCCCGTTCCCCGACGACGTCGCGGTCGACCCCGGGCTCACCGAGCGGATCGTCGCGAACCTCGTCGACAACGCCCTCCGGCACGGCGGCGACGGGCCGGTGGCGGTGCGCACCAGCGCCCACGGCGACCGGGTCGAGGTCCGCGTCGTCGACACCGGGCCGGGCGTGGACCGCGACGCCGAGCTGTTCACCGCTTTCCAGCGCCTCTCCGGCCACGACTCCGCCGGGACCTCGGGCGGACTGGGGCTCGGACTGCACGTCGCCCGCGGCTTCGCGCGGGCGATGGGCGGCACGCTGGAGCCCGAGGAGACCCCGGGCGGCGGCCTGACGATGGTGCTCTCGCTGCCACGGACGGAGACCGGCCCCGCGTCTCCCGCGCCCGACGCGCTGACGGCGGCGCCGTGAGCCGCGTCCTCGTCGTCGACGACGACCCGCACCTGCTGCGCACCCTGCGGATCAACCTGACCGCCCACGGGCACACCGTCGTCCCGGTGGCCACGGGCGCGGCGGCACTGCGCGCGGCGGCCGACCGGCCCGCGCCCGACGTCGTCGTGCTCGACCTGGGGCTGCCGGACGTCTCCGGGCTGGAGGTGCTCGAGGGCATCCGCGGCTGGAGCGCGATGCCGGTCATCGTGCTGTCCGCGCGCACCGACGCGGGTGACAAGGTGGCCGCGCTCGACGGCGGCGCCGACGACTACGTGACGAAGCCGTTCGGCATGCCCGAGCTGCTCGCCCGCATCCGCGCGGCGGTGCGCCGGGGCGCGGCCGTCGCGGGGGAGGCCGAGCCGCGGGTGACCACGCCGGACTTCGAGGTCGACCTCGTGGCGAAGAAGGTCGTGCGCCGCGGCCCGGAGGGTGCGAGCACCGAGGTGCACCTGTCGCCGACCGAGTGGGGCGTGCTCGAGCACCTCGTCCGCCACCCCGGGATGCTCGTCACCCAGCAGCAGCTGCTGCGCGAGGTGTGGGGCCCGCAGTACGGCACCGAGGGGCACTACCTGCGGGTCTACCTCGGGCACCTGCGTCGCAAGCTCGAGCCCGAGCCGTCGCGCCCCCGCTACCTGATCACCGAGCCCGGCCGCGGGTACCGGTTCGAACCCGCGGGCTGAACCGTTCCCGGTGATCTCCCGCCGGGTACTCCGGTGCGCTTCGATGGGTGTGCGGGGAGGGGCGGGAGTGACGGAGGTGTCGGCGATGGCGGTGACGGCGGCCGGTGAGGTCGAGCGGAAGTTCGAGTCGGCGGGCCCGGGGATCTCCGAGTCGCTCGACGCCGACGCCGTGCGGGAGGTGCTGGGCCATCCGGTGCCGGACGAACCCACCGAGCGGCTGCAGGAGGCGGTGTACTGGGACACCGCCGACCTCGCGCTGCACCGCGACCGCATCACGCTGCGGCGCCGGACCGGGGGTCACGACGACGGGTGGCACGTCAAGCTGCCCGGCACGGGCGACCGGCGCGAGGAGCTGCACGCCCCGCTGACCCCGGCCGGCTCGGGGCCGCCCGAGGGGGTCCTGGCCCTCCTGCGCGCCTCCACGCGGGGACGGCCGGTGGAGCCGGTCGCCGAGCTGCTGACCCGTCGTCGGGAATGGCGGGCGCACGACGAGCAGGGCCGGACGGTGGCCGAGCTCGTCGTCGACCAGGTGACGGCGCGCACGGCGGACCGCACCGGGCGCGAGGACCTGCAGGCATGGCAGGAGATCGAGGTCGAGACCGGGCCGGCGGCCCCGGAGGGCTACCTGGACGACGTCGAGGCCCGGCTCGCCGCGCACGGGGTGCGCCGCTCGGCGTCCGCGTCCAAGGTCGGCCGGGTGCTCGCGGCGCGCGCCGGCGCGGACCCGGCCGCGCCGGAGCCCGACACCGCGGCGGCGGTCGTCCTGCGGTACCTGGCCGACCACGCCCGGACACTGCGTGCCTGGGACCCCTTGGTCCGGCTGGACCGCGAGGACTCGGTGCACCAGATGCGCGTCGCCGCCCGGCGGCTGCGCAGCGCGCTGCAGGGCTTCGGGCGGGTGCTCGCGCGGGACCGCACCCGGGCGCTCACCGACGAGCTGCGCTGGTTCGCGGGCGAGCTCGCCCCGGCGCGCGACACCGAGGTGATGCACGCGCGGCTGCACGAGCTGCTCGGGGAGATGCCCCGGACGCTGGTGCTGGGCCCGGTCGAGGCCGACGTGGCCCGCGTGTTCGCTCGGCGGGCCGCGACCGCCCGGGAGCAGGCGCTCGCGGCCCTGGACTCCGCGCGGTACCGCACCCTGCTGGACGCCCTCGACGCCCTCCTGGCCGAGCCACCGACGACGGAGCGGGCGCAGCGGGCCGCCCGCGCGGTGCTGCCGCGCGAGGTCGACCGCGCCCACCGGAAGCTCGCCGCGGCGATGGCCGGCGCCGACGGAGCGGCGGTAGGCCACGAGCGCGACGAGGCCCTCCACGAGGCCCGCAAGAAGGCCAAGCGGCTCCGCTACGCCAGCGAGGTCGCCCAGCCGGTCCTCCGCAAGCCGGCGCGACGGCTGCGCAAGCGGATGAAGGCGGTGCAGGAGCTGCTCGGCGACCACCAGGACACCGTGGTCACGCGGGCGACGCTGCTGGAGCTCGCCGCGAGCGGTGAGGTCGGGCAGGGCTTCAGCCTCGGGGTGCTGCACGCCGCCGAGGCGGCCCGCGCCGCGGACGCCGAGGACCGGCTCCCGGCCCTGTGGGCGGCGGTGCCGGCGCCGGGGCGCTGAGGGTCAGCCCGTCGGGCTGCCGCGCCGGGGGAGCGCGGCGTCGCGGTCGGCCGCGGGCCAGTCGGTCCCGGTCACCTCGGCGGCGGCGTCGGAGAGCAGGAAGTGGACCGCCCGGGCGGTGTCGACCGGGAGGGGCGCGGACTGCACCGAGTTCACCCGCACGCCGTCGTCGGCGAGCCAGCCCGCCAGCGACCGGATGCCTCCGGGCGGGCCCACGATCGCGACCGCCGCCCCGCGCGCCGCCCGCAGCGGAGCCCGTGCGGCACGCAGCACGGCGAAGAGCTCCCCGGGACCCCGGTCGAGGGCCACGATGCCGCTGAGCAGCCCGCGGTCGGCGACGACCTGCGAGACCGCGGCACGGAGGCGCTCCTCGCACGCGTCCGGGACGAGCGGGCGGTGCGTGACGCGCCCCCACGGCCCGCCGTGCTTCCGGGCGCAGGCGCGGGCCGCCTCGGAGTCGGAGTCCAGGATCTCGACGGTGGCGCCGTCGGCCACCAGCTCGTCCACGATCGCCCGGCCCACGTCCCCCGCGCCGCCGAGGACCAGGACCACCCGGCCGTCCATGCCACCCATGTCGTGCTCCGTCCCCGCGCTCCCCCGCGCGGTCGCGAACCCGTGAGCCAGGGAAAGTACGGCGCCGGACGATCGCTGGCTATGCGCCCGGCGAACGCGGTGATCGTGTGGCGCACACCACTCCGATCACTGCCGGATCGGCAAACATGCCGTTCATGCACCTTCGTCTACCGTGCGGGGCGTGAGCAGCGAGCACGAGCAGACGTCGTCGCCGATCGCCATGGTCGGCGTCCTCCCGCCCGACCTCCTCGAGCGTGACCGCGACCGCCCCTTCGACCCGGCTCCCGGGCTGCTGGAGCGGCGCGACGCACCCGCCGTCGCCCCGGTGGAGCTGCGCAACGGCGCCCGGGCGTGGCTGGTCACCGGGTTCGAGGAGGCCCGCGCGGTCCTCGCCGACCCCCGGTTCTCCAGCGACCGCGTGCGGCACCGCGACGCGACGCAGCTCGGGCCGGGCGAGTCCGGCGGCACCGTGCCGGACGCCCCGCCGCCGGGGGAGCGCACCGACGGGATGTTCGTGTTCATGGACCCGCCGGAGCACACCCGGCTGCGGTCGCTGCTCGTCGGCCAGTTCACCGTGCGGCGGATGCGGGCCCTCGAGGACCGGCTGACCGAGATCGCCGTCGAGCACGTCGAGGCGATGCGGGCGGCGGGCACCACCGCCGACCTGGTGCCCTCCTACGCGCTCCCGATCCCGTCGCTGATGATCTGCGAGCTCCTGGGCGTCGACTACGCCGACCGGGCCGAGTTCCAGGAGAACAGCGCCGTCGCCCTGAACGCCGCCGCGGCCCCGGAGGCCCGTGCCGCGGCGGCCGGGGCGCTGTACTCGTTCATCGCCGCCCTGGTGGCCCGCAAGCGCGCCCACCGCGACGACGACCTGCTCTCCGGCCTCGCCCACGACGCCGACCCGGCCCTGACCGACGCGCAGCTCATCGACGTCGCCCTGGTGCTCCTCGGCGCGGGCCACGAGACGACGGCGAACATGCTGGGGCTCGGCGTGTACGCGCTGCTGGAGAACCCGGAGCAGCTCGCCGCCCTGCGCGCGGACCCGTCGCTGATCGACGAGGCCGTCGAGGAGCTGCTGCGGTTCCTCTCGATCATCCAGCTGGGGGTGAGCCGGGTGGCGACCGAGGACGTCGAGGTCGGGGGCGTCACCATCCCGGCCGGCGACACGGTCGTCGTCGCGACCCCGGAGGTGAACCGCGACCCGCGGCACTTCCCCGCGCCGGACCACCTGGACGTGCACCGCGAGCGGACCCCGCACCTGGCCTTCGGCCACGGCATCCACCAGTGCCTGGGCCAGCAGCTGGCGCGGATCGAGATGCGGGTCGGCCTCCGGGAGCTGATCGCGCGCCTGCCCGACCTGCGGCTCGCGGTGCCGCGGGAGCAGATCCCGCTGCGCAACGACATGCTGATCTTCGGGGTGCACGCGCTGCCGGTCGCGTGGTCCGAGGGTTCGTGACGGCGGGTCGGGGCCGGTCGGCATGCTGACGGGCGTGACCGTCGAGCCGCCGGGCCTCCGCGAGCGCAAGAAGCTCGCGACCCGGACCGCCCTGCGGGCCGCCGCGCTGCGTCTGGTCGCGCGCGACGGCCTCGAGCGGGTGACCGTGGACCAGATCGCCCTGGCGGCCGACGTCGCGCCGCGGACCTTCCGGCACTACTTCTCCTGCAAGGAGGAGGCGGTGGTGGCCTCGGCGCAGGAGGGTGCCGCGGCCCTCGTCGACCGGTTCCGCGCGCGGCCGGCGGGGGAGAGCGTCCTCGAGGCGCTGCGGGAGGCCGTCGTCGCCGTCATGGACGAGGGCGAGGCCACCAGCCGCGACCACCTGACGGTGCTGCGCCTCGCGCGCACCACGCCGGCCCTGCAGCCCTGGCAGCTCGCGGTGCTCGCGACGGCCGAGGCGGACCTGGCGGCCGCGGTCGCGGACCGGGTGGGGGAGTCCGGGCGGTACCCCCAGGTGTGCGCGGCGGCGACGTTCGCGGTGCTGCGACTGTCCCTGGGTCGGTGGCTGGACGGCCCCGCGGCAGACCTCGACGCGCTGCGGGCCGAGATCGGCGCCGGCCTCGCCGAGCTCGCGCGGGGGCTCGACCGGCCCTGACCGGCGGTCTGTCCTCACCGCTGTGCCACGATGGCGGGCCGGTCGACCGCACGGCCGCGTCCCCCGGATGTCGCACGAGGCGAGGGTGAGGGTGGCTGATCCGTCCGCGACGTGGGCCGGAGTCCTGTCCTCGGTGATCGACCGGGCCCACCTGGCGACGGGTGACGAGATCTCCGAGATCGTCGACGACGCCGTCGCCCCGCTCGGCCTCTCCGCCGAGGTGCTGCTGGTCAACCTGGCGCAGGACACGTTGAGGTCGGTCCGGCCCGGCGTCGTGCAGGGTGTCGACGTCGAGGGCACCATCGCCGGCCGCGCCTTCCAGACCAGCGAGTCGCTCCCCGGGATCGCGCCGGACGGCGAGCGGGTGCGCTGGGTGCCCTCGCTGGACGGGACCGAGCGGGTGGGGATCGTCCGCTTCGTCCTGGGCGGCGAGGTCACCGACGACGACGAGCTGCGTGCCCGCTGCTGGTCGCTGGCGGGCCTCGTCGGGCACATCGTCATGGCCAAGCTCGCCTACAGCGACCGGCTGCGCCGCCTGCGCGGCAACGGGCCGCTGAGCGACGCCGCGGAACTGCTGTGGCAGCTCGTGCCGCCCCGGACGTTCGCCACCGAACAGGTCGTCGTGGCCGGGTTGCTGGAGCCGTGGGACCGGGTCGCCGGCGACGCCTACGACTACGCGGCCGAAGGCGCCCTGATCGACCTCGCCGTCTACGACGGGGTCGGGCACGACCTCACCGCCGGCATGACCACCGCCCTCGCGCTCACCGCCGTGCGCAACGAGCGGCGGGCGCAGGGAGCGGACATGGTCGACCTGGTCCGGCTCGCCGACCACGCCGACGAGCTGCTCGCCGGCCGCCCCGGGCCGCTGACCTTCGTCACCGCGGTGCTCGCCCGCCTGGACACGCGCACGGGCCTGCTGGAGTACCTGGTCGCCGGCCACCCGGCGCCACTCGTGGTTCGCGGCGGCCACATCGTGCGCGAGCTGGACGCGGCCGTCGGGCCGCCGCTGGGGGTCCCGCCCCGCGAGCGCCGGCGCGTCGCCGCCCGGGAGCAGCTCGAACCGGGCGACCGCGTGCTGTTCTACTCCGACGGCATCGTCGAGGCCCGCGACGCGGCGGGCGAGTTCTTCGGCGTGGAGCGCCTGGTCGACTTCACGGAGCGGGCCGAGCTCGACCGGTTGCCCGCGCCGGAGACCCTGCGACGGCTCTCCGCCGCGGTGCTCGCCCACCAGGGAGGGCGGCTGCAGGACGACGCGACCCTGCTCATGGTCGACTGGTCGGCCGGGAAGCACCGGCGCCTCCTGCCGCATCGGCGCTGAGCGCCGCGGCCGGTGGCCGGTCCGGATCCGGCCGTGTATCAAGGCGGCATGCCGATCCTGATCGACACCGCGGTCATGGCCTCGTGAGCACGCCGACCCGGGCGGGGGTCGAGATGACGATCCACGGGCGGACCCTGCGGCGGGATCGCGCCCTCGTCATGGCGATCGTCAACCGCACCCCGAACTCGTTCTACGACCACGGCGCCACCTGGGAGGCCGGGGCCGCCGAGGCCGCGATCGAGCGGGCCGTCGCCCGGGGCGCCGACGTCGTCGACCTCGGCGGCGTCCCGGCCAGCCCGGGTCCGGAGGTCACGGTCGCCGAGGAGATCGACCGGGTGCGCCCGACGGTGCGGTGGGCCCGCGAGCGGTTCCCGGACCTGACGATCTCGATCGACACCTACCGCGCGGAGGCCGCGGCGGCCCTGCTCGACGCGGGCGCGGACCTGGTCAACGACAGCTGGGCCGGCTGGGACGCCGACATCCTGCCGGTCACGGCCCGCCACGGCGCCGGGTACGTCGCGGCGCACACCGGCGGGCTGACCCCGCGCACGGACCCCGTCAAACCGGTCTACGAGGACGTCATGGGCGACGTCGTGGCGGTGACCGTCGCGCTGGCGGACCGGGCGGTGGAGGCGGGGGTCCCGCCCGAGGGCATCCTGCTCGACCCCACGATCGACTTCGGCAAGAACACCGTGCAGAGCCTCGAGGTGCTGCGCTCGCTCCCGCGCCTGGTGGACACCGGCTGGCCGGTGCTGCTCGCGATGTCGAACAAGGGCGTGGTGGGGGAGACCCTCGACGTGCCGCTCGAGGGCCGGCTGACCGGCACCCTCGCCGCGACCGCCCTCGCCGCCGCGCAGGGCGTCGCGATGGTGCGCGCCCACCAGGTGGAGGAGACGCGGCAGACCGTCGAGATGGTCGCGAGCGTGCAGGGGCACCGCCCGCCGTCGCGGGCGGAGCGCTGGACCTGATGCACCGGGTGTGGCCGCTGCCCGCCGATGAGCTCGGTCCGGCCGACCTGGAGTCGCTGTACACCTACCCGGTTCACGACGACGGGTGGGTCGCGGTGAACTTCGTCAGCTCGCTGGACGGCGGGATCGAGATCGAGGGCCGCAGCCGCGGGCTGTCGACGGACGCCGACCGGAAGGTCTTCCACCTCGGCCACGACCTCGCCGACGTCGTCCTGCTCGCCTCCGGGACCGCGGTGGCCGAGGAGTACCCGGGGCTGCGCCCGGAGGGCGAGTCCGCCCGTCGCCGGGAACGGCACGGGCTCGCGGAGGTGCCGCCGCTCGCCGTCGTGACCTCGGGGTCGCTGCCGGCGGACGCGACCAGCATCGTCGACGTGCTCGTCCCCACCATCGTGATCACGTGCGCGTCGGCACCGGAGCAGCGGCAGCGGGAGTGGGCGGACGCCGGCGCGGACGTGCTGGTCGCCGGGGACGACGACGTCGACCTGGCGGACGCGATGCGGCAGCTGGCCGCGAGGGGACTGCGCCGGATCGACTGCGAGGGCGGCCCGGGCCTCACCGGGAAGCTGCTGGCGGCCGACCTCGTCGACGAGATGCGCGTGAGCTTCGTGCCGACGGCGGTGGCCGGCCGGGCGTCGCGGCTGGCGCGGACCGACGATCCGCTGGACTCGCCGCGCGGTTTCGAGGTCTCGTCGCTGCTGGTGGAGGACTCGACGATCCTCGTGCGCTACGTCCGCACGCGATCCTGATCCGAGCGAAGGGCCCCTTCGGTCAGCTCTATCGCCGAGGGGCGCCCTTCGCCCATGCGGCGGCGTCCGGGCGATGGGCGCCCACGGCCCGTCTATCCGACCGAAGGGGCCCTTCGCTCGACGGCGGTGCGCTGAACCCGGCCCGGCGTGTGCCCCCGCTCGCGCGCGTAGGCGGCGACGAAGGCCGAGGCGGTGGCGTAGCCGACCCGCCGCGCGGTGACGCCGACCGAGCAGGTCGCGAGCAGGGCGTCCGCGGCGGCGAGTCGGACCTCCGTGCGCCAGCGGGTCCACGAGGTGCCGAAGGTCCGGACGACGTCGCGCTGGAGGGTCTTCGGGCTGATGTGCAGCCGCTCGGCCCACCCCGCGAGATCGGTCGGGTCGTCGGGGGCGTGCGCCAGCCGGTCGGCGACGGCGAGGGCGTACCCGCGCCCGCGGGCCCGGGCGACCTCGTCGGCGGGGTGCAGGCCGGCGAGGAGGGCAGTCCGGTCGCGCAGGGCGCCGTCGAGGTCGTCCAGGCGGTCGACGGCCAGCCGCAGCAGGGCCGCGACGGCCTCGTCGGTCACCTCGGCGGGCCCGGCCCGGACCTCGTCGAGCGCGCCGGGGACCTCGCGCAGGCAGACGCGGTACACCTCGTCCTGGTCGCGGGCGTCGACGACGTGCCGCGTCCCGCGCCGCACCCACACCCCGCGCCGCGGCCCGACGAAGACGGGCCGCTCCGCCGTCGTCAGGGACAGGTAGCCCGCGGGCGCCCAGAACAGCTGGTGGAGGAAGTCGTCCCGCCCGTCGGCCACGGCCAGCCGCCCGGTGGAGCGGTAGCGCACCACGAGCACGCCGTCGGGGCGCCCGAGCCCGTGCCCGAACTGCTCGCACACCAGGGGTTCCTCGCCCCGCCGTGGTCCCGTCGGCGACACGGGGTGTCCTCCTCACGACATCTCGCGGCTGTTCGGTAAGGCTAACCTCAGCGGCCGGTCGTGTCCGCTCCCCTCCCGGAGGTCCCCCGTCGTGCCCCGACGCCCCGTCCGCGTCCTGCTCGCCGCCGTCCTCGCCCTCGCCGCCGTGCTCGCCGCCGCCTGTTCCGGCGGGGGCGGAGCCGCCCCGGAGGGGCCGACCCGGGTGGTGGAGACCGACCTCGGGCCGGTGACGGTGCCGGTGTCGCCGCAGCGCGTGGTGGCCACCGGGTACGCGGTCCCGGCCCTCATCGAGGCCGGGGTACCGCTGGTGGGCATCTCCACGTGGACCCGCGGGACCGCGCTGATGAGCGCGGACGAGCGGGCGACCTACGACCGGGTGGAGAAGGTCGGGGCCGACCAGGCCGCGGAGACCGACTACGAGAAGGTGGCGGCGACCGACCCGGACCTCATCGTCATCGGGGTGCCGCGGCCGGTGCTGGCCGACGTCGACGTGGCCCGGCTGCAGTCGATCGCCCCGGTCGTCGCGATCGGGCCGAACACGCCGTCGGACTGGCGCGAGCTCACCCGCCGGCAGGCCGACGCCGCCGGGCGCCTCGCCGCCTTCGACGACGCCCGGACCCGCTACGAGCAGAAGGCGGCGGCGCTGCGGGCGAAGTACGCACCGGTGCTCGCCGGCCGCACCTTCGGCCACGTCGGCGGCTACGGCCGGGTCGCGGCCGGGACCTTCCACCGCGAGTACGCCGGGTCGTGGGGCACCAACATCGCCGGCGACGTCGGCGTGACCTACGTGGGCGAGCCGACCGTCAAGGGCGGCGGCAGCAAGGACTCCAGCGAGTACCCCGCCCTCGAGGAACTGCCGGCCAAGCTCGGGTCTGTCGACTCCATCACCTACTCCGTGCGGGCCGACGGCACACCGTCCGACGCGGTCCGCGCCGTGCTGGAGAACCCGCTCTGGCAGACGCTCCCCGCGGTGCAGGCGGGTCGGGTGTACCCGCTGGCGAGGACCGAGGCCGCGACCTACGAGACCGCGAACCGGACGCTCGACTCGGTCGACCAGGCCCTCGCCCCGCTGCTCGCGAGCCCGACGTCGTGACCGTCCGCGACCTCTCGCGCCGCGACCCCGGCCCGAAGGTGGCGGCCCACCAGCGCGAGGGCGACGGGGTGGTCCGGGTCCCGTACCCGATCGGCGTCCGCCACCTCACCGTCGCCGCCCGCAGGGTGCTGACCCCGCGCATCGTGCGGATCACCGTCGCGGGTCCGGAGCTGGCCGGGTTCCACAGCTACCAGGCCGACGACCACGTCAAGCTGGTGTTCCCCGACCCGGACGGCACGCGCCGCGTCCCGACCCCGCGGCCCGACGCCGACCTGCTCGACTGGCCCAGCCCGTTCCCGTGCACGAGGACCTACACGGTGCGCCGCCTCGACACCCGGGCCGGCGAGCTGGACCTCGACGTCGTCCTGCACGGCGAGGGTCCCGGGTCCGCCTGGGGACGGGACGCGGCGGTCGGCGATCCGGTGTGCGTGGCCGGTCCGCCGGGGTGCCGGGTGTTCCCGCACCACCGGTCCCACCACGTGTTCGCCGTCGACGAGACGGCGCTGCCGGTGGTCGGGCGGTGGATGGAGGAGGCCCCCGGGCACGTCACGGCCGACGTCGTGATCGAGACCGGCGAGGCCTCCGACCACGACTACCCGCTCGTCCCGGGGCCGGGCGTCGCGGTGCACCGCCTGGTGCGCGCGGGGACCGGCTCCCGGCTCGGCGAGGCCGTCCGCGACCTCGCACGGCCGGACGCCTTCCTGGTCGCCGCGGGGGAGGCGGACGCGCTGCGACCCCTGCGGCGCGCGGTGCGGGACGGGCTGGCCGCCGGGGCCCTCGTGACGGGGTACTGGAAGCGCGGCGTCGTCGACCTCGATGAGGACTGAGCAGGCCCGCGCGGCCGGACTGCTCGCCGCGAGCGCGGCGCTGCTGGTGGCGGCGGTGCTGGTGAGCCTCGCGGCCGGGGCGGTCCCGACCCCACCGGGCGCGGTGCTCGACGCGCTGCGCGGCCGGGGCGACGTCGGGACGGTGCTGACGGTGCGGGACCTGCGGGTGCCGCGGACACTGCTGGCGGCGGCGGTCGGGGCGGCGCTGGGCGTGGGCGGTCTGCTCATGCAGACCGTGAGCCGCAACCCGCTCGCGGAGCCGGGACTGCTGGGGGTGACCGCGGGCGCCGGCTGCGCCCTGACGGTCGGGGTGCTGCTGGGCGCGGCCGCGTCACCGGCGGAACAGCTGGCGCTGGCGCTGGTCGGTGCGGTCGCGGCAGCGGTCGTGGTGCTCGCGGTCGGCGGCACCTCGCCGCTGCGCACCCTGCTGGCCGGCGTCGCGCTCGGCCTGGTGCTGAACGGGGTGAGCCTGGGGCTGCGGCTGGCGACCCCGCCGGAGGTCTTCGACGTGTACCGGTTCTGGTCGGTCGGGTCCCTGGCCGGCCGGGAACAGGCGCCCACGACGCTGCCCCTGGTGGCGATCGCCGTCGGGCTGGTCGCCGTCGTGCCGCTCGTGCGGTCGCTCGGGACGCTGGCGCTGGGCGACCAGGTGGCGGCGGCGCTCGGCACGCGGGTCGGGGCCGTGCGGGTGGCGGCCTCCGGACTGGTGGCGCTGCTGGCCGCGGCGGCGACCGCGCTGGCGGGGCCGATCGCCTTCGTCGGGCTGCTGGTGCCGTTGGTGGCACGGTGGGCGGCGCGCGGCTCGCTGGCCCTCGCGGTCGCCTTCTGTCTGCTCGCGGGGCCGGTGGTGCTGATCGTCGCCGACGTGCTCGCGCGGGTCGCGCTGCCGGTGGGGGAGCTGCCGGTCGCTGTGGTGACGGCGTTCGTCGGGGGACCGGTGCTGATCCTCGCGGTCCGGCGCCTCGCGCGGGGGGAGGCGCGGTGACCGTCGTCGTCCGGTTCGGTCCGGTGTCCGCGCGGCCGGGCGTGCGCTCGCTGGTCGTGAGCTCGGTGCTCGTCGTGCTCGCGGTCCTCGTGGGTTTCGTGTCGTTGTCGCGCGGCGCGGGGTGGGACCCGCCGTCGGAGGTGCTCGGGGCGTTCGTCGGCGGGGGCGGGTCGCCGGTGGTCGTCCTGCAGTGGCGGTTGCCGCGCGTGGTGGCCGCGCTCGTCTTCGGCGCCGGGCTCGGCGTGTCGGGCGCCGTGTTCCAGAACCTCACCCGCAATCCCCTGGGCAGCCCGGACGTGATCGGCCTGGACGCGGGCGCCCACACGGGCGCCCTGATCGTCCTGACGACGCTCGGGGGTTCCGCGCTGTCGCTGGCCGGGGCGGCGCTGCTCGGCGGGCTGCTCGCGGCGTCGGTGGTGCTGGCGCTCGCGGCGGGGCGCAGCTCGGGCGCCGGGCTGCGGCTCGTCGTCGTGGGGGTCGCGGTGAACGCCATGCTGGTGGCCCTGAACTCGTGGATCATCCTGCGGGCGGACCTCGAGGTGGCCCTCGCGGGGGCGGGCTGGAACGCCGGGTCGCTCAACGGCGTGGGGTGGGAGGACGTGGGGCCGGCGCTCGGGGTGGTCGTCGCCGTGGCGGTCGCGCTCGTGCTGCTCGCGCCCGCGATCGCCCAGCACGACCTCGGGGACGGGCTGGCCGCCGGCACCGGCGTGGAGCTGGTGCGGCTGCGCCGTCTGCTGGTCGTGGTCGGGGCGGCGGCCTCGGCCGTGGTCACCGCGGTGGCGGGCCCGATCCTGTTCGTGGCGCTGGCGGCACCACAGATCGGGCGGCGCCTCGCCGGGGCGGCCGGGACCCCGCTCGTGCCCGCCGCGGCGACGGGCGCGGTGCTGCTGACCACCGCCGACCTCGTCGCCCGGCTCGCCCCGGCCGGGCGGGCGGTGCCGGTGGGCGTGGTGACGGTGGTGCTCGGCGGGCTCTACCTCATGGCCCTGCTCGCCCGGGAGGTGCGGACCCGATGGTGAGCCGGCTGCGCGCCGAGCGGGCGACCCTCGGCTACGGCGGTCGCACGGTCGCCGAGGACCTGACCGTGGACGTCCCCGAGGGCGCGTTCACCGCGGTCGTGGGTCCGAACGCCTGCGGCAAGTCCACCCTGCTGCGCGCGCTGGTGCGCCAGCTGGACCCGTCGTCGGGAACGGTCACGCTGGACGGGCGGCCGGTGGGCGTGTGGAAGGCGCGCGCCTTCGCCCGTGCGGTGGCGTTCCTGCCGCAGGACCCGGTGGCGCCCGAGGGGGAGACCGTCCGCCGGCTCGTGGGCCGCGGCCGCTTCCCGCACCAGCGGCCGTGGGCGCTCTGGTCGCCGGCCGACGCCGAGGCCGTCGAGGGGGCGCTGGTCGCGGCGGGGGTGAGCGAGCTCGCCGACCGGGGCGTCGCGGAGCTCTCGGGCGGGCAGCGACAGCGGGTCTGGATCGCCATGGTGCTGGCCCAGGAGACCTCGCACCTGCTGCTCGACGAGCCGACGTCGTTCCTCGACCTGCGCCACCAGTACGAGGTGCTGTCCCTGCTCGCCCGGCTGCGCGACGAGGGCCGCACGGTGGTCGCGGTGCTCCACGACGTGAACCAGGCCGCCCGCTACGCCGACCACGTGATCGCCCTGCGCGACGGGGCCGTGGTGGCCGCCGGCCCACCGGGGGAGGTGATCGACGCCGCGCTCGTCGAGCGGGTCTTCGACCTCCCGGCCCTCGTGGTGCCGGATCCGGTGACCGGGACGCCGATGGTGGTCCCCAGGGTCTGAGGCGTTCCGGCCCACGGTGTCGGACCCCTCTGCCACCATCGCGATCATGACGGCGGGGGTGCGGCGGCTCGGTGGCGTGGAGGTCCTCGCCGCCGTGCTGGTCGTCGCGCTCGGGTTGCGGGTGCTCGGGGTCGATCCGCTGGTCACGCCGCAGCTGCGCGTGGGGGCCACGGTGTTCGTGGCGGTCGTCGTGCAGGCGCTGCCGTTCCTGGTGCTCGGGGTGCTGCTCTCGGGGCTGCTCACCGCCTACGTGTCGCCCGCGGCCCTGCGGCGTCTCCTGCCCGCGCGAGCGGGGACGGCCGTCCCGGTCGCGGTGGCGGCCGGCGTGGCGCTCCCCGGCTGCGAGTGCGCCTCGGTGCCCGTGGCGCGGCGACTGATCGGGCGGGGCGTACCCGACGCGGTGGCGCTCGCGTTCCTCCTCGCCGCGCCCGCGGTCAACCCGGTCGTGCTGGTCTCGACGGCCGTGGCCTTCCCGGGCGCGCCGGAGATGGTGCTCGCGCGCTTCGTCGGTTCGTTCCTGACGGCGAGCGTGGTCGGGTGGGTGTGGGCCCGTGCCGGTCGGGCGGAGTGGATGGCGGCGCGCGTCCGGCGGGCGCCACCGCCGACCGAGGGGGCCCGCTGGCGGGTCGCGGCCGCGACGGCCCGGCACGATCTCGTGGACGCCGGCGGCTTCCTCGTCCTCGGCGGGCTGGTGGCGGCCGTGCTGACCACCGTGGTCCCCGCCGCGTGGGTGGAAGGACTGGGGGAGCAGCTGGTGCTCGCCGTCGTCGTCATGGCGGTGCTCGCGGTGGTGATGTCGCTGTGCAGCGAGGGCGACGCGTTCGTGGCGGCGTCGCTCTCGGCGCTGCCGCTGCTCCCGCGCCTGGTGTTCCTCGTCGTCGGGCCGGCGGTGGACCTCAAGCTGATCGCGCTGCAGGCCGGGACGTTCGGGCGCGGGTTCGCGATGCGGTTCGCCCCGTTGACCTTCGTCGTGGCGGTGTTGTGTGCGGTAGGCGCCGGGGCGGTGGTCCTGTGACGGGAGACGCAGCGGAGCGGAGCTCGACCCGATGAGCCGCGAGGTACGCAACGCGCTGCTGGTGTTCGCCGGCGCCGTGCTGGTGCTGATCGTCGTCGACGGCACGGTGCTGCACTACGTGCGGCCGGGGATGGCTCCGCTGGTGGCCGCGGCCGGCGTCGTCGTGATCGCCCTGGCCCTGCTCGACGTGGTGCGCGACCTGCAGCGGCGCCCCGAGACGGACGACGACCACGACCACGGCTCCGGGCGCTCGGCGTGGCTGCTGCTCGCCCCCGTCCTCGTGGTGCTGCTCGCGGCGCCGCCGTCCCTGGGCTCGGACGCGGTGGACCTCGCGGGCACCCGCACGGTCGCCGTGGGTCGGGCGCCGGAGGAGCCGCTGCCTCCGGGCGAGTCGCCGGCGGTCCCCCTGGTCGACCTCGTCGCCCGGGCCGCGGCATCCCCCGACGGCGGGGCGCTCGCAGGCCGGGAGCTCACCGTGACCGGGTTCGTGGTGGCCGCCCGGGACGGGCCGGGTGTCGACCTCGCGCGCCTCGTCATCTCCTGCTGTGCGGCCGATGCGAGCCCGGTGCGCCTGCGGCTGGACGATCCGCGGGGGCTCGTGGGCGGGCCGGGCGCGGCGTCCGACCGGTGGGTCAGCGCCCGCGTCCGGCTCGTCCCCGGCACGGCGACCCGGGAGTCCGGCTTCGTGCCGACCGTGACGGTGCTCGACGCCGCCGAGGTCCGCGAGCCGACGCCGGCCTACGAGTACTGACGCGCGGCCACCCGCGTGAGCTCGAGCCGGCTCTCGCCACTAACGAGGCGCCCCGGGAGGGTATGAGCGCGCTACGCTCCGAGTATGAGCGCTGAGCGCATCACGGTGAGTCTCCCGGCGGAGGTGGTCGCGGCGGCCCGGACCGCCGTCGAGGCCGGGGCCGCCGAGAGTGTGTCCGCCTACGTCGCGCAGGCCCTGTCGGCCCGACAGTCGAAGGCGCGCGCCCTCGCCCAGCTCGAGGATGCCCTCGGCGGGCGTCCGCCCGTCGAGGCGTTGAACGCCGCGCGGGCGCAGCTGGGGCTCCCGCTCCTGCCCACCGCGTGATCGGTGGACGGGTCCTCGATCGCTCGGCGCTGCTGGCGTTCGCCCGGCAGACGTCCGTCTACACGGCCGCCCTGGTCCGGACCGCCGTCGAGGAGGACATCGTGCTCCTCGTCCCCTCGACGGCCCTCGGGACGGCGGACGCCGTACTCGATCCGAGCACCCGGCCGGTGCTCGACGTCCTGCTCGGTCTCCCGGTGACGGTCGTGGACGACCTCGGCGCCGCCCGGGCACGCGAGATCGGTGCCCTCGGGCGCGGGCGGGACTCCCCGCTCGACGTCGTCCACGCGTCGGTGCGCGCTCGAGCGCAGCTGGCCCCTGCTGACCGCGACCCCGGCGGACTACGCCGACCTGGCCGAGGGGCTGGTCGTCGAGTCGCTCCAGTAGGTCCTCCGCACCGAGCGAGCGGGCGACAGCCACGGCCCGACGATCCGTGGCTGGGGCCCGGGACCCACCGGTAGGAACGGGGTCGTCACCGAGGAGAGGGCGGACCGCGATGATCGACCGGGCCGGGCTGGCGGCGTTCCTGCGCCGGCGTCGCGAGTCGTTGCAGCCCGAGGACGTCGGGCTGCCGCGGGGACAGCGGCGCCGGACCGGCGGGCTGCGCCGCGAGGAGGTCGCGGCGCTCTGCCACATGTCGGCGGACTACTACGCGCGCATCGAACGGCAGCGCGGACCGCAGCCCTCGGAGCAGATGGTCGCCTCGATCGCGCAGGGCCTCCACCTCTCGCTGGACGAGCGCGACCACCTGTTCCGCCTCGCCGGGCACCACCCGCCCGCCCGGGGTGCGACCAGCGAGCACGTCGGCCCCGGCATGCTGCGCATCCTCGACCGCCTCGACGAGGACACCCCGGCCGAGATCGTCACCGAACTGGGGGAGACGCTGCGCCAGACCCCGCTGGGCGTCGCGCTCACCGGGGACGCCACGCGCCACACCGGTCCGGCCCGCAGCCGCGGGTACCGCTGGTTCACCGATCCCGCCGACCGAACGCTGTACGCCCCGGAGGACCACGCCTTCCTGTCCCGCATGTACGCCGCCGGGCTCCGGGCGATCATGACGATGCGAGGTCCTGACTCGCGGGCCGCCCACCTCGCCGATCTCCTGCTCGCGCGTAGCGACGAGTTCCGCGGGCTGTGGGACGCCCACGAGATCGGCATCCCGCCGCCGGACGTCAAGCGGTTCGTGCACCCGGAGGTCGGGCGCCTGGAGCTGCACTGCCAGACCCTGCTGGACCCCGATCAGTCGCACCGGCTGTTCGTCTACACCGCCGTGCCCGGCAGCGAGAGCCAGGACAAGCTGCGGCTGCTCTCGGTCCTGGGCCCGGCGCCCGTGCGCGCGTAGCGTCGGAGGCGATGAGCACCGCCGTCTCGCAGCTCGAGCACACCTACGCCGACGCCGTGCCCGACCTGGTCGTGCACTGGACGGCCGCCCGGACGACCAACCCCTCGGCCGTCGTCGTCAACGACGACCTCGCGGCCGAGCTCGGCCGCGACCCGGCGGACCTGCGGGAGTCCGGCCTGCTCACCGGCACCGTGCCCGAGGGCGTGCAGCCGGTGGCGATGGCCTACTCCGGGCACCAGTTCGGGATGTACCAGCCCCGGCTCGGCGACGGGCGGGCGCTGCTGCTCGGTGAGCTGGTCGACCCGCAGGGGCGGCGCCACGACCTGCACCTCAAGGGCTCCGGCCGCACCCCGTTCGCCCGCGGCGGCGACGGCAAGGCGGCCCTCGGGCCGATGCTGCGCGAGTACCTCATGGGCGAGGCGATGCACGCCCTCGGCATCCCGACCAGCCGCGGGCTCGCGGTCTCGCTCACCGGCGAGGACGTCCCCCGCGACACCGGGCTGCTCCCCGGGGCCGTCCTCGCCCGCGTCGCGTCCAGTCATCTGCGCGTCGGCACCTTCCAGTACGCGGCCGCGAGCGCCGGACCCGACGTCGTGAGGGCCCTGGCCGATCACGCGATCGCGCGCCACCACCCCGAGTCGACCGGCTACCTGGACTTCTACCGCCGCGTCGTGCACGCGCAGGCGGCGCTGGTCGCGCAGTGGATGCTGGTCGGGTTCGTGCACGGCGTGATGAACACCGACAACACGACGATCTCCGGCGAGACGATCGACTACGGGCCCTGCGCGTTCATGGACCGCTACGACCCGCAGACGGTGTTCAGCTCCATCGACCACGCCGGGCGCTACGCCTACGGCCACCAGCCCCCGATCGCCCGCTGGAACCTCGCGCGGCTGGGGGAGGCGCTGCTGCCGCTGATCGACCCCGACACCGACCGCGCCATCGAGCAGGCCACCGCGGTCGTGCAGGAGTTCGGCGAGGTCTACGAGCGGCACTTCCAGGCCGGGATGGCCGCGAAGCTCGGCCTGCGCGACCCGGACCCGGACCTCGTCGCCGACCTGCTGGCCCTGCTGCACGCGCAGCAGGTCGACTGGACGACGTTCTTCCGCGCCGAGAACCCGCGCGACCTCTTCCTCGACCGCGACGCCTACGACGCGTGGGCCGCCCGCTGGCACCCGGAGCTCGACCGGGAGCACGTCAACCCGGTCTACGTCCCCCGCAACCACCTCGTCGACGAGGCCCTGACCGCCGCGGAGCAGGGCGACCTCGGGCCGTTCCAGGAGATCCTCGAGGTCGTCTCGCGGCCCTACACCGTCCAGCCCGGGCGCGAGCGCTACGCCGAGCCGGGCTCGGGGCCGTTCGTCACGTACTGCGGGACCTGACGAGGCCCGCACCCACGACGCCGCTGAGCAGGGCGGACGCGACGAGCAGCGCCGGCAGCCCCGTCGTCGTGACCAGGGCCCCGACGACGATCGGCGCGACGACCGCCCCGAGCGCGCCCACCACCATCGTCACGGACAGCGCGCGGCCGGGGTCGGCGGGGACCAGTTCCGCGGTCCACACCGCGAGCACGGCCGCACCCACCATGTACCCGGGGGCGAAGACCGCGACGGCGACCAGGGCGAGGACGGCCGACCGCTCGGCGGCGGCGAGCACCAGCAGGCTCCCCGCGATCGAGAGCAGGCAGCCCGCCGCCACCCGCGGCGACCCGACCCGCGCGGCCATCTCCCCGGTGACCAGCCCGACCAGCCCCAGCACGCCGATGACGACGAACAGCACGGGCCGGACGCCCGCGGCGAGTCCGGCGCGCGTCGCGACGTCCGCGGTGTAGGTGAACGCCACGGCCGTCCCCGCCTGGTGGACCACCGCGAACAGGGTGGCCGCGCCGAGGGCGCGCCAGGCCAGGGGCCGGCGCTCCGTCCGTGCGGGCGGCGGGACGGCGGGCACCCACCGCAGGTTCAGCAGCGCGGCGAGCGCCGAGCACAGCGCCACGGCCGCCCAGACCAGCCGCCACCCGGTCGCCGCCGCCATCGCGACGAGGGCGACCAGCACCAGCCCGCCGCACGTCCCGGTGCTGATCAGCGAGAGCAGCCGCGGACGGCGGTCGGCACGCACCAGGGCGGCCGCGACGTCGGAGTAGGGCGCCCACACCCAACCCGCCGCGCTCCCCGCCAGCACCGCCCCGACCGCGAGCACGCCGGGCGAGCCCGCGAGGACCACGATCAGCGCCCCGCCCGCACCGCAGATCCCGCCCACCGTCGTCGGGGCCCGTGGCCCGCGCCGCGCGGCCAGCAGCGGCGCGCCCACGATGCCGGCGAGGAACCCCGCGAACGTGCCGCCGGCGATGAGGCCGAGCACGGCCTCACCGACCCCGGTGCTCGACAGGCCCGGGTCGACCCGCAGGTCCGGCAGCGTCAGTCCGAAGCAGAACCGCGCCATCCCGAAGGCGACCCCGACGACCGCCGCCCCGGCCGCGCCCACCCGCAGCTCGGTGTCCCGCGCGGACCTCACGCGGTCGAGGCCGTGTTCGAGGCCGTGTTCGTGGCCGTGTTCGTGGCCGCGGTCGACCGGTCCGAGCGCACGACGACGGCCGCCACGAACGTCGTCACCGGCACCGCCGCGACGATCCCGATCGACCCGACCAGCGTGCGCAGCACCTCCTGCGCGACGTCCTCGGCGGTCAGCAGGTCGCCCACCCCGCGCCCGGAGAGCGTGAACAGCAGCAGCAGCGGGAGGGCCGCACCGGCGTAGGCCAGGACCAGGGTGTTCACCGCCGAGGCGACGTGGTCGCGCCCCACCCGCATCGCGGCCGAGTACAGGTCGCGGGTCCCCGACGACGGGTCGGCGCGGTGCAGCTCCCAGACGGTCGAGGTCTGGGTGACCGTCACGTCGTCCAGCACGCCCAGGGCGCCGATGATCAGCCCGGCGAGCAGGAGACCCCGGGCGTCGACCCCGGCACCGAGCACCCCGATCAGCTCGGTCGACGAGTCGTCGAGCCCGGTCAGCCGCGTCAACCCCCCGAAGACCAGCGCCAGCACCCCGATCAGGCCGAGCGAGACCACCGTCCCCAGCGCCGCGGTCGCCGTCCGCGCCGAGAAGCCGTGGATCGTCGGGAAGACCACCGCCACGATCACGCCCGCCGCCACCAGGGCCACCGGCACCGGCGCCGAGCCGGTCAGCAGGGCCGGGAGCACGAACACCCCGAGCACCGCGAGGGTGATCACCAGCGCCCCGAGCGCCGCGAGGCCCTGCCAGCGCCCCAGCAGCACCACCGCGACGGCGAACACCGCGGCCAGCAGCAGCAGCGGCCCGCCCCGCTGCCGGTCCACCACCTGGTAGCCGCTCGGGTCGGCGGGGTCGCCGCCGGACCACGCGAGGACGACCGCGTCCCCGTCGGCGAACTGCGGAGTGGCCGGGCCACCGGGCAGCAGCGTGTCGATCGTCCGCCCGGTCGCCGGACCCTCGTCCAGCCGCACCTGCAGCGGGAAGCAGCCGGTCCCGGCCTCGACGGCGAGCGTCGGATCCGAGCAGTCGGCCTCGGCGCCGGCGCGCACGACGGTCCCGTCCAGCGGCTGCGTGGCCACCGCGGCGGCCGCCCCGCTCGTGGTGCCGGGCCCCTGTCCCGCGGCTGCGGCGTGGCTGCCGTCGACCACGGCCCGGTACTCCGAGGGGGTCGGAGCCAGCAGGACCAGCCCGATGATCACCGCCAGGCCACAGGGCACCAGCAGCGCCGCGAGCACCCGGCGGACCGTGGTCCCGACGGCGGGCGCGGGCCCGTGCCCGTGCCCGTGGCCGTGCGCGTGCGCCTGCCCGCCCGACGCGACCCGGCGTCGGGACCCGGACCGTGACCTGGACCCGGAGGCGGCCCGGCGCCGGGGCGGTGCCGGAGCCGGGGCCGGAGCCGGCGCCTCGACGGCGGCCCGCTCCCCGGAGTCGGCGCGCGGCGGCCGCTGCGCGGGGATCGGCGCCGTCACCGGGTCGTCGGTGTCCATCGGCGTCCAGTGTCCGGGTCGCTACGCCGGGGCGGGCGGGGTGGGCTCCACCCGGTAGCGGATCAGCCGCGACGAGTTCGCGACGACGGCCACCGACGAGGCGTTGTGCAGGATCGCGGCCACGACGGGGGAGAGGGCCCCGCCCGCCGAGACGACGAGCCCGACGGCGTTGAGCGCGATCGACATCCCGTAGTTCTGCCGGATGACGCCGACCCCGCGGCGACCGAGGTCGCGCACGTCGAGCAGCGCGGTGAGGCGGTCGCCGGCCAGGGCGACGTCCGCGGTCTCCACGGCGACGTCGGTGCCCGCGACCCCCATCGCGATGCCGAGGTCGGCCAGAGCGAGCGCGGGCGCGTCGTTGGTGCCGTCACCGACCATGGCGACGGTGAAGCCCTCGTCCTGCAGCGCGCGGACCGCGTCCTGCTTGTGCTCGGGCAGCACCTCGGCGCGCCACTCGTCGATGCCGAGCTCGCGGGCGACGGCCTCGGCGACGTCGGGATGGTCGCCGGAGAGCATGACGACGCGCCGGACGCCGTCGGCCCGCAGCGCCGCGATCACCTCCGCGGCCTCCGGGCGGACGGTGTCGCGCAGGCTGATCAGCCCGGTGAGCTTCCCGTCGACGGCGAGGAGCAGCGGGGTCTCGGCCTGGCGCTGCAGCCGGCGCACCCAGTCCGAGGCCTTCCGCGACACGCTGACCTTCTGCTCGCGGAACAACGCGCGCGAGCCCAGCAGCAGCGTCCGCCCGTCGGCCTGCACGCGCATCCCCTGCCCGAGCAGCACCTCGCACTCCTCGTGCGGCGGGATCTCGATGCGCCGCTCCTCGGTCGAGCGGATCACCGCCTGCGCGAGCGGGTGGCGGGAGTGGATCTCCGACGAGGCGGCGAGGGCGAGGACCTGCTCGGGGGAGTAGTCGTCGTCGAAGGAGACGACGTTCGTGACGACGGGCCGGCCGGTCGTCACCGTCCCGGTCTTGTCGAGGACGACCGCGTCGACCCGGCCCGCGGACTCCAGGTGCGAGCCGCCCTTGATGAGGATGCCGCGGCGGGCGCCGTTGCCGATCGCGGCGCTGATCGCCGTGGGGGTGGCGAGCCCCACCGCGCACGGGCAGGCCACCAGCAGCATCGTCATGGCCCGGCGCACGTCGCGGGTGACCAGCAGGGTCGCCGCGGACAGCGCGAAGGAGAGCGGGACGAAGCGGCGGGAGAAGTTCTCGCCGACGGTCTGGATGGGGGCGCGGTCGGCCTGCGCGGCCTCGACCCGCTCGATGATCCGCCCGACCGCGGTGTCGGCGCCGACCGCGGTCGCCCGGACCACGAGCCGGCCCCGCAGCAGCACCGACCCGGCGTGCAGGGCGTCGCCGACGTCGACGGTCACCGGGAGGTTCTCGCCGGTGATCGCGGCCTGGTCCACCAGGCAGCCCTGCGCGGCGGCCTCGACGACCTCGCCGTCCACCGGGAGCACGACGTGCTCGTGGATCACGACCTCGTCGCCGACGCGGATCCGCTCGATCGGCACCTCGACCTCGACGGCCTCGCCCGCCGGGTCGACCGGGGCCACCCGCATCCAGGTGGTGGTGCGTGCCCCGGTGAGCAGGTCGGAGATGGCCCGGCGGCTGCGGCGCAGCGTGAGGTCCTGCAGGTACTCCCCGATGTTGAGCAGCCAGAGCACGGTCAGCGCGACGACGTTCTCGCGCAGCACGAGCGAGGCGACCGTGGCCGCGGAGACCAGCGCGTCGGTGCCGGCGCCGCGCCCACCGACCAACGAGCGCAGGGCTCCACGCAGGAAGGGGTAGCCGGTGAAGATCGTGACGCCGGTGGCGACGGTGCGGCTGGTCGGGCCCAGCACGGGCGGGCGCCGCAGCAGCCACCGGCGGCCGCCGAGCAGCAGCAGGGCGAGACCTCCGACGGCCATGCGCAGCAGGTCGCCGTTGCCGACCTCGGCCGATCGCGGCGCCCGGGTCGCCGGCAGGGTGGCGGGCGTGGCGGCGGCGACGGTGCGGTAGGCCTCGACGATCGCCGTAGCCGAGCACCTCGCGCGGTCGTACCAGACGACGAGCGCCCCGGTCCGCGGGAACGCGTGCACCTGCCGGACGCCCTCGACCTCGTCGAGCGCCTCCTCGACGGCGACGGCGAGCCCGACGGCGGCTCGCAGGCCGGGCGCGTCGAAGCGCACCCGTCCGGCGGCGTCGGAGACGACGCGGAGCTCTCCGAGGGGCACGTCAGTGCTCGTGGTCGTGCTTCTCGACGGTCCCGGGCGGCGGGGCCTGCTCGCCCAGGCGGTCGCGGGCCTCGGCCACGACGTCGGCGGTGTTCAGCCGGACCCGCTCCGCGCCGGCCTCGGCCGCCCGGGAGACCCTGAGCCCGAGGGTGGTCACGGCGACCGCGGACTCGTGCACCGCCCGGCCACCGGACAGCTTCTTCACGCCCTCGACGACCGCGACCCCGGCCACGCCGCTCGCCACGGCCCCGGCCGCCTTCGCCGCCAGTGCACCCCACGCCACCATCGTTCGTCGTCTCCTCGGACTGTTGGGAACGGTTACCGATCCCATCACATCACGGTGCGCAGCGCCCGGGGGCTCCGAACGGGGGGCGGGTGACCCCGACCGGACGGCATCCGTCACGATCTCGGGGTGGAACCCGACACCGGGCACGGGACCTCCGACGGCGAGGACGCTGCCGGCACCGTCGTCACCCTGAACGGAGGAGCGCCCGCGAGCGTGAGCGGCCGCTTCGACCTCGGCGAACGGCTCGGGCAGGGCGCCACGGCCACGGTGTACCGCGCCCACGACCGCGTGCTCGGCCGCGACGTCGCCGTGAAGCTGTTCGCACCCGGCGTCGGGACCCTCGAGTCCGCCTCGGTGCGCCGCGAGCTGCAGGCGGCCGCGCAGGTCTCGCACCCCGGCGTGCTCGAGGTCTTCGACGTCGGCGAGGCGACGGCGCCGGACGGCACCGACCGGGTGTTCCTCGTGACGCGCCTGGTGCCCGGGGGGTCGCTCGCGGACACGCTCGAGCGGGGCCCGCTGCCGCCGGAGGTGGTGGTCGGCCTGGCGGGGGAGCTGCTCGCGGCGCTCGCGCACGTCCACGCCCTCGGCATCGTGCACCGCGACGTGAAGCCGGCGAACATCCTGCTCGACCCGGTGGAACCCGAGCCCGGGGCCGACGACGGAGGACCGGCCCGCGTGCACCCGGTGCTCGCGGACTTCGGCGTCGCGGCGGTGGCGACCGCGACCACGGTGCACGGCCAGGTCACCGGCACCGCCGCCTACCTCGCCCCCGAGCAGGTGCGCGGGGACGAGGTCTCCTCGCCGGCCGACGTGTACGCCCTCGGCCTGGTCCTGCTGGAGTGCCTGACCGGGCGGCGCGAGTTCCCCGGCGGTCCCGTGGAGTCCTCCGTGGCGCGGCTGCACCGGGACCCGGCGGTCCCCGCCGACCTGCCGGCCGATCTCGCGGACCTGCTCGCCGCCATGACCGCCGCCGCACCGGCCGAGCGGCCGTCGGCCGAGGCGGCCCGGGCACGGCTGCGTGCCCTCGCCCCCGTGCTCGGTCTCGACGAGGAGACCCTGGCGGTCCCCGCCGCGGCACTCGCGACCACCGGTCTTCCCGCGCGCTCACCGATCGTCGTCGGCCCGGCGACCGCGGCCACCGTCTCGGGCGCGGGCGCGTCGGCGGTGACGGTGTCCGCGCCGCCGCCCGTCAGCGGTGGCCCCCGACGCACGCCCGGTGTCAGCAGTGGGCCACCGCTGACACCGGCCGACCCGCCGACCGGCCCCGTCGCGACCCCGGCTCCCCGCGGCGGTGCCGTCCGCCGGGGCCTGCTGGGCGCCGCCGCGGTGCTGGTGCTCGCCGGGGGTGTGGTGGGCGGGATCGTCCTGACCGGGAGCTCCACGCCCCTGGCCGACGGCGGTCCGGCCCCGGTCGCGCCCGCCGCCCCCGCACCCGTCCCACCGCCCGGCCCGCCCGCGGACGTGCTCCCGGCCACGCAGCCCGCGGCCGCACCGGCGGAGTCGAGCGCCGCGGCGGCCACCGGGGACGAGGCCGAGCCGGTCGGGACCGACGACGGCGGGGACGCCGCGGTGCCCGAGCAGCCGGCGCCCGCACCGGCTCCGGGCGCACCGCCCGCCCCCGCACCCCCGGCGGCCTGCCGCAGCGTCGTCTCCTCGATCACCGGCGCCGGTGCGAGCGTCCGGGTCGTGTTCACCAACCGGGGCGAGGCGGCGTGCACGCTGCGGGGCTTCCCGGCGGTGTCGTTCGTCGCCGGCGGGAAGACCGTGGGCAAGCCCGCGAGCCGGGCCGGTGCACGCGGACCCGCCGTCGCGCTCGCTCCCGGCGGCTCGGTGGCCGCGACGCTGCGGATCGTGCCGGTGAAGGAGTTCGACGCGAAGAACTGCGCGGCCGTCGACGTGTCCGGCCTCCGCGTGCGGGCCCCCGGGACGACCGCCCCGGCCACCCTCCCGCGCGCCGGGAAGGCGTGCTCGGGCACCGTCGGGAAGCCCCAGCTCACCGTGACGACGGTGGCGGGGCTCTAACCGGCCAGGGCGCGCTCGCCGAGGTCCACCGCATGCGCGAGGCGCAGCGTGGTCGCGAGCCAGAGCAGCAGGTCGTGCAGGCGCAGCGGGCCGGGACGCGCGTCGGTCGCCGCGCCGACGGCGGCCCCGAGCCCGGCGAACGCCGCGGCGTTCGCCCGCAGCTCACGGTGCACCACGGCCTCGACGCCGCTGTCGCCCTCCTCGACGTGCGGCAGCAGCGCGCGCCGCGTGGTGGGGGTGAGGTGCGGGACCAGGTCCGGGTGCCGGTGGTGCAGGGCGGCCGAGACGTGCGCGGGATGGGCGCCGGAGGCGTGGGCGAGGTGCCGGAGCAGGGCCCCGACCGTCCCGGGCTCGTCGAGCACCGAGAACTCGTGACCGGGCAGGTCCGGGAACGCCCGGTCCCCGGCGCGGCCGCGCAGCCGCTCGATCGTCGGTTCGAGACCGACCAGGGCGTCGTGCACGTCCTGCCACCCGGCCCGGTCGAGTCGTCCGTGCAGGCCCTCCGCGACGAGCACGTCGCCGTCGGGGCCGGTGCTGCGGGGACGGGCGTCGAACCGGGCCCACCCGAAGGCCGGGACCTCCACCCAGCGTCCCTCGGGCCGGCCGGGCGAGCGGAAGCGGAGCCAGCGCCGTCCGCGGGCGTATCCCACGACGGCGGCGACCGCCCGGTCGAACGGCAGCGGGTCGGGCCCGACGCCGGGCAGGTGGAGACCCACCCGGGTGCCCCGCGATCCCGTCGTCATCGGTGTCGATGGTGCCCGACTCCGACGACGGTTCGGGGGACGGGTGGTGAGGGCATCACCGCCCATGACGAACTCTCGCGACACCGGTTTCCGCGCCCTCCACGACATCGGCCTCGCGGCCTGGTTCGGGGGTTCGCTGTTCGGCGTGGCCGGCCTGAACGCCGCCGCCGAGGAGGCGGACCAGCAGCGCACCACCGCCCGCATCACCAGCGTCGGCTGGGCCAAGTGGGCCCCCGTCAACACCGCCCTGATCGGCGCACACCTGGTCGGCGGCGCCGGCCTGCTCGTGAACAACCGCAAGCGCGCCGCCGCGCAGAAGGGCGCGACGGGCACCACCGTGGCCAAGCTCGTGCTCACGGGCGCCGCGCTCGCCGCGACCGCCTACACCCGGGTGGTCGGCAAGAAGGTGGAGGACGCGGTGATCCACGACCCGCCGGGCGTGTCGTCCAGCACCACCACCCACCTGGACCGCGGCACCACCCAGCAGGGCCGCGGGGGCGCCGCCCAGGCCGTGCAGGAGGCCGACAAGCAGGCCGGCCAGGCCGTCAGCCAGGCCGCGGAGGCGCTGCCGATCGGCGCCGCGCAGGCTCAGCGGCAGCTGACCTACCTGCAGATGGTCATCCCGGCGCTCACCGGCGCCCTGGTGGTCCTCAACGCCCAGGCCGGCGAGCAGCAGAAGCCGACCGACCAGCTGCGCGGCGTCGCCCGTCGCGCAGCCGAGGCGGTCGGCGTGGCCGCCTGACGCATCCGGGGGAGTGAACCGGGGGCGGGGCGTGGTACACCACCTCATCCGTCCCGCGGTTCACCCCTGACGCCGTGCGATCCCTCCTGCGTCCGGGAGACAGCATGGCGTCCATCTCGTTCCCGGTGGCTCCCGACGGCCCGACGGTCGTCCTGGAGATCACCGGCGAGCTCGACCGATCCGCCCGCGGCCGGCTCGCCGTCCTGCTCGAGGCGCTCCTCCAGGTCCCGCATCCCGTGGTGCTCGACGTGTCCGAGGCCCGGTCCGACTCGTCGCTGAGCCTCGCCCAGCTGTGCAGCTTCCGGGAGACCCGGCGGGCCGCCGGGCTCGCGTGCCGCATCCAGGGCCTGCACCCCGCGGTCGTGCCGGGGTGGGACCGGGTCCCGCTCGAGCAGGTCTTCGCCGTCTACACCGACTCCCGCCCCGGGCCGGCCGCGAGCTGACCTGGCACGATGATCTCCATGGCGCGCACCGTGGCCGATCAGATCATCGAGGTGCTCGTGCAGGCCGGCGTCCGGCGCATCTACGGGCTCGTGGGCGACAGCCTGAACCCGGTCGTCGACGCCGTCCGCCGCTCCGGCGGCGCGGCCGCCGAGGGCATCGACTGGATCCACGTGCACAACGAGGAGGCCGGCGCTCTCGCGGCGGCCGCCGAGGCCCAGCTCACCGGCACCCTCGCGGTGTGCGCGGGCAGCTGCGGACCCGGCAACACGCACCTGATCCAGGGGCTCTACGACGCGCACCGCTCCGGCGCCCCGGTGCTCGCGCTCGCCTCGCACATCCCGTCGGTGCAGATCGGCACGACCTACTTCCAGGAGACCCACCCCGAACAGCTCTTCCTGGAGGCCAGCAGCTGGTGCGAGCTGGTCTCCCGTCCGGAGCAGCTGCCGCGCCTGCAGCGGATCGCGATGCAGACCGCGCTCGCCGACCGCGGCGTCGCGGTCATGGTGATCCCGGGCGACGTCACCGCGGAGGCCGCCGCGCACCCGACGGGCGTCGGCGACCTCGTCGCCCCCTCCTCCGTCGTCGTCCCCGCGCGGGACCGCGTCGAGGCGCTGGCCGAGCACGTCAACCGGGCTGGGCGCGTGACGCTCTTCGTCGGTGCCGGCGCGCGCGACGCCCGCGACGAGGTCCTGCAGCTCGCGGGGAAGGTCAAGGCCCCCGTCGGGCACTCGCTCGGCGGCAAGGAGTGGATCCAGTACGACAACCCGTACGACGTCGGGATGAGCGGCCTGCTCGGGTACGGCGCCTGCTACGAGGCCTCGCACGAGGCCGACCTGCTGGTGCTGCTCGGCACCGACTTCCCCTACGACGGCTTCCTCCCGCAGGCCCGCACCGTCCAGATCGACGCGGACGGGCGGCACCTGGGCCGGCGGACCGTGCTCGAGCTCGGCGTCGAGGGCGACGTGGCCGAGACCCTGCGGATGCTGCTGCCGCTCGTCGTCGAGAAGACCGACCGCTCGTTCCTCAACGAGATGCTGCGCCACCACGCCGACGCCCTCGAGCACGTCGTCGACGCGTACACCGCGAAGGTCTCCGAGCGCACGCCGATCCACCCGGAGTACGTCGCCGACGTCCTGGACGACGAGCTCGCCGACGACGCGGTGGTGACGGTCGACACCGGCATGTGCAACGTCTGGGCGGCGCGCTACATCACCCCGACCGGGCGCCGCCGCATCGTCGGCTCGTTCCGCCACGGGACGATGGCGAACGCGCTCCCGCACGCGATCGGCGCGGCCACGGCGTTCCCGGGACGGCAGGTCGTCTCGATGTCCGGCGACGGCGGGCTGACGATGCTGCTCGGCGAGCTGCTCACCGCCGTGGAGCACGACCTCGACCTCACCGTCGTCGCGTTCAACAACGGTGCCCTCGGGATGATCCGGCTCGAGATGATGGTGGCCGGCTTCCCGTCGTTCCAGACCGACCACGGCCCCGCCGACCTCGGGGCGATCGCCGCCGCGGCCGGGCTGCACGCGGTGACCGTGACGCAGCCCGGCGACCTCCGGGCGGCGCTGCGGGCCGCGCTCGACCACCGCGGACCGTCCCTGGTCGACGTCCGCACCGACCTCGACGCGCTGTCGATCCCGCCGCACATCACCGCCGAGCAGGTCCGCGGGTTCGCGCTCGCGGGCATGCGGACGGTGCTGTCCGGCGGCGTCGGGAAGATGGTCCAGCTCGCCCGGTCGAACCTGCGGTCGATCCCGCGGCACCCGCTGCGGTGACCGGGCAGACTCTGCGGCGATGAACGAGAGCACTCCAGACCGGGCCGTCCGTGACCTCGCCGACGACCACGTCCGCCGGCTCGCCGAGCTCGACCCGATCGTCGCGGGCGAGCTGGGCCTGGGGGAGGGGCAGGACCAGCTGCCGGACCTCTCGCCCGCCGGGCTCGCCGCCGGCGACGCGCTGCGCCGCGACACCCTCGCCCGGCTCGACGGCCTGCCCGAGCCGGCCGGCCCCGACGAGCGCCGGTGCGCGCGGTTGCTGCGCGAGCGGCTCGAGGCCGAGCTCGGGTACGGCGAGAGCGGGGAGCCGCTGCGCGCGGTGCAGGAGCTCTTCGGCCCGCCGGCGGGGGTGCGGATGGCGTTCGCGCTGATGCCGGTCGCGACCGAGTCCGACTGGGCGACGGTCGCGGCCCGCATGGCGCGTGTCCCGCAGGCGCTCGACGGCTACTGGCGCTCGCTGGACGAGGGGCGCCGGCGCGGCCTGTTCGCCGCCCCGCGCCAGGTGGTCCGCGTGGGCGAGCAGCTGCGGACCTGGCTCGACGACGACGGCGGACGGGGCTGGTTCTCCGCCTTCGCGCGCGAGGCGGACGTCGGACCCGCCGTCCGGAAGGACCTGGAGCAGGGGGCCGCCGCCGCTGCCGGCGCACTGGCCGAGCTGCGGACCCGGCTGCTGGAGGACTACCTGCCGGCCGCGGAGGGGACGCCGGATGCCGTCGGGCCGGAGCGCTACCGGGTCGCGACCCGGTTCTGGAACGGCGCGGACATCGACGTCGACGAGGTCTACGCGTGGGGCTGGGAGGAGTTCCGGCGCCTGCGCGACGAGATGGTCGTCGAGGCGGACCGGGTCCGCTCCGGCGCCACCCCGCGCGAGGCGATGGACCTGCTCGAGACCGAGGGCACGGTGATCTCCGGCGGCGAGGCGGCCCGGGAGCACCTGCAGGCGCTCATGGACACCACGATCGCCGCGCTCGACGGCACGCACTTCGACCTGTCCGGCCCGATCCGCGACGTCGAGGCCCGGCTCGCACCCGTCGGTAGCGCGGCCGCGCCGTACTACACGCCGCCGACCCTGGACTTCAGCCGGCCCGGCCGGACCTGGCTGCCCGCGACCCCGGACGACCGCTACCCGATGTGGAATCTGATCTCCACCTGGTACCACGAGGGCGTCCCCGGCCATCACCTGCAGCTGGCGTCGTGGCCGCTGCACGCGGAGTCGCTGTCGACGTTCCAGACCTCGGCGGTCGGGATGGTCTCGGCCAACGTCGAGGGGTGGGCGCTGTACGCGGAGCGGCTGATGGACGAGCTCGGCTTCCACGCCGACCCGGCGTCGCGCCTGGGCTACCTCGAGGGCCAGATGCTGCGGGCGGTCCGCGTCGTCATCGACCTCGGGATGCACCTGGAGCTGGCGATCCCGGCCGACTCGCCGGTCGGCGCCGGGCAGCGGTGGACCCCGGAGCTGGGCCGGGAGTTCTTCGGGATGCACGTCGGCCGCGGCGACGCGATGGCCGACTCGGAACTGCTGCGCTACCTCGGCGGCCCGGGCCAGGCGATCGGCTACAAGCTCGGGGAGCGGGCGTGGCTGGCCGGGCGCGCCGAGGCCGCCGCCCGGCCCGGGTTCGACGTGCGCCGGTGGCACGCCGACGCCCTGGCCCAGGGCTCGCTCGGGTTGGACGACCTGGTGCGAGAACTCGCAGGTGAGCACTGAGTGGGGCTATAACCCCACTTAGTGCTCACGAGCGAAGCACCTAGTGGCGGAGACCCGCCTCGCGCATCAGCGGCATGACCTGCTCGCCGAACTGGTCGATCTCCTCGTTGTAGTCGAGGAAGCCCATGATCATGCCCTCCATGCCGTGGTCGGAGAGCTGCTGGAAGCCCTCGACGACCTGCTCGGGCGTGCCGACGAGCGGCTGCCCGGCCCACCCGGCGATGAAGCGCTCCTGGAACTTCTCGATCTGCTCGTTGAACGACTGCGACTCCATGCCGATGATCGACATGAGGTTGCGGGCGCCCGGCCAGTCGCCCTCGTCGATGATCCGCTGGTGGTCGCGCTTGGCCTCGGCCTCGGTGTCCCGGCAGACGACCAGCCCGTAGGTCATCGTCGAGATCTGCCGCTGGTAGTCCTCGCGCGCCTTGCGCTTGATGTCCTTGGTGTAGTCGGCCATCTTCTCCATGTCGAGCGAGGCGAAGTTGATGTCGACGTACTTCGCGGAGAAGTCCGTGCCGGACTTCGAGTTCCCGGCGTTGATGAGCACCGGGCGCGGGTTCTGCACCGGCTTCGGCTCGGACTCGAGGTTCTGCGCCTGGAAGTATGTCCCGTCGACGTCGAACTCGCCCTCGGCGGTCCAGAGCCGCTCGACGAACTCGAGCCATTCCCCGCCGTAGACGTAACGCTCGTCGTGCTCGAGCTGCTTCGGGTTGAACATCCCCATCTCCGGGGTGAACCAGCCCATCACGAGGTTCATCCCGAACCGGCCCTGCGCGATGTGGTCGTTGGTGACGGCCATGTTCGCGGCGACGACGGGGTGCACCGTCGGGATGTGGGTGGTGGTGAAGACGGTGATCTGCTCGGTGGCCTCGGCGATGCCGGCGGCCCAGGTGAAGGTCTCGAAGTTCGTGCCGTTGAAGTTGACGTTGCCGCCGAAGCCCTTCCAGCGGGCGACCGGGACCATCGCCTCCATGCCGAGCCGGTCGGCCTTCTGCGCGATGGAGCGCGTGTGGTCCCAGGTGATCTCGTAGGTGGTCGGGGCGTCGGTCATGCACAGGCCGCCCGAACAGTTCGAGCCGAACAGACCGAGCTTCATCTTCTGGTCGTTGAAGATCGACGGCCCGGTGCGGGGGTGCTCCAGGGGCAGCGTCTGCTCGCGGCCGTACGTGATCGTCTGGACCATGGGGGACCTCCAGCGGCGTCGTCGGTGATCGGCATCACGGTAGGAAGACGCCGGGCGGGGAGGACATCCGTCAGGCGCAGCCGGACATCCGAAGTGCGCAACCGACCCGTCAGGAACGCAGCGTCTGCGACGGCAGGCGGCCGTACTTCGCGCGGTACTGCTCGGAGAACCGACCCTGGTGCAGGAAGCCCCACGTCGCGGCGAGCTCGGTGACCGAGCGGTCCGCCGGGTTGGCCGCGAGCAGGTCGGCGTGCACCCGCGTCAGCCGGACGTCCCGCACGTACTCGCTCGGCGTCATGCCGACGTGCCGGGCGAACGTGACCTGCAGCGTCCGCGTGGACACCCCCATCCGCCGCGCGAGCTGCGGGATGCTGAACGCCTCGCCGGCGTGCGCGTCGATGTAGTCCTGCGTCTGGCGCACCAGCATCGGCCGGTCCTCGGTGCGGGGCGCGGCGAGCTCGTTCGTGTACTGGTGCGGCACCCCGTGCAGCAGGGCGGTCATCACGTATGTCTCGAGCTGGGCGCGGGCGAGCGGGGCGGCGGCGATCCCGCCCGGCCGGTCCATCTCGGTCTGCAGGAACCGGACCGCGCCCATCAGCGCCGCCCCGGGACCCGCCGTCAGGTCCATCGAGACGTCGAAGTCGAGCGCGTCGTGGATAGGGTGCCCCAGCAGGCCGCCCAGGTGCTCCTCGAGCGGCGCGCGCGGGAACTTCATCGCGAACTGCGTCGCCTCGGGCGTCCACTGCACGGTCGAGTCCTCGGTGGGGATCAGGACCGCGCCGCTGCGCGCGCCCTCGGTGACCGCCCGCTCCTTCCCGCGACGGCGGGTGACCTCCGTGCGCCCGGACAGGGTCAGGTTCACGTGGTAGCAGTGCTCGAGCGGCGGGAGGTCCAGCGAGGCGTGTGCCCCGTAGACCAGGTAGCCCAGGGTCAGGCGCTCCGAGGCGATGCTGTTGAGCCGCGCGTCGAGGGGCCGCCCGCCGAGGGAGTCGAGTTCGTGCCGGACGTAGACCTCCGACACGACGTGCTGCGCCTCGTCGACGTCGGCGGTGTTCATCACCGCGTGCGCCGCGAGGGGCTCCTCGGCTGGGCTCACCTGCGAGACCTTCTGCTTGATCACGCCATTGTGTGGTGGGACACACGGTTGCACGCAGGGGGATCGTCGCGCAAACGTGCGGCGGCGCCTGCGTGAATCGGCTGCCGCGGTGCGCACGGCGGATGGGGCGGGGCGGGTGCCGTGCCTACCGTCGACGGCGTGAGCAGGCATACGGTCCTCGGCCTCGGGGGGTCGCCGAACGCGGGCGGGCGCAGCTCCACCGCGCTCGTTGCGTTCCTCGACGCCACCGGGCTCACGACGACCGTGATCGAGCTCGGCGACGGGCCCGACCCGGAGGAGGTGCAGCGGGCGATCGAGGCCGCGGACGGCGTCGTCATCGCCACCCCGACCTACCGTGCCCGCTCGTCCGGGCTGGTCAAGGCCCTGCTGGAGAACACCCAGCGCGGCGCCGCGGGGGAAGAGCGGGCACCGCTGCGGGGAAAGGCCACCGCGATCCTGCACACCGGCAACGCCGCGGAGCACTTCCTCGCCGTCGACGACCTGCGCTCCGTGCTGGCCGGATTCTTCGCGGCCCAGGTCCTCTCGCCCGGGCTCTTCCTCCACGGAGGCCACTTCGGCCCCGACGGCGACCTGGGTGACGAGGCCCGCGCCCTCGTCGCCGCACACGGGCGGGCCTTCGGGGAGTTCACTGCGGCGGTGCGCGCCTCGCCCGCCGTGACCGCGCTCGCCCCGCTGCTCTAGCGACCCGCCGTCCGGAAGGATCCATCGTGACCTGCGCCCTCGTCGCGCCCCCCGCCGCCCCCGATCTCGTCGACCACGCGGTCGTCGAGACCCGACGAGGCCGCCCCGTCGTCGTGACCGCGGGATCGCAGGGCGCGGTGCTCGTCGCCGCCGCCGCGGGGATCGAGCCCGCGACGGTCGCCTTCCTCGTGCGCTACGGCAGCGGCTTCCTGGAGGCGGCCGCGCCGGAGGCGACCCTGGCCGCGCTCGACCTCGCCCCGGCCTGGGGGCGGAGCGCGCGGACGGTCCCGTTCGACGCCGCGCACGGCGTGACCACCGGCATCAGCGCGACCGACCGTGCCCGGACCCTCGCCGTGCTCGCCGACCCCGGCAGCCGCCCGGCCGACCTGAGCCGCCCCGGCCACGTCGTCGCCACCGCCGTCAGACCCGGCCGTGCCGGGGCGCCCGAGGCCGCCTCGGCGCTCGCGGAGCTCGCCGGCCTCGGACCCGTCGCGGTCACCTGCACGCTGCTCGACGAGGAGACCGGGGACCTCGTGCCCCCGTCCTCCGCCGCCGCCTTCGCCCGGGTGGAGGGACTCGCGTTCCTCGCCGCCACCGATCTGATCACGAGGTGAGCACCATGGAGACGTTCCGCATGCTGATCGGCGGCCAGTCCGTCGACGCGATCTCGGGGGCGACGTTCGAGTCGCAGAACCCCTACACCGGCGAGAACTGGGCGACGATCCCGGACGGCGGTCCGGACGACGTCGATGCGGCCGTCGCGGCCGCCCGCTCGGCCTTCGACGGCGAGTGGGGCGCGATGACGGGGTTCGCCCGGGCCGCGTGCCTGCGCCGCCTGGGCGACCTGATCGGCCAGAACGCCGAGCGCCTCGCGACCCTGGAGGTCAACGACTCCGGCAAGCTCTACCGCGAGATGCTCGGCCAGCTCAACGGCCTCGGCGGCTGGTACCACTACTTCGCCGGGCTGGCCGACAAGATCGAGGGCGCCCAGATCCCCTCGCCGAACCCGAACTACCTCGTCTACACCCGCCGCGAGCCGATCGGCGTCGTCGCCGCGATCACGCCGTGGAACTCGCCGCTGCTGCTGATGACGTTCAAGCTCGCGCCGCTGCTCGCCGCCGGCTGCACCGTCGTCGTCAAGCCGTCGGAGCACGCGCCGGCGTCGACGCTGGGCTTCGCGGACCTCATCGAGCAGGCCGGCATCCCGGCCGGCGTCGTCAACGTCGTCACCGGGCTGAACCGCGAGACCGGTGCCCACCTGGCGGCCCACCCCGGCGTCGACAAGGTCGCGTTCACCGGCTCCACCGCGACCGGCAGGCACGTCGGGCAGGCCGCGATGGAGAACCTCAACCCCGTCACCCTTGAACTCGGCGGCAAGTCGCCGCAGGTCGTGTTCGCCGACGCCGACCTGCAGGCCGCCGCGAACGGGCTGGTCGCGGGCGTGTTCGCGGCGACCGGGCAGACCTGCATGGCCGGATCGCGGCTGATCGTGCACGCCGACGTCCACGACGAGCTCGTGCGCCTGGTCGCCGAGCGTGCCGCGTCGATCAAGCTCGGCAACCCGATGGACGCCGAGACCGAGATGGGGCCGGTCGCCAACCAGCCGCAGTACGAGAAGGTGCTCGGCTACCTCGACAAGGCCCGCGAGGAGGGCGCGACGATCGCCTACGGCGGCGTCGCCGAGGAGTCGCTGGGCAGCTACTTCGTGCGGCCCACCGTCCTGAGCGTCAAGCCCACCGACACCGTCTACCGCGAGGAGGTGTTCGGCCCGGTCCTCTCGGCGGTCACCTTCACCGACGAGGAGGAGGCGATCAAGCTCGCGAACGACACCCCGTACGGACTCGCCGGTGCGGTGTGGACCAAGGACGTGCACCGGGCCCACCGGGTGGCCGCGCGCGTCCGTGCCGGGTCGGTGTGGATCAACGCCTACCGCGTGCTCTCACCGAGCGTCCCGTTCGGCGGGTTCAAGCAGTCCGGCCTCGGCCGCGAGAACGGCTTGCACGGGATCGACGCCTACCTGGAGACCAAGGCCGTCTGGGTCGAGCTGACCGGCGGCACGCGGGACCCGTTCACCTTGGGCTGACG
>NZ_JBBEGN010000017.1:0-119037 GCF_037401875.1 Actinomycetospora aurantiaca | reverse complement strand
CCGCGCGGGTGGACGTCCGGGGGGACCGGGCAAACGCCCGGTTGCTCCCCCTCGGCTCAGCGGTCGTCGGTCGGCGTGGGGTCGGCCGCGGCGCGGTCGTCCTCCGGGTCCTGATCGGCCGGGACCGTGTCGAGCGGCCGGTCGGCGCCCTCGGGCGGTTGGTCGTCGGGCGGCCGGTCGCCGGGCCGGGGGTCGTCGGACGGGGTGGTCATGGCGCCTCCTCACGGTGGGTGTGACGAGGGATGACCGCCGGACGTGGTCCGGCAACCGCCGGGAGCAGCGTCGTCACTTGCTGTGATTCCGCCCGACGCGGTGTACTGACGCATCGATCGCGGGCCCGCTCCACCCCGGGCGGCGGACCCGCGCACCGACCGTCCGAGCACCTCCCAGCACCTTCGCGCCCTGCCGCATGGAGTGAGCCGATGTCCGACGAGTCCGGGGCCATGCTGACCGAGGTGATCGACCTGCTCGAGCAGGTCGGCACCCAGCTCGACGCGCTGGACGGCGTCGGGGACGACGCCGGGATCGCCCGCGAGCGCTCGGTGGTCGCCGAGACCGGCGCCATGCACCGGGCCCGGGCGAGCCTCGCCCAGGACCGCGCCCAAGGGATGCGCGACGGCCTCGAGGGGGTGCGTCGCCGCGCCGTCGACGTCGCCGAGGAGCTGCGCCGTGCGCGCGCGGAACGCCGCGGCGAGGCGGTGACCCCGGTGACCCCGGCGGCCTGGTGGGAGCCGGTGGAGGCGGCGGGCGCGCACCTGGCCCAGGCCCGCCTCGACGACCCGGACGACGTCGACGAGTCCCTGCTCCTCGCCGCCCGCACGGCGGTCCCGACGGCGGCCGGAGCCGGGCTCGTGCGGTGCGACGAGCACGGCGGCCTCGTGAGCGTGCACCGGGACGACGCCGTCCTCGACGCCCTCGCGGCGCATGCCCGCGCCTCGGCGTCCGGACCGGGTCCCGAGGCACTGGAGCGAGCCGAGGTGCACGTCCCGGACCTGCACCGCGAGACGCGGTGGCCGGACCTCGCGCAGACGGCGGGCACGGTCGGGGTCGCCAGCGTGCTGGCCGTCCGGCTGACCCTCGAGGGGCAGGACCGCGGCCGCCACGGCGCGTCGCACGTGGCCCTCGTCCTCCACGCGCCACGCCCCCACGCCTTCGGGCTGACGGCCCGTGCCGCCGCGGGCCTGTTCGCCCGGCAGGCGGCCATCCTGTTCGCCGGGGCGCGGCGGGCGGCGAGCATCACCAGGGCGCTCGAGAGCCGGGACGTCATCGGGCAGGCCAAGGGCATCCTGGTCGCGCGGGACGGGATCACCCCCGAGGAGGCGTTCACGCGCCTGACGGAGGCCTCGCAGTCGTCGAACCTGAAGCTCCGCGACGTCGCGGTCTGGTTGGTCGAGCAGTCGCGCGCCGAACACCCGGCGGTCCGGGCCGACGGAGCCGACGGTCCGGGACGCTGAGGGGCTCAGGCGCGCAGGGTGCGGCTCGGTGAGACCCCGAAGGTCTCGCGGTACATCGTCGCGAACCGGCCCGGGTTGGCGAAGCCCCACCGCGAGGCGATCCCGGCGACGGTGTCGCCGCGGGTCGGGTCCGCGGCCTGCAGGTCGTGGTGGGCGCGGGTCAGGCGCACCTGACGCAGGTACCCCATCGGGGACCCGCCCCGGTACCGGTTGAAGGCCAGCTGCAGCGCGCGCGGCCCGACCCTGGCAGCGCCGGCGATCTCGTCGAGGGTGACCTCGTCACCGGCGTGCGACTCGATGTAGTCCACCGCCCGCCGCAGCGCCGCGGGCTCGGCGGCGGTCCGGGCGCCGGGGTGCGGCGGGACGAGCGCGGCCACCAGGTGCCTCGCCGTGGCGGGCACCGGCTCGTCGAGCGCGGCCGCCGCCTCGAGGAGCACCTCGAACGCCTCGTCCGGGCCCACGCCGAGGTGGCGGGCGAGCACGGACCGGACCCCGGCGACGTCGGGCACGGGATCGGGGTCGCCGTCGCCCAGCACCCGCTCGAGGTGGGTGGCGATCCGGTCGACGACGGCACGGGTGGCCGGGTCGAGGACCCGCGGCTCCCGCCAGCCGACCATGAGCACGGCACCGCAGACGTCCACCGCGCGGAACGCGTGCAGACCGGCCGCCCGCACGGTCGCGGCCAGGCCGGGCAGGTCGTCGGCGTCACCGGGGAGCTCGACCGCGGCCGCCCCCGCCGCCACGGCCCGTCGGCACTGCTCGTCGAGGGCGGCGAGGCTCCCGGGCGGGAGCGCACCGGCGCTCGGGCCACCGGCCGCCCCGAGGAGCAGCCGCACCCACGTCGCCCCCGGGAGGACACGGCGCGCGAGCTCGACCACCCGGGCCGGCCGGTCCTCGGCGGGTGCGCTCCGCAGGGTCTCCGACACCGTGTGCACGGCGGCGAGCTCCGCGTTCTCGCCGGGCGTCGGCGCCCACCCGGCCAGTCCGTGCGCGGTGCGGATCGCCAGCCTCGACTGGACCGCCATGTCGCGCGCCCGCCGTCGCACCTCCGCGAGCTCCTGGCGGACCCGCTGGGCCTCCCCGCGCGCGAGATGCGCGCGGCCCTGCCGGATCGCGCGGTTCTCCTGGGCCGACGCGTCCTCGCCGGCGAGCTGGTCGAAGGCCTCGAGGCGCCCCGACACCGTCTCGAGCAGCTCCAGGAGACGGGCCAGCTCCTCGTCGATCCCGTGACTCACGGCGCATCGTCCTTCCCGGGTGCGTGCGGTCGGCGGCCTCTCAGGCCGGGGCGGTGTCGGTCTGGTCCATCAGGATGATCGCGCCGTCGGGCCGGCCCTCCCGGCCGAGCAGCGGCGAGACACCGATCGCGAGCCGGACCGTGCGCCCGCGGCGGTTGATCGCCTCCACCCGGAGCGGGTCCTCCCGCGGCGGCTCCTCGTGCAGGACGTCGCGGACCAGCGGGCGGACCCGGTCGGTGGCCAGGCCGATGTCGAGGTTGAGCAGGTGCCGGCCGACGGCCTCGTCCGGGCGGAGCCCCCAGAGATCCTCGGCCTGCCCGTTCCAGGCCTGCACCACGAGCTCGCCGTCCACCACGACGACGGCCGTGCGCAGGCTCCCGAGCACCGCGCCCAGGAAGTCGTTGGCGTGGTCGAGCTGGGCGGTGCGCTCCCGCAGCTCGTCGTTCATCGACTGCAGTTCGTCGTTGGTGGACTGCAGTTCCTCGTTCGTCGTCTCCAGCTCCTCGACCGTCGACTGGAGCTCCTCGTTCGTCGTCTCCAACTCCTCGACGGTCGACTGCAGTTCCTCGTTCGTCGTCTCCAGCTCCTCGACGGTGGACTGCAGCTCCTCGTAGGCCGTCTCGACCTGACGGTGCGCTGCCTGCAGCTCACCGGTCATCCGCCGGTAGCGCGTGACGTCGGTGAAGAAGAGCGCGACCGCGACCCCGTCGTCCGCCTGCCCCTGCAGCGGGACGATCTGGATGTCGAAGTACAGCGTCTCCGACGACGACCGCGAGAACTCCGCCTCGTGCTGCCACAGCGAGGTCCGGTTGCGGCGGACGTCCTCGTAGGAGGAGCGCAGGCCCGCGATGCGGTGGCACAGCTCGAGCTCGGTGAAGCGGCGGCCGATCTCGCGGGTCGTGATCCCGAGCTGCGCCTCCGCCCGCCGGTTCGCCTTCGAGACGATCTCCTCCGGCGTGATGACGAGCGTCGCGAGCGGGCTGTGCAGGAGGGCCTCGTCCTCGAGCCAGCCCTCGACCCGGGGTTCCGCCGCCGGCGACCGCGTGAGGGTGCTCATCGCCCGGCCCGAGGGATCCACCTGCTCCGCCTTGCGGAAGAACCGCCGCTTGAGGTCGACCGGGAGGAACAGCCGGCCGTGGCTGAGCAGCATCTCGGCCTTGCCGAGGAACAGCACCCCGGCGGTGTTGAGCGCGAAGTGGAACCGCCGCAGCACCCGCGCCTGGGTCTCGGCGTTCAGGTACATCAGCGTGTTGCGGCAGACGAGCAGGTCGAGGCGGCCGATGGGAGCGTCCTGGACGAGGTCGTTGCGCCCGAAGATCACCGAGCGACGCAGGTCGCTGCGGAAGGTCCAGCGGGACCCCGCCCGCTCGAAGTACCGCTCCCGCCAGCCCGACGGCAGGGTCTGCAGTTCCTTGTCAGTGTAGGTCGCCTGCCGCGCGGTCGCCAGGGCGTCCTCGTCGACGTCGGTGGCGTACACCTTCACCCGGGCGCGGAACTCCTCGATGCCGAGCGCCTCGGCGAACACCATCGCCAGGCCGTAGGCCTCCTCGCCGCTCGCGCACCCGGCCGACCACACCCGCACCGAGTCCCCGCGTGACTTGGGCGCCAGGATCCCGGGCACGACCTGCTCGGCGAGCTCCCGCCAGGCCTCCGGGTCCCGCAGGAAACCGGTGACGTTGATGAGCACGGTGTTGAAGAGCTGGGTGAACTCCTCGGTGTCCACCTGCAGCACGTCGAGGTACTCCGCGAACGTGGACACCCCGACCTGCTGCATGCGGCGGACGACCCGGCGCTGGACGCTCGACCGCTTGTAGCCGGTGAAGTCGAAGCCCCGGCTCTCCTTGAGGAACGTCAGGACCGCCTCGAACTCCGCCCCCTGCGCCGGGTCGAGCAGGGCCGCCGATGCCGCTCCGTCCAGGTGGTCCCCGGGGTCCAGGTGGTCCCCGTGGTCCCCGTGGTCCCCGTGGTCCCCGTGGTCCCCGTGGTCCTCGGGGTCGTCGCCGGTCACTCCGTGCCTCCGTCCTCCTGCGACGCGATCAGGTCACGCACGACGGCCGCCGAGGTGAGTGCGTCCTGGGCAGTCTCGCGCGCGCGGCGGGCGGTGTGCGAGGCCCCCTGCCCGTCGGCCCGGCCGGCGATCCGGTGGTGCAGGGCGGCCTTCTCCTCCAGGGCGCGCAGGGCGATGTCCAGCGCCCGCTCGATCTGGCCGTCCTGCCCGGCGCGCAGGCTCTCCTGGGACCAGGCGTGCCCGATGCGGCAGCGGTACCGCAGGAGGTGCTCGTCGCCCATCGCGTAGAGCGGCCCCTGGCAGTCCGGGCAGGACAGTCCCGCGGCCTGCCCGAAGGGTTCGGACTCCAGGGCGCGCTCACCACGGGCCACGTCCACCTCGAACTCCAGGCGGGGGCCTGCCACCCGTCGGGTCTGCAGCGACGGGCGGGCCACCAACGCCGTCAGCAGGTCGGCCAGGCCGGCGGCGGCCCGCACCAGCGCTCCCGGCACCTGCACGAGGGCCGCGGAGGGCATCGCCGGCGCGGCGGCGTCGTCGGGGTCCTGCACGACCGCCGTCCCACCGTGCCGGACGACGTCGAGCAGCCCCGCCGCCCCGTCGTCGAGCATGCCGGAGAGCACGACGCCGACGGCGTCGGTGCCCGCGTGCAGCGCCAGGGAGCGGAAGAGCGGGTCGACGGCGGGCCGGTGCCCGTTCTCCCGGGGGCCGCGCGGCACCCGGAGCGTGCCCTTCTCGATCAGCAGGTGGTGCCCGGGGACGGCGACGTGGACCCGCCCGGGTTCGACGGGCTCGCCGTCCCGCGCAGGGGCGACCGGCAGGGGGCACCGCCGGTCGAGCAGCTCGGCGAGCCGGCCGGGAGCGGTGTCGGACTGGTGGACCACGACGAGGACGGCCGCCCCGAAGTCCGCGGGCAGCCCGGCCAGCACGACACGCAGCGCCTCGATCCCGCCGGCCGAGGCACCGATGCCCACGACCCGGGGTGCTTCGGCCTCCGCCACGCGTCAGCGTCCCGGGGACGGGTGCGACGGGGTGGTCATGGGGACTCCTCGGGCTCGGCGACGGTCGGGCGTCGTGCCGGGCTGGAGCGGGTCAACCCGGATGCCGTGGTACCACGCCCGACCGGTGCGGGGGAAACCCGACCCTCAGAAGTCACGGGCGATCTCGTGCGGCATCCCCCGGGTGACCCGCCGCAACTGGATCCGCCGCGACAACCGGATGGCGGGGCGGATGCCGAGCTGGACGCTGCCGATCACGAACAGCGTGACCCCGAGGTTGAACAGTTCGTGCCAGTAGAAGGCCACGCTGCCGACCGTGAAGAAGACGGCGATCCCGATCTCGTTGATGATGCTCAGCAGCTCGTAGCGCTGCCGGAGCACGATCTCCTGGTCGCCGAGGGTCAGCGTGATGGCGCTGCCCCCACTGCCGTCGGGATCGTCGTCGGTGGTCCGGGTCTGCGACATGGCCGCAGCTACCCGACCGGGGTCCGCCTCACACGGATGTCACGTACGTGAGCGGCCGAACAGCCGACCGCCGAACAGGCCCCGGCGTGCGCGGCGGCCGGGCGCCACGCGAGGGGCGACCGGCTGCCCCAGGGCGAACCGGACGAGCTCCTCGTTCCCGGTCGCCGTCCACACCCCGTCGGGCCCGGTGAGCGTGTCCTCGAAGCCGATGCGGGTGTCCAACCCCTGCCGACGGGCGTACTCCAGCACCGGCCAGGCACCGTCCTCCTCGCCGTGCAGCAGCACCGGCACATCCATCGGCCGCAGCTCCCGCAGCAGCCGCACGGCCTCGACGACCGCGTTGTCCGGGTCGGTGACGGTCACCTCGACCGCCACCCGCACCGTGTTCACCGGGATCCCGACCACGCGCAGCTGGACCGCGTCGACGGTCGTCCACACCCCCAGCTCGATCCCGAGCCCCACCGAGGCCACCGCCTCGCAGACCGACTCCCAGCCCTGCTCGTGGACGCTGACCGCGACGACGTCGGGCCGGACCTCACGGGGCAGGCGCGCCCACTCCTGCACCAGCTGCGTGCGGCGGAAGGCGTTCGGCTCCACCCAGCGGGCCAGCGGGATGGCGACCTCCAGCGACGGCGCGGCCCGGCGGATGGCGCCGACGGTCTCCGCGACGACCTGCGGCTCGAGGCTCTCCCGTCGCTGGGCGTCCCGCGGGTGGACGTGGACGCTGCGCACGCCGAGCGCGGCGACGGCGGCCGCGTCGCGCGCGAGGGCCGCGGGCGTGCTCGGCAGCGCCGGGGTCACGCCCTCGGGGCGCGACCCGTTGGGGCAGCACTGCAGCACCGCGCGGCCCCCCTTCGTGACGTCGGGTCGGAGCCATCCTCGCACCGGGGCGCGAGCGCGTGCGGCGGGCGACAGGTCCGAAGACACGAAAGCGCGGTGCCCCCGACCGGGGACACCGCGCGTTCCGCACGACCTGGCCGCTCAGCGCAGGCCCGCGACCTCCTGGGCGAGGGCGGCGTGACGGGTCTGGGCCGCCGACACCACGCTGCTGCGGTTCTTGTGGGCCTCCTCGTAGTGGATGACCTTGTTGAGGTCGTCCACCGAGCGCAGCTCCTTGGCCGCGTTCGCAGCCGCCGAGGCGCTCAGGGAGTCGTAGTCCGCGATCGGCAGCTCGGAGGACTCCAGGCTGCCGAGCCGGGCGCGCGCGTCGTGCACGGAGCGGGCCGCCTCGGCGTCCCCCTGCGCCCGGGCGACCTGCTCGGCGCGCTGCAGCGAGGCGTCACGACCGGTGACGAGCACGTCCCGGGCATTCTCGCTGAACTGCGCGGCCTTGCCGGCCACCTCGGACACGCCCGCGCGGACCTCCTCGCCGGTGCGCTGCACGCGGCCGAAGGCACGGTTGACCTGCTCCCGGGCGAACCGCACCGGGTAGTTCACGGCCCGGGTGACGCCCCCCGCGACGGCCTGGACCGGCGTCGGGCGCAGGGCCGTCGGACCGCCCAGCGCGTGCTCGGCGAGCACCGTGGTCAGCCAGGCGACCGTGGCGTCGTGCGCCTCGATGAGGCGGTCGGCGAGCGCACGCACGCCGTTGTCGTGCGCGGCCTCGGCGAGGGCGCGCAGGTACGTGGCGCGGTCGTGCAGCTGGTGCTCGAGCATCAGGTCGCCGAGCAGGGCCTCCTCGACGGGCTCGGCCTGCTCGAAGGTGCCCTTGACGAAGGCACCCACGCGGCCGACCAGCGGCGAGACGACATCGGCGAACCCACCGAGGCGCTGCAGCTCGCGGGTGATCTCCGCGGTCCGCCCCTCGGCGTTGTCGGCGTTCTCGGAGAGCTCACGGCGGACGGCGTCCGTGCGGGCCTGGGCGACCCGGATGCGGGCGACCTGGGCCTCGGTCTGCGTGAGCTGCAGCAGGGACCGGAGCTGACCGATCATGGCGGCGTTCGAAGTCATCGATCTCCTTCGATCGTCGGAGGTGCGAACGGGCCGCCGGTGCGTCGACTCCACTCTCCGACGGCACCCTTGGGATGCCCGCGCGCCCGTCCCTCGATGGGGCGGCGGTGAGCCGTCTCACTCACCAGCCGGGGTCACGGACCGCTGACCGTCGTCGATGCGCCCAGCGCCGCCCGGCACCGGGCGACCAGGTCGCCCACGAGGCCCGACAGCCAGGGCGTCCACACCCCCGGGCCGGTGCCGACCGCGTCCACCTCGGCGAGCACGGCGAGGATCTCGAGCAGCACCGGGTCGTCGTCGAGCGCGTCGAGGACCCGCCGCACCGTCGCGGGGTCCTCGGGGTCGTCCCGGCGCGCCGTGCGCGGCAGCAGCCGCTGGTGGCGGACCACCGCCGCGAGGGTCGCGACGTCGGGCGCGGGCAGGCCGAGGCGCCGACCGACGTGTCCGGCGAGGGTCGCGCCGACGGCCCCGGGATCGTCGCCCCGTCCCTCGCCGAGGCCGTGGACGAGCGCTCCGAGCAGGAGCAGGTCGGGGCGGGGGACGCGCGCCGCGGCGCCCGATGCTCCCCGCGTCACCTCGAGCAGGTGGCGACCGACGGTCCACACGTGTCGCCGGTCGGCCGGCGGCAGGTCGCGCACCGCGCCCCACTCCGGCAGCAGCCGGCCCCACAGGCCGGCACGGTCCAGCGCCTCCACCACGTCGACCAGCGAGTCCCGGGCCCCGAGCAGGGTCAGCAGCTCGCGGCGGGCCTCCTCCGGCCACGGCTCGCGCAGCTCGGGCGCGGCGTCGGCCAGGCGGCGCAGGGCGGCTGGTGCCATCGGGAGCCCCGTGCGGGCGGCGGCGGCCGCCAGCCGCAGGACGAGCACCGGGTCGCGCGCGACCCGTGCCCGGAGGGCCAGCGTGACCTCCCCCGCGCGCTCGACGACGCCGTCGGCCGGCACGCGGCGGGCCGGCGCCGCGCCGCGCCGGGCCGGGCGCAGGACCCGGAGCGCCGTCTCCACCGCGTGCACCACCGTCCGGGCCGCCCCGGAGTACGCGCGGACGACGTCGTGCCGGCCGGCGAACGGGGCGTCGCCGGTCGCGAGCTCGCGGGCGTCGTCGACGCGCAGGACGTCGCGCGCGCGGCCGGCGCGGCGGTGCAGGTCGGTGCGCAGGTCGAGCAGGGTGCTCCGGGCCGCGCGGACCCCGGGCGCGGGCGTGGGCGTCCCCGCGACGGCCAGCGCGTCCAGCAGGGCGACGTCGCGCAGGCCGCCGCGGCCGTCCCGCAGGTCCGGTTCGAGGCGGTGCGCCACGTCCCCGGCGCGGTCCCAGCGCGTCCGGGTCAGGTCGACCAGGTCGGCGGCCCGATCCGCCGCGCCGGCCCGCCAGGCCCGGCGTGCCGCGGCCGCGAGCCGTCCGGCCGGCTCGGGGTCCCCGGCGACCAGCCGGACCTCGAGCAGGCCGAGGGCGACCCGGAGGTCGGCGAGCGAGGCCTCCACGGCCTCCCCGACGGTGCGCACGGCCGGTCCCGGGCCCAGGTCGGCCTCCGCGAGGTGCGCGGCGAGCGCGTCCGCGATCCGGTCCGCGGCGGGGCCGGCGCCGTCGTGCACGAGCAGCAGGTCCAGGCCGGACCAGGGCGCGAGGTCCCGGCGCCCGAGGGAACCGATCGCGACGAGCGCGGTGCCCGGCCCGAGCCCGAGCGACGCGCTGCGCGTGGCGAGCCAGAGGTCGTGCAGGTCGACCAGGGCGGCCCGCAGCGCCGCCGGCCCGAGACGACGGGCGCCCGGCGGGGGCGCGAGCAGGGCGGCGCGCGCCCGGAGCAGGTCCGACGCGGGGTCGCCGGTCCGCGGCGGCGTGGTGGGGTGGGACCAGGCTCCGACCATCCGGTCCTCTCGTCGGGAGGTCGGGAAAGACGTACGGGTCGGACCCGCCCGCGGTGGGGCGGATCCGACCCGGTGAGGACGGCGGGTCAGGCCTCCGTCTTCGTGGCGAGCGGGGTGGCGGTCGCCGTGGTGCCCGCACCGTTGCCCGACACGGTCCGGCCGCTGGTCATGCCGGAGTAGTCGTAGCCCACCTCGGCGTGCTCCGACTCGTCGATGCCGACCGACTCGGCCTCGCTCTCGATGCGCAGGCCCATCGTGGCCTTGACGAGCAGCGCGATGACCGCCGTCAGGATCCCGCTGTAGACGATGACCGCGAGCGCCGCGACGGCCTGGATGCCGAGCTGGCCCCAGCCGCCGCCGTAGAAGACGCCACCGGCGCCTGCCGGGGAGCCGTCCCAGGCGAAGAAGCCGATCAGCAGCGTGCCGACGAGCCCGCCGATCAGGTGGACGCCGACGACGTCGAACGCGTCGTCGAACCCGAAGCGGTACTTCAGCCCGACGCCGAACGCGCACGCGAGCCCGGCGATGAAGCCGATCGCCATCGCGCCGAGCGGGGTGACCGCGGCGCAGGCCGGGGTGATCGCGACCAGGCCCGCGACGATGCCGGAGGCCGCCCCGAGCGAGGTGGGCTTGCCGTCCCTGACCTGCTCGATGATCAGCCAGCCGCAGATCGCGGTGCAGGTGGCGACCACGGTGTTGAGGAACGCGTACGAGGCGGCGTAGCCCGCGACCGCGGCGGAGCCGGCGTTGAAGCCGAACCAGCCGAACCACAGCATGCCCGCGCCGAGCATCACCAGCGTCAGGTTGTGCGGGCGGGGCGAGTCGTTCGGCCAGCCCTTGCGCTTGCCCAGAATGAGCGCGAGGACGAGGGCGGCCGTGCCCGCGTTGATGTGCACGGCGGTGCCGCCCGCGAAGTCGACGGCGCCGAGCCCGCTGGCGATCCACCCGGCGTCGAGGTCGAAGACCCAGTGCGCGATCGGGAAGTAGACCAGCAGCGCCCAGAGCAGCGAGAAGACCATCCAGGAGTTGAACTTCATCCGGTTGGCCACGGCGCCGGCGATCAGGCCCACGGTGAGGATCGCGAACATGGCCTGGAAGGCCGCGAACGCGACGTCGGGCAGGCCGTCGGTCTGCACCGACTCGGAGAGCAGGCTCGAGAGCATGAAGTACTGGGCGGGGTTGCCGAACCACCCGCCGAGGGTGTTGTCGCCGAAGGCGACCGAGTAGCCGACGATCACCCAGAGGACGCCGACCGTGGCGAACGTGGAGAAGACCATCATCATCATGTTGAGCACGCTCTTGGAGTGCGCCTGCCCGCCGTAGAACAGGGCCAGGCCCGGCACCATGAGCAGGACCAGCGCGGCGCTGGTCAACATCCAGGCGATCGTTCCGCTATCGAGTTCCACGACCGGCCGATTCCCTTCCTTCACCGGACAATTCGGCCGGAACCATCGCGGCGGGACGTTGCAGGCAATCACCCCGCGTGGGTCGGGGGTGTTACGTCCGGCCCGGTCGGATGACGTCCTCGTGACACGGCCGGGTGACCGGGTCGAGGTGTCGACCCGCCCCGTCGTCGGGAAAGGGGAGGTCGTGCCTCCGATCCATCCCGACAGCCTCGGCGGCCCGAGCCGTGTCCTGCGCTGGATGGCCGGCATGGGCCTGATGACCGTCAGCTACCTGCGGGACCGCCACCTCATCGTGCGGTCCGAGGAGCCCGGCGACGACGCGGACCTGCCCGCCACCGTGCCCGCGGACCTCTCCGACGACCGCGTGCAGCACCAGGAGCACGGTCGCGGCCCGCTGTTCCACCGCCGCTTCACAGTGCTCGTCGACGGGGCGACGACCGACGCGACCGGGTTGATGACGCTGGTCCGGGGCGATCTGGAGAAGCTGCTGCCGAAGGAGGTCGCGGCGGTGACGCCGCACGGCGACGGCACGCCGCCGAAGCCCGGGGACGAGTTCGTCGTCCGGATGCCGGGGCCGTGGGACGGGCCGGTGCGCGTGATCTCCAGCGACGACACCCACCTGCGGCTCACCACCCTCGACGGGCACCTCGAGGCCGGGCAGATCGAGTTCCGGGCGGACGACGAGGCCGAGGGGCTGCGGTTCACCATCGAGACCTGGGCCCGGCCCGCGTCGCCGATGCTCGACCTGCTCTTCACCCACCTGCGGGTCGCGAAGGAGATGCAGCTGTTCATGTGGGTCCGCGCGTGCCTCGCGGCGGCGAAGCTCGCCGGCGGCCGACCCCACGGGCACGTCTACGCACACACCCGACGGGTGCGGGCCTCGGAGGGTCGCGAGCGCGCCTGAGGACTACCGTCGCCGTATGACGACGGAGACGGAGCGCAGCGGAGCTCGACCCTCGGTCGGGGCCACCACCACCGAGCACGACGTCAAGCCTCGCAGCCGGGACGTCACCGACGGCCTGGAGCGGGCCGCGGCGCGCGGCATGCTGCGGGCGGTCGGGATGACCGACGACGACTTCTCGAAGCCGCAGATCGGGGTGGCCTCGTCGTGGAACGAGATCACCCCGTGCAACCTGTCGCTGGACCGCCTCGCGGACGCCTCGAAGCAGGGCGTGCACGCCGCCGGCGGGTTCCCGATGGAGTTCGGCACGATCTCGGTCTCCGACGGCATCTCCATGGGCCACGAGGGGATGCACTACTCGCTGGTCTCGCGCGAGATCATCGCGGACTCGGTGGAGACGGTCGTGCAGGCCGAGCGGCTGGACGGGACAATCCTGCTGGCCGGGTGCGACAAGTCGCTGCCCGGCATGCTCATGGCCGCGGCCCGGCTGGATCTCGCGGCGGTGTTCATCTACGCGGGCTCGATCATGCCGGGTCACGTGGACGGCAAGGAGGTGTCGATCATCGACGCCTTCGAGGCGGTCGGGGCGTGCGCCCGCGGGCTGATCACCCGCGAGAAGGTCGACGAGATCGAGCGCGCGATCTGTCCCGGTGAGGGCGCCTGCGGCGGGATGTACACCGCGAACACGATGGCCTCCGCCGCCGAGGCGATGGGGATGTCGCTGCCCGGGTCGGCGTCGCCGCCCTCGGCCGACCGTCGTCGGGACGGGTTCGCCCGGGCCTCCGGCGAGGCCGTGGTGGGGATGCTGCAGCGCGGGCACACCGCCCGGGACATCATCACGCGCGAGTCGCTGGAGAACGCGATCGCCGTGGTCATGGCGTTCGGCGGCTCCACGAACGCGGTGCTGCACCTGCTCGCGATCGCCCGCGAGGCCGGGGTGCCGCTGACCCTGGACGACTTCAACCGGATCGGCGACCGCGTCCCGCACCTCGCCGACGTCAAGCCGTTCGGCCGCTGGATGATGAACACCGTCGACCGGGTCGGGGGCGTCCCCGTCGTCATGAAGGCCCTGCTCGACGCCGGGCTGATCCACGGCGACTGCCTGACGGTGACGGGTCGGACGGTGGCGGAGAACCTGGAGGCGCTGGAGCCGGCCGGGCTGGACGGGGAGATCCTGCGGCCGCTGACCGACCCGATCCACCCCACGGGCGGGCTGACGATCCTGCGCGGATCCCTGGCCCCCGACGGCGCGGTGGTGAAGTCGGCGGGCTTCGACTCGGCGTCGTTCGAGGGCACCGCGCGGGTGTTCGACGGCGAGGCCGGGGCGATGGAGGCGGTGTCGTCGAACGCGCTGAACGCCGGTGACGTCGTCGTGATCCGCCAGGAGGGTCCGCGCGGCGGACCGGGGATGCGCGAGATGCTCGCGGTCACCGGCGCCATCAAGGGGGCGGGGCTGGGCAAGGACGTCCTGCTGCTCACCGACGGCCGCTTCTCCGGCGGGACGACGGGGCTCTGCGTCGGCCACGTGGCGCCGGAGGCCGACCACGGCGGGCCGATCGCGTTCGTCCGCGAGGGCGACCGCATCCGTCTCGACCTCGCCGCGCGCACGCTGGACCTGCTGCTCGACGACGACGAGATGGCGGCCCGCCGCGAGGGGTGGACCGCTCCCCCGCCGAAGCACCGCACGGGCGTGCTGGGCAAGTACTCCCGCCTGGTCGGCTCCGCCGCCGAGGGCGCGGTGGTGGGGTTCGACTAGGCCTCGTCGGCGACCTGCGCGTTCGGCTCCTCCTCGTCGATGAGGGCCCGGCGCTGCTGCTCGCGGGTGCTGTAGGCCGCCTGCCGGACGGCGTCCGGGCTGGTGAGCCCCGAGCCGAGCGCGCCCGCGACGATCCCCATCGACCCGGAGAGCACGCCCAGGCGCAGGTAGCACCACGCCACCTCGGGCCAGGTGTCCGGCCCGGGCAGCAGGGCGGGCGGGATGACGAGGAGCGCGGCGAGGGTCGTGAAGATCATCAGCAGGGCGGCCATGCACGCCACGCCGAGCCCGATCGTCGCGGTGGTCGCCGCGTTGAACAGCGTCGCCTCCGACCGGTGCACCCGGGCGGCGGCGCGCTCCCACAGGCCGTTGTCGACGATCAGCCACACGGCCATCGCGGTGATCGCGATCGCCGCGACCACGCCCAGGCGCACCGGGGACAGGGCCGCGGCCAAGCCCCAGATGTTGGAGTAGAAGACGCCGAACGCCGCACCGGCGGCCGCCGCCGCCATCGCCTTCGACAGCGACGGCACGAGCCGCCACGGCCGGTTGGCGCGCACCAGCCCGCCGAGCAGCCGCAACGTCCCGCGCGTGCCCTGCAGCGCGAGGTGCGAGTCGATGCCCTCCTCCTCCGAGGCGATCCGGGCGATCGGCGGGGACAGGTGGCGACGGCGACGGGGGCCGTCGACCGGCTCGGCGGCCCGCGGGCCGATCAGGCCGTGCGCGACGAGGTCGACGACCGCGCGCCGCAGCCGGCGCCGCAGCCACACCGCGCCGAGCGCCGGCAGGGAGACCAGGCCGACGCCCTCGTCGGAGCCGTAGTCGGACACGAGCGGCTGCGTCCCGGCGCGGCGCGGCAGGTCGGTGACGAGCACGACGACGTCCCACCCGTGCTCCTGGCGCAGGCGGCTCCCGCGCCGCAGCATCGGCAGCAGTCCCTCGGCGTCCAGTCCGACCGGTCCGCCCGCCGTCTCGATCCGCCAGCGGTAGCCGGAGACCGCCCCGTCCAGGGCGTCCGGGAGGTCCTCGGCGACGCGGGCCACGAGGTCGCTCGCGAGGCCGGGATCGGCCAGCAGCCCGACGACGACCTCGCGGTGCGGGCCGTCGCCGGACCCGTCGGGCCCGGTGGCCTCCACGGACACCTCGTCGGTGACCGGGGTGCCGTCCGCGGGGGCGGTGCCGTCCGGGGTCAGGGCGGCCTCGTCCAGCGAGACCTCGTCGTCGGCGTGGCGGGAGGTGGGCGTATCGAGCGTCACGGCGCACTCCGGGGAACGTGGTGGTGCAGGAGTGCCCGCGTCGTTCTCGACGGGCTGTGGCCGGGGGTGTGCCCGCCGACACCGGGACGCACACGTCGCGATCGGGCGTGTGAGTCCACGCACGCCGGGGGTAGCCGCACGGCGGTTGACCTCCCAGCCGTCGAGATTCACGACGACGGGAGGACCCCGATGTCCATCGACCACGTCTCCGTCCCGCGGGCCGCCGGCTCGGGGCCGGCCCGCCGGGCCCTGGCCGACGCGACCGCGCAGGCCGCCGAGGTGCTGATGTCCACCCACCCCGCGGAAGTGGGCCGTGACCGGACACTGCTGCTCGCGCTGGCACGCGCCAAGGCGGCCGCCGAGTCGGGCGAGGACGGCACCGACGGCCGCGCGGCTGCGGCGATCCGCACGGCCAGCGCCCTGCTCGCCGCCGGGCAGAGCGAGGAGGCCTACCTCGCCGTGGACGCGGCCCGCAACCTGTTCCCGCGGCGCTGACCCGGGACCGGGAGGTCACCCGAGGGCGCCGAGGAACGCCTCCGTCCAGCGCGTCACGTCGTGCTCGGCCACCTGCGCGCCGAGCGCGGCCATCCGCCGTCGGGAGGCGTCCGACCCGACCTCCGCCACCGCGTCCGCGATCGCGGCCGCCACCCCGTCCAGGTCGTGGGGGTTGACCAGGCGTGCCTCGGTGAGCTCCTCGGCGGCGCCGGTGAACTCGGAGAGGACGAGGTCGCCGTCGTCGTCGGGCCGGGTCGCGACGTACTCCTTGGCCACCAGGTTCATGCCGTCGCGCAGCGGGGTCACGAGCGCGACGTCGGCGGCCAGGTAGAGAGCCGCGAGCTCGTCGGGCGGCAGCGACCGGTGGACGTAGTGGATCGCCGGCCGCCCGATGCCGGCGTGCTCGCCGTTGATCCGCCCGACCGTGCGCTCCACGTCCTCGCGGGTGCGGCGGTAGGCGTCGACGCGCTCGCGGCTGGGGGTGGCGACCTGCACGAGCACCGTCGTCGCGGGGTCGAGCCGGCCCGCGTCGAGCAGCTCGCCGAACGCCTCCAGGCGCACCCCGATGCCCTTGGTGTAGTCGAGCCGGTCCACCCCGAGCAGCACGGTCGTCGGGTCCCCGAGCTCGGCGCGCAGCGCGCGGGCACGTTCGGCGGTCGCCGGGTCCGCGCCGCGGCGGGCGAAGGCGGCGCTGTCGATGGAGATCGGGAAGGCGCCGACGCGGGTGGTGCGCCCGTCGAGGTGCACCTGCCCGCTCGCGGTCCGCAGGCCGATCGGGGCGTCGTCGACGTCGGCGCCGCACAGCCGCTCCGCGAGCCACCGGAAGTTGGTGGCCCCGCCGGGCGTGTGGAACCCGACCAGGTCCGCGCCGAGCAGACCGTCCACGACCTCCCGGCGCCACGGGAGCTGCCGGAACAGCTCGACCGGTGGGAACGGGATGTGCAGGAAGAAGCCGATGCGCAGGTCCGGGCGCAGCTCGCGCAGCATCCGCGGTACGAGCTGGAGCTGGTAGTCCTGCACCCACACGGTCGCGCCGTCGGACGCCACCGCCGCCGTCGCCTCGGCGAACCGCCGGTTGACGGCGCGGTGGGTCGCCCACCAGTCGCGGTCGAAGACGGGGGCGGCGACGAGGTCGTGGTAGAGGGGCCACAGGGTGGCGTTGGCCGCGCCCTCGTAGTGCGCGGCGATCTCGGCCTCGTCCAGCGGGACCGGGTGCAGCGTGACGTCCGGCCCGAGGGAGTCGTCGGCGAACGGCTCCGGGGCGGCGTCCGGCACGCCGGGCCACCCGACCCAGGCGGCTTGCCGGTCCGCGAGGGCGGGGGCGAGCGCGCTCACCAGACCGCCGGGCGCGGCCTGCCACCGCTCCTCGCCGTCGGACCCCCGGACGAGGTCGACGGGCAGGCGGTTGGCGACGACGACGAACTCGGGCACGGGCGGCGTCTACCCACGACCGCGGCAGGAGGACACGTGTCGCTGCCCGGCGAACCGGGCACCCGCGGTGACCAGGTTGACTTCCCAGCCGCCGATCGAACGACGGCTGGAGGCGCGATGACAGCCGCGACCGTGGCCCTGCGACAGTCCCGGATGGTGGACCGTCTGGCCGACGAGGGGATCACCGACGCCCGGGTGCTGGCGGCGATGGCCGCCGTCCCGCGGGAGCGCTTCGTGAGCTCCGAGCTCGCCGACGCGGCCTACGACGACACGCCGCTGCCCATCGGCGGCGGCCAGACGATCTCCGCGCCGTTCGTCGTGGCCCGCATGGTGGCCGCGCTGGAGCTCGTCGGGGGTGAGCGCGTCCTCGAGATCGGCACCGGCCACGGCTACGCCGCCGCCGTCCTCGCGGCCTGCGGCGCGGAGGTCGTGAGCGTCGAGTACGACGGCGAGCTGGCGGTCACCGCCCGCCGGTGCCTGGCCGCGGCCGGCGTCACCGGTGTCGAGGTGCGGCACGGCGACGGCGCCCTGGGCGCCCCGGACCGCGCGCCCTTCGAGGCGGTGTCGATGACCGCGACCGGCCCGCAGTTCCCGCCCGCCGTCCTCGACCAGGTCCGGCCCGACGGGGTGCTCGTCGGTCCCCTCGGCGAGGACCGCGACGGCGTGCTCGTGCGGCGGCAGCGGGGCCGCGAGGTGGCCCTGGGCCCGGTGCGCTTCGTCCCGCTGCGCGGGGCGGTGCCGTCGTGACCGGGCCCAACCCGTCGTCGGGAACGCTGTCGTTCGTCGGCACCGCGACGTGCCTGCTCGAGTGCGCGGGGATGCGCGTGCTCACCGACCCGAACTTCCTGCACCGCGGGCAGCGGGCGTGGCTCGGCCACGGTCTCGTCTCGACGCGCCTCACCGACCCCGCGTGGGAGCCCGAGGAGCTCACGCCGATCGACGCGGTGGTGCTCTCGCACCTGCACGGCGACCACTGGGACCGGGAGTCCCGACGACGGCTGCCGCGCTCGACGCCGATCGTCACCACCCGCCACGCCTCGAGACGGCTGCAGACCCGGCACGGCTTCCCGCGGGCGATCGGGTTGGCGACGTGGGAGTCGCACACCCTCGCGGGCCCGGACGGCGCCACGTGCACCGTCACCGCGCTGCCCGGGCGGCACGCGCTCGGCCCGGTCGAGCGCCTGCTGCCGCCGGTGATGGGCAGCCTGCTGGAGTTCCGCGCCCCCGGCGGCCGCACGGCGGCGCGCATCTACCTCTCCGGCGACACGCTCGTGTTCGACGGCCTGCGGGCGATCCGCGAGCACGTCGGCGAGGTGGACCGGGCGGTGCTGCACCTGGGCGGGACGACGCTGCCGGGCGGGATGATGGTGACGATGGACGGCCGGCAGGGCGCCGACGCGCTGGAGATCGTCGCGCCGCGGCGGGCCACCCCGGTGCACTACGACGACTACACCGTCTTCCGATCCCCGCTCGCCGACTTCGTCGCCGAGGTGGAACGGCGCGGCTGGGCGGACCGCGTGGACCTGGTCGCGCGGGGCGACACGATCCCGCTGTAGACGCCGTTTCCGCGTCGCCGCGGATCGGGGAGCCGACGGTCCATGAAGGCACTCACGTGGCAGGGCCCGAACGACGTCCGGGTCCAGGAGGTCCCGGACCCGACGATCCAACAGCCGACCGATGCCATCGTGCGGATGACGAGCACCGCGATCTGCGGGTCGGACCTGCACCTCTACGAGGTGCTCGGACCGTTCCTCGACAAGGGCGACATCCTCGGCCACGAGCCGATGGGCGTCGTCGAGGAGGTCGGGTCGGAGACCGGCGACCTCGCCGTCGGCGACCGCGTGGTGATCCCGTTCAACATCTCCTGCGGACACTGCTGGATGTGCTCGCGGGGCTTCTACGCCCAGTGCGAGACCACGCAGAACCGCGACCAGGGCTGCGGCGCCTCGCTCTTCGGCTACACCAAGCTCTACGGGCAGGTGCCCGGGGGCCAGGCCGAGTACCTGCGGGTGCCGCAGGCGCAGTTCGGGCCGATCAAGGTCCCCGACGGCCCGCCGGACGAGCGCTTCCTCTACCTCTCCGACGTGCTGCCCACGGCGTGGCAGGCCGTCGTGTACGCCGACATCCCCGAGGGCGGCAGCGTCGCGGTGTTCGGGCTCGGCCCGATCGGGCAGATGGCCGCGCGCATCGCGAAGCACCTGGGATTCCGGGTCATCGCGGTGGACTCCGTGCCGGAGCGGATCGCGATGGCCGCACGCCACGGCATCGAGACCGTGAACGGCGCGCAGACCGACGTCACGCGCGCGATCCGGGACCGCACCGACGGCCGCGGCACGGACTGCGCCATCGAGGCCGTCGGGATGGAGGCGCACGGCTCGCCGGTCGCGCAGGGCCTGCAGAAGGTCGCCTCGAAGCTGCCGGACGCGATCTCCGCGCCGCTGATGTCGGTGGCCGGCGTCGACCGGACCGCCGCCCTCGTCGGGTGCGTCGACGCGGTGCGCCGCGCCGGCACGATCTCGATCTCCGGGGTCTACGGCGGCATGGCCGACCCGCTGCCGATGCTGCAGATGTTCGACAAGGGCATCCGCCTCGCCATGGGACAGGCGCACGTCAAGCGCTGGATCCCGGACATCCTGCCGCTGCTCACCGACGACGACCCGCTCGGCGTCCACGACCTGGAGACCCACGCCCTGCCGCTGGACGAGGCCCCGCACGGCTACGACATCTTCCAGAAGAAGCAGGACGGGGCGATCAAGGTCGTGCTGAAGCCGTAGAGGAGGTGGCTGCGCCTCGTGAGTACTTTTCCGTGTCCTGACACGGATCAGTACTCACAGGCGTTTGCGCACCTCCGGTGATCGCCCACCCGCACGCCGTGCTCGACGTCCTCCCCGACCCGGTCCGCGCCCCGCTCGCGGAGACACTGGACCGGCTCGCCGGGGCGCGGGACACCCCCGGTGCCTGGCGGGTGCTCGCCGCGGCCGGGGCGGACGACCTCGTCGCCGCCCGGCTCGCGGAGGCCCACCTCGACGCCACCGGGATCCTCCGGCAGCTCGGCGGCGAGCCCCCGGAGGCCGGCTCGCTGTGGGGCGTGTGGGCGGCGCAGGCCCGGCACACCGGTGTCACCGCACGCGAGGACCCGGAGGGCTGGAAACTGCACGGCACGGTCCCCTGGTGCTCGGGCAGCGACCGCTGCACCCACGCGCTCGTCGTCGCCGGCGACCGGCTGGTCGCGGTCGCGCTCGACGACCCGACGGTGACGGCGGGCGCCGACCCGTGGGTCGGCCTCGGCATGGCCGGGACCGGCACCACCACGGTCGCGTTCGACGGAACACCGGCGCGGCCGGTCGGTGAGCCCGGGCAGTACCTCGACCGTCCCGGGTTCTGGCACGCCGCGTCCGGGGTCGCCGCGGTCTGGTTCGGCGGTGCGGTCGGCGCGGCACGCCCGCTGCGCGCGCGTCTCGCCGAGGGCCGCGGCGACGCCCACGACGCCGCCCACCTCGGCCGGGTCGACGCCGCCCTCCACGCCGCCGCGTCGGTCCTGCGCGACGCCGCAGCCGCCGCGGACGCCGACACGGACGGCGTCCCGGCCGCCCGCCGCCGCGCCCTCGCCGTGCGCGCGACCGTCGAGACCGCCGTCGAGACCGCCCTGCGCAGCACCGCACGCGCGACCGGACCGGGCCCGCTGGCGCACGACGCCGCGCACGCCCGGCACGTCGCCGACCTCGAGGTCTACGTCCGCCAGAGCCATGCCGAGCGCGACCTCGCCACGCTCGGCACCCTCGCCGTCGACCAGCCGGAGGTGGCGCTGTGACCGTGCGGGACCTGACCGGGACCGGGACCTCGGAGGAGCGCTGGCAGTCCTCGGGCGTCCTGGACGAGCTGCCGCGGGTCGACCCGGCGGCGGTCCGGCCGCCCGGCCGGGTCGTCGTCCTCGCGCCCCATCCCGACGACGAGACCCTGGGCGCGGGCGCGACCCTCGCGGCCTGGGCCCGCGCCGGCACCGAGGTCGCGGTGCTCGCCGTCACCGACGGCGAAGCCAGCCATCCGGGGAGCCCGACCCTCTCCCCCGACGAGCTCGCGGAGCGCCGCGTCGTCGAGCGGAGCGAGGCCCTGGGCGAGCTCGGGCTCGGCGGGGCGCGGGTCGTCCGGGCCGGTCTTCCCGACGGCGGGGTGGGCCGGCACCGTTCCGGGCTGGCGGCCGCCGTCGCCGACCTCGTCGTCGCCGGGGACACGCTGCTCGCCCCCGTCGTCGGCGACGGTCACCCGGACCACGACGCCGTCGCCGAGGCCGCCACCGACGCCTCGGCGGCCGGCGTGCCGGTGCTGCGGTACGCGGTGTGGTGGTGGCACTGGGCGCGCCCGGAGGAGTTCGATCCCGCCGGCGCGGTCGCGGTGGTCCCCGACGACGCGGCGCGCCGGGCCAAGCGGGCCGCGGTCGCGCGGTTCACGACGCAGGTCGCGCCGCTGTCCGACGACCCCGCGGACGCGGCGATCCTCCCGGCACCGGTGCTCGACCGGCTGCTGCGCGCCGACGAGGTGCTGTGGCGGTGAGCGGGGACGCCGCGAGCCTCCCCCGGGCCCACTTCGACGACCTGTGGGCCGGCGAGCAGGACCCGTGGGGCCTGGAGTCGTCCTGGTACGAGGACCGCAAGCGGGCCCTGGTGCTGGCCGCCCTGCCCGAGGCGGAGTACCGGCGCGCCGCCGAGCCCGGGTGCGCCGGCGGCGCGCTGTCGGTGCTGCTCGCGCCACGCTGCGCGGAGCTGGTGTGCACCGACGTCAGCGACACCGCCGTCGAGCGGGCCCGCAGCCGGCTGGCCGGGTTCGACCACGTCCGCGTGGAGCGGACCGACGCGTTCCCTCCCGGCCGCTTCGACCTCGTCGTCGTCTCCGAGCTGGCGTACTACTTCGGACGGGCGGACCGGGAGCGGTTCTGGGCGACGGTCGTCGACGCGCTCGAGCCGGGCGGGACGCTCGTCGCCGTGCACTGGGTGCGTGAGGCCCCGGAGTACCCGGTGGACGGGGGGCGGGTGCACGACGAGCTCGCGGTCGTCCCGGGCCTGGGGCGGGTCGCGGAGCACCGCGAGGACGACTTCCGGCTGGACGTGTACGCCCGGGTGCCCCCGTCGGCGCGCTCGGTCGCGCAGCGGGTGGGTCTGCGATGACGGTGCTCGGCGTCGTGGTGCCGGTCCACGACGAGCAGGAGCTGCTCGGGGGCTGCCTCGACGCGGTCGCGCGGGCCGCCCGCTGGGTGCGCGGCCGCGCGAGCGTCCGCACGGTCGTCGTGCTCGACTCGTGCCGGGACGCCAGCCGCGACATCGCCGGCGAGCACGCCGTCGAGGTCGTGTCGGTGGCCGCACGGTGCGTCGGGGTGGCGCGGGCGGCGGGCTGCCGGGCCCTGCTCGAGGGCCCCGGCGTCGTCCCCGACTGGATCGCGACCACCGACGCCGACTCGCACGTGCCGCCGGACTGGCTGCTCGCGCAGCTCTCCGCCTGCGAGCGGGGGGCGGACGCGCGCGTCGGGGCGGTGTACGTGGACGACTGGGACGACCACGCGCCGACGACGCGCGACTGGTTCCGCGACGTCTACGACGCCGCCGACGACCCGCACCCGCACGTGCACGGCGCCAACCTCGGCGTGCGCCGGGAGGCCTACGAGCGGGTCGGCGGCTTCCGCCCGCTGACCGTCGGTGAGGACGTCGCGCTGGTGACCGACCTCGACGCGGCCGGGTGCGTGGTGCACCGATCCCGCCGCAGCCCGGTGCTCACCAGCGGACGGCGGATCGCCCGCGCGAGCGGCGGGTTCGCCGCGCGCCTCGGGGAGCTGGAGGCGGGCTGACCGGCTACGGCGCGAGGCCGGAGTTCCGTCCGGAGGCCGCGGTCGTGTCGTCGAGCATGTCCCCGGCCGCCTCCGCGTCGCCGGACCCCTCGGTGGCGACCGCGCGGGCCGCGGTGGTGTCGAAGTACAGGCGGACCTCGTCGACGGCGTCGTCACCGAGGTCGAGCACCGTGATCCCGACGTAGCGCACCGGCTGCCCGTCGTGGTGGTGCCCGGTGCTGACCCACTCGAGCACCGCGCGGGAGTCGGTCTCGGTGACCGTGGTGAAGTGCGACGTGATGTCGCCGTAGGCGCGCCGGTAGGCGTCCCAGAACTCCCGGGCCCCCTCGGCGCCGGTGCTCGAGTGCGCCGCCCCCGAGCTGGTCCAGCGGGTGTCCGCGGTGGCCAGCCCGGCCATCGCCTCCGGGTCGCCCTGGTCCTCGACCGCCCGCAGCGCGTCGACGAACCGACGGGCGACGGACGAGGTCAACTGGGTCTCGGCTACGGGTGCCATGACGGCGGGGTGGTCGTCGTGCGCGGCCCGCGAAACGTGACCGACCCGTCGTCGGGAATCGGCCGTGTGGCGGCGGCGTACCGCTGGGTAGCCACCGGTCCGAGCCGTTCGCAACGACGTCAGGAGGACGACCACGATGGCCGAGAACACCCGCGACCAGGACACCTCCGCCGAGGACCTCAAGGGCCGGGTCAAGGAGGCCGTGGGCGCCGTGACCGGTGCCGACTCCGTGGCCCGCGAGGGTCAGGCGCAGCAGGGCAAGGCGTCCAAGGAGGACGAGGCCCGCCGCAAGGAGGAGGAGGCCGAGCAGGCCCGCGCCCAGGCGGAGCGCAAGTCCGCACAGGAGAAGTAGCGCGCTCCGAGAAGCCACGAGCGGGCCGTTCGTCACGATCTTTCGTGACGGACGGCCCGTTCGTCGTTCAGCGGGTCTGCTCCACCGGCCGGACCAGCACCTCGTTGATCGCCGTGCGCGGCGGGCGGGTCACGATGTAGACGATCGCGTCGGCGATGTCGTCGGCCTCGAGCACGCCCATCTCCGACGCCGACGACGCGTCCGGCGCGTTCTGCCGGCCGGTGTTGGTGAGCTCGGTGTCGACGAGGCCGGGTTCGACCAGCCCGACCCGGACGTGCTGCGGCGCGAGCTCCTGGCGCAGGGCCTCGGAGAACGCGTTCACGGCGTGCTTGGTGGCGGCGTAGACGTTGCTGCCCGGTCCGGTCACGGTGCGCCCGGCGACCGAGCTGACGGTCACGACGTCGGCGATGCCCCTCGGTCCCGACGCGGCCTCGGTGAGGTGCGAGACCGCCGCGTGGGTGGTGGCGAGGACGCCGTTGAGGTTGACGTCGACCATGGTGCGCCACTCGGAGAGGTCGGCCTCCGCGGCCGGGTCCATCGTGCCGTACCCGGCGTTGTTGACCAGGACGTCGATGCCGCCCCGGTCGCGGGCCACGGTGTCGATCGCGTCGCGCACGGCGTCGGCGTCGGTCACGTCGACCTCGTGCACCTCGGCGTTCTCCCCGAGCTCCCGCGCGAGGTCCTCGAGCTTGTCCCGGCGCCGCGCGAACAGCGCGACGCGTGCACCCTCGGCGGCGAGGGCGCGTGCGGTGGCGTTGCCGATCCCGCTCGATGCTCCGGTGACCACCGCGGTCGTCCCGTCCAGTCGTCCTGTCATGACGGCGGGTCCCCGACCGACGTGATCCACTCACCGGATGCTCGAGGTGGTCCTTCTCATCGGTCTGCAGGCGTGTGGGAAGACGACGTTCTACGCCTCGACGTTGGCCGGCACCCACGCGCTCGTGTCGAAGGACGCCATGCCGCGCTCGGCCCGGCACCGGGAGGCGCGTCTGCTCCGGGAGCTCGCCGCGCTGCTCGACGAGGGCCGCTCGGTGTGCGTCGACAACACGCAGCCCTCGGCGGCGGAACGCGCCGGCGTGATCGCGACGGCGCGGGAGGCCGGCGCGCGGGTGGTGGGCCACTGGTGGCGGCCGGACCTCCCGCTGTCGCTGGAGCGCAACGCCCGGCGCGCCGAGCCGGTGCCGGAGGTGGGCCTCTACGCCGCGGCCTCGCGGTGGGAGGACCCGGTCCTCGATGAGGGCTTCGACGAGCTCGTCGAGCACCCCTGAGCGGGTTTCGTCGGTCCCCGACCCGGGTCATCCGGCCGACCGTGACGAGCCCCCTCCCGTCCGGCGACTCCGAGCGCGCCGACGCCGTCGTCGTGGGCTCCGGGCACAACGGGCTCGTCGCCGCGAACCTGCTCGCGGACGCCGGGTGGCACGTCCGGGTCCTCGAGGCGGCCGACACCCCGGGCGGGTCGACCCGCAGTGCGGAGCTGGCCGCGCCCGGTTTCGTCACCGACCTGGGCAGCGCCTTCCACCCGCTCGGCGCCGCGTCGCCGGTGATGCGCGGGCTCGACCTGGAGCGGCACGGGCTGCGGTGGAGCCACGCCCCGGTCGCCCTCGCGCACGTGCTGCCCGACGACCGCGCCGCCGTGCTCTCGCGTAATCTCGACGTCACCGCGGACTCGGTGGACACGTTCGCCCCCGGCGACGGGGACGCATGGCGGCGGCTGTTCGCCCAGTGGCGGGAGCTGCGCGAACCGCTGCTCGGGGCGCTGCTCGCGCCGTTCCCGCCGGTGCGGGGCGGGCTCCGTCTGCTGCGCGAGGTCGGGACCCCGGACCTGCTGCGGCTGATCCGGCGCCTGGTCCTGCCCGCGGTGCGGTTCGGGGCCGAGGAGTTCCGCGGGGAGGGCGCCCGCGTGCTGGTCGCGGGCAACGCGATGCACGCCGACATCCCGCCGTCCGGGGCCGGGAGCACCGCGTTCGGCTGGTTGCTCGCGATGCTCGCGCAGGACGTGGGGTTCCCGGTCCCGGTGGGCGGTTCCGGCGCGCTCGCGCAGGCCCTGGTCGCCCGGTTGGAGACGCGCGGCGGGCGGGTCGAGGTCGGGCGCCCCGTGACCGAGGTGGTGGTCGAGCGCGGTCGGGCGGTCGGGGTGCGCGACGCCGCCGGTGGCACGGTGCGCGCCGACCACGCGGTGCTCGCCGACGTCCCTGCCCCGATCCTGTTCCGCGACCTCGTCGGGCCCGAGCACCTGCCGGTCCGGATGCGCGACGACCTCGACCGGTTCGAGTACGACCTCGCCACGCTCAAGGTCGACTGGGCGCTGTCGGAGCCCGTGCCGTGGACCGCTCGGGGCGCCCGCTCGGCAGGCACCGTGCACGTCGGGGCGGACACCGAGGGGCTCGTCGACCTGAGTGCCGACCTCGTCGCGGGACGCGTCCCGGCGACGCCGTACCTGATCCTCGGGCAGCTGACGACGGCCGACCCGACGCGCTCCCCGGCGGGCACCGAGTCGCTGTGGGGCTACACCCGGGTGCCGCACGACGCGCTGCGCGAGCCCGGTGCCGTGGACGCGCACGTGCGGCGGATGGAGGCTCGGCTCGAGCGGCACGCGCCCGGCTTCCGCGACCTCGTCGTCGGGAGGGCGGTCTCCGAGCCGGACGACCTCACGCAGCAGAACCCGGGGCTCGTCCGCGGCGCCCTGATGGCGGGGACCGCGGGGCTGCACCAGCAGCTCGTGTTCCGGCCGACCCCGGGACTCGGTCGTGCCGACACCCCGGTCGACCGGTTGTTCCTGGCGGGCGCCTCGGCCCATCCGGGCGGTGCGGTGCACGGTGGTCCCGGGGCGGCCGCGGCGCAGGCGGCCACCGCACGTGCGGGTCGACTGGGTCCCGCCTATGCGGCGCTGATCCGGGCCGGGCACCGGGTCGTCCACGGGTCGCCGGATTGAGCGAAGGGCCCGTTCGGTCGACGAGATCGAGCGGTGGGGCCCTTCGCTCGTCGGGGGTGCGCACGGGCGAGGGGCGCCCATGGCCCGTCTAGTCGACCGGAGGTGCCCTTCGCTCGAACCGGTGGAGCGGCGCCGCGCTCAGCGGTCCGCCGGCTGGTGGTCGGTCTCCGCCCGGCGGGTGAGCGTGGTGAGCGCCCGGAACCACGACGGCTGCTCGGGCAGCGTCCAGCCGGGACGCGGCTCCCCCGGGTCCTCCCCGGAGCCGGGCAGCAGCCGCGAGATCACGCCCGAGAGCCGCGTCGTCAGCCCCGGCGCCACCCCGTGCAGCCGTGCGCCGACCATCGCGGCGGGTGTCAGGAAGCGTTCGGCCCGCCCGGACAGCGTGGCCGACACGATGCGCCGGGCGGCGTGCGGAGCGCTCGTCGAGATGACCGGCAGGCTGTCCAGCGCCGCGAACCAGCGGTACTCCGGCTCCCGGTCGCCGGCGACGAGCGCCTGGCGGGGCGAGCCGGTGCGCAGCAGCCCGGGCATCAGCGTCGTCACGGAGACGCCGTGCGGGGCGAGCTCGGTGCGCAGCGCCTCGGCGAAGCCGCGCACCGCGAACTTCCCGGCCGTGTAGGGCAGCAGGTGGGGCACGGGCACCGCACCGCCGACCGAGCTGACGATCCCGATCCGCCCGGACCCGCGTCGGCGCATCGACTCCGCCGCGCGCAGCACCGGGTACACGACCGGCCGGAAGACGGCGTCGTGCAGCCCGACGACGTCCGCCGTGGTGAGAGCGTCCAGCGGGCCGACCGAGATGACGCCGGCACACGCGATGACGACCTCGAGACCACCCAGCGCCTCCTCCGCGGTGTCCACGCACCGCTGCGCCTCGTCCTGCTCGGCGAGATCCGCGGGCAGGGTCGTGACGCGGGCTCCGGTCGCCTCCAGCTCGGGGCGGGCGGCCTCGAGGTCGTCCCCGGTGCGGGCGGCGACGGCCAGGTCGTAGCCGGCGCGCCCGAGCTCGGCGGCGACCAACAGGCCGAGACCGCGGCTCGCGCCGAGGACCAGTGCGCCGGGTCGCGACGTCGGGTGGGTCATCCCGGCGGGTGGACGACGGACCCGCCGGGACAAACGTGGTGTCAGCTCGCCGGCACGCCCGGCCACGTCGCGACCCGCAGCTCCAGCCGGCCGTCGCGCACCCGGGCGGGGAACACCGCGGCCGGCGCGGTCGCCGGGCCGCGCATGACCCGCCCGTCGCGCAGCCGGAAGACGCTGCCGTGCCAGGGGCACTCCACGCACCGGTCGCCGTCGGCGTCGGTCAGCGCGCCGTCGGACAGCGGCGCCGAGGCGTGCGGGCAGCGCTCGCCGAGCGCCTCGACCTGGTCCCCCCGGCGCACCACGACGACGCGCACCCCGCCGACGTCGCGACCCACCGGCTCGCCCTCGGGCAGCTCGGTGAACGACCCGGCGTCGGCCCAGTCCTCCGGGCCGATGTGCGGGTAGTCCTCGGCGTGGTTCGCGCCGAGGGCCTGGTGGTAGCTCAGATGGCCGCCGAGCACCGCGCCGGCGGACCCCGCGGCGAGCGCCGCCCAGCCCAGGAGCGCGCCCCGGGTGCTCCGCCCGCGGAGCCGGGCCGCGAGGGACGCGACGTAGCCGGTGATCATCGTGATGTTCGCGGCGGCGTGGACGATGCCGACACGCTGCTGCTCCTCGTGGGCCTGCGAGTAGTCGGCCCAGCCGGACGCCGCGGTGGGGCCCGCCGCGAGCAGGCCGACCCCGATCAGCGCGGTGGCCGGGCGACGGGTCCGCGGCAGGATGTCGAGGAGGCCGGCGGACAGGAAGCTGCCGAAGCTGAGCTGCGCGAGGGCGGGGTGCAGCGGGTGGCCGATCGGGACGCCGTGCAGCACGTCCGCGACCTTCTGGTTCGTGAGCACCCGGTTGACGAGGTCACGGGCAGGCGCCGCGACCCGGTCGAGGGCCTGTGAGCGGGCGATCCGGTCGATGTCGTCGAAAGGGCGCACGGGCGTCCCTCGCTTCCGGTGTGGTGGTGGTCCGCCCGGAGTGCCCGAGCAGGACCCGCCACCACACCTGGTGATCAGCCGCGCTCGGCCCGGTCGTCGCGCTGCCCCTCCGCGCCGGGGTCGTCGGTGCGGTTGTTCGGGTACGGCTCCGGCCCGGGCGGCGGCTCCACGATCCGGGCGCTGAACAGCATCATCATGACGAAGCCGAGCAGCGCCAGCGCGATGTGCAGGAAGTGGTCGGGGCCGTTGAGCTGCAGCCAGCCCGGCTGCGGGACGTTCCCGCCGGCCGTGAGCCCCATCAGGTAGATCACCAGGTAGAGCACCACCTGGGTGACGGTCCACCGGCGCGACCACCGGCGCTTGACGGCCGCCGCCGTTCCGAGCACCGCGGTGGCGGCCAGCAGCACGGCGTGCGCCGGGGTGATCAGCAGGTTGAGCACCGTGGCCGGGCTGCCCGACGTCGCGAGGACGACGACGGCCCAGACGACGATCACGGCGAGCACCACGCTCTGCCCGAGCAGCAGCGAGGTCGCGATCCGGCCCAGGAACCCCTCGTGCGGCACCGACGGGATCGGGTTGCCCTGCTCGTCGCGGCCCGACGGGACGTAGGGGCCGGTGGCGGAGCGGCCCGCGCGGTCGTGGACCGACGAGCGCCCGGGCGCGTCGGTCTGCGTCGCGGGGTCGTACTGCGTGGAACGCTCGCTCATGCCGATGGGGAACCCGGTCCGCCCCATCGGCCACACCGGCCGTCAGGAACCCCCGATCCCGGCGCGCCGCCGGTAGGACTCGACGAACTCCGGCAGCGCCGGCCCGCGGGGCCGCCGGCCGGCCACGACGTCGCAGGTCCCGGTCTTGGTGTCCATGATGTGGACGTTCGGGTCCAACGAGATGCCGAGGATCTCGTTCGCCGCGTCGCCGGTGACCAGGCCGTTCGGTCCCCAGTGCCACGGCAGGCCGATCTGCTGCACGACGCGCCCGTCGATACGCAGCGGTTTCATCCGCTCCGTCACGACCACGCGGGCCTCGATCGCCGAGCGGGCCGTGACGATCGTGGCCCACCCGGTGTGCTCGAGACCCCGCTCCGCCGCGAGGGCCGGGGACACCTCGACGAACATCTCGGGGGCCAGCTCCGCGAGGTACGGCGTCCAGCGGCTCATGCCGCCCGCCGTGTGGTGCTCGGCGATGCGGAACGTCGTGAAGGCGTACGGGTAGACGTCGGCCCCGGACTCCCCGTCCGGCGGGTTGTACCGGTTGTCGGGGCGGTCGAACCGCTGCCGGGCCGGGTTCGCCCGGGTCCCCGGGTGGAGGGCGTTGCGGGTCGGCGCCTCCTCCGGCTCGTAGTGCACCGGCAGCGGCCCGTCGGCGAGCCCGGTCGGTGCGTAGAGCCAGGCCCGGCCGTCGGCCTGCATGATGAACGGCTCGTCCCCGCCGATCGCGTCCTGCGCCCGCGCACCCTCCGGGGGCCGGTACGACGGCGGCTTGTCCGCCTCGAAGTCCGGGACGTCGTGCCCGGTCCAGCGCTGCGCCTCCTCGTCCCACCAGACATAGGCCTTGCGCTCGCTCCACGGCCGTCCCTCGGGGTCGGCCGAGGCCCGGTTGTAGAGCACGCGCCGGTTCATCGGCCACGCCCAGCCCCACTCCAGCGCGGCCGGGCTCTCCCCGCCGGCCGGCTCCCGGCGGGCGGCCTGGTTGACCCCGTCGGCGTACACGCCGGAGTAGATCCAGCAGCCGCAGGCGGTGGACCCGTCGTCGTGCAGGGAGGTGTAGCCGTCCACCGGCGCGCCGTCGGCGACGCGGTAGCCCGAGATCTCGGCGAGGACGGCGTGCGCGTCCGGGTCGCCGTGCGGCCCCTCGGTCGGGTAGTTCCAGGTCAGATGCTTGATCGGCAGGTCCCGCGCGAGCTCGGAGTCCGCGAGCCGCGCCCGGATGCGGTGCCCCAGTTCGTGGACGAACCACAGGTCGCTGCGGGCGTCGCCCGGCGGCTGCACCGCCTGGTGGCGCCACTGCAGCAGGCGCTGGGTGTTGGTGAACGAGCCGGCCTTCTCGACGTGCGTGGCCGCCGGGAGCAGGAACACCTCGGTGTCGATGTCCTCGGTGCGCATCTCCCCGGTCTCGATCTCCGGGCCGTTCTTCCAGAAGGTCGCCGTCTCGATCTCCTGGAGGTCCCGGACGACGAGCCAGCGCAGGGCGGCGAGCCCGTGCCGCTGCTGCTTGGAGTTGGTGGTGCCGACGGCGGGGTTCTCGCCCAGGACGAAGTACCCCTCGCAGTGCCCGTCGATCATGTTCAGCACCGTCGTGAAGGTGCTGTGGTCGTCGTCGATGCGCGGCATCCAGCCGAAGCCGTACTCGTTGTCCGCCGTGGCGGCGTCGCCGTACCAGGCCTTGAGCAGGCTCACGACGTAGGCCCGCATGTTGCCCCAGAAACCCTTCGTCGCGGCGTCGGCCTCGACGAAGTCGTCGAGGTGCATCCGCGTGTGCTTGTGCGGCATCGGGATGTAGCCGGGCAGCAGGTCGTACAGCGTCGGGATGTCCGTCGAGCCCTGGATCGTGGCGTGCCCGCGCAGCGCCATGATCCCGCCGCCGGGGCGGCCCATGTTGCCCAGCAGGGCCTGGAGGATCGAGGCACAGCGGATGTACTGCACGCCGACGGTGTGCTGGGTCCAGCCCACCGAGTAGACCCACATCGTCGTGCGCTCGCGCCCGGAGTTCGCGCAGATCGCCTCGGCGACCTGGGTGAACTGCTCCGGACGCATCCCGCACACCCGCGAGACCATCTCCGGGGTGTAGCGGGCGAAGTGCCGCTTGAGCACCTGGTAGACGCAGCGCGGGTGCTGGAGCGTGTCGTCCCGGACGGGCTCGCCGGAGAACCGCGCCCCGCCGACGCCCGCGCTCTCGGACTGCCCGAGCAGGTGGGTCACGCGGTGCGACTCGATGCGCGCCTGCGGGGCGTGCGCGTCGGAGTCCCACAGGTCCCGATCGCCGGAGGCCGCCGCCACGTCGGTGCCCTCGTACTGCCAGCTGGAGGTGTCGTAGTTGGCGGTCGACGGATCCCAGCCGGAGAACAGCCCGTCGTCGTCACCCGCGTCGACGAACTCCTCGCGGACGAGCATCGGCGCGTTGGTGAAGGCGACCACGTACTCGCGGAAGTCGCGGTCGTGCTGGAGCACGTGGTTGATCAGGCCGCCGAGGAACGCGATGTCGGTCCCGGGACGGATCGGCACGTGCGCGTCCGCGACGGCGCTCGTGCGGGTGAAGCGCGGGTCGACGTGGATGATCGTCGCGCCGCGGCGCTTGGCCTCCATGACCCACTGGAAGCCCACCGGGTGGGCCTCCGCCATGTTCGAGCCCTCCAGGACGACGCAGTCGGCCTGCGCGATGTCCTGCTGGGTGTTGGTGGCGCCGCCGCGCCCGAAGCTGGTCCCCAGACCGGGGACGGTGGAGGAGTGTCAAATGCGCGCCTGGTTCTCCACCTGGACGGCGCCGATCGCGGTGTAGAGCTTCTTGAGGAGGTAGTTCTCCTCGTTGTCCAGCGTGGCCCCGCCGAGGTGCGCGAGCCCGAGGGTGCGGTTCAGCACGCGACCCTCGTCGTCGGTGTCCTGCCAGGTCCGGGCGCGGGTGTCGACGACGCGATCGGCGATCATGTCCATCGCCGTGTCGAGATCGAGGTCCTCCCAGTCGGTGCCGCCGGGACGCCGGTAGCGGACCTTGGTCAACCGCGTCGGCGAGGTGACCAACGACAGGCTCGACGAGCCACGGGGGCAGAGCCGGCCGCGGCTGATCGGGGAGTCCGGGTCGCCCTCGATCTGGGTGACCCGACCCTCCTTCGAGTAGACCCGCTGCCCGCAGCCGACCGCGCAGAACGGGCAGATCGACCGCGTGACGGTGTCGGCCTCGTCGGTGCGGGCCCTCCACGGATCCGGCGCGTTCGACCGCGCGGCGTCCCCGCGGCCGAGGGGGTCCGCGCCGGTGAGCTGGCGGAACACCGGCCAACGACGCACGAGGGACAACGGATCCACGGGGACCTCCGGACGACGGGTGGTCGGTCCGGCTGGGGAGGTCAACCGCACCGGGGATGCTCCCAGGCGCGGCGCCTCCGCGCAGATCAGTGCTTCATGACGGGCTCCGTGCCCAGCCAGTCGGCGTAGTCGGCCGGGAGCTGGCTGGTGAAGTTCTGCCACTCGCCGTCGGTCAGCGCGCTCTCGAGACCCTTGGCGATCGCGCGGGCGTGCTGGCGGGCCTGCGCCGTCGTGACGTCGCCGCCCTGCTGGGACGCGATCCGCTCGTAGAACGTCGAGACGTCGAACTGCTCGCCGCCGCCCTCGCTGGGCAGCTGCTCCTTCAGCCCGGCGGGGAGCTGGGCGGCGAGGTCCTTGGCCTCGCCCCCGGCGAGCCGCTGGCCGAGGACGGTCAGCGTCGCCTGCAGGGCGCGCTCGGCGGCCTCGTTGTCCAGGCCCGTGCTCTCGCGGACCGCGCTGACGAACTCGTGCTGCTGCATACTGTTCCTCTCCGCTCGTCGGTGTCGGAGCGCGCGGGTGCCCGGCGCGCGACGGGACGCACACGTCCCGGTCGGTACGCACCGCCGCCTTCTCATCACCCCTGGTGACCATGGACGCCGCTCCGCTACGCTCGCCGGCGATCCGGAGTTGACGTCCCGCAGCTCGCCGCCGATCTCCGCGCGACGAGGGGTACTCCGTGAACGACACCGATCCACCGGTGCGGCCGACCATCGGCATCGACGTCGGTCCCCGGTCGATCCTGGTCCGCATGCAGGGCGATCTCGACGTGGCCACGGCGCCGCGTCTGGACCGCGTGCTGGACGACCTCATCGCCGAGGCGGCCCACCGGGCCGACCACGACGTCCCGAGCATGACGATCGACCTCGAGGCGGTCGGTCTGCTCAGCGCCGCGGGGATGGCGGTGCTGCTCCGCGCCCGCGGGGCCGCCGACCGGAGCGGCGTCACGTGCCGGGTCTGCGTCAACGGCCGGGCGCGGCGGGCGCTGGCGCTCACCGGGCTCGATCGGGTCCTGCTCCCGGTCCCCCTGGACCACCGGCCGGTCGTCTGATGGACACCTCGTTCGTCCGCTCTCTAGAGTGACCCGAGTCACCGGTCGGCGCTGCCGTCCCGGGGCGGCTTCACCTCGGAGGCCGCGGCTGCCCTGCACCGCGTCCCCGGGAGGTCCTCCGGTGTCCACCGTTCCACGCCCCGCCGGCCGCACGCGGCGTCCCTCGCCTCCGTCCCCACCGGTCGACGGGCAGCTCGGCGCCCTGCGCCGCACCCTCGGGACAGCACTCGGGATGCTGGGCGACCTCCGCACGCTGCATCCCGCCGTCGCCTCCGGCCACCTCGAACGCCACCTCCGCGCCGAGGTCGACCGGGCGCTGCGCGGACCGGACGCCGACAACGGGGCGATCCCCGCGGTCCGCACGGCGTGCTCGCACCTGGCCACCCGCTCCTACGAGGACGCCTACCTCGCCCTCGTCACCGCCGTCGGTCTCCTCCCGCGCCGGTCCTGAAGGCCGGCCCCGAGGGCCGGCCCTCTCAGGGCGCCGGGACGTCGCCCGGGGCCGCCGGGTGCGACGCCGCGGGGCCCTCGCCGCCCTGTCCCGTCCGGCGAGCGAGCTCCGCGCCCTGGGAGAGGTGCTGGATCACCGCGTGCAGCCGGTGGTTGCTGTCCCGCGCGGGCACCGACTCCAGGTCGGTGCTGCGCACGAGGTGCACGGTCGCCTCGAGCAGCTTGGCGATCTCGACGGCGACGTCGTGGTCGTGTTCCGACGGGCTGTCGGCCGCGTCGGCGGCCTTCTCGCCGATCGAGAGCGCCCGGCGGGCCTCCCGCAGGGCGGTGACGGCCGCTTCCTCGGCATCGCTCATGGGAGCGGAGTGTGCCCTGTCGTTGCTCCGTCCGCGCGGGCTCAGGCGGGTTGCAGCACCCGGCGGGCCCGGTGGGCGACGAGCATGCGCCGCCCGAGCAGGGCCAGCACCCCGGCGAGGACCATCGCCACCGCGGCCAGCAACCACGCGGCCGTGAACGAGACGGTGCCGACCACCAGCCCGAACCCGACCGGGCCGAGGAACCCGCCCGCGTACACCCCGACCTGGACGACGGCGGTCGCCGCGGCCGGGGCCTCCGGGTTCAGCCGCACCACCGCGAACTGCAGCAGCCCGGGCCAGGACCAGCCCAGCCCGAACCCGAGGACCACCCCGAGGACGAGGGCGACGGTCCCGGGGAGCGCCAGCAGGACGAGGCCGAGCGCGCCGACGAGCAGGCACCCGGCGACCACGGTGATGTGCCCGCCGGACCGGCGGTCGGCGTGCCATCCCAGGAGCACCCGCATGACGAGGCCGACGATGCTGCCCATCGTCAGCACGAGGCCGGCGATGCCGGGCGGGACCCCGCGGTCGACCGCGGAGGCGACGAGGAAGATGCCCAGCCCGGTGCACGCGCCCGCCCCGAGCCCGGCCGCCGCGCCGATGACGGCGAGGGCGGTGGTGGCGCGGTCGGTGTCGGCGCCGGACTCCGCGGCGCGGGCCGCCGAGCCCCGCGACGCAACGGCGAGGGCGGCCAGGGCGAGGGCGGCGGCGCAGACGTAGGACCAGCGCCAGCCGACGGTCAGCGCCAGGGCGGGGACGGCCAGCCCGGCGAGCAGCGTCGCCAGCGGCACGGACGCCTGCTTGACCCCGAACGACAGGCCGAGGCGGTGGGCCGGCATCGAGCGCGCCAACGTGAGGTTCGACGACAGCTGGCCCATGACGTTGCACCACGCCGAGCACAGCAGGATCACCGTCAGGGTGGTCAGCGACCGCGCGACGACGGCGGTGAGCAGCATCGCGACCGCGGCCCCGAGCACCGCCACCCGGCTGGTCACCCGCGACCCGAACCGCTCGACCGCCCGGCCCACCGGGAGCGACATCAGCGCGGACACCCCGAAGTAGGCGGCGACGAGCAGCCCCAGCGACGCCGGGTCGAACCCGAGCTCCGCGCCCACCTGGACCGCGGAAGCCCCGAGCAGGAACACCGGCAGCACGGTCGACGTCGTGATCGCGACCGCCCCGGCCCCGACCCGCCACGCGCTCTGCTCGCTCATCGTTGAACCACGCTAACGGACATCCCTCGCGCAGGGGCGTTTTCGTGATCCGGCCCGCGATCGGGCACTCCCGGGGGCGCATCCACGACGGGAGGTCGAGCATGGGCGGAATGATCGGCCTGGTCGCCGCGGTCGTCGGCCTCGTGATCGTCACGGCCCTGGTCCGAGCCGGGGCGCGACGCACCGGGGTGCCCGACCCCATCGCCCTGCTCCTGGTGGGCGTCGCGCTGTCCTACGTCCCCGGGCTGCCCGACTACCGCATCGACCCGGACCTGGTGCTCGTCGTCATCCTGCCGGTCCTGCTCTACGGCGCCGGGTTCGCCGCGTCGCTGCCGGCCTTCCGCATCCACCTGCGGCCGATCCTGCTCCTCGCGGTCGGGCTGACGCTCGTCAGCACCCTCGCGGTCGGCGCCGTCGCCACCGCCCTGGTGGGCGGCCTGGGCTTCGCGGCCGCCTGCGCCCTCGGCGCGGTCGTCGCCCCGCCGGACGCCGTCGCCGCCACCGCCGTGGCCCGCACCATCCGGCTGCCGCGCCGGGTCGTGGCGCTGCTCGAGGGCGAGAGCCTGTTCAACGACGCGGCCGCGCTGACCGCGCTCACCGTCGCGGTGGCGGCGGCGACCAGCGGGGCCCTGTCCTTCCCCGGCGCGGCCGGGCGGTTCCTGCTGGTCGCGCTCGGGGGCGTCGCGGTGGGCGGCGTCGTCGGGCTGGCGGTCGGCTGGGTGCGACGGCGGGTCGTCCACCCCTACACCGACGTGGTCGTCTTCCTGGTCACGCCGTTCGTGGTGTACCTGCCCGCCGAGGAGCTGGGCGTCTCCGGGCTCGTCGCGGTGGTGGTGGCGGGGCTGTACCTGGGCCACCGCTCGACGACGATCATGGAGCCGGGCTCGCGGGTCGTCACGGGGGCGGTGGGCACCGCCACCACGTGGCTGCTCGAGGGCATGGTGTTCCTGCTGGTCGGGTTGCAGCTGCGCACCGTGGTCACCGGGATCTCGGGCATGCCGCCGCTCGCCGTCGCCGGGGTGACCGCGGCGGTCGTCGTCACGATCGTGGTGGTCCGCTTCGCGTGGGTGGTGCTCACCGAGCAGGTCCTCGGCAGCGCCCTGCGCCGCCGGCACGCGTCCTGGTCGGAGTCGATCCTCACCTCCTGGGCGGGGATGCGTGGCGCGGTGTCGCTGGCCGCCGTCCTCACGCTGCCGGTCGGCTTCCCGCAGCGCGACCTGATCGTCTTCGTGACGTTCGTGGTCATCCTGGTGACGCTGCTCGGGCAGGGGGTCACGCTGCCGCTGCTGGCCCGCCGGTTGCCCGGGGCACGCCACGAGGACGTCGAGGAGGCCAAGGAGGAGGCGCGCGCCCGCCGGCTCGCCGCCGATGCGGCGCTGGAGTGCCTCGAGGGGATCGAGCGGGAGGACCCGGGCCGGGAGAACGTCGTCGAGCAGCTGCGCCGCCGCGTGAACAACCGGATGGAGGCGGCGTCCGAGGCGTTCGAGGCCGCGTCGGACGCCTTCGACGCGGACGGCGGGGCGGAGGGCGCCGGCCGGGGCGGGGCGGTGGAGTCCGTGCCGGCGGTATCGGAGGAGGACGACGAGACCGACGAGGACGGGGACGGCACCGACGACACCCGCCGTCGGGAAGGCACGCGGGAGACCTACCGCCGCTACGGGCAGGCGATGCTCCAGGCCGAACGGTCCCGCCTGCTGGCCCTGCGCGACTCCGGCACCCTCGGCGAGGAGGCCTTCGTCCGCCTCCAGCACGAGCTCGACCTCGAGCAGGCGGCCCTCACGGTGCGGTGACGCCCGTCAGGACGGCTCCACCAGCAGCGCCATCCCCCGGCGCGGCGCGAGGTCCACGGCGAACGCGTGCAGGTCGTCGACGAAGCCGATCGGGGCCTGGGTGAACATGTCCAGCACCGCCCCGCCCGGCACCAGCACCTCGGAGCGGACCGTGCCCATCACCGGCTCCGCGCCGAAGTTCAGCACCGTCAGCTCGTGCCGGCCCCCGTCCAGCTCGTGGACCAGGACCAGCAGCCCCGGGTGCGAGACGTCGGGGATGTCGACCTGGCGGGCGGTCGCGATCCCGTAGTGCTTGCGGACGGCGAGGATCGCCTGCAGCTGGCGCGCGAAGCTGCGCTCGTCCGCGAGCTGCTCGGGCAGGGTCCCGTAGAGGCTGCGGCCGCGCGGCATGCCCTCGGCGGAGCGGGTGGCGTCCGGGTCGAAGCCCATGAGGTCGTGCGCCCCGCGGTGGATCCAGCGGGTGTCGCCCTCCGCGACCAGCTCGGCGACGTCGTCGACCGGCAGGGTCAGCATCCCGGTGAGGTCCCAGCCGGAGAGCGCGAACACGCCCGGCTGCATGGCGTTGAACATCGCCAGCATCAGGTGGACCGCGCGGATCTCCTCGACCTGCGCCGGACCGATGTCGGCCAGGTCGGTGACGCCGATCGAGGCCGCGATGACGGTCGCCGTCGTGGACGCGATGCCGTTCGTGGTGAACACCAGGTTGTAGGGCTTGTCCGGCCCGGCGAGGACTCCGAGGAGCTCGCCGCGCACGATCTCGGCCAGCCGGGCGCCGGTCATCTCCGTGCCGCGGAAGACCACCGCGTCGTCGCGGTGACCCGCCGCCCAGTGGACGAGCTCGTAGGTCATCTCGTCGTGGTTCTGCAGGGCGTGCACCAGCGACGCCGGGTCGATGCCGATCTCCCGGGCGGCGCGCAGGCCCAGCCGCAGGAACTCGGCGTCGCCCGTGGCCAGGGCGTGGTGGTAGCCGGGGCGGTTGACGAAGTCGTACGACAGGTCGGCGCCCGCGCGCCCTACCTCGCGGATGTCGTCCATCGTCAGGTTCAGTTCCTGGAACGTGAACCCGCCGACCTTGCGGACCATCGAGGCGATCAGGTGGTTCGCCGCGCCGGAGAGCGGGTGGCCCTCCGACCACGCCGGCCCGCCCAGCGCGCTCTTCTCCACGCCGAGGAACCCGTTCGCGTCCAGGCGCAGTGCCCCGGACCCGAGGTCGGCCAGCGAGTGCAGCGCGTCGCCGATCGTCAGGCGCATCCCCGCGAACGACGGGTCCAGCCAGTTGATCGAGGGCTGGCCCTCCTTGAAGTAGTGCAGGTACACCCACCGCCGGGCGACCCCGTCCACCCCGACGACGGCGCGGGTCGCGCTCCAGTTGGTCTCCTTCACCCCGGGCGCGTAGAAGATCACGCGCTGCAGGGCGCCGATGATGTAGCCGGCCTTCTCCAGGCGCTCCTCGGTGGCGACGTCGAGGTTCACCGAGTCCCGGCCGGGCGGGACGACGGGGAGCTCCGACCAGTCCTCCGGGTCGATCTCCACCATGTGGAAGATGCCGGGGTAGTCCGCGTAGCCCATCTCGGCGAGCCGGAAGTCCGCGCCCTTGCCGGTGTGGCCGGGGACGACGTCGTCGATGACGGTGCCGCCGTGGAAGGTCGCCATCCCGCACATGGCGCGGAAGTCGGCCTCCGAGCCGAAGGCCGGGTCGATCACGGTGGAGATGCGGTCGAAGTGGCCGTCGACGCTCGGGGTGTGCTCCCACCCGGCGATCCCGCCCGCGCGCTTGACCGGCCCGGTGTGCACGGCCTCGACCCCGACGGCCGCGAACGCCCGCCACAGCTCCTCCTCGGCCATGGCCGCGAGGAACGTCTGACCCGGCCGCGTCATGAACGACAGCGGGTACGCGGTGAACCACACGCTCGCTGTGTCGACCGCGCCGCGCGGGTCCGGGTCGGCGAACGGGTTCTGCCACATCGTGCCGCGGCCGGAGAACTGCCGGGCGAGGGTGTCCGCGTCCGCCAGCATCGACTGCCCCCGCAGCCAGGCGACGTAGGCCGGGTTGGTGCCGGTGGGCTCGCCGTCGCGGCCGGCGCTGCGGCGCTCGAACGGCGAGCGGACCTTCGGCCGGTGGCGCAGCCCGCGCGGGCGGGCGGGGTGGAAGTGCTCGGCGTAGTTGAGGTCGATCGGCCCCGTGTTCTCGCTCGACGCCGCCTCGCTGCCCGAGCTGCCCGACCCGTCCGCCACCGACGTCCCTCTCTCCCCGCGCACCACGACGAAGGCGACATGGTCACACGCGGGTCGGGCCGCCCCGCCGTCGGGATCGTGCCCGGTCAGGGGTGTCGCGAGCTGATTCGATCAAGCAGACGGGCCGCCCACCGCCGATCGCAGCAGCACCGTCGTGCCGCGTCCGTCGTGGTGGATGGCGACCTCGTCGACCTGGCTGTTCATCAGCGTGATGCCGCGGCCGTGCCGAGCGGGCCGCCCGACGGCGTCGTGCTCCTGGTCGGCGGACTCCGGCTCCCGCCACCGCCCGCCGTCGGCGACCGTCACGAGCACCTCGCCGGCGTCCAGCATCACGGTGAGGTCGATGCGCGCGACGCCGTCCCGGCGGTGCTGCTCGTCGTAGGCGTGCACCACGACGTTGTCGATCGCCTCGCTCGCGGCCAGCACCATCCCGTCGGCGACGCCCTGCGGCACCGCCGACGAGCGCAGCCACTGACGCAGGTCCTCGCGGATCCGCGGACCCTGGTCGATGTCGGCGCTGTAGTCGACGCGCTCGAACTCGACGGCGTCCATGTCCTCGCCTCTCTTCGTCCGCCTCTGTCGTGGACGGCTCGTCTGCTGTCGTCCCCGATCGGATGACCCCGGAGCCGTCGCTCCACGCGTGGGTCCGGCCCGGCTGCGGCGGGCGGGGTGCGGCCGACGATCGACGGACCTTTTCCCGACGACGGGTGCGCCGGGCGCGTTCCTGCGGGAGGCTCGGCGACCGTGAGCAAGGCGCACCCGCAGCAGTGGACGATCCACGACGACGACCACCGCCCGTCGCCCGCGTCGGTCGCGGCGCTGGCCCGGTTCCCGACGACGCAGATCGCCGACTCCGGCGGCCCCGTCTCGGTGGTGGGGCCCGGGATCGTGCACCAGGCCGGCGGCCGGGACTTCTGCGGCCCCGCCCTCACCGTGTGGACCAAGCCCGGCGACATCCTGTTCCTGCTCAAGGCCCCGGACCTCGCGCGGGCGGGCGACGTGCTGGTGGTCGACGGCGGCGGGCGCCCGGACGCGGCGATCCTCGGCGACATCATGAGCGGGGCGCTGGCGCGGATCGGCGCCGTCGGGATCGCGATCGACGGCGTGGTCCGCGACGTCGACGGCATCGACGAGGTCGGGATGCCCGTCTTCGCCCGCGGCGTCTACCCCACCACCGCGTCCAACGAGGGCCCGGGGGCGATCAACGTCGACGTCGTGCTCGGCGGGGTCGTCGTGCGTCCCGGCGACGTGGTGCGCGGCGACGCGAGCGGGCTCGTCGTCGTGCCGCGCGAGCACGTCGACGACGTCGTGGCCGCCACGCAGGCCGTCGACGACCGCGAACGCGCGTGGACCGCGGCGATGGACGACGGCGCCGGCCTGGCCGAGGCCACCGGGGTCGACGAGGTGATCCGGCAGCGCCGCGAGGCGGTCGGTGTCCACCTGCCGTGAGTCAGCGATGGTCCATCGCTGACGCCTGACGTCAGGTCGGCGCCAGTCGCACGTCCCGCGGCGGCTCGATCGTCCGCGGCGTTCCCGACGGCAGGTCGGCGACGACCTCGAACCCGCTCCCGACCGTGCCGGCCCGGAGCGATCCGCCGACCGCCACGACCCGTTCGGACAGCCCGCCCAGCCCGAAGCCGCCCGACCGCGGGTGTGGGGCCGCGGGCACCGTCCCGCCGTCGTCGCGGACACCGACCTGCACGCCCCCGGCCGTGCCCTCGATCGTCACGACCACCTCGGCGCCCCGGCCCGCGTACTTCATCGCGTTCGTCAGCGCCTCCTGCACGACGCGCACGATCGTGAGGGCGACCTCCGGTGACGGGTCCACGGGCTCGCCGAGGTCCACCCGGCGCACCCACAGGCCGTTGCGGCGGGCGGCGTCGACGAGGGGGCCGAGCGCGTCGAGGCCCGGGGTCGGCGCCGTCGCCTCCGGGTCGTCGCTGCGCAGCACGCCGAGCATCGTCCGCAGCTCCCCGACCGCCTCGGTCCCTCCGTCCTCGACCCGTGCCAGGGCCTCGGCCGCCCGCGTCGGGTCGACCGGCATCAGGTGCCGGGCCGCCGCCGCCTGGACGGTCATCGTCGTCACCGCGTGGGACACGACGTCGTGCATCTCCCGCGCGATCCGCAGCCGCTCCGACCGGACGGCGTCGCGGCGCTCGAACACGGCCAGCTCTTCACGCAGCCGTGCCGCCCGCCGGGTGGCCCGGGCCCAGCGGCCCATTCCATAGGTTGCGACCAGGGCGATCCCCTGTGCGAGGAGCAGGACCCGAACCGTTCCTGCGACGGAGTCGCCGGGCGCGAGCGGACGACCGAGTTCGTCGGCCAGGAGGATCGGACAGGTCACGAGGTACATGCCGACGAGGGCCATGATCGCGACGGCCGTTCCGGTCATGAGCGCGACGGAATACAGCGCGACGAGGGTGATCGCGACGGGGCGGTAGTCGGGCACGAGCGCGAGCGCGCCGAGCATGTGCAGCAGCGTGAGGACCAGGGTCCACCGTGGAAAGCGGCGACGACCAAGGAGGAGCGCGCTACCCACCCCGGCGTAGAGCACGGTCGCGACGAGGGCCGACGAGTGCCCCGAAGGTACGTCCGACGCGAAGATCACCTCGAACACCCACACGAGGAGAACCAGCAGGACGTCAACCGTGCGCGGGGGGAGATCGCGAAGCCGACCCATCATTTCTTCCCGAGCACACCGAGGATCGCGCCGATCCAACTGACGATCTGATCGCCGCCTTCGCCCTGCGGCCAGACGGGGGGCCGCTCCGTGGATTCGAGGGTCCGCAGGTTCGCGAGGACGTCGTCGGGTACAGATGTGGGCAGATCCTGCACTCGCTTCAGATTCAGCAGCAGGCCCCACAGGTCGGCCTCGTCCACCGACAGCGAGACCTCGACGAGGAGGGAGAACTCCTCCGGGGAGCCCACGTCGAACGGTCGATTCATCGACGGGCGCTCGAGCCCCAGCAACAGCCCGATCCCCTGAGCGCCGCCCGGTACCAGGGAACCCGAGGCGACCCGGATTCGTTCTACAGGCACCTTCGACTGCGGGTCGACCACGACCACCTCGAGCGCGGTCTCGAGGTTGGGCTCATGCGCCGCCGGTCGCGGGACGAGAACGACATCTGGCTGAATGAGCAGGGCGGGGCAGCCGTCCGCGTCGGGCTGCTCCTTGGAGCGCATGAACGTGGAGGGCTGGCTCTCTGACACGAGATCCAGCCTTGCCTACTGGGAGTCAGTCCGTCGTGCGCCACTCAGGTGAACCGAAGAGCCGCGCACTGCTGCTCAGCTACCGTCTGCCGTCATGACAGTGCGGGTGATCCTCGCGGACGACGACGAGGTCTACCGGCTCGGGATGTCCAGCATCCTGTCCGTGCAGCACGACATCGAGATCGTCGCGGAGGCCGCCGACGGCGCGGCGGCACTGGAGGCCGTCCGGGAGCACCACCCCGACGTCGCGGTGCTGGATCTGCGGATGCCGGTGCTCGACGGGGTGGAGACCACACGGGAGATCGCCTCGGACGCGACCACGTCCGCCGTCGGGAAACCGGTCGCCGCCCTCGTGCTCACCGGGTTCCACGTCACCGAGGCGGTGTACGACGCCCTGCGCGCGGGGGCATCGGGATACGTGCTGAAGGACCGGGCGGGCTCCCGCCTCGTACCCGCCGTCCGTGCGGTGGCCGAGGGCGAGGCCTGGCTCGATCCCGGCGTCACCCGCGACCTGATCGCCGAGTTCGCACGCCGCCCCGACGAGCGGCGCGCGACCCCGGACGACCTCGGCGACCTGACGCGGCGCGAGCGCGACGTGCTGGTGCTCGTCGCGCACGGCCTGTCGAACGGCGAGATCGCCGACCACCTGACCGTCGAGATGGGCACGGTGAAGACTCACGTCAACCGGATCTTCACCAAGCTCGGCCTCGAACACCGGGCGCAGGCGGTGTCACTGGCGTACCGGACGCGTCTGGTCGACCCCGACGACGCGCGCCCGGACCTCAGCCCAGGCAGCTGATGTCGAGGACGACGTCCCCGTACTCGGGAAGGACGAAGAACGCCTCGCCACCACCGTCGCCCGGGATGCCGAAGGCGCCCGGACGCCACCGCTTGACGTGCACCGCCCGCCCGACGTGGAACACGAGGTCCACGACCTGCGTGCTCGCCTCGCCGTTGCTGATGCGGCCGGAGTCCCAGATCAGTCCGCCGTCCGGGAACACGCTCTCGACGACCAGGCTCGACCACTGGCCCGAGCCGTTGAAGAAGTTCATCGTGAGCTTGCCCGGCACCCGGACGGCCGGGTCGTGGGTGTGCACCGCGCGGATGTTGAAGATGCCGCCGCGGCTGTCGATCTCGAGCTCGTCGGTCTGCATGATGATCTCTCCTCCTAGGAACAGGTGAACGGGTTGCCGCGGCGTCCCACGAAGTGCAGGAAGCCGGCCCAGTTGAAGTGCAGGTCCACGCCCTGGTCGCCGGTGTTGGCGGCGATCCAGGCCTTGTGGAGCTTCACGGCGGCGACGATCAGCGGCCCCCAGACGGGGATCGCGGCCAGGGCGAGCTCGCCGGCGGGGAGCCCCATCGCGGCGAAGCAGCCCTCGCCCTGGTCCAGGTGCACGATGACGCCCCAGAACCGGGTGTCGATGGAGGCCATCAGTCCTCCTCCGTCCGGACGAGGAGGCTGCGCAGCATCCGCGGGGTGCGGATGACGCCCTGGTCGTCGACCTCGAGGCGGCCGTCGGCGAGCTTGCGGTTCAGCTCCGCCACCGACGCGGTGACGTAGTCCCGCGTGGCGGCGTCGAGCGTCGCCGGCGGCTCCCAGACGAGCCCTCCGCCCTCGACCCGGGCCTCGCCGAGCTCGGACTCGGCGATGAGGAACCCGCGTTCGCCCGAGGCGTCCTCGGCCGCGGGCCACGGGGTGTCGTCCGCGACGTGGGCGGTCGCGTGCCGACGGGCCATGAGATCGACGAACTCGGTGTGTTCGGTGGTCATGTCCCCTCCCTCCTGCTGCGGCGCCCGGTCCGGGCGCCGGTCGGCCGCGGTGACCGACGAGCAGGAACGATCCGCCGATCACGCGGCGGGCTCGTCGGTCCGCGGGCAGCACCTCGGGGTGCGTCCGGGGTGGGACGCGACGCGGCGCCCTCCACCCCTGGTGGCACACCGGGCGGACGTCACCCGACCCTGGGCGCGTCGCCCCGCGGCGCCACACCGGGGTCGGGCGCCACGGAGCCGCTGCTACCGTTCGCCGCCGTGTCGGGGCCCGGAATCACATCGCGGGGATTCTCCGCGGTCGTCGTCCTCGTCACCGCGGTCGCGTTCGACGTCGTGGCCCAGGAACCCGGTGCGCACGTGCTCGGGGTCGCCCTCGCGGCGACGTCGGTCGGTGTGGCCCGCCTGCTCCTCCCCGGTCGGCTGCGCGGTCCGTTCGCGCTGGTGAACCTGGCCGTCCTCGCCCAGCCGGCCGCGCACGCCGTCACGAAGCTGACCCCGCACGCGCACGGCGTCTCGCCGCTCGCGCTGCAGATCGCGGTCACGCTGTTGGTGGTCGTGGTCGCCGGGGGCGAGCCGCTGCTCGTCGTGGCCGCGGCGCTCCCGCTCGTGCGCTGGCTGCTCACGCTGACCCCGGACGGTCCCCCGCGGACCGTCCGGACGACGCCGGCCGCCGTCGGGAGCCTCTCCGGGGTCGACCTCGCGCGCTGCCTGCCACGGAGGGGGCCGCCGCGCCCGGCCTGAGCCCGCCGTGCCCGCTCCCCGTCGACCCCGCGCGAGGTCCCCGTGACGCTCTCCCCTGCCCTCAGCACGTCCCGCACGCCGTACGCGCCGTCGCTGCGCTGCCCGGACTGCGGCGCCCGGCCCGTCCTCACCCCCACCCGCACGCAGCCCCTGCCGGGCGGCACCTTCGGCCTGCTGTGCTGCCCCTGCGCCACGTACCCGGTGATCGACGACATCCCGGTCCTGCGCCGCGGCCGCATCGACTCGCAGGACCACCTCACCGGGCGCTGCGAGGTCGAGGGGCCGACGGCCGACGAGCTCGTCGCCCTCCTGCGCGCGGACCGCCCGCTGGACGCGCTCGTGGCCCTGCTCGCGTTCCCGCCGCCCGCGCCGCTGTCCCACCGGGCGGGGCTGCGCCTGCCGTTCACCCGCGGGCCGTGGCCGCGGCTGGCGCTCGCCGCCCGCCGTCGGGAGGTGCGCGCGATGCTGGCCGACCTCGGGGCGCTCACCGCGCAGGACTGGATGGAGCTCGCGTACGACCGCTCCAGCGACCGCATCGACGACGAGCTGCTGCCCTACTTCCTCGGCCGGTTCGGCCAGCCGCGGTTCCTCGCCACCACCGCGCTGCTGCGTGCTCTTCCCGACGACGGGTCGGGCGCGGTCCTCGACCTGGCCTGCGGCTTCGGGCACGTCGCGCACCACCTCGCGGCCCGGGAGGACCCCCGCCCGGTCGTCGGGGTGGACCGGAACTTCCTGCAGCTGTGGGTGGCACGGCGCTACGTGGCGCCGACGCAGTCGTTCGTGTGCGCCGACCGCGTCGACGCGCTGCCCTTCGACGACGACGCGTTCGCCGCCGCGGTGTGCTCGGACGCCTTCCACTACTTCGAGGCCCAGCAGGGCTGCCTCGACGAGCTGCGCCGGGTCGCGGCGTCGGACACGGTGCTGCTGGACCGCCTCGGCAACGCCCGGCTCGCCCCCGCGGACGGGCCCGCCGAGCGCGAAGCCGCGGGATACGTCGCCCTGCTGCGCGGCGCGCCCTGGCGGCTGACCTGCGAGGACGAGCTGCTCGAGGGCTACCGGGCCGGGTACGGGCCGCAGCTCGCGGCGCCGCGGCACCCCTCCGAGCTCGACGGGGCGAAGTGGCTGATGCTCGTGACCTCGCGCGACGAGCGGGTCCTCGCCGACCACGGCTCCTTCACCGCGCTCCCCCACGCGGCCGGCACCCCGACGCTGAACCCGGTGTTCGAGGTGGCCCACCACGACGACGGGGTGCACCTCGCCTTCGCGTTCCCGTCCACGTGGTTCGCCTTCGAGAACGCGGCGATGCTGCGCTACACCTCGGCCGGCGAGCGGGTCGACGCCGCGACGTTCGAGGCCCTCGTCGCGGGCCGCCCGACCGACCGCACGGCCGACCTGCTGCGCCGCTGCGTCCTGCTCGGCATGCCGGAGCGCTACCGCCGCCCGCCCGGGAGCGCGGCGCGCTCCGTCCTCGGCGGTCTGTGTCGCGGGGTGCGTCGTCGGCGCTGACCGGGCCGGTCAGCCCGGGGCGACCGTGACCTCGTCCTCGCCGCGCTCGAAGGCGGCGAGGGCCGTCTCGGCCACGGTGTCCGGGGACTGCCAGCGCCACGCCGGCAGGTGCCCGGACTCCTCGCCGGACCGCTCGTGGAACGCGGTGCACGTCCGGCCCGGCCGCACGACGGTGACCCGGATGCGGTGCTCCACGCCCTCCTGGCGTGCCGCCCGCGACAGCGTCTCCAGGTATGCCTTGCCGGCGGCGTAGGTGGCGATGGCGGGGTCGTCGCGCCCCGCCGCCGTGCTGGAGACGTTGACGATGCCGCCGCCATCGGGCAGGGCGCGCAGCGCCGCCGCCGTCAGCCGCGTCGGGGCGAGGACGTTGAGCAGCACCGACTGCTCCAGGTCGTCCGGGTCCTGCTCGCCGAGCTCGCCGTAGGTGGTGGCGCCGGCGTTGTTCACGAGCAGGTCGACCCCGTCGAGCTCCGCCTCGACCCGGTCGAGCCCCTCGTGGGTGGTCAGGTCGGCGACCACCACGCGGACCGGGACCCCCAACGACCCCGCCACCTCGTCCAGCGCCTCACCGTCCCGCGCGACCAGCACCACGGAGTACCCGCGCGCGGCGAGCGCCCGGGCGAACGCGGCGCCGATGCCCGACGACGCGCCGGTGATCAGTGCCGAACCGGGCGCCAGGGGATCTGTCACCCACACGGATGACCATCAGCGGCGGCGGCGAACCACGTCCCGCATCACGTCCCGGAAGTCCGCGGCCATCCGCGCGCTGCTGTGGTGCTCGGTGACCCACGCGCGGGCGTTCTCCCCCATCGCCCGCGCCCGGTCGGGGTCGTCGAGCAGCGCGCCGATCGCGTCGGCCAGGGCGTCCGGGTCGTCCGGCTCGACGAGGACCCCGCGCGACGGTTCGACGAGTGCCTCCATGGCCGTGGTCCGGGTGGCGACGACGGGCCGGCCACTCGCGGCCGCCTCCAGCACCACGGTCGACCCGCTGCCGCGGCTCGTCGGGTGCAGCGCGAGCGCGACCACCGTCGAGCGCCCGTACATCGCCCGTACCGCCCCCTCCATCCGGCGGCGGTGCACCACGCCGAGGTGCTCCGGGATCTCCACGCCGTCCATCGTCGTGCCGATCTCCAGCCGGACCTCCCGGCGGGCGGCCAGCCGGGAGACGGCCTCGACGAGCAGCGGGTGGTCCCGGTCCGCGTCGTCGCCCACCCCGGCCACGAGCGGTGTCGCCTCCGACCACGGCCGCACCCCGAAGAACTCGAGGTCGATCCCGAAGCGGCACGGGTGGACCGTCGCGGGGTCCAGCCCCCAACCGTCGACGAGGTCGGTGTAGAGCCCCGGCGCCAGCGTGACGATCCCGGCGAGGGACTCCAGGGCCTTCCGGACGACGGGCCGCTCGGCCCGCGAGTAGGTCTCCGGCCCCTGCACCCACACGAGCCCGGAGACCACCGGCGGCCCGCCCGGGAGCAGGGCCGCCGGGAACCCGGTGCGCTCGTCCATGCAGAACACGACGTCCGCGTGCCGTCGCCCGCCCGCGCCGAGCAGCTCCGCGACGGGCTCGTAGCCGTCGAGCCGGTTGCGGACCTTGCGGGCGACCCAGGCGGACCGCCCGGACAGGGGCGCCCGGAACTCCAGCTCGATGTCATCGTCGTCGGCGAGGTGGTGCAGGCCGTAGGGCGTGCGGTCGGGCACCTCGCCCCGCGCGTTCGCGGCCGCGTGCGCGTCGACGTCCGACTGTTCCGGCAGCTCCACCCTGATGCGCATCACCGCGATGCAATCACGCCCCGATGGCGTCCAGCTCGGCCACGGCGTCGTCGGGGAGGTGCAGGCCCGCCCCGGCGACGTTCTCGCGCAGGTGCTCCACCGACGACGTGCCGGGGATGAGCAGGATGTTCGGCGAGCGCTGCAGCAGCCAGGCGAGCGCCACCGCCATCCGCGACGCCCCGAGACGACCGGCCACCGCGTCCAGCTCCGAGGACTGCAGCGGCGAGAAGCCGCCGAGCGGGAAGTAGGGCACGTAGGCGATGCCCTGCTCGGCCAGCGAGGCGATCAGGGCGTCGTCGTCGCGGCGGGCGAGGTTGTACGGGTTCTGCACGCACACCACCGGGGCGATCGCCTGCGCCGCCGCGATCTGCTCGGCGTTCACCGTGGACAGCCCGAGGTGGCGGATCTTGCCCTGCTGCTGGAGCTCGGCGAGCGTGCCGAAGCGCTCCTCGATCGGCTCCTGCGGCTGCGGGGTCATCGTGTCGGCGCCGCCGGGCATGCGCAGGTTGACGACGTCGAGGGTGTCCAGGCCCAGGCGCTGCAGGTTGTCGTCGACGGCCTGGCGCAGCTGTTGCGGCTCGAGCGCCGTCGGCCACCCACCCTGCTCGTCGCGGAAGGCGCCGACCTTCGTGACGATGCGCAGGTCGTCCGGGTAGGGCGCGAGCGCCTCGCGGAGGATCTCGTTCGTCACGTGCGGGCCGTAGAAGTCCGACGTGTCGATGTGGTTGACGCCGAGTGCGACCACCTCGCGCAGGACGACGACCGCCGCGTCCCGGTCGGCGGGCGGACCGAAGACATGCGGGCCCGCGAGCTGCATCGCCCCGTAGCCGACGCGGGTGACCTCGAGGTCACCGAGGTGGAAGGTGCCGCCCGGGAGCTCCGTCGTGATGGACATGGCACCAGCCTCCCCCGCGTCGGGGGGCCGTGCGAGGGGAGCGCCCGTCCTGGGACCGGGCGTCCCCCCGTCCGGACCTCAGTTGATCGCGTGGATCGGCGAGGAGCAGGTCTTCGAGCTCGAGGCCGAGTTGCCGTGGCCCGCGTCGGAGAGCAGCGGCACGGAGCCGACGTTGTCCTGCACCGGCACCTGCACGCCGGCCGCGTTCACGGGCACGTTGTTGCCGCACACGTTCACGGGGGTGTTCGGCGCGAAGTCGCTGGAGTTGATCAGGCCCTTCTGCACGGTGGCGCCGCCGTGGTGGCCGTGGTGGTCACCGTGGGGGTTGTCGCCGGCGAAGGCCATCCCGGCGCTCGAGAGCAGGCCGGTGGAGATCACGGCGGTGGCGAGGACGGTCGTGCGGAGCATCGACATGGGAGTCGGGTGTTCCTTTCGGGGGGACGTTCGACAGACGTGTCGTCAACTCCCCCTCCCGGCACGGGACACGGTTTCCGGACGCTTCTCGCCGCATCGGGTGACGCGCTGCCAGGATGACTCCGTGCCGCACGTCTCCACGGTGATCGCCCGTCCCTGGCGCGAGGTCTACGCGTACGCCGCCGATCCCGCGAACCTCCCGCAGTGGGCGGCGGGCCTGTCGACCGCGGAGCTCCGCCCGGCCGGGGACGGGTGGTGGACCGCGACGGGCCCCCTCGGGACGGTCGGTGTGCGCTTCTGCGAGCGCAACGAGTTCGGGGTGCTCGACCACGTGGTGCGCCTGCCCGACGGCACCGAGGTGCTCAACCCGATGCGCGTCGTCGAGTGGGACGGCGCCGCCGAGGTGGTGTTCTCGGTGCGCCCGCGCGAGGGGATGACCGACGCCGACGTCCAGGCCGACGCCGCGGCGGTGGCGACGGACCTGGCGACGTTGAAGGGCGTGCTGGAGTCGGGCTGAGGGCACCGGGTAGTGGTGGTGCCGTCGCCGAGGTCGAGCGAAGGGCCCCCTCGGTCGGGTAGACGGGCCATGGGCGCCCACCGCCAGTGCAGATCGCCGACGGCGCCGGCCGGCGAAGGGCGCCCACCGCCGGCTCTACCGACCGATGGGCCCCTTCGCTCGAACCGGTCAGCCGGCCGGCGTCGGCACGGCGGGTGCCGCCGGAGCGGCAGGTGCCGGCACGGCCGCCGGCGCCTGGGGGGTGCCCGGCGCGCCCGCGGCGCCCGGCTGCTGCACCGTCGCCCCGGGCTGGACGATCACGGTGCCGCCCGGCTGCACCTGGATCACCGGGCCGCCGTCACCACCCCGTGCGGCCGGACCACCCCGCTCCGGGCCGCCGCGCCCCGGACCACCCGGCCCCGGCCCGCCGTCGCGACCGGGACCCTGCCCCGCGACCGCCCGCTCGCCGCGCCCGGGCCCGTCGTGGCCACCGCCCAGCGGGGTCGCCAGCAGCACCACTCCGGCCACGAGCAGCCCCAGCACGAACGCGCCGACGCCGACCAGCACCGTCACGCCCCGGCCCCGCGGGCGCATCCGCTGCCAGCGCGTGGGCGTGGGAGTGGGCGCCGCCGGCTGGGTGGGCGGGTCGTTCTCGGTCATCGTTCTCCTCCGTCTCGCAGCACCGCTCGGACCTCACCGACCCTGGCGCCCGGAGCTGAAGCCACCCTGAGGCGCACACGACCCTCAGCGCGGCTTCAGCTCCGGGCGCGTTCCCGACTGGTCTGATGGAGCCGATGAACAGCCCGCGCGTGCTCGTCGTGGAGGACGAGGCGACGATGCGCACCGCGATCGTGCGCGCGCTCGACCGCGCCGGCTTCACCGCCGAGGGCCTGCCCGACGGCACCGGGATCGAGGACACCCTTGACGGGTTCCGCCCCGACCTGGTCGTGCTCGACGTGATGCTGCCCGGGCGCGACGGGTTCGCCCTGCTCGGCGTCGTCCGCGACCGCACCGACGCGGGCATCGTCATGGTCACCGCCCGCGACGCCCTGGACGACCGGCTCCGCGGCCTCGACACCGGTGCGGACGACTACGTCGTCAAGCCGTTCCTGCTCGAGGAGCTCACCAGCCGGATCCGCGCGGTGCTGCGCCGGCGCGGCCGGGCGCCGACGGCGCTGACCGTCGGGGACCTGGTGATCGACGAGGCGGCCGGCGTCGCCACCCGCGCGGGCGCCCCGCTGAGGCTCACGGCCACCGAGCTCCGGCTCCTGCGCTACCTCGCCGAGCAGCGCGGCCGCACCGTGAGCAAGAACCAGATCCTCACCCAGGTCTGGGGCTACGACGCCTACGACCCCAACCTCGTCGAGGTCCACCTCTCGGCGCTGCGCCGCAAGCTGGAGGCGCACGGGCCGCGGATCGTGCACACCGCCCGCGGCCTGGGCTACACCCTGCGGGCCGACGGATGAACCGGATCGTCCCCGCGTGGTCGTTGCGGGCCCGCGTGACGGCGACCGTCGTCGCGATCCTCGCCGTCACCCTGTTCGTGGCCGGGGTCGTGGTCGACCTGGGGCTGACCGCCGCCCTGGGGCGCGACCAGCGCTCCGGTCTCGCCGACCGCGCCGCGCGGGCCGACGCGCTCGTCGCCCGGCAGGTGCCCCCGGACCAGCTCGTGGCCCTGCTCGACGGCCAGGGAGTGCGGGCGACCCGGCTGGCGGCCACCGGCGCCGTCCTGCAGGGCGCCCCCGGTCCGCCGGGCCCCCGCGGTCCGCGCGGCGGCCCGCCGCGGGAGGACGGACCCCGCGGCCCCCGCGCCCCGCTCGCCGTCGAGAAGCCCCTGGACGACGGAAGCGTGCTGCGGCTCTCGTCCGACCCCGGCGAGGTCGAGGCGGTGCTGTCGCGGCTGCGCGGGGTGATGGTGGGGGTCGGGGTCGTCGGCCTGGTGGTGTCGGCGCTCGTGCTGCTCACGGGGGTGACGATCGCGCTGCGTCCGCTGGACGCGATGACCCGCGTGGCGCGAGCGATCGCGGGCGGGGAGCGCGGCCGGCGGCTGCGCCCGCGCACCGACCGGACCGAGATCGGGCGCACGGCCGCGGCGTTCGACGAGATGCTCGACGCCCTCGACGCCGCGCAGGACCGCTCCGAGTCCTCCGCCCGCGAGGCCCGCGAGTCCGAGGCGACCACCCGGCGCTTCCTCTCCGACGCCGCCCACGAGCTGCGCACCCCGCTCGCCGGGATGCAGACCCTCGCCGAGACCCTCGTGCGCGACTCCGACGACGACCGCGAGGTCCGGGAGGAGCTGGCGATCGCGCTCGTGCGCGAGACCTCGCGGGCGGCCTCGCTGGTCACCGACATGCTCGACCTGGCCCGCATCGAGGGCGGCCAGGAGCTCGAGCGCACCGAGGTCGACCTGGCAGCGCTCGCGGCCGAGCAGGTCGACCGGCTGCGGCTGCTCGACCCCGGGCTCGACGTCGCGGTCGATGCCACCGGCCCGGTCCCGGCCCGCGTCGACGTCGGGCGGGTGCGGCGCATCCTGGTCAACCTGCTCGACAACGCCCGTCGCCACGTTCCCGACGGCGGGTCGGTGCGGGTCCGGGTGCGGGACGGGGAGGTCGTGGTGCACAACGACGGCGAGGTCGTCGCCGAGACCGACCGGGACCGCATCTTCGACCGGCTCGTCCGGCTCGACTCCGCCCGGGCCCGCGACGCCGGGGGCGCCGGCCTGGGCCTGTCGATCGCCCGCGCGCTGGCGCGCGCCCACGGGGGTGACGTGGTCTACCGGGCGGCCGCCGACGGGTCCGGATCGGATCTCGTCGTCACGCTCCGGTCCGCCGTTCCTCCCACTGTGTGAAAAGCCACCTACCCCTTTCGTGCCCACGCCGTTACCTTCCGGTGATGTCCGGACCCAGCGACCTCGGGGGCGGGATGGACAGGATCGGCGAGTACACCTGGCATCCGAGCAGCGACCGCTGGGACTGGAACGACACCATGTTCCACCTGCTCGGCTACTCCCCCGGGCAGGTCCGGCCGAGCCGGGCGCTGGTGATCGCGCACAAGCACCCGGCGGACCGGGCCCAGGTCGAGAGCGTCATGGCGGACGCGTGCAGCAACCGGCTGCCCTACACCCACCGGCACCGCATCGTGTCGGTGACGGGCGAGGTCCACGAGGTGACCGCCCTCGGCTTCCCGGTCCCCGACGCGGCGTCGCTCGTCCTGCGCGGCTACCTGGTGCACCTCGCCACGCACCGGCCCACGCCCGCCGCGGCCCGCGCCGCCCACGCCGCAGGTCGCCCGCCCGGTTCGACGGGCCCCTTCGCTCCCCCGACGGTGCCGATCGCGATCCCGGACCCGCGCGGCACGATCTGGCCGACGGAGGCCGCCCGCGAGCACGACCGCCTGCTCGCCCGCGCGGTCGACGTCCTCGCCGAGGTCACCGAGCTCCCGCACGACGCGGCGACCGCCCTGCTCGCGCACCTCGCGAACGTCGCCGCGGTGCCGTTGATCGTGGTGGCGGAGCGGGTGATCGCGGTCCGGCTGGACCCCGACGTCGAGGGCCTCGGCGGCCTGCTCGGCGGCCTGACGGTGCCGGAGCTCCCCTGACGCGTGACGTGGGTCGCACGCGCGGTTAGCGTGACGGGCAGCACAACCCGTCCCGCAGTCGTTCCCGTCGGGAGATCCGCGATGCGCGCACCGCGCCACGTCCGTCTGACCACCCCGCTCGTCCGCGACGCCCATGGCGAGCTGCGCGAGGCCTCGTGGGACGAGGCCCTGGAGCGGGCCGCAGCCGGGTTCCGGGGCGTGCCGGGCGACGCGTACGGGATGTTCTCCTGCTCCAAGGCGACCAACGAGATGAACTTCGTCGCCCAGAAGTTCGCGCGGGTGGTGATGGGGTCCAACAACGTGGACTCCTGCAACCGCACTTGACACGCTCCCAGCGTCGTCGGTCTGACGGCGGTGTTCGGCGCCGGTGGTGGCACCAGCGCCTACCAGGAGGTCGAGGAGACCGACCTGGTGATCCTGTGGGGCTCCAACGCGCGCGAGACCCACCCGATCTACTTCCACCACGTCCTGCAGGGCCTGCGCCGGGGCGCGGAGCTCTACGTCGTGGACCCGCGCCGCACCTCCACGGCCCGCTGGGCGCGCGGGCACCTGCCGCTCGACGTCGGCACCGACATCGCGCTGGCCCACGCCATGGGCAAGGTGATCCTCGACGCCGGGCTGGAGAACCGGGCGTTCATCGAGCGCGCCACCACCGGGTTCGAGGAGTACGTCCGGGCCGTCGAGCCGTGGACCCTCGAGCGGGCACAGCAGGTCACCGGGGTCGACGCCGGCCTGATCCGCGAGACCGCGCTCGCCTACGCCCGCGCCGACCGGGCGCAGCTGTGCTGGACCCTCGGGATCACCGAGCACCACAACGCCGTCGACAACGTCCGCGCCCTGATCGACCTCGCCCTGCTCACCGGGCACGTCGGCCGCTGGGGGTCCGGGCTGGTGCCGCTGCGCGGGCAGAACAACGTGCAGGGCGGTGGCGACATGGGCGCCATCCCCAACAAGCTGCCCGGCGGCTACGACGTCGCCGACGACGAGCACCGGGCCCGGTTCGAGGCCGCCTGGGGCTCGACGGTCCCGGCCGTCAAGGGCCTGCACCTGTCGCAGATGTTCGAGGCGATGGAGCGCCGCGAGGTCCGCGCGGTGTACGTCGTGGGCGAGAACCCGGCCGAGTCCGAGGCCGACGTCGCCCACGCCCGCGCGATGCTCTCCGGGCTGGACCACCTCGTCGTCCAGGACATCTTCCGGACGGCGACGGCGGAGCTGGCCGACGTCGTGTTCCCGTCGTGCGCGGACTGGTGCGAGTACGAGGGCACGGTCACCTCGTCGGAGCGGCGGGTGCAACGGGTGCGCAAGGCGCTCGACCCGCCGGGCGAGGCCCGCCCGGACACCTGGATCCTCCACGAGATGGCCCGCCGGCTGGGGCACGACTGGGGCCAGCCCTCCGCCGAGGAGGTCTGGGACGAGCTGCGGTCGCTGTCGCTGCAGTGGCACGCCGGGATGTCCTACGCGCGGCTCGAGGCCGAGGGCGGGCTGCAGTGGCCGTGCCCCTCACTCGACCACCCGGGGACCCCGACGATGCACACCCGGCTGTGGGAGCGCGACCCGGCGAGGCGCGGCGCGCCGGCCCCGTTCGCGCCGGTGGAGCACGCCGGGCCGCTCGACGAGCTCTCGGCGGAGTTCCCGCTGCGCCTGACCACGGTGCGGACGCTCGACTCCTACAACTCGGGGGTCCAGACCGGCGGCTACGCCTCCCCGCTGCGCCGCGACGAGGCGCTGTGCGTCGACCCCGCGGACGCGCACGCGCTCGGGATCGCGGACGGCGAGCGGGTGCGGGTGGTCTCGCGCCGCGGTGCCGTCGAGGCGCCGGTGCGCTTCGACCCGGCCGCCCGCCCGGGGCTGGCGTTCATCACGCCGCACTTCTCCGAGCAGGTCGACGTCAACCTGATCACCAACGAGGCGTGGGACCCGCAGTCCGGCACCTCGGAGTTCAAGGCGACCGCGATCCGCCTCGAGAAGCTCGACGTCGGCGCCCGCACCGCGGCCGCCGAGACCCGCGTCCCGGTCGCCGGTTCCTAGGAGGTACTCGCGTGGATCTGACCCTGCTCACCGACGCCCCCACCACGGCGGAGCGCGCGGCGGTCGACGCGGTCGTCGGGAACGCGGGGACGGCACCCAGGACGCCGGCCGGCCCGGACCTCGGCACCGGCGCGGCGGACGAGGGCCGGCGGGACCTCCTGCTGCCCGCGTTCCACGCGGTGATGGACGCCGTGGGCTGGATCAGCCGCGGCGCCCTGTCCTACGTCTGCGAGACGCTGCACGTGCCGCCGGCCGAGGCGTACGGGGTCGCGACCTTCTACGCCCTGTTCTCGGTGAACCCCCGCGCGCCGCGGGTGGCGCACGTGTGCGACGACGTCGGGTGCGCCGCGTTCGGCGGCGAGGACCTGTGCCGCGCGATCGAGGAACGCCTCGGCCCGGCGGGCACCGGCGAGGAGGTCACCTGGACCCGCAGCCCGTGCCTCGGCCTGTGCGAGCGGGCGCCGGCGGTGTTCCTGCAGAAGACGGACGGGCACGGCCAGATCGCGCCGGCCGACGCCGACGCGGTGGTCCACGCCCTCGACGGGGAGGACGTGGCCGGCCCGGATCCCGTCGTCAGCACCCCGCAGGCCGGGTCGCCGGACCTGGAGCTGCTGTCCCGGGTCGGGGTCGTCGACCCGGCGGACCTGGACTCCTACCGTGCCGCCGGCGGCTACGCCGGGCTGCGCCGGGCGCTCGCCGTCGGGCCCGCGCGGGTGGTCGACGAGATCACCGTCGCGTCGCTGACCGGGCGCGGTGGCGCGGCTTTCCCGACCGGCACGAAGTGGTCCGCGGTCGCCGGCTCCCCGGACCCGGTCAAGTACCTGGTCTGCAACGCCGACGAGTCCGAGCCGGGCACCTTCAAGGACCGCGTGCTCATGGAGGCCGATCCGTTCGCGCTGGTCGAGGCCATGACGGTGGCCGGGATCGCGGTCGGCGCCCGGACCGGCTACCTCTACGTGCGCGGCGAGTACCCGGCCGCCGAGACGGCGATCCTGACGGCGGTCGACGAGGCCCGGCGCCACGGCTACCTCGGCCCCGACGTCATGGGCTCCGGCCGCGCGTTCGACCTCGAGGTCCGGCGGGGGGCGGGCGCGTACATCTGCGGCGAGGAGACCGCCCTGATGAACTCGCTCGAGGGCCGCCGTGGGGAGCCCCGGGCCAAGCCGCCGTTCCCGACGGTGGCCGGGCTGTTCGGCAAGCCCACGGTCATCAACAACGTCGAGACGCTGGTCAACGTCCTGCGCATCGTCACCGAGGGCGGGCCCGCATTCGCGTCCGTCGGCTCCGGGCGCTCGACCGGGACGAAGCTGTTCTGCCTGTCCGGGGTGGTCGCCCGACCCGGCGTCTACGAGGTCCCGATGGGGACGACGCTGCGCGAGCTGCTCGAGCTCGCCGGCGGGGTGCCGCCACGCCTGAAGGCCATCCTGCTGGGTGGCGCGGCCGGCTCGTTCGTCACGCCCGACCAGCTCGACGTCCCGCTCACCCTGGAGGGCACGCGCGAGATCGGCGCGACGCTCGGCTCCGGCGTGGTGCTGTGCTTCGACGACTCGACCGACTTCGCCGCGGTGCTCCGACGGATCGCGGGGTTCTTCCGCGACGAGTCGTGCGGGCAGTGCGTGCCGTGCCGTGTCGGGACGGTCCGGCAGGAGGAGGCGCTCGCGCGCATCGTCCGCGGCCGCGAGATCGGCGGGCGCACCGTCGAACTGCAGTTGCTGACCGACGTCGACCGGGTCATGACCGACGCGTCGATCTGCGGGCTCGGGCAGACCGCGGCGTCCGCGGTGCGCTCGGCCCTGTCCCTGGGACTGATCGGAGCTGCCCCGTGACCACCGTGGACCTCGGCACGATCCGCCGGCTGGTGAGCGTCACCGTCGACGACGTCGAGCACCGCGTCCCCGAGGGCGCGACGATCATGGACGTCCTGGACGACGCGGGCTGCGACACGCCGCGGCTCTGCCAGGCGCCGAACCTGACGCCGGTGAACGCGTGCCGCGTGTGCGTCGTCGAGGTCGAGGGGTCCCGGCCGCTCGTGCCGAGCTGCGCCCGCAAGGTCGAGGACGGCATGGTGGTGCGCACCGGCACCGAGCGCGTGGCGCACTCGCGGCGCATGGTGCTGGAGCTGCTGGCGAGCGCCAACGACCTGTCCCAGGCCGGCGACGACGTCGCGCGCTGGTCGATCGAGTACGGCGCCGACCCGGAGCGCTACGGTCCGCCCGGCCCGCCCGCGGAGGCCGGCGAGCGCGGGAACCGCCACGCCGGGCACCACGCGACCCCGGACGGCGAGACGCGGGCGACGGTCGCCCAGCCGGTCACCGTCGACAACGACCTCTACGTGCGCGACTACGCCCGCTGCATCCTCTGCTACAAGTGCGTCGAGGCGTGCGGGACGGACGCGCAGAACACGTTCGCGATCGCCGTCGCCGGGCGTGGGTTCGACGCCACGATCTCGACGGAGTTCGCGGTCCCGCTGCCCGACTCGGCCTGCGTGTACTGCGGCAACTGCATCGGCGTGTGCCCCACTGGCGCGCTCAAGTCGGTCGCCGAGCACGAGCGCCGCGAGGCCGGGGTGTGGGACTCCGACCACGAGACGGTCACGACGACGATCTGCTCGTTCTGCGGCGTCGGCTGCTCGCTGGAGCTGCACGTGCAGGACAACACCATCGTCAACGTGACCTCACCGTCGGACCACTCGGTGACCCACGGCCACCTGTGCATCAAGGGGCGGTTCGGGTTCCAGCACGTGCAGAACGTGGCTCCGCCTCCCTCGCCATCCGACGCAGTTCCTCCGCCCGGATCTTGAGGCCGTTCGTCCCGGAGGTCGTCGGCATCGCGTCCAGCACGTGGACCGCCGCCGGCACCTTGAACGGGGCGAGCACCTCCGCGCACCAGGCGCGGAGGTCCCCCGGCTGCCCGGCGCCGTCGAGCGTCACGAACCCGACCGCCACCGTCCCGCCGTCGGGACCCTCGACCCCGACGACCTTCGCCGTGTGCACCGCCGGGTGCGCCGCGAGCCGCACCTCGATCTCGGCCGGGTCGACGAGGAACCCGCGCAGACGCAGGGCGTCGCCCATCCGGCAGACGTAGACGAAGGCGCCCTCGTCGACGGTCACGCCGAGGTCGCCGGAGCGGAACCAGCCGTCCGCGGTCCACACGTCCGGCACGGGTCCGGCTCCGCTGCGCTGCGCGTCCCGCGGCTCCGAGCCCAGGTAGCCGTCGACCACGTTCGGCCCGCGGAACTGCAGCTCCCCCTCGACGCCGGGTTCGCGGACCTCGTCGGTGACCGGGTCGGCCGCGCGCACCTCGATGCCCGGGTGCACCACGCGTCCGCCGCCGGCCCAGCGCGCGGGCGCCGGCTCGGAGTCCGGCCACGTGGACGTCAGGGCGAACACCTCGGACGAGCCGTACACCCCCGCCGTCACGACCCCGAACTCCTCGGCCAGCCACGCCGCGAGCTCGCGCGAGCGCCCCTGGAAGTCCGCCACGCCCCACCACCGCCAGGCCGAGAGGTCCCGACGGCGGGCGCGGCACGCCTGCACCAGCCGCAGCACCAGGTCGTCGCCGCTCGCGAGGTGGGTGACGCCGACCGCGGCCATGTCGTCGAGGACGTCGTCGGCGTCGAACACCGGCTCGAGCAGCACCGCGGCGCCGGCGGCGAGCCCGGCGACGACCGCGTTGTACCCGAACACCCCCGAGAGCGGTAGCGCCCCGAGCACCACGTCGCCCTCGCGCAGGCCGAGCGCCGCCGCGCCGGCGACCCCGTGGGACAGCACGCCCGCGGTGGTGTGCGCGGCGAGCTTGGGCAGGCCGGTCGAGCCGGACGTCGTGAAGGCGACCGCGAGCGCCGCCGGGTCGGAACGCTCCGGCTCCGGGCCGTCGGTCCGCGCCGGGGTCCAGACGGCCTTTCCGACGTCGGGTGTGGACCCCTCCCCGCGCACCAGCGCGACCTCGGGCAGCACGCCGGAGCCCTCGATCGCCGCCCGGAGCCGGCCGACGAGGTCGAGCCCGTGGAAGTCCGGCGCGAGCGCGACCAGCCGGGGACGGGCCCGCGCCAGGACGTGGGTGGCCTCCTCGATCCCGTAGCGCGTGTTGATCCCGACGACGTGCCCGCCGCGCGCGGCGACCGCGCACTGCCACACGAGCGCCTCGGTCCAGTTGGGCAGCCAGACCGCGACCGCGTCACCCGGGACGATCCCGTGCTCGCGCAGGTCCTCGGCGAGCGCGCGCACGCGCTGCCAGAGCTCGCCGCGGGTGACGGTGACGAGGCCGTCCGGGGTCCGCTCGTGCACCGCGGCGACCTCGGGGTCGCGGCGGGCGAGCCGGCCGACCAGGTCGGGCAGGTCGGCCGGGCGCTCGCCCGGCGTCGGGAACGGAGCGACCCGGTGCGGGGTCACCACGGGCTCGCTCACGCTGCCTCCCGGTCCGCCGTCAGTTCCCGCAACCAGCCGTCGAGCACGGCCGCGAACCCCGGCATCTCCTCCATGGGGTAGTGCCCCACCCCGTCCAGCACCGTGCATCGTGCGCCGGCGACGCGCGAGGCCGTCCACCGCACCCGCTCGGCGTCGAGCCACAGGTCGTCCGCGCCGACCACGAGGTGCAGCGGGCAGGTGATCGCGCCGAGCTGCTCGCGCAGGTCGTGCGACGCCCAGCCGATCAGGTCGGAGTTCGAGACGACGGGGTCCTCCCGGCGGTGCATCGTCGCGATCAGGGCGGCGCGCGCCGGGTCGACCGCGCGGCCCAGGACGGCGTACGTGCCCAGCTCGGTGCGGTCCGAGCGGCTGGGTGCGGCGACGTCGGCCAGCTCGCGGCGGAGTCCCTTCACCGACGGCCGCCCACCCGTCCACGCGTCCGCGGCCATCGCGACGACGGCGTCCAGGCGGGCGGAGGCGCGCACGGCGAGGTCCAGGGCGATCTTCCCGCCGATCGAGCAGCCGGCGACGGAGAACCGCTCGAGGCCCATCGTGTCGACGAGGGCGAGGAGCCAGGCGGCGTAGGCCCCGAGGTCGTCGACCGGACCGCTGGGCGCCGGCTCGGAGCGGCCGTGCCCCGGCAGGTCGGGGACCACCACCCGGTACCCGGCCGCCGCGAGTTCCGGCGCGACGTGGCGCCATTGCGCGCCGGACTGCCCGGCGGTGTGCAGGCAGAGCACGGCGGGTGCGTCCGGCGCCCCGGGAACGCGGTGGTCCTCGACGAACGCGAGGGCGCCGCCGACGGTCAGGTAGCCGGTCACGAGGCCCTCCGGGCGGCGTCGACGAGCTGGTGCAGGGCGGAGGTGAGGCGGAGGTACTCGTAGCCGTCGCCGGAGACGGTGAACCGGCCAATCATCGCGAGCCGCATGAACGGGTTGTCCGCGGACTCGACGAGCTCGAGCCAGGTCCGGGCGTCGGCGGCCACGGTGAACGTGGCGCCGTGCGGAACGCGCGGGCTCACGTCGATCACCTGGCCGCGGTAGACCCGCAGGTGGACCTCGTCGTCGTCGCAGCGCAGGCCGATCGTGCCGTCCCACGTCGCGAGGGTCTCCGCGAACGCCGGGTCGAGGTCCGCGACGACGAGTCGGGCCCACCCGGGCGTGCCGAAGGCACGGCGGGCGTCGTCGGGGCCGTCGGTGCGGGCGGCGACCAGTGCGGCGGTCGTGCCCTCCTGGCGGGTGGCCCCGTCATCGCCGACGAGGCGCATGAGCCGGGTGACCACCCCGCGGGTGCCGCCGCGGGTACGCCGCGTCCGCACGATCGTCAGCTCCAGCCGCAGGACGTCCCCCACCCGGATCGGGGCGCGGTAGGTCCAGCGAGTGTCGAGCAGCCCTTGCACCGCATCACCGTGGATGTCCAGCGACTGCATGAGCCCCATGGCGACGGCGATCCCGAACGGACCCTGCAGCATCGCGTCCGGGCCGGCGTGCAGCGGGTGGTCGTCGCCGGAGAGGCGGGTGAACGCCGCGAGATCCTCGGCCGTGACGGCGCGGGGACCGCTGGTGAAGTGCTCCCCCACGGCGAAGTCCTCGAACCAGCGGTCGGTCCGGGACATCAGCACACCCGTCACGCGGGACCTCCGTCGCTGGAAGATACGAACGATCGTTCATCAGAGAACCATCGGCCCTCCCGGCCGTCAAGGACGCTAGCCTCGCCGTCATGAACGCCCGTTCCCCGGCCGCCGTGACGTCGCTGGTGGCGGACACCGGCCGCGGGAACGAGGCCGCGATCCTCAACGCCGCCCTCGACGCGTTCGGCGCCGCGGGCTTCCACGGCGCCTCGATGCGCGACGTCGCGAAGCGGGCGGGGACGAGTCTGTCGAACCTCTACAACTACGTGCCGTCGAAGTCGCGCCTGCTCGCCGAGGTACTCCGCCGCGCCAACGACGAGCTCACCGCCCGCCTGCGCGCCGCGGTCGACGACGCCGGCGACGACGCCGCCTCCCGGATGCGCGAGGCGGTTCGCGCCTACGTGCGGTTCATCGTGGAACACCAGGTCGCGATGGTCGTGTCGACCAACGAGGTGCGGTACCTGACCGGCGCGGACCGGGTGGCACTGGTGGCCGAGCGCGACGCCACCCAGGCCGTGTTCGAGCAGATCGTCGCCCAGGGCGTGGCCGACGGGACGTTCCGCACGCCCTACCCGGACGACGCGGCCCGCACGGTGCTCACCGCGCTGAGCGCCGTGTCCGGGTGGTACCGGGCGGACGGCCGGCTCTCGCGGGGCCAGCTCGCCGAGCAGCAGGCCCGCTACGCCCTCGCCCTGCTCGAAGCCCCGCTGCCGCACTGACGACTTGCGAGGTCCCGGTCACACCTCTACGTTACGAACGATCGTTCGTACCAAGTCGGAGGACGCGCCATGCCCGCTGGGACCGAGGTCGCTCCCGCGAAGATGCGGCGGCTCGCCGCCGCCGCGGTGTTCGCGACCACGCTGGAGTGGTTCGACTTCCTCATCTACGCGACGGCCGCGGCCCTCGTGCTGGGCCATCAGTTCTTCCCCTCGGCCGACCCGGTGGCCGGCACGCTCGCCTCGTTCGCGACGTTCGCGGTCGGCTTCATCGCGCGCCCGGTCGGCGGGATCATCGCCGGCCACGTCGGCGACCGGTTCGGGCGCAAGCCCCCGCTGGTCGCCGCGATGCTCGTCATGGGCCTCGCGACGTTCGCGGTGGGGGTGCTGCCGCCGTACTCCAGCATCGGGGTGTGGGCGCCGGTCCTGCTGGTGCTCGCCCGGCTGGTCCAGGGACTCGGCGTCGGCGCGCAGTGGGGCGGAGCGGCCCTGCTGCTGGTCGAGCACGCGCCGACGAACCGCCGCGGCTACTACGGCAGCCTCGTGCAGACCGGCGCCGTCGCGGGCGCGGTGCTGGGCAACCTGTTCTTCCTGATCCTCACGGCGACCATGTCCCCCGCGGCCTTCGACACGTGGGGCTGGCGCATCCCGTTCCTGAGCGGCCTGCTGCTGATCGGCATCGGCGTGTACGTGCAGCTCAAGATCGAGGACACCCCGGTGTTCCACGAGCTGCGGGAGCGTTCCGCCGCGGCCGCGCGCGAGGCCGGCGTCCGGAAGGCGCCGCTGGTGCAGGCGGTCCGCCACCACGGCCTCGCGATCCTGCAGGCCGCGGGTGCGTTCTTCGTCGTGAACGCCGTCTTCTACATCCTGATCTCGGGGATCCTGGGCTACGCGACGACCGAGGTCGGGATGTCGCGGACGTCGATCCTCGTCTGCGTCATGGTCGCCGGGCTCTCGCAGGTGATCACGATGCCGTTCTTCGGCGCGCTCACCGACCGGCTGGGCTCGCGCAAGAAGCTCTACCTCGTCGGCTGCGTCTCCATGGCGGTGTTCGCGTTCCCGCTGTTCTGGCTGATCGACACCGGGTCGGTCCCGCTGGTGCTGCTCGCCCTGCTCGTCGCCTTCACCATCCACGCGACGATGTACGGGCCGCAGGCGACGCTCTACGCCGAGATGTTCCCGGCCGACGTCCGCTTCTCCGGCGCCTCGCTCGGCTACCAGGTCGCCTCGGTCCTCGCGGGCGGTCTCGCGCCCTTCATCATGACGGCGCTCCTGGCGGCGACCGGCGCGTCCTGGTCGGTGGCGGTGTACGTCATCGGCTGCGCCGCGATCACGTTCGTCGCCGTCGCGTCGATCCGCGAGCGGTTCCAGCGGGACCTCTACGAGGTGTCGGAGCCCACGCGGGAGCCGGTCGCCTGACCTCCGGGCGACCCTCGCTCGTCGAGTGCGCCGCCAGGCAGGTTCGGCGGGTCGGATTCCTGCCGGACGTCGCACTCGGCGACGGGGCGCCCGGGACTCCGGGCCGAGTGCGCCACCACGCAGGTCCGGGCACCCGGATTCCTGCCGGACGCCGCACTCGGCGGGGCTCAGGCCCGCAGACCCCGCGCGAGCACCGTCGTCATGCGCCGCGCGTGATCCGGCCCCACGCCGTCCGCGGGCAGGCACAGGTGTGCCACGGCGTTCAGCAGGTCGAGCGCCGGGACGTCGTCGCGCACCTCGCCCGCGGCCACGGCGGCGTCGAGCAACTGCGTGAGCGCGGGCACGAACCGGGTCTCGAAGTAGGCCGGCAGGGCGTCGAAGGCCGGGTCGCTGGAGTGCAGGGCGGCCGCGAGCCCCCGCTTCGTCGCCAGGAAGTCGACGAACCGCCCCAGCCACCGCTCCAGGGCCTCCCCCGGCCCGTACTGCGCCGCGAGCACCGGGGCGGCCTCCGCGCACGCGTCCACCTGGTGCCGGAACACCGCGGCGACCAGGTCGGAGCGCTTCGGGTAGTGCCGGTACACCGTGCCGACCCCGACCCCCGCCCGCGCCGCGACCGCCCGCACCGGGGCGTCGACACCCGCCGTCGCGAAGACCTCGGTGGCGGCCTCGAGCAGCGCCCCGATGTTGCGCTGCGCGTCCGCACGCACCACGACGGCACCTCCTTGCAAGCGGAACGACGTTCCGTCTAGAGTTCCGGAAGCACGTTCCGTTTCGGGACGACGATAGCGCAGGGAGAACCCGATGAAGTACCGCACGCTGGGCCGCACCGGCATCCAGGTCAGCCCCTACTGCCTCGGCGCCATGATGTTCGGCGCCATCGGCAACCCGGACCACGACGACTCGGTCCGGATCATCCACCGCGCCCTCGACGCCGGGGTCAACTTCGTCGACACCGCCGACATGTACTCCCGCGGCGAGTCCGAGGAGATCGTCGGCAAGGCGCTGAAGGACCGCCGCGACGACGTCGTGCTCGCGACGAAGGCCTTCAACCCGATGGGCGACGACCCGAACATGCGCGGGAGCTCCCGCCGCTGGCTCGTCCGCGCGGTGGAGGACTCGCTGCGCCGCCTGCAGACCGACCACATCGACCTCTACCAGGTGCACCGCCCCGACCCGGACACCGACGTCGAGGAGACCCTGTCCGCGCTGTCGGACCTCGTCCACAGCGGCAAGGTGCGCGCCATCGGCTCGTCGACCTTCCCGGCGTCGCAGATCGTCGAGGCGCAGTGGGTCTCCGAGCAGCGCCACCTGGAGCGCTTCCGCACCGAGCAGCCGCCGTACTCGATCCTCGACCGCGGCATCGAGCGCGAGGTGCTGCCCGCGATCGAGCGGTACGGGATGGGGGCCCTGGTGTGGAGCCCGCTCTCCGGCGGGATGCTGACCGGCCGCTACCGCAAGGGCCAGGCACCGGACACGCACCGGGCGCAGTACGGCTTCTCCCACATGCGCGACGAGCGCCGCCTCGACGCCGTCGAGGCACTGATCGCCCTCGCCGAGAAGGCCGGGCTGTCGCTGACGCACCTCGCGATGGCGTTCGTGACGGCGCATCCCGCGGTCACCAGCGCGATCATCGGCCCGCGCACGATGGCCCACCTCGACGACGTGCTCGCCGGCGCCGAGGTCACGCTCGACGACGAGATCCTCGACCGGATCGACGAGATCGTCGCCCCGGGCACCGACGCGAGCCCGCTGCCGCACGCCTACGGCACGCCGGCCCTCGCCGAGCCCCGGCTGCGGCGCCGCCCCACCTCGACGCGGTCGGCCGCGTGAGCGCCCCGAGCTTCGGCATCGCCACCCCGCCCAGCCAGATCGCGTACCCCGAGCTCCTTCGGGTGTGGCAGGAGGCCGACACGGTCCCCGAGATCGAGCACGCCTGGCTCTACGACCACCTGCTGCCGATCTTCGGCGACCCGCTCGGGCCGACCTTCGAGGGCTGGACGCTGCTCGCCGCGCTGGCCGCCGCCACCGAGCGGATCCGGCTCGGCGTGCTCGTCACCAGCAACCGGTTCCGCCCGCCGGCCGTCCTCGCGAAGATCGCCGCGACGGTCGACGTCGTCAGCGGGGGTCGGCTCGAGATGGGGCTCGGCGCCGGGTCGCGGCCGGACGTTCCGTTCGCCCGCCGCGAGTACGAGGCCCACGGCCTGCCGTACTGGGACTCGGCGGAGGCCGTCGCCCGGCTCGGCGAGACCTGCGCCCTGCTGCGCCGACTCTGGACCGCCGACGAGCCGTTCGACGTCGACGGGGAGTATCTGCAGCTCACCGGCGCGTGGTGCAGCCCGAAGCCGGTCCAGCGCTTGGGTCCCCCGCTCGTGATCGGCGGCCGCGCCGGTCGCACCCTGCGGGTGGTCGCCGAGCACGCCGACGTCTGGAACTACCCGGGCGGCGACGTCACCGATGCGAGCGCGCGCGGCGCCCTGCTCGACCGGTACTGCGCCGAGATCGGCCGCGATCCCGCGACGATCAGGCGCTCGCTGGTCGTCGGGGTCTCGTACGACGACCCCGCCGCGACCCGGGCCCACGTCGCGCAGGCCGTGGACGCCGGGTTCACCCACCTCGTGCTGTCGCTGCCGGCGCCGTACCCGGAGAAGGTCGTGCGGTGGGTGGCCGACGAGATCGTCACGCGGAGCTGAGGAGCCGCCGCACCGTCTGCTCCAGCACCGCGGCCGGGTCGTCCGGCACCGAGGCGAACCGTGCCGCCACGTGGTGGTCCGGCCGGACCAGCACGCCCCCGGAGTCGGCGATGCCCTCGGCGGCGAGCAGCCGCGCCCAGTCGCCGTAGGGGTCCTCGATCTCCTCCCCCGGCCCGACGACGATCACGTGCACCAGGTCCGACGACGGCCACGTGCCGCCGGGGCCGGTGAACAGCGTGAAGCGGCCGTGCCCGGCGAGGTCGACCGTCGAGACGTCGCCGTGGCGTCCCGCGAGCCACACGTGCGGCACGCGGGCGCCCGGCGTCGTCGACGCGACGTGGTGCAGCTCCGGGTCCTCCGCGGAGGCCAGCGGGTCCGGCGCGAGCGAGTCCGGCACGACCGCCGAGGAGACGTAGCGCTGGTTGAGCTCGACGCCGTGCGCGTCGAACTCGTAGGCCTTGAACGCGATCGCCTCGCGCAGCTCGCGGCGCTGCTTCTCGGCCCCCGGTTCCCGACGGCGGGCCATGTTGGCCCTCATGACCTCGGGGTCGTCGGTGCCGCTCACGCCGAGGGCGTCGAAGATGCGGCCGGTCTCGCCGATGGACTGGTTCGCCCGGTCGACGACCTGCCGCCCGATCGGCGCGCGCTCGTCGGAGTAGGTGTCGAGCAGCGCCGGCCCGGCCGCCCCGCGCAGCACGTACGCGAGCTTCCAGGCCAGGTTGAACGAGTCCTGCATCGACGTGTTCGACCCCAGCCCGTTGGACGGCGGGTGGCGGTGCACCGCGTCGCCGCCGCAGAACACCCGGCCGCGGCCGTAGTGCTCGGCGGCCATGTGGTTCACCGTCCACGCCGAGCTGCCGACGATCTCCACGTCCAGGTCCTCGACGCCGACCAGCCGGCGGACCAGGCCCCGCGTGTACTCGTCGGACAGGTCCGGCGGGCCGTCGGCGACGTCGTAGCCCCAGATCGTCAGCCACTCGTTCCACGGCCGGACCATCCGCACGACGCCCATCCCGATGCCGCCGACGTCGGAGCCGGGCTGCAGCACCCAGTACAGGACGCTCGGGCGGTGGGCGACCCACGGCGTCAGGTCCGCCCGGAAGACGATGTTCAGCGACCCCGCGACGCCCATCTCGCCGCGCATCGGCAGGCCCGCGTTCTCCGCGACCTTCGACCGCCCGCCGTCGGCGCCGTAGAGGTACTTCGCCCGGATCTCGTAGGTGTCGTCCCGCAGCCGGTCGCGGACCGAGACCGTCACCCCGTCGTCGTCGACCGCGTGCGACAGGTACTCCGTGGAGAACCGGATCCGCGAGCCCACCCGCTGGGCGCCCTGCACGAGGATCGGCTCCATGAGGTTCTGCGGCATGTCGCAGATGCGGGCGGGGCTCGCCAGGCGGTGGGCCGCCTGCGAGTGCGGGTCGGTGCCCCACGAGCGCACCCGCCCCAGCTCCTCGCCCGCCAGCGAGGTGCAGAACGTCGTCGTGCCGATCTGGTCCTGCGGCGTGGACAGGGCCTCGACCTGGTCGGACACCCCGAGGTCGCGCAGCACCTCCATCGTGCGCTGGTTGGTGATGTGCGCGCGCGGCTCGGCGGCGAGCGTCTCGTAGCGGGTGACCACGATGTGGTCCACGCCCAGCCGGGCCAGCGCGAGCGCCATCGACGCCCCGGCCGGCCCGGTCCCCACGACGACGACGTCGGTGGTCACCATGGTCGGGAATCCTGATGCTTCCCGACGACCGGTTGCAACCTCAACCACGTGGCGAGCGGGCCTGGAAGTCCTGCGCGATCTCGTCGAAGGTCAGCCAGCGCACCCCGTCGTGGGCGTTGATGTACTCGATCAGCCGCTCGTGGGCGAGCAGCACCTGCGGTCGCCCGGAGACGTCCGGGTGGATCGTCATCGTGAACACCGCATAGTCCATCTCGCGGTACACCCAGTCGAACTGGTCGCGCCAGAGCTGCTCGATGTCGCGCGGGTTGACGAAGCCGTGCGAGTTCGGGCTGCCCTTGACGAACATCATCGGCGGCAGGTCGTCGAGGTACCAGTTCGCGGGCAGCTCGACCAGGTCGGTCTCCTGCCCGCGGACCAGCGGCTTCATCCAGTCCGCGGCGTCGCGCTCCAGGTCGATCTTCGTCCAGGAGTCGCCGACGCGGACGTAGTAGGGCGTGAAGTCGTCGTGCATGAGCGAGTGGTCGTAGCGCAGTCCGCGGTCGAGCAGCAGCTCGTTGGTGATCGGCGAGAACTCCCACCACGGCGCGACGTAGCCCGTCGGCCGCGTGCCCGACCGCTTCTCGATCAGCGCGATGCAGTGGTCCAGGACGTCGGACTCCTGCTGCCGCGACATGGCGATCGGGTTCTCGTGGCTGTACCCGTGCACCCCGATCTCGTGCCCGGCGGCCACGCAGGCGTCGAACTGCTCGGGGAACGTCTCCACCGAGTGCCCGGGCCAGAAGAACGTCTGCCGCAGCCCGTGGCGGCGGAAGAGCTCGAGCACCCGCGGCACCCCGACGTCGCCGGCGAACAACCCGCGCGAGATGTCCCCCGGCGAGTCCTCCCCGCCGTACGAGCCGAGCCACCCCCCGACCGCGTCGATGTCGACTCCGTAGCTGACCAGGATCTCCTTCGGCATACGAGCAGGAGTTCCCGGTCGGCTGACGGGTCTACCCGGCGCTATCCCGCCACGGGCGCCGGCTCGCGGCGCCGGCCGCGGACGAACGTGGCCGCCACGAGGGCGACCAGCCCGACGACCCCGGCGACGACGAACGCGGTGCGCAGGCCGGACGCGTCGGGCGCCGGCGCGCCGGCCGCACTGCCGAGCGCGGCCACCGTCACGAACACCGCCGTGCCGAGGGCGCCCGCCACCTGCTGGAGGGTGGACAGCACGGCGCTGCCGTGCGAGTACAGGTGGTCGGGCAGCGACCCGAGCCCCTCGGTCATCAGCGGCGTCATCATCAGGCCGAGCCCGGCCATGAGCAGGACGTGGATGCCGATCACGGCCGCGAGCGGCGAGCCGGTGCCGAGGGTCGCGAACAGCCACAGCGCACCCGCCGTCATGACCGCCCCGGGCAGCACGAGCGGACGCGCGCCGACCCGGTCGAAGAGCGCCCCGACCGGGCGGCCGAGCAGCCCGAGGACGAGACCGCCGGGCAGGACGGCGAGCCCGCTGGCGAAGGTCGAGACGCCGAGGACGGTCTGCAGGTAGAGCGGCAGCAGGATCGCCGAGGCCCCGATCAGGCACATGAACAGCGGCACGCTGGTGGCCACCGCGACCGAGAACGGGCGGCGGGTGAACACCCGCAGGTCGAGCAGGGCGACGTCGGAGCGCTGCAGGTGCAGCTGGCGTGCCACGAAGATCCCGAGTGCGACGAGGCCGACGACCACCGCGACCCACGGCGGGACCGGGTGCTCCCCGCCGGACTCGCCGATGGCCGACAGCCCGTAGAGCAGGCCGCCGAACCCGACCGCGGAGAGCAGGACCGACACGACGTCCAGCGGCACCCGGCGGGTGGTCGAGGACAGGCGCAGGTAGCGGGCGCCGATGACCAGGGCGACGATGGCCAGTGGGAACACGAGGCCGAACATCCAGCGCCAGCCCAGCCCGGCGAGGACCGCGCCGCCGATCGTCGGGCCCAGCGCCGGGGCGACCGCGATGACGATCGTGATCGTGCCCATCGTGGCCCCGCGCCGCTCGGACGGGACGAGCCGCATGATCGTCGTCATCAGCAGCGGCACCATCACCGCCGTCCCCGCGGCCTGCACCACGCGGCCCGCGAGCAGCACCCCGAAGCCCGGGGCGAGCGCGGCGAGCAGGGTGCCGGCGCTGAACAGCGACAGCGAGGTGAGGAACACCGCGCGGGGGGTGAAGCGGTCGAGCAGGTAGCCGGTGATCGGGATGACCACGGCCATCGTCAGGAGGAAGCCGCTGGTCAGCCACTGCGCCGTGGTGGCGGGGACGGCGAGGTCGACCGTGAGGTCGCGCAGGGCGACCGACAGGATCGTCTCGTTCAGGATCATCACGAACGCCGATCCGACGAGGACGGCGATCAGCAGCCCCGCGCGCGGCGGCGCGGCGGGGTCGGGGCGCGTGTCGGCGCGCGCGGTCATGGCAGGCCTTCCTGACGGCAGGTGGGAGACGGAGCGGAGCGGAGCTCGACCCGTCAGAGGTGGGCGGGGATTCAGGCGGGGAGGTCGCCGAGGACGCCGTGGGTCGCGGCGCGCACCGACTCGGAGAGCCGGGCCAGGCCCTCCTCGCGGGGCCGGATGCGACCGTCGGCGCAGTCGGCAGCGATGTCCTCGGTGGTGAGGCGCAGGGCGGCGGCGAGCGTCGCCGCCTGGACGCGGACGGCGAGCTCGTCGGGGTCGCGGCCGAGCCGCTCGGCGACGACCTCGGCCAGCACCGGCTCCGCCCGCTCGAAGACGACGAGCCAGATCGCGCGCAGCGCGGGCTCGTGCCGGGACATCGCGACGACGGCGAGGCTGGCCTCGCCGTCGGCCGCGTGCTCGGGCGGGTGGTGGCCGGCGATGAGGTGGTCCTCGAGCGCGATCCCGGCGGGCCAGCGCCGGAGGGTGTCGACGAACGCATCGGTGGTCAGGGAGAGCACCGGCTCCACGCAGCTCTCCTTGCTGCGGAAGTAGCGCCACAGGGTGCGACCGGACAGACCGACGGCGTCGGCGATCTGCTCACCCGTGGTCTCGGTGACGCCCTGCTCGCGGAAGAGCCGGATGGCCTCCCGGGAGATCTCCAGGCGCTGCAGCCACCGGCGGCGGTCGGACATCGGGCGGCGGCCGCGGGGTGGCGACATCAGGGCAGTCTCACCCATCGATCCTCCCCGGGATGTCACCGAACGCCGTTGTGGCGCTCAGTGACAAAAATACCCACGTCCTGCTCCCCGATCACGAGACGTGGGTCACCGGACGACTTTATGGCGCCCCGTGCCATTATTGCGGCGACCGCCACCCGAGGAGTCCCGTGAGTACACCTGCCGCGTCGCCCACCCGGGCGCCCGCCTTCGTGGCCGTCCTCGCCCTGGCGGGGATCACGGTCTCCCTCCAGCAGACGCTCGTCGTCCCGCTGGTGCCGCAGTTCCCCCGCCTGCTCGGCGCCGCGCCCGCGGACACCGCCTGGATCGTCACCTCGACGCTGCTGACGGCCGCGGTCGCGGTGCCGATCGTCGGGCGGGTCGCGGACATGATCGGCAAGCGCCGGGTGCTGCTGTTCTGCCTGGTCATGCTCATCGCGGGCTCCGTCGTCGCCGCCCTGTCGACCTCGCTGGTCCCGCTGATCGTCGGCCGCGCCCTGCAGGGCCTGTCGACCGGCCTGATCCCGCTCGGCATCAGCCTGATGCGCGACGAGCTCCCGCCTATGCGCCTGGGCTCGGCGGTCGCCCTGATGAGCGCCTCGCTCGGCGTGGGCGGCTCCCTCGGCCTCCCCCTGGCCGCCCTGATCGCGCAGACCGCCGACTGGCACGTGCTGTTCTGGGCCGCCGGCGGGCTCGGTGTGCTGGTCCTCGTGCTGGTGCTGGCCCTGGTGCCGGAGTCGTCCCAACGCACGGGCGGACGCTTCGACCTCGTCGGCGCCGTCGGGCTGGCGATCGCGCTGGTCTGCCTGCTGCTCGCCGTCTCGAAGGGCTCGAGCTGGGGCTGGGGCAGCGCGACGACGGTGACGCTGTTCGTGGTCGCGGTCGTGGTGCTGCTCGCGTGGGCGTTCTGGGAGCTGCGCACGCCGCAGCCGCTGGTGGACCTGCGGGTCAGCGCGCGCCGTCAGGTCCTGCTGACCAATGCCGCGTCGATCGTGTTCGGGTTCTCGATGTTCGCGATGTCGCTGGTCTACCCGCAGCTGCTGCAGCTGCCGGCCGAGACCGGCTACGGGCTCGGCCAGTCGATCCTGGTCGCCGGGCTGGTCCTCGCGCCCGGCGGGCTCTGCATGATGCTGATGTCGCCGGTGTCCGCGCGGATCAGTGCCGCGTCCGGGCCGCGGACCACGCTGATGATCGGCGCCGTCGTGGTGGCGGTCGGCTACGGGATCGGCGCGCTCTTCCACGCCGCGGTGTGGCAGCTGGTGGTCAGCTCGATCGCCATCGCCTGCGGCATCGGACTCGCCTACGGCGCGATGCCCGCGCTGATCATGGCGGCGGTGCCGGTGACCCAGACCGCGGCGGCGAACAGCCTGAACAACCTCATGCGCGCCCTGGGGACGTCATTCGCGAGCGCGATCGCGGGTGTCCTGCTGGCCTCGCTCGTCACCGCCTCCGGTGCACCGACCGAAGGCGCGTTCGTCCTGGTCATGCTGCTCGGTGCGGGGGCCGCCCTGGTGGCGCTGGCGATCATGGTGTTCGTCCCCCGGCGTCCCGCGCCGGACGCGGCGGCGGCCCCGTCGGCGGCCCCGTCGGCGGTCTCCGAGGAGCCGGACGAGGAGTCGGCCGAGGAGTCGGACGAGGAGCCCGTCACCGCCCCGGTGGCCCGCCCCGTGACGGCGCTCGTGCACGGCCACGTGCGCCGCGAGGGCACCGCGGTGGCCGGGGCGACCGTCACGGTCGTCAGCAACGCCGGCCGCCAGCTCGGACGTGCGGTCACGGGGACGGACGGCGCCTTCGCCGTCGCGGCCACGGCCCCGGGCGAGCCGCATCTGCTCGTGGTCCGCGCCGCGGGAGCCGCACACGCCGAGCACCTCGGCGGGCCGGGACCGCTGCACCGCGAGATCGACCTGAGCGGGACCACCGCCGCCCACCCCGCGCCGACCCCCGTCGCCTGAGGAGCATCGTGAGCACCACCGAGATCACCACCCGGCGCGACGGGTTCGGCCCGGCGCCCGACGTCGTCGCCGTCCGCGAGGGCGAGGGCGTCGTCCGCGTCCCGACGCCGTTCGGGCCGACCGCCTGGCTGCTGACCCGGCACGCCGACGTCCGCACCATGCTCGGCGACGCCGACGACTTCGCCAACGGCTGGACGCCCGCCGACCTCGGCGAGACCGGCCGCGACCCGCGCCAGCTCTCCGGCGACCGGGCCGGCAACCTCCTCGCGCTCGACCCGCCGGACCACACGCGCCTGCGGCGCCTGCTCACGCCCGAGTTCACGGTGCGGCGGATGCGCCGCCTCGAGCCGCGCATCGTCGAGATCGTCGACGCGCACCTGGACGCGATGGAGGCGGCCGGGGCGCCGGCCGACCTGGTGTCGGCCTTCGCGCTGCCGATCCCCTCGCTCGTCATCTGCGAGCTGCTCGGCGTGCCGTCCGCCGACCAGGACGAGTTCCAGGAGCGGACCTCGCGCCAGCTGGACATGACGCTGCCCGAGAGCGAGAAGGTGGCGCTCGCGGCCGAGGCGCTGGCCTACATGCAGGGCCGCGTGGCGGACGCGCGCCGCGACCCGGGCGAGGACCTGATCGGCATGCTCATCCGCGAGCACGCCGACACCGTCGCCGACGACGAGCTGGTGGGAGTCGCGAACCTGCTGCTCGTCGCCGGGCACGAGACGACGTCGAACATGCTCGCGCTCGGCACGCTCGCGCTGCTGCGCCACCCCGAGCAGCTCGCGCTGGTCCGCGACGACGACGAGGCCGTCCCGGCCGCGGTCGAGGAACTGCTGCGCTGGCTGACGATCGTGAACTCGGGGTCCCCGCGCCTCGCCCGGGCCGACGTGGAGATCGGCGGCGCGACGATCCGCGCCGGCGACCTGGTCTCGTTCAACCTGGCGAGCGCCAACCGCGACCCGGCGCTGCTCGAGGACCCGGAGCGCCTCGACGTCACCCGCCCGACGACGAGCCACGTCGCCTTCGGGCACGGCATCCACCACTGTCTCGGTGCCCCCCTGGCGCGGCTCGAGATGCGGGTCGCGTTCCCGGCGCTGCTGCGCCGCTTCCGGGCGCTGCGTCTCGCCGTTCCCGACGACGAGGTCCGCTTCGCCTCGCACCGCGCCATCCACGGCCTGGTGGAACTGCCCGTCGCATGGTGATGTGCGTCACTTGCGCCGCACATGGATCTCCGCGATCGTGAGTTCCTGGCGGCATGGACGTCGAGGAACTCCGTGACCTGCTCGCCGGCTATCCCGGCACCTGGATGCTCGAGGCGAACGGCGACCACTTCGCCGTGCACGATCCGGACGGGACCACGCCACCCGCGCAGCAGCGGCCCTGGGCCACGATCGTCACGTCGAACGCGTACGACGACGGGTCGGACCTCGACCGACCCGGCGTCTACCGCCTGAACCTGGGGCTCCCGAAGGCCCTCGCCGCCGAGGTGGCCGACCCGGACGCGCCGCTGACCAGCCTCGACGTCGTCATGCCCCACCCCGACTACGGCCGCCTCGGCTTCGTGTGCGTCCTCAACCCGTCGTCGTCGTGGCCTCGGGTGCAGGAACTGATCGACGCGGCGAACGCCCACGCGACGCGCTCCTGACGGCGCCGAGCCCGAGGACCACGACCACCATGACCTCGGCCAGGGAGAGCACCCGCTCGATCAGGCCGAGGGGCACGGCGCGGTACCAGGGCGTCGCGAGGACCGGGTTCAGCGCGATCGCGCCGATGATCGGCAGGAACGAGGCCAGGGCGAGGACGGAGAACACCGTCACCCAGGTCGCCCACCGTGCGCCGCGGTGTGCGCGGGCGACCAGGAGCCCGGCCGCGGGCAGCGCGACGAAGGCCGCGAGGCTGGCGTAGCGGTGGATGGAGCCGGACACGCTGGGACCGATCGACCAGTTGGTCTTCTCGAAGACGACCACGAGCACCAGCCCGACGCACCAGACCGCGAACAGCACGATCGCGGTCGGCGTCACGAGGTCGCGGGCGTGCAGCGCCACGACGACCGCCACGGTCGCGGCGACGAGGCCGAGCACCGCGACGTCGAAGAGCCAGCCGCCTGGCCCGACCGCGTACTCACTGATCGTGCGCCGCACCGGGTCGTGCCGGTTCCACGGCGCGACCAGGTGCATCAGCCCGACGACCGCGACCACGACGAGGGCCGTGACCGCGCCCGCGGTCCCGGGGACGGATGGCCGGATGCGGCTCGACACGGTCGTCACGCGATCAGGATGACCGGTCGCGCCGTCAATCCACCGTCAGCCGGAGCACGACCCGCTCACGGGGCGGGCCGCCGCGGCGCAGGGCGCGCTCGGCGGTCTGCAGCAGGCGGATGCCGCCGAACTCCCAGCCGTACTTCGCCTTGAGCAGGCCCTCGGCGTCGGCGACGGCGCCCTCGGAGTCGTCGACCACCGCGGTCGCCTCCACCGTCGGGGTGCCCGGAGCGACGCGTCCCCGGCGGTCGCAGGCCCGCAGCTCGACGTGGGCGTCGTTCCGCAGCCGCTTGACCTTGCCGCTCTCGGCGGTCGTGTAGACGACCAGTCCGTCGCCGTCGCGGGCGACCCACACCGGCGTCGCCACCGGGTCGCCGGAGCGGCGGAAGGTCGTCAGGGAGACGAAGCGCTGGTCCCCCAGGGTCACGAGCGAGGCAGTCACACCTCCATCGGTACCCGTGACCGGGCCGGCGTCGAGCCCGCCGCGATCACGTCACACGGCGTTCCCGATCACAGCGACCGGTCGTCACACGAACGACATGCCGAGGTCACGGGCCCGGTTCCGCGGGGCGGGCATGATCGGGCACCCTCGGCGGGCATGACGCCCAGCGGCAACGGCACGGACGGCGCGCGGCCCCGGGTGGTGATCGTCGGGAGCGGGTTCGCCGGCTTCCACACCGCGAAGTCGCTGGCGAAGCGCATGCGCGGCGAGGTCGAGATCGTCGTCGTCAGCCCCACCAACTACTTCCTCTACCTGCCCCTGCTGCCCGAGGTGGCGGGCGGCATCCTCGAGCCCCGCCGCATCGCGGTCGCGCTCTCCGACGCCCTGCCGCCGTGCGTGCGGCACGCGCCCGGCGAGGTGGACGCCATCGACCTCGACGGCCGCGAGATCGGCTGGCTCGACCCCGAGGGCGTGGCGCACCGGACGTCCTACGACCGGCTCGTCCTCGCGGCGGGCAGCGTGCACAAGGTGATGCCGATCCCCGGGGTCAACGAGCACGCGGTCGGCTTCCGCGGCGTCCCCGAGGCCCTCTACCTGCGCGACCACCTCGTCCGGCAGGTCGACCTCGCGGCGATGAGCGACGACCCCGACGAGATCGCCGCCCGGTGCACCTTCGTCGTGGTGGGAGCCGGCTACACCGGCACCGAGATCGCGGCCCAGGGGCAGCTGTTCACGCAGGCGCTGGCCAGGAGTCGCGGGCTCGACCCGGACTCCATGCGGTGGGTCCTCGTGAGCCGCGGGCGGATCCTCGCGGGCCTCGACGAGCACCTCGCCGACACCGCGGCGCAGGTCCTGCGCCGGCGGGGGGTGGAGGTGCGCACCGACACCACGATGGAGGAGGCGACCGAGGAGGGCGCCCTGCTCTCGGACGGCGAGCGGCTCCCGACGCGGACCCTGCTGTGGTGCGTCGGGGTGCGCGCGGACCCGCTCATCACCGGCCTCGACGTCGGGATCGACGACGGCCGCGTCGTGGTCGAGTCGACGTTGCAGGTCCCGGGTCGCCCCGAGCTGTACGCCTGCGGGGACGTCGCATCCGTCCCCGACCCGAGCCGCCCCGGCGAGGCCACGCCGCCCACCGCGCAGCACGCCGTGCGCCAGGGCACCCTCGCGGGCCGCAACGTCGCGGCGTCGCTCGGGTGCGGGACCGTCCGGCCCTACCGGCACCGCGACCTCGGGTTCGTCGTCGACCTCGGCGGGTGGCAGGCGGCGGCCGCACCGCTGCACGTCCCGCTGCGCGGGCTGCCCGCGAAGGCGGTCACCCGGGGCTACCACCTCGCGGCGATGCCGGGGAACCGGCTGCGCACCGCGGTCGACTGGGCGATGGAGGCCCTGCAGCCCCGCCAGAGCGCCCAGCTCGGACTCGTGCGCTCGCCGGCCGTCCCGCTCGACACCGCCTCGCCCGAGGTGCCCCAGCACCACCTCGGCTTCCCGCACGCGTCGACCGGTGAGGCGACCGGGAGCTGAAACCGCTCGTCCGTTCTGGGGACGGAATCGGTCCAGGTGCCACGTGAAATCGGCGTTCGCAGGAACACCATTCACCCTGAGCGTGGATCCCATTCCCGAAATGAACGGCCGCGAGGCGACTCCAGCCCCGTGACCTGCGAGATCCTCCGCGCACAGAGGGCTCACAGGGTGACGATCCGCTCACGGTTCACCTTGTTCACGCACCGGCCGTGGAATAGTGTGGAGCGTGTAGCCGGGCAGCAACGTCTCCCCCCGACGAAATCCGGGTCACCCCCCCAGACCCGGAGGTGTGCTGCCCGGCTACACATCTGCCTCGATCCTTTCGCAGACGAACTGCCCGCCATCCGGTCGCGCCCCATCCCCGGGACGCCCGGGGTCGAGTGAGCAGCGACCGGCCGTGGTACCCACGGGGTGCACACCGGTTCGTCCCCGACCCCCCAAGAGGTGCAGCACATGGCTCTGATGCGTCGAGTCGCCGCCGTCGGTGCCGCCGTCGCCGCGGCCCGCCAGTACGCCCGCCAGAACCCGGAGAAGGTCAACCGGTACGCCGACCAGGCGGCGTCCTTCATCGACCAGCGCACCAAGGGCCGCTTCCGCAAGCAGATCGACGGGGCGCTGCGCCAGGTCCGCAAGGAGACCAGCGTCCCGGGCCGCCCGGTCCCCGGGCCGAGCCAGGCCGGCCAGTACGGGCCGCAGCAGTTCCGGCACGACCCGTACGGCGACGCGGGCCCCTCGGCCACCCGGCGCTACCCGAGCGAGCGCACCGACCGCTGAGCCGGAGGCGGCGGGCGGTGCCCGTCGGGCCCGGTTAACGTCGCGCCCCGTGCAGCCGGCCGACATCGCCCGCCTCGTCAGCCCCGGCGACCCGCGGGTCTCCCCCGACGGACGCCGGGTGGCCGTCGTCGTCACCCGCGTCGACCTCGAGGCCGACCGCTACCGCAGCGCGATCTGGGTCGCGCCGGTCGACGGCGCGCCGCGTCCGCTGACCGGCGGGGACGGGGACGCGAACCCGCGCTGGTCACCGGACGGCACGCGCCTGGCCTTCACCCGGTCCACGCCCGGACCCGACGCGAAGCACCGGTTGATGGTGCTGCCGGTCGACGGTCCCGGCGAGCCGGTGCAGCTGGCCGAGCGCGACGAGCCGATCGACGAGCCGGCCTGGTCGCCCGACGGCACCACGCTCGCGTTCACCTCGCGCGAGCCGCGGCCGGACGCCCCGCCGTTCACGGTGCGGGGCAGGCCGGACCCGGCGAAGCTCCCCCGCCGGATCGACCGGCTCCTCCCGAAGCTCGACGGCGAGGGCTGGATCGTGGACCGGCCGCGGGCGGTGTTCGTGGTGGCCGCCGACACCGCGGCCGCGCCACGCCTCGTCGCCCACCACCGCTACGACATCTCCGGCCCGGCCTGGTCGCCGGACGGACGGCGGCTCGTGGTCGCCACGGTGCGCGACGAGCCGGACGCCGACCTGACCATGGTCGACGCGCTGCACCTGATCGCCCTGGCGCCCGGCGAGCGCGTGGACGACGGCACCCCCTCCGAGCTGCTGCGCCCGCTGACCCGCCCGTCGCAGGTCGCGTACTCCCGGCCGGCCTTCTCCCCGGACGGGACCCGCATCGCGGCGATCGCCGAGGACGTCGCCCTGGGTCCGTCGTTCGGCCGGGTCGCCGTGGTGGACGCGGCCGACGGCGAGGCGACCGTGCTCACCGCGGGACTCGACCGGCAGGCCGCGCCGTTCGTCGGCGGCCGCCCGCCGCTCTGGCACGACGACGAGTTGCTGTTCACCGTCGAGAGCCACGGCACGCAGCCGCTGTACTCCGTGCCGGCGGACGGCTCGCGAGAGCCGGCGGAGCGGGTCGGCGGGACCCGCGCCGTCGTCGGGTACGACGAGGCCGGCGGCACGCTGGCGCTGCTGGTGACCGACCCGGGCCACCGGCCCGAGCTCGCCGTCGTCCGGAACGGGCAGGAGACCGTGCTGTCGGCGTTCTCCGCCGCCTTCCACCGCGACCTGCCGCTCGCCGAGCCCGAGCACCTGCGGGTGCCGTCGTCGGGTGGCGGGGAGATCGACGCCTGGCTGCTCCGGCCGTCGACCTCGGCGCTCGCCGGCACCGACGGCCGTCTCCCGCTGCTGGTCTCCGTGCACGGCGGACCGAGCACGCAGTACCCGACGGCCTGGTTCGACGAGTTCGCGCTGTGGGCCGGCGGCGGGTACGCCGTGCTCTGGTGCAACCCGCACGGCTCCACCGGCGACACCGAGGCCGCGATGCGCTCGATCCGCACGCCGGAGGCCGAGCAGGTCCCCGGGACGGGCTGGGGCGGGGTGGACGCCGACGACGTCCTCGCCGCGCTCGATGCCGCCCTGGCCCACGACGCGACGCTCGACCCCGCGCGCGTCGGTGTGCTCGGCGGCTCGTACGGCGGGTTCATGACGACGTGGCTGGTCGGCCACTGCGACCGCTTCGCCGCCGCCTGCTCGGAGCGGGCGGCGAACAACCTGCTGTCGCTGGAGTGGGGCGGGTCGGACGCGGCGGGCTACTTCCGGTTCCTCATGGGCGTCGACCACCTCGACCGGCCGGACGTCTACCGCCGGATCTCGCCGACGAGCTTCGTCGCCGACATCCACACGCCGATGCTGATCCTGCACGCCGACCACGACCTGCGCTGCCCGCCGGAGCAGGCCGACCAGCTCTACCTCGCGCTGCGCCTGCTGGGCCGCGAGGTGGAGTACTGGCGCTTCCCCGAGGAGGGCCACGAGCTCTCCCGCACCGGCTCGCCGCAGCGCCGGGTGCAGCGGGCGGAGATCATCCTGGACTTCTTCGGGCGGTGGCTGGCGCCGTAGGGCTCGCTCGATCAGAAGGGCGGTCCGGTGTCGAGGTCGGTCGTCTCGTCGCGTCGTCGTTCGGCGCGTCGCCAGAGGTGGCTCTGGGTGTCGCGGGAGGCGTCGGTGATCAGGCCGTGGCGGTTGGCGCGGGGGGTGCCGGGTGGTTTCGGGTGGGATTCCCGGTGGTCGGGGCGGTGCCGGGTACGGGTGCGTGCGATGGGGTCGGGCAACGGCCGGTAGGGCTCGGGCTCCCGGGTGTGGACGCGGCCGGTGGGGGAGGTCCACTCGAAGCGTCCGGGGCTGGTCTGGTGCACGGTCCAGCCGGCGTCGTCGTCGTGCTTGAAGAGGTGGTCGGACCGGCAGAGGGCGCCGAGGTCGTCGGCGACGGTCTGTCCGCCGTCGATGACGGCGAGCGTGTGGTCGGCGTCGCAGGCGGCGGCGTCGACCGAGCAGCCGGGAGCCCGGCAGGTGCGGTCGCGGGCGGCGACCCAGTCCCGGAGCCGGGTGGAGGGCAACCGGTTCCCGGCCTCGGCGGTGGTGCGGGACGGGTGCTCGTGGTCGGGGCGGGCGCGTTCGCGGGCCAGCGCCCGGGCGGCGCGGCGCAGGAACCCGATCGCGTCGCCGGGCACGGTGGGCAGGGTCGTCGGGATCGATCCGAGCGGGCCCAGGTCGGCCAGGGGAAGCTGGTCGGTGCCGAACGCGGTGGTGAGGGTGTCGAGGTCGCGGGTGTGGGCGGTGATCTCGACGATCTGGGCGTGGCGGCGCCCGCCGGCCGGGGGCGGACCGCCGGCCGGTGGGCGTGCGGACAGGACGTGTTCGAGGGTGCCGGTGTCGTCGTAGAGGGCGATCCGCCAGCGGCAGTGCCGGCGGTCCCAGGCCATCGCCACGGCCTGGGGGTTGGCGATCGGGCCGTGGCCGGGGAGTTCGCCGGGGCGGCGGTCGAGGCCGAGGACGGTGCGTAGCTCCAGACGCAGCACGGTGCGCGCCCGGAACGCGACCACCGCCGGCTCAGCGCGCTCCGGCTCCACGTGGGTCTGGGGCTGATCTCTGCTGTTGCCGGTCACGGAGGGGTCCACCGCGTGGTCAGGCTCCGAACGGCCACGACCAGGGCCACGGTCATCGGGCTCGTCGTCGGGTCCGGTGTCGCCGGGCCCGGTGTCGCCGGGGCCGGTGTCGTCGGGGTCCCCGTCATCACCGTCGTCGTCGGTGCTCGGGGGGCCGCCGTAGAGGGTGGTGACGTGGTCGACGACGTCGAGGTCGTACATCCCCGCCCCGACCGGCCCGGTCAGGGTCAGCATCACCTCGGACTCCAGCTCCCCGACCGACACCCGGATCCCCGCCCGCGCTAGTCGCCGCCGAGCGGCATGCGCGAGGGCGACGATCCGGTCGTGGGCGTCCTGGGCGGGGTCCTCGGGCAGGTCCAGCCCGCACAGCTCCGCCGCGCCGGACGGCGCGGAGCGCAACGTCACCCGCCGTCGCGCGATCGCGGCCGCGCGCCGCCGCTCCCACCAGTCCGGGTCCACGGCCGCCGCCACGCGGGCGACCCGCTGACGCAGCGCCGTGTACGGCAGCGTCGAGGCGACGTCGAGGACCTGGTCGACGACCTCCCGGGCCTGGACGTCGTCCAGGTCGGCGACCAGATCGACGATCGTGAACGCCTTGCGTTCCTCGAGCCGCCCGGCGGCCATCTCCTGCCCGATCCGCGGGAGACGTTCGAGGACCTGGCGGGCGAACTCGATGCGGGAGGCGGCGTAGCCCTCCGACCAGCCCAGCGACTCCGCCACGATCTTGCCCGCCCGCCGCCGGGTCCGGACCCGCTCGGTGGTCCCCGCCTTCGCCCGCGAGCACTCCAGGACGAACCGGCACAGCTGCCAGGCCGCCGTGTTCACCGCGGCGAACTGAGCACTCATCCCCGCGTCCACCCACTGCCCGGGCAGGTCGGCGGGGTCGGCGGCGCACAGCGCCTCGGGCCACACGGGGCTCTCCGGATCCACCACCGCCGTCGTCATGATTCGAACACTAGAGCGAACCCCCGACAGTCACGCCCGGGAAAGGCCAGGACAGCCGCGTCCGCAAGGTCACGGAACAGCCACGATCTCGAGCGGTCAGGCGATGGCGCGAACGCCCTCCAGTGCCACGACCGCGGCGAGCTCCTCGGCTACCGCACGCTGGATGGCGGCGGAGGTCAGCTGTGCGATGTGCCCGCTCGGCACGACGACGTTGCGCGCGTATGGGTCGTGGCTGGAGTGCCACGGAACCGCGAAGTCCGAGCGGCTGTAGATGCTGGTGAACGGGATGTCGGTCGGCCAGGGAGCCCGCAGCGAGTCCCGGAAGGCCGCGCAGCAGCGGCCGAGCAGGCACTCCAGCCCGAACAGCCCCGGCATGCCCGCGGTGCCCGCGACGGCCATGCCCCACGTCACCGCCGTCATCACCGGGGAGACACGGTCGAACGGCGTCCCGATCGTGACCAGCTGCGCGACCGACTCCGGCGCCGCGGCACCCACGGCCCGCCCGAACTGCCCACCGCGGCTGTGCCCCACGATGCGGACCGGCTCGCCGGTCTCCTCGGCGATCGTCCGGACCCGCCGGACCAGCGAGTCGACCGTGCGCTGCGAGCAGCCCATCCCCGCCCCGAGCGTGTACGTCCGGACGTCGTAGCCGAGCCGGGTCAGCCAGCGGCCCAGCGGTTCGAGGCACGGCCCGGTCTCGCAGAGCCCGCCGATCAGGACGACGGCGCCGCGGCCGCGGTGCGGGAGGTCCTCGTGCGGTCCCACGGAGCGGTGCCGCAGACCGGTGTAGCCGATGGTCGCGCGGCCGACCGTGGCCAGCCCGAGGCCGACAACGGCATTCCATCCCGGTGGGCTCCAGCGCATGGCGGACCTCCCGCTCCCCGACGAACCGTAGGTGCTGTTACCCAGGTCTCAGCGCGCCGGAAACCACGAGACGGCGGCCCGGACGAGCTCGTCGTCGCCGGTGTCGAGGCCGTGGGTGACGGCGTAGCAGGGCGCGACGTCGAGCCAGGCCTGCGCCCGGTGGGCGAGCTCGGAGGTGACGTCGGCGTGTGTGTGCAGGTCGGCGGCGACGTCCGGGCCCGCCTGCAGCAGCGGCCAGACCAGGTCCTTCGCCGGGTCGCCGGCCCGGGCGTCGCCCCAGTCGATCACGCCGTAGATGCGGCCGCCGTCGACCAGTACGTGCTCGGCCGAGAGGTCGCCGTGCACGACGACGGAGGCCGGGGCGGCGCGGAGCTCGTCGAGCCGGTCGGCGAGCCAGGAGCGGCGGCCGCGCGGGAGCCGTGGAACGACCTCGCCGGCGAAGCGGTCGAAGGCCGCGTCGCGCATCGCGGAGGTCCGCCCGGGAGGTGGGAGGCCGCGGGCGACCGCTGCGTCGAGGTCGACGGTGTGCAGCGCGGCGAGGAACGCCCCGAGCCCGCGCCCGTCGTCGTCTGGACGGAAGGGCCGGCCGGGGACCAGCCGGTGCCGGACCGTGAGCGGTGACTCCCTCACGACGACGGGCGTGGGCACCTCGAGCGGGAGCTGCGGCGCGAGCCACGGCAGCAGCGTCGTCTCGGTCCGCAGCCACGGCTCGACGTCAAGCCGGCGGGCCGTCCGCTCCACCCACGTGCCGTCGACCAGCCACGCGTCGCTGTCCCAGCCGGAGCCGAGGTACTGGCGGGTAGTCACGTCGGCTACTGTCGCGCGGTCCCAGTAGCTGTGACGAGCGTCCCGGAGAACGTCCGATGAGCACGCAGGACACCGAGGTCGCCGAGCCGGACCTCCAGGAGAAGCTGGAGTCCTCGACCGGCGGACGGATCGCGATCAGCGTGCTGATCGTCGTGCTGCTAGGCACTGCGGCCATCGTCAACATGCCGGAGTCGATCACCAAGAACGCGCTCGCGCCAGTTGCCGGTCGTGTTGCCAACGTCGTCGGCCTCGACCAGGGCTGGGCCGTCTACGCACCAGCTCCGCGCCGCGTATCCAATTACTTGGAGGCCCGAGTGCTCGACCGGGACGGTACGACCACGGTGCTACCTGCCCCGATCACGGCTGGACTCTCTGAGTACTGGGACTATCGGTGGCAGCGCTACGCGGACACGGTGCTCAACGGACCGGACAACAAGCCGCGTTGGGCGCCGTATGCCCGCTGGGTCGCCGACGGGGAACGCGCCCGAGGGAGGCACCCCGTGGTCGTCACCCTCGTGAATATCTCCGCAGAGTCGCAGCCGCCCGGCTCGCTAGCCCCGCGCACACCATGGGCCGAACGACCGTTCTTCTCGATCGGGGTTGGCTCATGACCGATCTGCGACGGCTGGCACTCGCCACCTGGAACGGCTGGGAGCGCTTCTTCTTCACCCCGACCTCGACGGCGCCGCTGGCGATCCTCCGATTTGCCTTTGGTCTGACGGTCACAGCGTGGACAGCGACGCAGCTGCCGTACCTGTTCACCTTCTACGGGCCTGACGGGCTGCTGCCCCAGCCGCCCGCCATTGGCCCGTGGCAGTGGAGCCTGCTCACGTCGACGAACACCGTCATCGTGCTGTCGGTGGTCTTCCTCGCGACGCTGCTGGCCTCGATCGCGCTGACGATCGGTGCGGCACCTAGAATCGCCGCGGTCGTGGTACTCCTGGGGCTGATCGCCTTCGAGCGCCGCAACCCCTTCGTGCTGAACTCCGGCGACATCCTGCTGCGGGTCATGGCGGTGTACCTGGTCTTCGCGCCGTCCGGGGAGTCGTTGTCCTGGGATCGCTGGCGGCGAGACCGCGCGCACTTCTGGGAGTTCCCCTGCCGCGCCCCGTGGGCCATACGGATGCTGCAGATCCAGGTGTCGATCATCTATGTGGCCGCGGTCTGGGCGAAGCTGCAGGGCGACCCCTGGCGCAACGGGACCGCGGTGTCCTTCGCCCTGCGCATGCTCGACCAGCTCCGCGCGCCGTCACCGGAAGTGATCGCCGCGAGCGGGCTGCTCACCGAATGGTTGACCTTCGGCACGTTGATCATCGAATTGTCGGTCGGGATTCTCGTCTGGAATCGACGTCTGCGGCCGTGGGTCCTCGGGGCAGGCGCACTCCTGCACCTGGGCATCGAGGTCTTCATCATGGTCGGCTTCTTCAGCATCGCCATGTGGGTCCTCTACCTGGTGTTCCTCTCTCCGGAGTGGACCGAGCGGACGGTCTTGCGGCTCCGCGACCGGTGGCGCGCGCGACGCGCTGCGAAGCCGTCCGCCGCGCCGGCGGAGGCCAGGGAGCCCGCCGTATCCGAATCGTGACGGAACCCTGCCCCTGACACGTCGTTAGGTGTAACGCCGCGCCCGCGCGCGCCGACTTCCCGGTGAAGCGGGACCAGGTCAATTCCTAGATCAGTTCGAGGGGAAGAGGGTCGAGATGAGCCCAGGGCGGCGCAGGACCGTCAAGCGCATGGCCGCGGTCGCGGCCGGGATGATGCTGGTGGGGATGGTCTGGCAGGGCGTCGCGACCGCCGAGGTCCGCACGCAGGAGGACACGGGCGGTTCCACCTCCACGTCGACGGGCTCCACGTCGACCGGTTCCACGTCGACGGGCTCCACGTCGACCGGTTCCACGTCGACGGGCTCCACGTCGACCGGTTCCACGTCGACCGGCTCCACGTCGACCGGGACTGGGGCATCGCAGGGCGCAGTGCTCGGCGTCCTGGGGAGCGTCGCGGGTTCCACTTCGTCGACGGCCTCCAGCTCATCCTCGACGACGTCGACTGCGGCAACCGCAGGCGCAAGTCAGGGTGCAGTCCTCGGTGTCCTCGGCAGCGTCCTGGGCTCTGTCTCGGGCTCGACGAGCTCAACCTCGACGTCCTCGTCGACGGCGAGCACAAACAACAGCGGCATCACCTACATCCCGAGCCCGTATCCGGTGCCGGCGTTCGGTAACTACGGCCACCGGTACTACGGCAAGTACTACGACCACGGCTGCGGCTGCGACCGCTACGCCGCGCCGACCTACGTCGCGCCGGTCCAGGTCGTCGCGACCCAGGTCGGGACGGTGCCGAAGGGCGGCGTCGACACCGGGGACGGCTCCTTCCAGTGACCGGGACCGAGACCCCGCCCACCCGGGAGCCATCCAAGGTCGACGGCGTCACCGGGAAGATCGGCATCGGCCTGATCGTGGTCGTGGCGCTCATCGGTCTCGTGGTGGCGGGGACCTCGGGGTCGACGTCGGGCTCGTCCGGCAGCTCCGGGGTCCAGCTCATGGCGGCCTCCACCCCGACGACGGTGTCCGTGCCGTCGATCGGGGCGGAGTCCTCGCTGATCGAGACCGGCCAGCAGGCGAACGGCGAGCTCGAGGTGCCGCCCCTGCAGACCCCGATGCAGGCCAGCTGGTACGACAAGAGCCCGTCGCCGGGCACTCTCGGGCCCTCGGTGATCCTTGGGCACGTGAACGGCTACGGGAAGCCGGGGATCTTCTACAAGCTCAAGGACGTCAAGGCGGGTGACCAGGTTCTGGTCAAGCGCCAGGACGGCCAGACCGGGGTGTTCACGGTCTCGAACGTCGACACCGTTCCGAAGGCCGCCTTCCCGGCGGAGATGGTGTACGGCGACACCCCGGACTCGCAGCTGCGCCTCATCACCTGTGGCGGCGTCTTCGACCCCTCCGCCCAGAGCTACGAGGCGAACGTGATCGTGTACGCGAACCTCACCGAGGTCCGTCCCGCCTGATCACCTTGCGTCGCGAACGGCCGTCGTCCCCCGCGGACGGCGGCCGTTCGTCGTTCCCGGGCACACCGGCCGTCGGGAAGGGAGGATGGATGTCGTCCAGGCAACCGTCCCGAGGGAGCGCCCCCTGATGCCCAGCACCCCGACTCCCGTCGGCGTCACCACCGAGGCGCAGGAGCAGCTGCGTGGGCGGGTGCGGGAGCTGTGCACGCGGTTCCCCGACTCGTACTGGCGCGAGCGGGACCGCAACCGCGAGTACCCGGACGCCTTCGTCGACGCGTTGACCGAGGCGGGCTACCTGGCGGTGCTGATCCCCACCGAGTACGGCGGGGGCGGGCTGGGGATCACCGAGGGCTCGATCGTGCTCGAGGAGATCAACCGCTCCGGCGGGCACTCGGCGGGCTGCCACGCGCAGATGTACACCATGGGTGCGCTGCTCAAGCACGGCTCGGAGCAGCAGAAGAAGGCCTACCTGCCCGGGATCGCGGACGGCTCGATCCGGCTCCAGGCGTTCTCGATCACCGAGCCCGAGGCCGGGTCGAACACCACCGACATCCGCACGACGGCGATCCGCGACGGCGACGACTACGTCATCTCCGGGCACAAGAACTGGACCAGCCGCATCGAGCAGTCCGACCTCGCGCTGGTGCTCGCCCGCACCACCCCGCGCGGCGACGACCCGGCCGAGCGCACGCAGGGCATCAGCCTGTTCCTGGTCGACCTGCGCGAGGTCCGCCGCGACGAGCCGGACACGCTGAAGGTCGAGCCGGTCCGGACGATGTTCAACTACGCCACCAACGAGGTGCACTACAACGACATGCGGGTGCCCGCCTCCGCGCTGATCGGCGAGGAGGGCAAGGGGTTCCGCTACGTCATCGACGGCTGGAACGCCGAGCGGATCCTGCTCGCGGCCGAGGCGGTCGGCGACGGGTACTGGTTCATCGACCGCGCCACCTCCTACGCCAACGAGCGCCAGGTGTTCGGCCGCCCCATCGGCGCGAACCAGGGCGTGCAGTTCCCGCTGGCCCGCGCCTACGCGCAGGTCGGAGCCGCGGACCTGATGCGCTATCGCGCGGCCGCCCTGTTCGACGCCGATCAGAAGTGCGGCGAGCAGGCCAACCTCGCGAAGTTCCTGGCCTCGGAGGCGAGCTGGCAGGCCGGCAACGCGTGCCTCGACACGCACGGCGGCTACGGCTTCGTCGACTCCTGGGACGTCGAGCGGAAGTTCCGCGAGACCCGGCTCTACCAGGTGGCGCCGGTGAACAACAACCTCGTGCTCGCCTACGTCGGCCAGCACGTCCTCGGGATGCCCCGCAGCTACTGAGTGCGCAGGCGGGTCAGCGCCGAACACCCGGCCACCGCGAGCAGCACCAGGGCCCCGAGCACGACGGCGAGCGGGAGCTGCCAGTTCGGCGGCTCCCCGGCCTCGTGCACGGCGCCGACGAGCCACGGCCCGAGCGCACCCACGAGGTACCCGCCGCCCTGCACGAACGCGGCGGTGCGGCGGTTCTCGGTCGCGTCACGACTGGCCGCGAGCACCGCCGCGAAGATCACGGTGAACCCGCCTCCCTGCGCCGCCCCGGCGAGCGAGCACCACAACGGCCACAGCGCCGGGGCGAGCAGCAGGCCGCCCGGCAGCGCCAGGAACCCGGCCGCGACCGGGAGGAACGCCAGCCGCAGGCTCGCCCGCCGGGCCACCAGGGGCGTGACGAGCGCGCCTGCCACCGCGAGGATCTGGAACAGGGACGACGCCGTTCCGGCGCTCGCCGCGTCGAGGCCGCGCAGGTCGCGCAGGATCTCCGGCAGCCAGGCGGTCAGGCCGTAGTAGGAGAAGGACTGGCCGCCGAAGCCGATCAGGAGCAGCCACGGCACCAGACGTGTGGCGGGAGCCCGGGCCGGGCCGGCCCCGTCGTCGGGAAGGGCCTCGACCTCTCCTTCCCGACGGCGGGTCGCGAGCCGCCAGACCACGACGGCGGCGACCGCGAACACCAGCCACACGCACAGCGCGAGCCGCCACCCGGTGCCGGCGGCGATGGGCACCGTGAGCGACAGCGTGATCATCGACCCGACGTTCATGGTCGCGGTGTAGATCCCGAAGAGCGGGCCGGAACGGTGCGGGAAGTCCCGGCCGATGACCACCGGCATCACGATGTTCCCGACCGTGATGCCGGCCCCGATCAGCGCGGTCCCGATCAGCGCGCCCGCGACGCCGTCGGACGACCGCAACACGGTGCCCACGCCGAGCACGCCGAGCCCGACGAGCATCGCCCGCTCCGGCCCGAGCCGCCCGATCATCCAGGACGCCGGCGGCGAGGCGAGCGCGAAGGCGAGGACCGGGAGGCTGGTCAGGAGGCCGGCGATCCCGGCCGAGACACCCAGGTCGGTGCGGATCGCCTCGATCACCGGGCTGATTGCGACGAGCGGCGCCCGCAGGTTGAGCGCCACGAGCACGATCGCGACGACGAGGAGCGGACCGCCGACCGTGGAGGCGGGACGGTGCGGGGCGGCGGTGCTCACGTGTCCCCACTCTGGACGCTCGGACGGCGCGAGGGACACCGGGTGTGAAACACGACGCGGCCCGGGCACCTCGCGGACGCTGTCGAGGACACCGAGGTCGAGGAGGACCGACGATGACCGATCGTGACGACGCCCGCGTGCGCAAGGCGCTGCAGGGCATGGACTTCCCGGCGAGCCGGAACGACGTGGTCGCGTACGCGACCGACCGGGGCGAGGTCGACGAGAAGACGCTCGTTGCGCTCGGCGACCTGCCGGCGGGCGACTACGCGTCGGTGGACGAGGTCGTGGACGCCGTCCCCCAGCGTCCGGGGTCGACCGCGGACCGCTGAGCACCCCGGGTGCAAGCAATGCCCTATCGGCGTGCTCCTCTGATTACTTGCACCCCCAGTGCCAGGAAAGCCGGCACCGTCGGAGGTTGTCGGGGGTCGCTGCTAGACCTGCGCCATGACGACGTGGGGCGAGGTCGAGGCGGCGGCTCCCGAGCTGGCCGCGGCGGTGCAGACGTGTTTCCGGCGCGCGAAGCACAAGACGATGGCGACGCTGCGGCGCGACGGCTCGCCGCGCATCAGCGGGATGGAGACGGAGTTCGCCGACGGCGAGCTGACGTTCGGCATGATGCCGGGCTCGGTGAAGCTCGCCGACGTACGCCGCGATCCACGGGTGGCGCTGCACTCGCCGTCCGTGGATCCGCCCGACGACCCGGCGGACTGGCCCGGCGAGGCGAAGGTGGCCGGACGGGCGCGCGAGGTGTCGTCGTCGGACGAGGGCGCCCAGTTCGCGGTGGACGTCACCGAGGTCGCGATGACGCGCATCGCGGCGACGGGCGACAAGCTGGTGATCGAGTCGTGGGCGCCGGGTGGTCAGGTCCGCCGCGTCGAGCGGACCTGACCGGGCCTCAGCGCGCGATGAGCTGACCCAGGCGGTGGGTCAGCTTGACGTTCTCGCGGTAGTCGACGGGGACGACGATCACCGACGGCCGGTCGCGCTGGTCGAAGGCCTCCTTGAGCGCCGGTCGCAGCTCGTCGGCGCTGGTGAGCCGGCGGGCGTGGCAACCGAGACCCTCGGAGATCTTGACGAGGTCTGGGGAGGGGAAGTCGGTGCCGAAGTGCCGGCCGAACTCGACCTCCTGCTTCCAGGAGATCAGGCCGTACCCGTTGTCCTCCCACACGAGGTTGACCGGGGCGACGCCGAGGCGCACCGCGGTCGCGAGCTCGGGGCCGTTCATGAGGAACCCGCCGTCGCCGGAGATCGCGACGACCCGCTGATCGGGGTGCACCAACGACGCCGACACCCCGCCGGGCACCGCGATCCCCATCGAGCAGAAGCCGTTGGAGATGATGCAGCTGTTCGGCGTGTAGGTCGGGTAGTGCCGCGCGATCCACATCTTGTGGGCGCCGACGTCCGAGATCAGGATGTCGTCGTCGTCCATCTCGGCGCGCAGGTCGGCCAGGACGCGCTGCGGCTTCATCGGGAAGTCGCCGGTCTCGGCCTCCGACGACGCACCGCCCTCGGTGATCTCCTCGGTGAGGTTGGCCCGGGCGCGGGCGTGCGCCTCGACGTCGCCGAAGTGGTGGCGCTCGGTGAGGCCCTGGTTGATCGCCCAGAGGGCCGCGGCGATGTCGCCGACGATCTCGACGGTCGGCCGGTAGGCGCCGTCGACCTCGGCGGGGTCGAAGTCGATGTGCAGCAGCCGCTTGGTCCGCCCGATGTTCCACCGCGACGGCGGCCACTCGACCATGTCGTAGCCGACCGCGATCACCAGGTCCGCGGCCTCGAAGACCTCGGTCACGTAGTCCCGCGAGCCGAGACCGACGGCGTAGAGGCTGCGCTCGTGGCGGTCGGACAGGGCGCCCTTGCCCATGAACGTCATGCCGGCGTAGATGCCGGTCTCCTCGACGAAGCGCTGCAGCTGGCGGCTGACCCGGGTGCGCACGCAGCCCTGCCCGACCAGCAGCACCGGGCGCTCCGCGCGGGCGATCAGGTCGAGGGCGGCCTGCACCGACTTCTCGTCGGGCACCGGTCGGCGCACCTTCTCCGGCGGCACGATCGGGGCGCTCTCGACCTCGTGCTTGGCGATGTCCTCGGGCAGTTCGACGTGCGTGGCGCCGGGCTTCTCGGCCACGGCGAGCTTGAACGCCTTGCGGATGACCTCGGGGATCGTCGTCTCGTCGCGCAGCGAGGTCGTCCACTTGGTGATCGGCGTGAACATCTCCACGACGTTCATCGCCTGGTGGGATTCCTTGTGCAGCCGCGTCGTGGCGCCCTGCCCGGTGATCGCGACGACCGGGGAATTGTCCATGTTCGCGTTCGCCACGCCCGTGACCAGGTTGGACGCGCCCGGGCCGAGCGTCGACAGGCACACCCCGGGCCGGCCGGACAGCCGCCCGTAGACGTCGGCCATGAACGCCGCGCCGGACTCGTGGTGCGTGGGCACGAACTGGATCGCCGAGTCCCGCATCGACATGAGGAGGTCGGCGTTCTCCTCGCCCGGCACGCCGAACACGTACTCGACGCCCTCGGCCTCCAGACACCGCACGAACAGATCGCTGGCCCTCACGGTCACGCTCCCCACTCCTCGCCGACGCCCCGTCCTGTACCCGAAGGAGGGCAGGAATCACCCGTGACGCACGGGGCGAGATCGCTCACGCCGTCCCGTCGTCGACGTCGCCACGCGTCCGGGCCCGCCAGACTCCGTCAGCCGGAGCGTCGGGTGGCGGCCGCGGGGGCCGTCGCACCCCTCGAGGAGGTGCCGGCGGCGTCGGCGGACTCGTTGTCGGTGGTCTCGGCGTCGGGCTCCGTCGTGGCGCCCGCGAGCCCGGACACCGAGGCCAGGTCGTCGCCGATCTTGAGGTCGTTGAGGAAGAGCGTGCTGTCCTGACCGATCGACTCGTCGCGGTAGATGCCGGTCTTGAGGTAGGCGCTGCCCTTCACGTTCGACTCCGGCGTCCGGTAGTCCGACAGCGTCTGCCGGCCGTTGCAGTACGCGTCGATCCCCCCGCCGAAGGTGATGCCCAGCTGGAAGGAGAAGGCGCCCGGGCCGACGGGACAGAAGTCCCTCTGGCTGCCGCCGTTGTTCGCGAGCCGCAACTGGCCGTTGCCCACCTCCACGGCCAACGGCGGGCTGCCCGTCCCCGGCTGCTTGAACTGCATGATCAGCTGCCAGGTCCCGGTGTCGGTGGGGAAGCCCTGGTCGAAGAAGCCGGAGTAGCCGACGAACTTCGTCTCGCCCTCCTGGAACTCCGGGACGTCCGGTTCGGCCTCGGTGCGCTTGCCCCCGCCGGGCATCTCGAACTTCACCGCCTCGCGACCCGGCACGTTCGGCGACTCGGCGCCCGAGGGGTCGGTGGCGTTCTGGTTGTTCCAGGGGGTCGACTTGAAGCCGTCGAGCCCGCCGGTGAGCGAGAAGGTCGCGTCCGTCTCCGTCCCCTCGTCACCACGGCCGCTTCCCGACGGCGGGTCGGCCTCGTCCCCGGCGGACGGGCTCGGCTCGCCGGAGCGGCGGGTCGTGGTCGCGCCGGCGTCCTCGTCCACAGAGCCGGAGCCGGAGCCGGAGTCGGAGCCGGGCGCTTGGGTCGTCGTCACGGAGCCGGAGCCGGAGCCGGGTGCGCGGGTCGTCGTGACGGAGTCGGACTCGTCGGACGGCGCGCGGGTCGACGACGGGCCGGCGCCGGTCCCCGGCGCGCGGGTCACCGTGGCGTCGCCCGACCCCGCTCCCGGCGGACGCGTCGTGGTCACGCTCCCGGAGCCTCCGCCCGGCGCCCTGGTCGAGGTCACACCGCCCGAGCCAGGGATCGGCGTGACCTCGACGTCTCCGGACCCGGTACCCGTCGGCTCCGACGCCCGGGTCGAGGTCACGCCGCCCGACCCCGGGGCCCGCGTCACCGTGGCACCGCTGCCGCCGGACCCCGGGGTCTGCGTCACATCAGCACCCCCACCGCCCGGCTCGTCCTCGTACTCCGAGCCCGGGTCCGCCGCGGTCGACCCGACCGCGCCACCGGCACCCGTCGTCGGGACCGCACCCGCCTCGCCGCCCGCGCTCGTCGTCGGGGCTGCACCGGTGCCGCCCGAACCGGACGTCGGCGCCGCACCCGTCGTGGTGGTGGCCGGCGCCGGGCCCGCGTCGGTGGGGACGGCCGCGACCACCTTCGCGAGCGAGTCCGCGGCCCATCGCGGCGCGGTCGTCCCCTGGGCGACCGCGAGCTGGGTGTAGGAGCCGTGCACCGGCGAGGCGAGTGCCTCGTCCAGGGCGGGCGCGGCGCCGCCCGCCGGGTTGTCGCACACCGGGTCGCCGGGCGCACAGATCTGGATGGTGCGCGCGTCGAGCGCGCCGAACTCGACCGCACGGGGTGGCAGCACGCCCTGACCCGTCGTGCCGTCGGGGACGACCCGGGTGGCCGGGCTGCGCGCCGGGTCCCCGAACAGCCCGACCGCCTGTACGAGGTTCGCCGGGATGCGCGGCTCCAGGCCGGTCCCGATGCGCGAGGCCAGGTCGCCGGCGACCTGCGCGCCCGCCGAGTAGCCGAACAGCATGATCGCGCCGGTCGGGCAGCCCTCCACGTGGTCGCCGACCGCGTCGGACAGCGCCCCGACCGCCGCTGACTCCGCCGACGCGTACGAGCCTCCGGTGGCGGGCGGCGGCACGGTGACCACGGAGACCTTCTCGCCGAACTGCTGAACGAGGGGGTCGGTGACGGCGGTGAGCACGTCGGAGTTACCGCCCGCCCCGCCGACGGCGTACAGAGTGACGGGACGGCAGGAGTCGGGCAGGGCCTGCGACGACGCGAGCGTGGCCACGCCGGTGCCGACCGCCCCGACGAGCACGGCAACCGCCACGAGCGCCGCGGCGACGAGCGACCCCACCGGGCGACGGTCGGGGCCCGGCGCGACCGGCTCCGGCCGGCGCCACGCGGACACGGTCCTGCTCCGCGCGGGCGCGGGAACCGCTTCCGATGGAATCGGTTCTCCGGCAGGTAGCCGGTGCTGCCGTGCCCGGCCGGGCGAGACCGGGCCGCCGGCACCCGCCGTCGGGAAGGGCTCGATCTCGACGACGGCGGACGTGCCGCCGTCGACGAGCTCCACCCGCAGAGTCCGCCCCAGGCGAGCCGCGTGGCGCCGTCCCGCCGCGAGCGCGACCTCCCGCGGGTCGCTGTCCGGGGGCACCGGGAGAGGCCGCCCGTCGGCGAGCACCGTCGCCCCGCCGGGAGCGCGCACCACCTCCAGCCGCACGTCCGCCGCGCCCACCCGAGTCCTCCACCGTCCGCCGTGACCCCGATACGGGCATCAGGGTCGACGGTCGGCGCGGCGCGTGGGTGCGGTTTGGAGAAACTCGTGGGCCCGAGTTCGGTCGTACCGCCCACGAATGTGACGTCCAGCGTCAGCATGGCCGCACTGCTGACACTCAGGGACGCACGCCCAGCGACTCCTTCAGGAACGCCACCTGCAGGCGCAGCAGGTTCTCGGCGACGACCTCCTGCGGCGTCATGTGCGTGACCCCGGACAGCGGCAGCACCCGGTGCGGGCGCCCGGCGGCGAGGAGCGCGGAGGAGAGGCGCAGGGTGTGGGCGGCGACGACGTTGTCGTCGGCGAGCCCGTGGACCAGCAGCAGCGGCCGGTTCGGGGCCTCCTCGCTGGCCGGCCGGGCGGCGTCGTCGAGGATCGAGGAGCGGGCGTAGGCGTCCGGGCGGGACTGCGGGGTGCCGAGGTAGCGCTCCGTGTAGTGGGTGTCGTAGAGCGCCCAGTCGGTGACGGGTGCTCCGGCGACCGCCGCGTGCACCGCGTCCGGGCGGCGCAGCACCGCGAGGGCGGCGAGGTAGCCACCGAAGGACCACCCGCGGATCGCGACCCGGGAGAGATCGAGGTCGCGGACCTTCTCCCGGGCCGCGGCCAACGCGTCGAGCTGGTCCTCCAGCACCGGCGCCGCCAGGTCGCCGTCCACCGCCCGCTCGAACGCCGGACCGCGGCCCGGCGTCCCCCGACCGTCCGCCACCACCACCACGAAGCCCTGGTCGGCGAACCACTGGCTGGTCAGGAAGGCACCACGCGCGCTGAGCACCCGCTGGGAGTGCGGCCCGCCGTACGGGTCGAGCAGCACCGGCAGCGGCCGCGAACCTGGCACGTGGTCGCGCGGCAGCAGGACCGCGGTCGCGAGGTTGCGCTCCCCCAGGAAGTACAGCTGCACCCGCGGCTCCAGCCCGGGCGACTCGGCGAACGACCGGATCTCCTGCGACCCGTCCGGCCCGTGCACCGTCGTCACCGACCCCTCGTGGTCGAGCGAGGACTGCGACACCACCAGCACCCCACCGCCGAGCCGGCCGGACGCCACCCCGTCCTCGGCGCTGACCACCGACACCCCGGCCTCGCGGGACCACGTCGCCAGCACGACCGACGTCGGGAACCCGTACTCCGACGCCGTGAACAGCACCGTCGACCCGTCGATACCCGCGACCCCGCGCACGAGCAGCCTCGGCCCCGTCACGATCTCGCCGTCGACCACCAGCCGCCGCGCGTCCTCGACGTCCGCGCACCAGACGAGCGAGCCGTCGCCGAGATGGGCCGGGACGCCCGGCACCAGGTCCACCCAGGCGTCGTCGGTGTCGGCGCGCACCACCTCCGTCCTTCCCGACGACGGGTCGACCCGGCGCAGCGTGACGGTCCGCTGGTCGCGGTTGGAGGTGGTGACGAGCAGGTCGTGGGCGTCCCAGTGCACGTCGGCGAGGTACTCGTCGGGCTGCTCGACGTCGAGGCGGGTGCCGTCGAGGCCGATCAGGTGCAGCGTCACGGTCGCGTTCGTGGTGCCGGCGGCGGGATAGCCGACGACGGTCGGCTCGCGGTCCGGGTTGGCGGGGTCGGCGATGTGCCAGCGGGTCACGGCGCTGTCGTCGACCCGCGCAACCGCGAGCGCGGACCCGTCGGGCGCCCACCAGAAGCCGCGGTACCGGTTCATCTCCTCGGCCGCGACGAAGTCCGCGAGGCCGTAGGTGACGTGGTCGGCCTCGGGCGCCGCGAGCACCCGCTCCTCCCCGCCGGCCAGCACGTGCAGCGCACCGCCCCGGACGAAGGCGACCGCGTCGCCGCCCGGCGCGAGACGGGGATCGACGACGGGCCCCTCGACGGCGAGCGGCTCGGGAGTCGAGCCGGGGTGGAGCGCGACGGTGAAGGCGCGCCCCGACAGCACGAACACGGCGGCCAGCACGTTCCGGTCGGTCGCGTAGTCCACGACGCCGCCGGACTGCTCGCGCACCCGCTCGCGGCGGGCCTTCTCCTCCGGCGGCAGGCCCTCCTCCCCTGGGACGTCGAGGGTGAACGGGTCGACGAGCAGGTGCTCCTCGCCGCTCGCCACGTCGAGCACCCACAGGCACGTCACCGGGTCGTCGCCGCCGCGGCTGCGCAGGAACACCACGCGCGAGCCGTCCGGCGCGACGGTCATGCCGCGCGGTGCCCCGAGGGTGAAGCGGCGGGTCGCGGCCTGGCGGCGGGGGAAGGTGTCGGACTGGGGGGCATTCACGGCCCGTCATCCTGCCCGGTCGACCTCCGTCACGAGTGCCTCGATCGCGCCGACGAGGGGGCCGGTGCCGTCGCGGAGGACGTTGTGGGTGGTCGGGAGGTCGGTGACGGTCCACGCGGGGTCGGTGCGCAGCCGGTCGACGATCGCGGGGAACGGCGAGTGCGGCACCCAGGCCGGGTCGGCGGCGAGTGCGTAGTGCCGGAGGCCGCGGTAGGCGCCCGTGAGCCGGATGCGTTGCACGAGCGACGCGAGCGGGTGGGGCGTGGTCCGGGAGTCGAACTGAGGCATCGGGTCGACGCCGGTCCCGCTGCGCCCGGAGGCGTCGACGTACCAGGCCCGCATGGCGTCGTCGACGCTGGACCAGCAGGAATCGCCGTCGCGGGGTGCGAACCCGTCGACCGACAGCAGGCCCACGACCTGGCCGGGGAGGGCGTCCGCCACCCCGGCCACCACCATGCCGCCGTAGCTGTGCCCGACCAGGACGACCGGCTCGCCGAGTCCGGCGACGGCCGCGGTCACGTCCGCGACGTGCGCGGCGAGGGTCGTGCCCTGCTCCTCCGCCCGCTCGCACAGGCCGGGGAGGGTGAGCGCGACGGCCGGGTGCCCGCGTGCCGCGAGGTCGTCCACGACGGGCTCGAACCACCAGGCGCCGTGGCAGGCCCCGGGAATGAGCACGATCTTCATGACGACGAGCCTGGTCACCCGGCGCGCAGAAGTCCAAGAGCTGGTCGTTCGCCCTGCCATAAGCGACAGTGCTGGGGTGCAGCTCCACCAACTCGAGTACCTGGTCGCGGTCGCCGACGAGGGAGGGTTCACCCGCGCCGCCGAGCGCCTGCGGATCGCGCAGCCCGGCGTCAGCGCGCAGATCCGCAAGCTGGAGCGCGAGCTGGGCCACGAGCTGCTCGACCGGTCCGGCCCGCGAGTGCGACCCACGCCCGTCGGCGCGGACGTGATCGCGACCGCGCGCCACGCGCTCGACGCCGTCGCCGGGGTGCGGCGCGTGGTGGAGGACCTCGACGGCCTCCTGCGCGGGGAGGCGCGCGTGGGCATGGTGACCAGCGGGCCGTTCCTCGACGTGCCCGGCGTCCTGGCCGACTTCGCGACCGCCCACCCCGGGGTCACGTGCTCGCTGGTGGAGGCGGGATCGGGCCGGCTCGTGGCGATGCTGCGGGACGGGCGGCTCGACGTCGCCCTGGTCGGCACCGCCGGAGGGGCCGCCGACGACCTGGAGGCCCGCACCGTCACCGAGGAGTCGCTGGTGGTCGCGGTGCCGCCGGGCGACCCGCTGGCGACGGCGACGGCCGTCGTGCCCGCCGACCTGGCCGGCCGGGACGTGGTCGTGCCGTCGGAGGGCAACGCGCTGCGCGAGGCGTTCGACCTCGCGTGCGCGGCCGTGCCGGTCCGGATCGCGTGCGCCGCGAGCGACCCGACGGTGCTGGCGCGCCTGGCGGCGCGCGGTCTCGGCGTGGCGGTGCTCCCCGCGTCGCTGTCGGCGTTGCGCTCGGAGGCGCTGACCACGGTGCCGTTCGCGGCCGACGTGCGGGCCCGCCTGGTGCTGGCGTGGCCGCGGGGGTCGTCGAGCCCCGCGGCCGCCACCCTGACCCGCGCACTGCTGGACGCGGTGCCGGGCTGACCGGTCAGGGCTCGAGCAGTCCCAGGTCCTCCAGCAGGGACGGGTGCGTCGGCTCCCACCCGAGGGTCGCGCGGGTGTACGCGCTCGACGACGGCTGGTCGGTGGCGAAGATCGGGGCGAAGGGGCCGAACGTCGCGTCGGACACCGCTTCGACCGGGAGCCCGAGGCGCTTCCCGATCACCGTCGCGATGTCGCGGACCGCGTCCCCCTCGTCGGCCACCGCGTGCCAGGCCGTCCCGGCCGGCGCCGACTCGAGGGCGAGCCGGAAGAGCACCGCGGCGTCGCGGGCGTGCACGGCCGGCCAGCGCTGGGTGCCGTCCCCGGGGAAGCCCGCGACGCCGCTGCGCCGCGCCTGGTCGGTGAGCAGCCCGGCGAACCCGCCCCTCCCCCGGTCGTGGGCCGTGCGCGGGATGCGGACGGCCGAGGCCCGCACTCCCCGTGCGGCCAGGGCCAGGAGGGCGTTCACCGAGCGGGCGCGGCCGGCCACGGGACCCTCCAGCGGCAGCGGGTCGGTCTCGGTGGACGCGCGGCCCGGCACCCACGGCGTCCCGGAGGCCACGACGATCGGCCGGTCGGTCCCGACGAGCGCCCGCCCCAGGGTATCCATCGCGGCGGCCTCCTCGGCGATCGCGCGGTCGAGGGCGCCCGGGTCGCCGGTCTCGTCGCCGTGCGAGAACGCCAGGCTGACCACGCCGTCCGCGGCGGCCGCACCCTCCCGCAACACGTCGAGGTCGGCGAGCCCACCGCGCACGACCGCGGCACCGGCGGCGGTGAGCGACCGCTCGGAGGCGTCCGTGCGGGCCAGCCCGAGGACGGAGTGGCCGGCGCCGACCAGCTCCGCGACGACCGCGGCCCCGATGGTGCCGGTGCCGCCCGTGACGAACACGTGCATGTCGACCTCCTCGTGATGAGACGATGTCTCATCACCGTAGCAGCGTGATGAGACTCCGTCTCGTCGCTACAGTGAGCCCGTGGCCCGCTGGGAACCGGACGCGCGCCTGCGCCTCGTGCGGGCGGCGGTCGAGCTGTACGCCGAGCAGGGCTACGAGGCCACGACGGTCGCGCAGGTCGCCGAGCGGGCCGGCCTCACGAAGGCCACGTTCTTCCGCCACTTCCCCGACAAGCGGGAGGTGCTCTTCGCCGGCCAGGAGCAGCACGCGACGCTCCTCGCCGACGGGGCCGCGGCGGCCCCCGACGCCGCCTCGCCGCTCGAGGCCGTGGCCGCCGCCCTCGATCACACGACCGCGTCGTTCCCGCCCGAGCAGCGCGACTTCGGCCCACGCCTCCGTGCGATCGTCGGGAGCACCGACGAGCTGCGCGAACGGGCCGCCTTCAAGCGCGCCCACCTCATCGCGGCGCTCACCGACGCCCTGCACCGGCGCGGGATCCCCGACCCGACGGCGACCCTCGCGGCTGAGCTGGGCGTCGAGGCGTTCCACCGCGCCTACGACCGCTGGTCGGACGGGGGCGGCCCCTCGTTCGGCGACCTGGCCCGCGCCGAGCTGCAGGCCCTGCACGCGGCCGCCACGGCCCTGCACTGATCAGGAGATCTCGCGCCACTCCGCGACCACGGTGAAGCCGGGCGGCTGCGCCGCGCTGCCCAGGCTGCCCGCGCGCCCGTCGTACCGCTCGTAGAGCCAGACCCGCCACCCGCGCTCCCGCAGGTCGTCGGCCAGCTCCTCGAGGGCCGCCCGGTCGTCGCCCTCGGCGGTGCGCAGCTCGTTGCGGACCGGAGCGTCGAGCGTTCCCCGGAACAGTCGGGCGTGGAGGTGCCAGCGCGGGGCCATGCCGTGCACCATACCTGGTGCACAGGTATTCCGCCGTCATGCACACCACCTGGTGCGCGTCACCGTGCTGTGGTGGACCCGAGGGAAGTGCGCGCGCGTCTCGACGCCGCCCTCCGGGAACGCGAGGCCGCCCGGAAGGCCGCCGACGCCGCCGAGGCGGAGTTCCGGGAGGCGATGCGCGAGGCGCTGGCCGCCGGGGTCACGGTCACCGAGGTCGCCGAACTGACCGGGTACCACCGCAACAGCGTCCGCCGGATCGTCGACGGGAAGACTGCCGAGCCGTGAGCCGCACGTCCTCCACCCTCGCCACCGTCTTCCGCACCGTCGCGATCGCCGAGGCCTGCTCGTGGACCGGGCTGCTGATCGGGATGGTGTTCAAGTACCTGGTCGTGTTCGACGACGTCGGGGTGCGGGTCTTCGGCCCGGTCCACGGCGCGCTGTTCGTCGCGTACGTGGTGGTCACGCTGCTTGCGGCCCGCGCCTTCCGCTGGCGGCCCACGACGACGATCGTCGGGCTGGTCGCGAGCATCCCTCCCCTGGCCACGGTGTGGTTCGAGCGCTCCGTGTATCGGCGGGGCCTGCTCGCGTAGTCCGACCGAGGGACGATGCGCGGACGGATCTCGCCGTGTTGAATGTGCAGGGTGACGAGTGCCCGCCCCCCGGAGCGCCGCCTCGTCCACGTCCTGTTCGTCGACCTCGTCGGGTTCACCGGCCTGGTCGAGGAGCTCGACGCCGAGGACGTCGCCGTCCTGCAGGACCACTACTTCTCGCAGGTCTCCGCCCTGGTCGCGGCCGCGGGCGGGCAGGTGGAGAAGTACATCGGCGACGCGGTGCTGGCCACCTTCGGACTGCCCGTGCTCGGTCCCGACGACGCCGTGGGCGCGGTCCGCGCCGGTCTGGCGGTCCTCGACTCGCTGGCCGGGGTGGAGGCCGGGATCGGGCTGCCGCCGGGCACCCTCGCGGCCCGGGTCGGGGTGCACACCGGCGAGGTCGTCGTGACGTGGGCCGCCGACGGCGGCTGGCGGCTCTCCGGCGACGTCGTCAACACCGCCGCGCGCCTCCAGTCCGCGGCCGAGCCGGGCACCGTCGTCGTCGGGCCGGAGACCGCGCTCGCCGTCGGGACCGCCGTCGCCCTCGACCCGCTCGGCGACGTCGCGCTCAAGGGCCGGACCGAGCGGGTCGCGGCCTACCGGGTGTCCGGACGGCGGGCCGGGTCGACCCGCGCGCGCCCGTCGACCGACCGGTTCCGGGGCCGCGACGCCGACCTCGCCCGGCTCCGGGCCGCACACCACGCCGCGCGCGGCGCCGCCCGCCTCACCGTCCTCGCCCCACCCGGCGTCGGGCGGACCCGCCTGGTCGAGGAGTTCCGCGACCACGGCGACGGACCGGTCTGGCTGGTCCGGGTGCGCCGCGAGGAACCCACCTACGCGCCGGTCGCGGCGCTGCTGACCGCGGCCGGCGTCGTGCCGGACGAGATCGGGGCCCGGCTCGCGCGGCACGGGCACACCGGGGCCCGCGCGGAGCTCTCGGCGGCGCACACCGAGGCCCTGCTCACCGGGGGCGAGCTCGCGGGTCGGCCGCAGGAGCTGTGGACCTCGTGGACCGCAGTGCTCGACGCGCACGGCGAACCGGGCGGCCCGACCCCGGTGTGGGTGCTCGACGACGTCCACCTCGCGGGCGCCGACCTGCACGCCTTCCTCGCCCACGCCACCGCCGCACCGCACCGCACCGCGCGCCTGCTGCTCACCACTGCGCGCCCGGAGGCCCTCGCGCCCGACGGCCCGGTGCTGGTGCTCGACCCGTTGTCCGACGAGGACGTCGTCGGGATCGTCGCCGACCGCGCCCCGGATCTGCCGCCGACCGTCGTCGACCAGGTGCGGGCGGCGGCGGGCGGCAACCCGCTGTTCGTCGTGGAGCTGCTGCGGGCGTGGGAGCAGGCGGGCCGCGCCGGGGAGCCGACGGTGCCGAGCACGGTCCGCGCGATCTACCTCGGCCAGCTCGACGCCCTCCCCCCGCCGTCGCGCACGCTGCTCGGGCAGGGCTCGGTCGCCGGCCGCACCCTGCCCGCCTCCGCGCTGCCCGACCTCGGGGTCGCCGAGCCCGCGTCCCCGCTCGCCGAGCTGACCGGCTCCGGGCTGCTGCGCGGGCCGCATCCCGACGTCGTCGACCCGTCGTCGTACACCTACCGGCACAGCCTGCTGCAGGAGACCGCGTACGCGACCCTGCCCCGCGCGCGGCGCGCGGTGCTGCACGAGCGGTTCGCGGACTGGCTGGACCGGCGCGGGGGGCCGCGCCGGGCCGAACGGGTCGGCCGGCACCTCGCCGCGGCGCACGACGAGGCCCCGGTCCTGGGCGGGCAGCTCGACCGCACCGCGCTGGCGCGGCGGGCCGCCCTGGCGCTCACCGAGGCGGGCGAGGCGGCCATCGGGAGCGAGCCGCTGCACGCCGCGGAGCTCTTCGCCCGCGCCCACGACCTCGGGACCGCCGCCGACCCGGCACCGTCCGCCGCCCGCGCCCACCGTCGTCTGCGCCGCGCGGAGGCGTTGCGCCGCGCCGGGTGGCTGCCCGAGGCGATGGAGGCCTTCGCCGCGGTCGCCGACGCGGCCGCTCCCGGCACCCACGAGGCCCGGGCGGCCGCGGCCCTGGGTTACGAGGACGCCCTGTTCGACAGCCGCCTGCCGCGCAGTCGCTGGGGCGCCCGCTCGCTGCAGCTGCTCGACGACGCCCTCGCCCTGACCCCGACCGGCGAGACCGGCCTGCGGGCGCGGCTGCTCGCGGCGACGGCGCGGGCACGCGGCTACGGCGGGGACGTCCCGACGGCGGGGGTGCTCGGCGAGGAGGCGGTCGCGCTCGCCCGCGCCGCGCACGACCCCGGGGCCCTCGCCTACGCCCTGCTGGCGCGTCGTCCGACCCTGGCCGCCCCGTCGGCGCTGGCGGACCGCCTCGCGGCGGACTCCGAGCTCGTCGACGCCGCCCGCGCGGCCGGGGACGGCGAGCGGGAGTTCGAGGCGCTGCGGCTGCGGATGGTCGACCTGCTCGAGCTGGGGTCCACCGGCGAGGCGGTCGCGCTGGCCGACGAGGCGTCCGCACTCGCGGTGCGGCTCGGACGCCCCCTGCTGCTCTGGTACCCCGCGATGTGGCGGGCGGCGATGCTGCTCCACCACGGCGACCTGGACGCCGCCGCGGAGGCCGTGGAGCACTTCCGCGTCGAGGGCGAGCGCTGGCACTACGGCGACACCGGGCAGGTGCACTCGGTCCAGCTGCTCACCCTGCACACCGCGCTCGGCACGCCCGACCGGGCGGTCCCGACGCTGCGGGGCATGGCGCAGGCCGTCGGCGGCCGGACGTGGGTGCACGTGGCCGTGGGCCTGGCACGGGCCGGGCGGCTCGAGGAGGCCGCCGACCTGCTGCGCCGGAGCGCGGCGGACGACTTCGCGGTGCTCGGCGACGACGGGGCCCGGGCGTTCCTGCTGGCGGAGTGCGCGGAGACCGCCGAGCTCGTCGGCGACGCCGCCGCCGGTGCCCGGCTGCGCGACCTGCTCGAGCCGTGGGCCGGGCTCGTCGTCGTCGTGGGGTCGGGGGCGCTGTGCCTCGGCGCGGCCGACCACTTCCGCGGGCTCGCAGCCCGCGCGGCCGGGGACGACGCTGGCCCGCTCTTCCGGGCCGCCCTGGACCTCAACGAGGCCACGGGCGCCGTCCGCGCCGCCGCACGCTCCCGCGCCGAACTCCTCGTGGAAGGACGCAGCCGATGCTGACCGACGTGCAGGCCCGCGAGGCCGTCGCCCGCTGCTGGGGCGGGGCGCTCGAGGTGCTGGAGACCCTTCCCGACGACGGGTGGGCCCTCCCGACCCGCTGCGCGGGCTGGAGCGTGCTCGACCTCGCCCGGCACGGCGCGTGGGGCACGTCGATGGAGGCGGACGCGCTGCGGCGCGCGGGGGCGGGCGAGGACGGCTCGGGCGTCGGGATCGAGCCCGACGGCGGGCCGTCCGCGGTGCTGGCCGCCCTGCGGGCGTCGGTGGCCGACCTGGTCGCGGCGCTGGACCGGCCGGGCGTGGGCGAGGGGTCCGTGACGATCCCCTTCGGCGGGATCCCGGCGGCGTTCGCGCTGCAGGTGTTCGCGATGGAGGCCGGGGTGCACGCCGACGACCTCGCCGCCGCCCTCGGCCGGGACGGGGAGCTGGGGGCGGACGTCGTGACGGCGACCGGCGTCGTGCTGCCCGCGGTGTTCCCGGTGCTGGCCGCGACGGCGGGGCAGGTCACCGCGGAGGGCACGGTCGTGGCGCTGCAGGGTCCGACGCTGGACCTGCGGTTCGGCGTGGTCGACGGGGCGTGGGCGGCGGTCGACCTGGCGCCGACCGCCACCGTGCGCTCGGACTCCGACACCGCGCTGCTGCGCTTCGCCCTCGGGCGGGTCGGGGCCGACGATCCCGCGCTGCAGGTCGACGAGGGTGCGCGGGCGTTCAAGACGTGGTTCCCGGGGCCGTAGGTGGCTTCGCCTCGTGAGTACTTGTGGCGGCTATCGCCGCCACAAGTACTCACAGGGCGGAGCCACCTTGTGTCGGATCGCTGACACAGCGGGGGTCGGCGGGTGGACGGACGGGCGCGCCCCGGGCGGGCAGGGTCATCCCCAGCGCGACCGCCCACCCGAGGAGGCCCCGGCGATGCCCGTCACCACCGACCCGACCCACCTCACCGGCCTCATGACGACCCCGCGTCCGGCGCGCTCCGCACCCCGTCCCCAGGAGCAGCCGATGGACGCGCACGCCCTGGCCGAGGCCGTGTTCGGGCGGCGGCTCTCGGTCGCCGAGCGCGCCGAGCTCGACCGCTTCTGGCGCACCGACTGGTCCAGCCACCGGCTCTCGCTGTCCGACGCGGGTGACCGCTCGCTGGCCGCGACGGCCGTCGCCTTCGGGACGCCGGTGTTCCACGGCTCCGGCGCCGGCTACGCGCTGACCTTCCACCCGGACACCGAGGTGGTGGACGCGGTGCGCCGCGGCCTGGACCGCCCTGCCTCGTGGCGGCCCGCCCTGATCACCACGCGGTCCCGGGTGATGGACCTGGTCGACGTCGACGCCCTGCACCAGTCCCCCGCGGAGTTCCTGACCGCCCTCGACGAGCGCCTCGCCCGCGGCCCCGTCGCGCTGACCGTGCCGGCCGCGGCCGACGTCCCGCGCCACCTGGCGACCCGGTGCGACGGCGTCGCGACGATCGAGCTGGTCGTCCCGGGCGCCGGCTGCCCGTCCGCGGCGTTCCTGGACGCCGCCCTGGACCGCACCGGGGTCGGCCACCTCGCGACGACCCGTCCCTACGCCACCGCGTCCGCCACCGGGACGCGCGGCCCGGTGCTCGACCGGATCGCCGCGATCCAGAAGGAGTTCGGCCGCATGCGCCCGGGCGCCGTCATGCTGGCGCACCGCAGCGAGTGGCGGGCCCGCCGCCGGCACGCGCCGCTGCACGAGGCGGGCTGACGGAGCCGCCTTTCCTGTCACCGGGCGCCGGCAGTGACGCATTGCTCGCACGGGGACCGTGCACCCGCCGTCAGGAACCCGCCCGTTCCAGCCCCGCCGGGTCGAGCACCACGACGCGGCCGCGACGCAGCTCCAGCAGACCCTCGGCGGCGACCGTACGGAGCACCTTGTTGACCGTCGCCCGGCTCGCGCCCGCCAGGGACGCCAGCTCCTCCTGCGTCAGCGGGATCAGGGTCGGCGAGGAGGTGCCGCGGTACTGCCGCTCCAGGTCGGTGAGCCGGCGCAGCACGCGGGTCTCCACCGGCAGGTGCAGCGCCTCGACGAGCAGCCCCGAGAGCCGGCGCACCTGGCCCGCGAGGGTCTGGAGCACGAACGCGTCGGCGCCCGCGTTGGTGCGGCGCAACCGGTGGAAGGTCTCGGCCGAGAACGACCAGGCCTCGGTCGCCTCCAGCGCCATCACCGACGCCGAGCGCCGAGCGCCGGAGTCGATCAGCGCGAGCTCACCCACGGTCTCGCCCGGCCCGACCACCGCGAACGTCACCGTGTCGCCCATCGGCGTCGCCGCCCGGACGGCCACCCGTCCGGAGTCGATGAGCAGGAACGTGTCCGCCGGGTCGCCCTCGTGGAACACCACCTCGCGCGGCGAGAAGCGGCGCCGGCGTCCGCTCGCGAGCACCTGGCGGCGGTCCTCGGCCGACATGTCCGCGAGCAGCTCCACGTGCGGAACCCTAGTGCGGGCGGGCGATAGGCTCGATCACCGTGAGCAGTGCGGGAGACGGAGCGCAGCGGAGCTCGACCCTCGAGGGGGCGGCGACGCGGAAGACCTCCCTGACCGGCATCAAGCCGACCGGGGAACCCCACCTGGGCAACCTGATCGGCGCGATCGAGCCGGCGATCGAGATGGCGGCCGGGGAGTACGAGTCGCTGTACTTCATCGCCGACTACCACGCGCTCACCACCGCCCGGGACCCCGAGCAGCTCGCGCACTGGACCCGGTCGGTCGCCGCGACCTGGCTCGCCGCCGGCCTGGACCCGCAGCGCACGGTGTTCTACCGGCAGTCCGACGTCCCGGAGACGTTCGAGCTGACCTGGGTCCTCTCGTGCATCACCGGCAAGGGCCTGATGAACCGGGCGCACGCGTACAAGGCGGCGCGGGACGCGAACGTCGCCGCGGGTGAGGACCCGGACGCCGGGGTCAACATGGGGCTCTACAACTACCCGATCCTCATGGCCGTCGACATCCTGATCATGGAGGCGCACGCGGTGCCGGTCGGGCGCGACCAGGCCCAGCACGTGGAGATCGCCGCCGACATCGCCGGCAGCTTCAACCACCTCTACGGCTCGCGGTACCGCTTCGTCGTGCCGGAGGCCGTGATCCCGCCGGAGACGACGGGTCACACCCTGCCCGGGCTCGACGGCCGCAAGATGTCGAAGTCCTACGACAACTACATCCCGCTGTTCCTGCCCGCGCCGAAGCTGCGCAAGCTGGTACGGCGGATCCCGACCGACTCCACGCCCGTCGAGGCCCCGAAGGACCCGGACTCGTCCGCGGTGTTCCAGATCCTCGCCCAGTTCGCGCCCGACGACGTCGTCGCGGACACCCGTACCCGCCTCGAGGCCGGCGGGGTGGGCTGGGGCGACCTGAAGAACCAGCTCGCCGACGTGCTCGAGGAGCGGCTGGCGCCGATGCGGGAGCGCTACGAGGCCCTGATGGAGCCGGGCAGCGAGCTCGACGACGCGCTCGCGAAGGGCGGCGAGATCGCCCGCGAGCGGGCGGGGCGGGTGCTGCGCTCGGTGCGCCACGCGGTCGGGATCGCCTGAGGGCCTTCCCGACCCCGTGTGTGGCGCGGCTCAGCGCGCGGAGGGCACCTCGTTCATGCCGGAGTCGACGTCGCGCGGGCGGCGCGGGGCCGGCAGGTCGTCGACCAGCTCGGCGGGGGTGTCGGGCACGGTGGGGAGCTCGGCCAGCCACAGGGCCATCGCGCCCCGGGACACGTCACGGTCCCGGCCCTGCTCGACCAGGTCGTCGTCCACGGCCGCGCCGCGGCGCAGCAGGGCCCCCAGGCCGAGGGCCGCCACCACCGAGACGGCGCACCACGCTCCGACGAGAACGGCGACCCACGTCAGGACCGTCATCTCAACCTCCACGGATGGCGCTGTCGGCGTCGTCGGGCGTCGCGGACGGTTACCGGCCGGTTGCTCGACCCGACCCGTCCGCGCACCGTGACTATCGCAGCACAACCTGTGAGGAAGCGACCAAACCACTCGATCGGACGCACAACCTGAGACCGCTGAGCGCGTCGCATGCACCGCTTGGCGCCGTTCGCATCCACACGGGACGCTGTTCGGCGCTCCCAGCTCTGCGCTGGTCGGCTCAGCCGGGGTCGTCGTCGTGATCGTCCCGGAGCGCCGATCCGATGCGCTGCGCGACCGACTCGGCCTCGTCCGGGTCCGAGTAGGGGTGACGGGGCCCGAGGAAGAACCGCAGACCGTCCTTGGGTCGTCGGGGGATGACGTGCAGGTGCAGGTGCGGCACGGACTGGCTCACCACGTTGTTGACCAGCACGAGCGACCCGGGCACGTCCATCGCCGTCTCCACCGCCCGTTCCAGGCGCTGCGCGAGCGCGAAGAAGCCCGGGACCTGCTCCGCGGGGAGGTCCGCCAGCGTCGTCACGTGCCCGCGCGGCACCAGCAGCACGTGGCCGCCGAAGACCGGCTTGAGGTCGAGGAAGGCGACCGTCGCCTCGTCGCGGTGGACCTCGTGGGCCGGGGCGTCCCCGGCGACGATCGCGCAGAAGGCACACGGTTTCGGCACCGTCCCAGGATGGTCGGCGCCACCGCGTGCGTTGCACCGGGTATGTCCTCCTCCCCCACCCTGCTGGTGATCGGCCACGACACGACCCCGGAGACCGTGCTGGTCCAGGCCGGCACCCTCGCGTCGTGGGCCCGGGATCGCGGCGTCACGGTGCTCCCGGCCGTGGCGGGCACGGAGCTCCCGCCGCCGTCGGACGTGGACGCGATCGCGGTGCTGGGGTCCATCGAGGGGGCGTGGGACGACTCCGTGCCGTGGCTGGCGTCGGAGATCGCGTACGTGGAGCGGGCCATCGCCGCCGGGACACCGGTCCTCGGGATCTGCTTCGGCGGGCAGTTGCTCGCCCGGGTACTCGGCGGGAGCGCGAACCGCGCCGACGGGCGGCACGAGAACGGCTTCCGGACGATCGTGTCCTCCTGCGACGCCATCGACGACGGCCCGTGGATGGAGTTCCACTTCGACTCGTTCACCGCACCGCCCACGTCGGAGGTCCTCGCCCGGTCGGAGCGCTGCGACCAGGCCTTCCGGCTGGGCGCGCACCTCGGGGTGCAGTTCCACCCCGAGATCACGCCGGCCGAGTTCGAGATCTGGGCGGGGCGCTGGGCGGGGACCCCGCTGGAGGACCGGTTCGACGAGCTGGGCATCTCGACGGCGGGGCTGCGGGCCGAGGTCGCGGAGCGGGCGGAGTCCTCGCGGGTCCGGGCGTGGCGGCTGTTCGACGACTTCGGGCAGCGGGCCGGGCTCGTGCCCGCGGAGCTGGAGGTGGGCGCGTGAGTGTCCGTCTGGGCCTCGGTGCCGGGCCGTCGCGCGACGACCCGGCCGCGGCCACCCTCGAGCTGGTCGACGGCTGTGAGCGGCGCGGGATCGACTCGGTGTGGTTCCCCGACCGGATCGCCGCACCCGCCGTCGAACCGCTGATCGCCCTGGGCTGGGCCGCGGGCCGCACCGAGCACCTCAAGCTCGGCACCGGCGTGGTCGTGCTGCCCGGGCGGAACCCGGCGGTCGTCGCCCACCAGCTCGCGTCGCTGGCCGCGCTGGCGCCGCGCCGCATCCTGCCCGTGTTCGGGCTGCAGCCGGCGACGGCCGCGGAGCGCACGATGTACCCGGTCGACGGGCGCCGGGCCGCGGTGTTCGAGGAGGCGCTGGTCGTCGTGCGGCGGCTGCTCGGCGAACCCGTCGTCACGCACCACGGGGAGTTCTTCGACCTCGACGAGGCGTCGGTCGAGCCGCGCCCGGTGAAGCCGCTGGACCTGTGGCTGGGCGGCCTGGTCCCCGCGGCGCTCCGGCGCGTGGGGCGGCTCGGGGACGGCTGGCTCGCCTCCTTCGTCACGCCGACCGAGGCGGCGGCCGCCCGGAGGGTGATCGCGGAGGCGGCGGACGCGGCGGGTCGCGAGGTCGAGGACGACCACTACGGGACGAACCTGCTCGTGCTGCCCGACGGCGCCTCGGACGCCGACGTCGAGCGGGCCCGCGCGTCCTCGGCGCACCGCCGTCCGGACGCCGAGGACCCGTCCCGGCTGGTGGCGACCGACTGGGCGGAGGCTCGCCGGCTCGTCGGGGAGTTCGTCGAGGGCGGCATCACCAAGTTCGTGGTGCGTCCCGCGTCGACGCCACGGTCGACCGAGGAGTTCCTCGACGGCTTCGCCGCGGAGCTCGCGCCCCTGCAGACCTGAGGTGCACAGGGGCCGCACAGGTCGGTCCCACCCGGTGATCACCCCGGGCGCCGAGGCTCGTCGTCATGAGCCTGCTGTCGCCCGTCCGAGCACCCGAGCGCGAGGACCGGGTCGTTCGTCCCGCCCGCCGGTGGTACCCGGTCGCCGTCACGGCGCTGCTCCTCGGCACCGCCGCGCTCTACCTCGTGGGGCTGTCGGCGAGCGGGTGGGGCAACGCGTTCTACGCCGCGGCGGCGCAGTCCGGGTCGCAGGGCTGGACGGCGTGGTTCTTCGGGGCGTCGGACGCACCGGCGTCGATCATGGTGGACAAGCCTCCGGCGTCGCTGTGGGTGCTGGGCCTGTCGGTGCGGCTGTTCGGGCTCTCGTCGTGGTCGCTGCTGGTGCCGCAGGCACTCCTGGGGGTCGGCGCGGTCGGGTTCCTGACGGCGGCCGTGCGCCGGTGGTCCGGGCCGGTCGCGGGGCTCCTGGCGGGACTCGCGTTCGCGCTGACGCCGGTGGCGACGCTGATGTTCCGCTTCGACAACCCGGACGCCCTGCTGTGCCTGCTGCTGGTCGCCGCCGCGTACGCCGTGGTGCGGTCCGTGGACGCGCCCTCCCTGCGGGCGTCGTCGTGGTGGCTGGTGCTCGCGGCGGCGCTCGTCGGGACGGGGTTCCTGACGAAGTCGCTGCAGGCCTTCCTGGTGCTGCCCGCGTTCGCCGCGGTCTTCCTCGTCGCCGGGCCGGGGACCGGGCGACGTCGCCTGCTCGCCCTGCTGCCCGCGACCGCGGCCCTGCTGGTGTCGGCCGGGTGGTGGGTCGCGGTGGTCGAGCTGTGGCCGAGCGGGGCGCGGCCGTACGTCGGCGGCTCGCAGGACGACAGCGTGCTGTCGCTGGCGTTCGGCTACAACGGCGTGGGGCGGCTGACGGGCGACGAGACCGGTCAGCTCGGCGGCGGGGGCGGCGGACCGGGTGGTGGGGGTGCGACCTCCACGGACTCCTGGTCGGCGCTGCTCACCGGCTCGATGGCGGACCAGGTGTCGTGGCTGCTGCCGCTCGCGCTGGTCCTCGGGGTCGCGGTGCTGGCGCTCGTGGGGCGGGCCGCCCGCACGGACCGGCGGCGGGCCGCCGTGCTGCTGTGGGGCGGATCGTTGCTGGTCACGGGCGTCGTGTTCAGCCTCGCGGCCGGGATCATCCACCCCTACTACGCGGTCGCCCTGGCGCCGTGGATCGCGGCGCTGGCCGCCGTCGGCGTGGTCGAGGCGTGGCGGGCGCGGGCACGGTGGACGCTTACCGTCGCGGTGCTCGTGACGGCGGGCTGGGCCTGGTGGCTCCTGCGGGAGACGCCGTCGTTCGTGCCGTGGCTGCGGGTGGTGGTGCTGGTCGCTGGGGCGCTGGCGGCGGTCGGGATCGTGCTGGCGGGCAGGGTCGGTCGTCGCGCGCTGCCCCTGGGCGTGGTGACGACCGCCCTCGTCGCCGGCCTCGGCGGCCCCGCCGCGTACTCCGCGGTCACCGCGGCGACGGGGCACACCGAGATCATCCCGACGGCAGGTCCGTCGTCGGGCCCCGGTGGTGGGTCGGGAGGACGGGGTGGCCCGGGTCCGGGTGTCAGCGGTGGCCCACAGCTGCCACCCGGTGTCAGTGGTGGCCCACGGCTGACATCCGACGGTGGCGACGGCGGGGCCCGGCGCGGTGGTCCCGGCGGCGCGATGGCCCTGCTGCGGGCGTCCGAACCGTCGGCGGAGCTCACGTCGTTCCTGCAGGCCGGAGCGGCGGGGTACACGTGGGTGGCCGCGACCGTCGGCTCGATGCCCGCGGCGGGCTACCAGCTCGCGACGGGCTCCCCGGTCATGCCGCTCGGCGGGTTCAACGGCACCGACCCCTCCCCCACGCTCGCCGAGTTCCAGGCGCTCGTCGCCGCCGGGCGGGTGCACTGGTTCCTCGGCGAGGGCCTCACGTCGGTGCCGGACACCGGTGGCTCGGACACGACCGTGCAGATCACGGCGTGGGTGACGCAGCACTACACGCCCACCACCGTAGGCGGGACGGTCGTGTACGACCTGACCCACCCGACGTCATGATCAACAGTCCCTGACGCGTCCCGCCGACCCTCCCGGCGCCACGTGAGGGTCCGTTCACCTCGGGCGAGCCGTGTCAGCGGGAACCGAGGACGCGCGTCAGCCTGATCTCGAGGACCACGCGGCGCGGGTTCTCCCGCGGGGTGCGGTAGCGCGCGGCGTAGCGGGCCTCGGCGTCCGCGACCTCCTCCGGGCTGTCGCGGACGACGGCGAGGCCCTCGAGCGTGGACCACCGCGCGCGGTCGACCTGGGTGACGGCAACCCGTGCCCCGCCCTCGCCGGCCGCGCGCACGTGACGGGCCTTGGCGCTGGTGCCGGACGTGATGACGCGGGCGATGGCGGTGTCGAGGTCGAGCGTGCAGCCGACGGGGACGACGTGCGGGCTGCCGTCGCGGCGCAGGGTGGTCAGCGTGCAGAGGTGGTACTCGCGCCAGAACTCGGCGAACTCCTCGCCGCGGGCGTGCAGGTCGGCTGCGGTGACGGTCACGACGACGATGATCTCAGCCGAACCAGTCCATCGCGGTGTTGATGGCCGGGAGCAGCAGGGTCCGGGGTGCGAGCCGTCCTCCCGCCGCGCTGAGCTGGTTCACGAGACCGGGCACGACGCTGCGGTGGCCGGCCGCCATGGCCGCGACCCCGGCCTCGGCGACGTCCGCGGCCTCACCCACGACGAGGTCGGGCGCCTTGTCGAACGCGTCGGTGTCGGCCGCGTCGGCGAACCCGGTGCGGGTGAGGCCGGGGCTGAGGGTGGTGAGGGAGATGCCGGTGCCGGCCAGCTCCGCGTGCACCGCCTCGGAGAACGACTGCACGAACGCCTTGCTCGCCGCGTAGCTCGCGACGCCGGGCAGCGGCTGGAAGGCGGTGATCGAGGAGACGTTGAGGATCGCGGCGCTCCGGCGGGTCGCGCGGGCCCGCCCGACGAACGCCCCGACGGCGGCGACGGTGAGGTCGTGCAGGGCGAGGACGTTGAGCCGGACCAGGCCGTCGAGCGCCGCGCGGTCCTCGGCCCGGTCGGCGAGGGACGCGACGCGCCCGGTGACCCCGTAACCCGCCGCGTTGACCAGCCCGACGATGCGCTCGTCGTGGAGCACGAGGTCGCGGACCGCGTCCCGGCCGGCATCGTCACCCAGGTCCGCGGCGTGCACCTCGTTGGCGAGCCCGGAGGTCGTCGTGAGCTCGGCGGCCAGGTCGGCGAGCGCCTCCTCGCGGCGGGCGACGAGCTGGGTCGGGTACCCCCGGGCGGCGAGCACCCGCGCGATCTCGGCGCCGATCCCGGAGGAGGCGCCGGTCACGAGGACGTGGGTGTCGGGTCCGGGAGGCGGCAGCGGCATCCCGGCCCTGTACCCGCTGGCGGCTCACCACGACCAGAGGCGCGACCACCAGCTCTCGGTGCCACCCGTGTCGGCGACCGACCCGGCGGACGTCTCGTACTCGAACGACTGCCCGTCCGAGGACTGGGCGCTGTACACCGTCTTCGACTCGCCGTCGGAGGACGTGACGCTGCGCTTGGTGACGCTGTTGCCCTCGTCGTCGGAGGTCGTCGTCTCGCGGACGGTCGAGCCGTCGGAGTCCTGCGAGGTGCTGGACTTCACCGACGAGCTGGACGACCGCGAGGTCGGCGAGGCCTTCGAGGAGGACGAGGACTTCGGGGACGACTTCGGGGACGACGAGGACTTCGGTGCGGACGAGCTGGTGGACCTCGACGACGATCCGCTCGACGACTCCCGCGACTCCCGCGACTCCCGGGACGACTCCGACGACGGCTCGGCCGAGCGGGTGGACGTCGGCTCGTCCTCGTCGGTCGACTCCCGCGTGGTGGTGACCTCCACGCTCGAGGAGTCGGCGGACCGGGTCGTCGTCTGGCTGGTCCGCGAGCGGCTGCCGGGATCGGTGGTGGTCGACCGCGTCGTCACCGCCCCGCTGCCCGGGTCGACCGAGCGGCTCCGCGTGGTGGTGACGCCCGTGGTCGGGTCGGTCCGCGTGGACTCCGGCTCGTCGGCGGGCGCGCTCGCCGTGGTCGGCGCCGACCGCTGACCTGACCCCGGGGCCTGGACGCGGGTGCCCGGGGCCGACGTCGCGGTCGGGTCGTCGGTGCCGGTGCTGCGGGTGGCCGCACCCGGCCCCGTCGTCGTGGTGATCGCGTCGGACGACCCGGGAGGGGCGTCCGTGGACGCGGTCCCCAGGGTCGGGACCGGCCAGCCCTCGGGGAGGGCGCCGCCGGTCGCCGTGCCACGGCTCGGCGTGAGCGTCGACCCGGTACCGGTGGAGGTCGCCTCGCCGGGCAGGTCGGCGGTGGTGGTGGCCGAGGACGACGGGGCGTCGGAGCTGCTCGGGCCGAGCAGCGGGATCGGCCAGCCGGCCGGCGCGGCGGCCGGGAGGGCGGCGGTCCGCGGCGCGCGGTCCTCCGCGGCGCCGTCGTCCCCGCGCTCGCCGCCGCGGTCCCGACCACCGGGAGCCCGCTCCTCGCGGTCGTTCGCGGCGGGCCGGTCCGCCTCGGTGCGCTCGGGCCGCGGCGCCCGGTCGCGGGTCTCCTCCGGGGTGCGTTCCGGGGCGGGCTCGGGCGTGCCGAGCACCCGGCCCGGCAGGTCGAGCACCCCGGGCCGTTCGGCGGTCGGTGCCTGCCCCGCGCCGGGCCCGGGGAGCACCGGAGCCGGGACGACCGGCGACGCGGGTGCCGGCACGACCGGTGACGCGGGGGCCGCCGGCGCCTCGGACGACGACGGCGGCGCCGCCGGGGCTGCGCCTCCGGGGACGATGGGCGCCAACGGCGGGTCCCATCCTGAGGGGGTGCTGGTGGCCGGGGCGGGCGCGCTGGACGGCGCGCGGGAGCCCGGCACCGGGATGGGGGTCAGAGGTGGGGCGAGGGCGTCGTCGTCCGCCGTGCCCGTGTCCGGCTCGCCGAGCGGCGGCGTGGTGGTGGTCGCCGGCAGGCTGCCGCGCCTGGCCGGGGCCTCCTCCTCGGTGGTCCCGGGCACGAGCGTGCGCGAGGTACCCGCCGTCCCGGCGGCCTGCTCGCTCGGACCGGGAGGCGCCACGACCGTGCGCCCCACCCCGAGTGCTGCCGCCGTCACGGCCACCGCGAAGAGCCCGGTGACCGCCGTGCTGCGGGCCGACCAGTGCGGCCACCGCTGCCGCCGCCGACCCGTCTCCCATCCTCCCTGGGAGCCCGAAGGCATACCTGTCCTGCTTTCTCCCCGACCCGCCACTCCCGATCCCGCCAGATCAGGAGATCTCGGACAGTACGCGTCCGATACGTCTCACGTCAGTCGTTTCGCACTTCGCGGGTGCTCGGTTACAGGCACGATGGAGCGTGTGGGTGCACAGCGGGCCGTGCAGGCGCACGAGGGCGCGCTGACCTGGCCCTATCCGTCGTCCGGAAGGCCTAGCACCAGCCCCCGTCTGGAGCTGGACCTCGCCGTCGTCGGGGATGCCTACCGGACCTTCACGCGTGCCTTCCCCCAGATCGAGCCTGCGTACGCGGTCAAGGCGAACCCGCACCCGGAGGTGCTCTCGCTCCTCGCGGGCCTCGGCGCCAGCGTGGATCTCGCGTCCGTGGGAGAACTCGACGCGTGCCTGCTCGCCGGGGTGGACCCGCGCCGGATGAGCTGGGGCAACCCCGTCAAGAAGCCGTCCGACGTCCGCGCCGCGGTCGCCGCGGGAGTCACCCGCTTCACCACCGACTCCGCCGCCGACGTCGATCTGCTCGCCCGCGAGGCGCCGGGAGCCGCGGTGACGGTGCGGCTGGCCGTGGACGACGACGGGTCCGCGACCCCGTTCGCGGGCAAGTTCGGCGTTCCGCCCGACGAGGCCGCGGCGCTCCTGCGCCGGGCCGACGAGGCCGGTCTCCGCGCGCACGGCCTCGGCTTCCACCCGGGCTCGCAGCAGACCGACCCGTCGTCGTGGCGACGGGGCATCGCGGCCTGTCGTCGCGCCGCGGCGGTCTTCGGCGGGCCGGTCGCCGAGCTGAACCTCGGGGGCGGCTTCCCGACGGTGCACGCGGCGGGCCCCGTCCCGGGCCTGCAGGACATCGCGGCGGCGGTGGACGCCGAGCTCGACGGGTGGCGTCCGCACCTGGTCGCCGAGCCCGGCCGGGTGCTCGTGGCGGACGCCGGCGTGCTCGTGGCGGAGGTCGTGCTCGTGACCGAGCGGGCCGGACGGCGCTGGGTCTACCTCGACGTCGGCCGCTACCAGGGACTCGCCGAGACCGAGGCCGAGATGATCGTGTACCGGCTGCGCTGCCCGGGGCATCCGCCCGACGCCGAGCTCGGCCCGGTGGTGCTGGCCGGCCCGACCTGCGACGGCGACGACGTGCTCTACCGCCGTGCGGACGTCCGGCTGCCGGTCGACCTCGTCCCGGGCGACGTCGTCGAGTTCCTCGGCGCGGGCGCCTACACGTCCAGCTATGCCTCCGTCGGCTTCAACGGCCTGCCACCGCTGCCGACGTTCACCGTTCGCCCTCCTACCCCTGAGAGGACCCCTGATTGACGACGTCCGCCGTCTCCGCTCCTGCCCCCTCGTTCGCCGGGCGCCACGTGCTCGCCGAGCTGCGCGGGGTCTCCGCCGCGCTGCTCGGTGACGAGGCCGCCGTGACCCGCGCGCTGCGCACCGCGCTCGACGCCGGGGGCGCCACGGTGCTCGACGTCGTGGCCCACCGGTTCGAGCCGCAGGGCACGACCGTGCTCGCACTGCTGGCCGAGTCCCATGCCTCGGTGCACGCCTATCCCGAGGCGGGCGCGGCGTTCGTGGACGTCTTCACCTGCGGGGAGCACGCCGATCCGGAGCGGATCGTCGAGGTGCTGGGCCGGGAGGTCGGCGCCGTCGAGGTCCGCGCGCAGATCGTGGCCCGCGGGGCGGGGCTCGCGCCGGACGTCGTCGGGCAGCGGGAGGTCGACGAACCGCTCGCGGAGGGGATGCGCCGGCGCTGGCGGATCGACGAGGTGCTGTTCCGGGGCCGCACGGCGTGGCAGGACATGATCGTCGCGCGGACGGCGCAGGGCATCTCGCTGTTCTGCGACGGCGAGCGGCAGTCGACCGAGCAGACCCAGCTCGTCTACCACGAGGCCCTCGCCGTGCCGCCGCTGCTGCTGGCCGACCGGCTGGACCGGGTGCTGGTCGTGGGCTCCTCTGAGGGCGTCGTGTCCCAGCTCGCGGTGGCGGCGGGAGCGTCGGTGGTGGACCACGTCGACATCGACACCGAATGCGTCCGCCGGTGCGCGTCGCTGCTGCCGTACGGCTACTCGGCGGCGGAGCTCGAGGTCGCCGAATCGGGCGACGGGCCCGTGCGGGTGCACTACGAGGACGGCTGGGAGTTCCTGGCGGCGGCCGCGGCGCGGGGCGACCGGTACGACGTCGTGATCGTGGACCTGCCCGACGAGCCCGTGGAGGTCGACGACCCGGCCCAGCACGCACGGCTGTACGGCACGCCGTTCCTGGAGCGGTGTTCGTCGGTGCTCGCACCCGGCGGGGTCGTGTGTTCGCAGGCCGGCTGTCCGACGGTGTGGCGCAACGACACGTTGAAGCGGATGTCGGCCCGGTTCTCGTCGGTGTTCTCGACGGTGCTGCCGTACTGCTCCGACGAGCACGAGTGGGCGTACCTGACGGGTCGGTTGGACGCCGTGGAGGACCCGGTGGCGCTGGCGGTCTCGCGGCTGGACCGGTTCCCGTCGTTGTCGTCGGTGGACGCCGAAGCGCTCGTGCGGGGCGCGATCCTGCCATTCGACGTGCGTCGGGGTTGATCACCGAGCACCTACGGCGGGCGGACAGTCGGTCGGACCGCCGTAGGTGCTCGCTCGTCGTGTCGAGTGGGCGCTCATCGGGTTCGGCGGGCGTCCTCGGCCGGATGGACGCCCACTCGGCGTCGACCGGCGCCGCCTTGTCGCGGCCATTCTCGGTCCGGCCT
>NZ_JBBEGN010000016.1:0-123327 GCF_037401875.1 Actinomycetospora aurantiaca | reverse complement strand
ACCGCGCCGCCAACACGGGGACGGGCCGGCGAAGCAAGGAGTCGCAGCGCGCTCCATCGACCGGCCCGTCCACCACCAACCCTAGAACCAACACCGCGGCTTGACTCCCGTTAGGAACTCAAGGCGCGCCGGCCCGGGCGGGAGACCGCGACAAGGTGCCGGGACGTCGCCGACGCCGCACCGAGTGCGACGCCAGGCAGGTCTGGGACGCCGGGAACCTGCACCACGTAGTTCTCGCGCCCGCCCCCACCGACGCGGCGGAGGCTTCCGTTCGCGAGTGCTGCACCAGGCAGGCCCGGGGCGTCGGGAACCTGTCTGATGTAGCACTCGGCGCGACCCGCCGTCGGCTACTGCAGGCAGCGGGGCCCGAGGAGCGCCTTGAGGTCGCCCATCAGGGCGCCGGAGTTGGTGACCTTGAGTCCGTCGTCGAGCCGCAGCACGTGCGATGCGCCGTTCGCCGCGAGCAGCGTCAGGTGGACCTCGCTCGGCCCGGGGTGGGCGACGAGGACCTCCTTGAACTTCCCGACCCGCTCGGGCGTGCAGCGGGCACTCTCGATGGTCACGCGGACCGGCGGGGCGGCCTGGGCCCCGGTCGACAGGTCGGGCACCGCGAGGTCCTCCACGAACAGGCTGACACGGTCGTCGCGCTTGTTGACCTTGCCCTTGAGCAGCACGATCGCGTCCTCGGAGACGTCGATCGACACCGCCGCGTAGGTCCGCGGGAAGAACAGCACCTCGATGCCGCCCGCGAGGTCCTCGATCTGGGCGGACGCCCAGGGCTCGCCCTTCTTGTTCACGCGACGGGTGACGCTCGCGAGGATGCCGCCGACCGTGACCGCCGCGCCTTCGGCGACGTCGCCCTCGAGGATCTTCGTGATCGGCGTGTCCGCCCGGCTGGCCAGCACGTGCTCGATGCCGTTCAGCGGGTGCCCGGAGACGTAGAGCCCGAGCATCTCCCGCTCCAGGGCGAGCCGGTGCTTGGGCTCCCACTCGCCGTCGGGCACCTTGACGTCGAACATGCCCGTGGTGTCGGTGGGCTCGTCGTCGGCGGTGTCGTCGAAGCTGCCGAACAGGTCGAACTGGCCGTCGGCCTCGGCGCGCTTGGTGGTCATCACCGCGTCGATCGCCTCGGCGTGCACCAGGGCCAGGCCCTTGCGCGGGTGCCCCAGCGAGTCGAACGCGCCGGCCTTGATCAGCGACTCGACCGTCTTCTTGTTGCAGACCTGCTGCTCGACCTTGCGCAGGAAGTCCGAGAAGTCGGAGAAGTTGCCCTTCTCCCGACGGCTCCCGACGATCGACTCGACGACGTTGGCGCCCACGTTGCGGATGGCGCCCAGGCCGAAGCGGATGTCGTCGCCGACCGGCGCGAAGTCGCGCACCGAGTCGTTGACGTCGGGTGGCAGCACCGTGATCCCCATCCGCCGGCACTCGGCCAGGTAGATCGCGGCCTTGTCCTTGTCGTCGCGGACGCTGGTGAGCACCGCGGCCATGTACTCGGCGGGGTAGTTCGCCTTGAGGTAGGCCGTCCAGTAGGACACGACGCCGTACGCGGCGGAGTGCGCGCGGTTGAAGGCGTAGTCGGAGAACGGCAGGAGGATGTCCCACAGCGTCTTGATCGCCGCCGCGGAGTAACCGTTGTCCTTCATGCCCTGGGCGAAACCCTCGTACTCCTTGTCGAGGATCTCCTTCTTCTTCTTGCCCATGGCGCGGCGCAGCAGGTCGGCCTTGCCCAGCGAGTAGCCCGCGAGCACCTGGGCGATCGCCATGACCTGCTCCTGGTAGACGATCAGCCCGTAGGTCTCGCCGAGGACCTCCTTGAGCGGCTCGGCGAGCTCCGGGTGGATCGGGGTGACCTCCTGGCGACCGTTCTTGCGGTCGGCGTAGTCGTTGTGGGCGTTCGCGCCCATCGGGCCCGGCCGGTACAGCGCGCCGACGGCCGAGATGTCGTCGAACTCGGTGGGAGCCATGCGCCGCAGCAGGTCGCGCATCGGACCGCCGTCGAGCTGGAACACCCCGAGCGTCTCGCCGCGCGACAGCAGCTCGTAGGTGGCCCTGTCGTCGAGCCCGAGGTGGTCGAGGTCGAGCGGCTCCTTGCCGTTGAGCGTGATGTTCTTGAGCGCGTCGTCGATGATCGTCAGGTTGCGCAGGCCGAGGAAGTCCATCTTCAGCAGCCCGAGGGTCTCGCAGACCCCCATGTCGAACTGCGTGATGATCGCGCCGTCGGCCTCGCGCCGCTGGATCGGGATGACGTCGATCAGCGGTTCCTTCGACATGATCACGCCGGCGGCGTGCACGCCCCACTGCCGCTTGAGGCCCTCGAGGTCCTTCGCGGTGTCGACGATCTCCTTGACCTGCGGGTCCGACTCGTAGAGCGCCCGCATCTCGGCGGCCTCGGAGTAGCGCTTGTGGCTCGGGTCGAACACGCCGGACAGCGGGATGTCCTTGCCCATCACCGCGGGCGGCATCGACTTGGTGATGCGGTCGGCCACCGCGTAGCCGGGCTGGCCGTAGAGCACGCGCGCGGAGTCCTTGATCGCGGCCTTCGCCTTGATCGTGGAGTAGGTGATGATCTGGGCGATCTTCTCCTCGCCGTACTTCTCGGTGACGTAGCGGATCATCTCGCCGCGCCGGCGCTCGTCGAAGTCCATGTCGATGTCGGGCATGGAGACGCGCTCGGGGTTGAGGAACCGCTCGAAGATCAGCTTGTGGTGGATCGGGTCGAGGTCGGTGATGCCCAGGACGTAGGCGACCAGGCTGCCGGCGGCGCTGCCGCGGCCGGGCCCGACGCGCAGGTTGACCGAGCGCGCGTAGTTCAGCAGGTCGGCCGTCACCAGGAAGTAGCCCGGGTAACCCATCTGCATGATGACCGAGACCTCGTACTCGGCCTGCTTGCGGTAGTTGTCCGGGACGCCGTTCGGGAAGCGCCAGTGCAGGCCCCGCTCGACCTCCTTGACCAACCAGCTGCCCTCGGTCTCCCCCTCGGGCACCGGCGCGACCGGCTGCAGGTCGCGGCCCTCGGTGAAGGTGACGTCGACCCGCTCCGCGATCGCCAGCGTGTTGTCGCACGCCTCCGGGAACACCGGGTCCCACTGCGCGCGCATCTCGGCGGCCGACTTGAGGTAGAAGTCCTGCGCGTCGAACCGGAAGCGGTTCGGGTCGTTCATCGTCTTGCCGGTCTGGACGCAGAGCAGCACCTCGTGCGGCTTGGCGTCCTTCGCGTAGGTGTAGTGCAGGTCGTTCGTCGCGAGACCCGGCAGGTCGAGCTTCTTCTTCAGGTCGTACAGGTCGTCGCGGACCCGGCGCTCGATCTCGATGCCGTGGTCCATCAGCTCGCAGAAGAAGTTGTCGCGGCCGAAGATGTCGCGGTAGTCGCTCGCGGCCTGCATCGCGCCGTCGCGGTCGCCCTGCTGGAGCAGGCGGGCCACCTCGCCGGACGGGCACCCCGTCGTCGCGATGATCCCCTTGCCGTAGGTCTCCAGGAGCTCCCGGTCCATGCGGGGCTTGTAGTAGTACCCCTCGAGGCTCGCCAGGCTGGAGAGCCGGAAGAGGTTGTGCATCCCCTCCGTGTTCTCCGCCAGCAGCGTCATGTGGGTGTACATGAGATCGGGGTTGTCGCTGCCGTTGGCGTTCTGCCCGATCGACACGCGCTTGCGCTCGTGACGGGAGCCGGGGGCGATGTAGCCCTCCATGCCGATGATCGGCTTGACGCCGTGCGCCTTGGACTTCTTCCAGAACTCGTAGGCGCCGTAGGTGTTGCCGTGGTCGGTCATCGCGAGGGCCGGCATGCCCATGCGGGCGGCCTCGGTGAACAGGTCGTCCAGCCGCGCCGCCCCGTCGAGCATGGAGAACTCGGTGTGGGTGTGGAGGTGGACGAACGAGTCGTCGGACACGCGAGAGACCTCCCCGGGACGGCTACCTCTGGCGCCCCGCCCCCGGCGCCTGCAGGAGGCGGTCGCGGGGTCTCGGGGCTGCGGCCACGCTACCCGTCGGGTCCGACAGTCTCGGCGCTCACTCGGGCGGTGGGGCGTCGGCGCTGCTCACCGCGCCGGGGCGGCGTGTCGGCGCCTGCGCAGTGCTCCAGCCCGTCGCACGTGCCGCACGGACAGCACACGGATCCGTCGCACGGGACGGGCCCGTACTCCTGCTCGAACTCCTCGTCCTCGTCCTCAACGTCTCCCGGGTCGACGAGGTCCCCGGTCGTCCACAGCCGCCCCAGCTCGGCCAGGTCCACGATCCGCCGCATCGGTTCCTCCTCGTGTCGTCCGATGCGAGGAGGGTGACGGAGGGGTCCGACAGTCACCGTGCGTCGGCTCGGGCGCCCATGGAGCGACGGGCCCCATCAGTCGGGTAGACGGGCCGTGGGCGCCCTTCGCCATCCGATGGTCGGTGGGCCGTGGGCGCCCTTCGGCGGATAGATCGAGCGAAGGGGCCCCTCACTCGAATCAGGCGGGCGCACCCGTCGTCGGGGAGGCGGTCGGGGCGGACCTCCGGGGCACCTGGCCGCGGTCGACACCGGTCCGGCGGCACCTCCGTGCGGTTCCTACGGTCCGCCGGTCGCCCTGTCGCGGGTTTCCGACGGAGCGCGGTCACCTTGTCACGGGGAATCCCAGCGACAGGACGGCCGAGTGAGCGAAGCAGGCCGCGACAAGACGGCCCCCGGCACCCTGTCGTGGCGAGTCACGACGACACGGCGACCACCGCGCCCCCGCACCTACAGCAGGCCGGCACCCTCGAGCGCCGAGCGCACCACCGCGGCCTCCTCGTCCGAGGCCTCCACCAGCGGCAGCCGCAGTCCCGGCCCGCACAGGCCGAGCATCGCCAGGGCCGCCTTGACCGGGATCGGGTTCACCGTGACGGCGAGCGCGTCGAGGATCGGCTTGAAGGCCGCCTCGAGCTCGGCGCGGTTCTCCGGCTCGCGGGCCATCCGCGCCATGAGGTCGCCGCACACGTGCGACGCGACCGAGATGACGCCGCACTCGCCCATCTCCAGCACCGGGGCGTACAGCTCGTCGTTGCCCGCGTAGATGCCGAGCCCGTCGACCGGGGCGAGGTTCGCGTTGGCGGCCTGCTTGACGTAGTCGACGTGCTCGATCTGGGCGAGCTCGGCCAGCTCGTCGTTGGCGATGTCCCGGGCGCACCGCGACGGGATGTTGTAGAGCACGATCGGCTTGTCGGTGGCCCGGGCGATCTCGCGGTAGTGCGCCGCGAGGCCCCGCCGGTTCGGGCGGTTGTAGTACGGCGTGACCGACAGGATCGCGTCCACCCCGGCCGCCGTGGCCCGCTCCGTCATCTCCACCGCGTGCCGGGTGTCGTTGGACCCGGCCGAGCCGACCACCGTCACGCCGGCGGGGCGCTCCGCGCACGCCAGCTCGACGAGGCGCATGTGCTCCTCGATCGACAGCGTCGGCGACTCCCCGGTGGTCCCGCACACCACGATCCCGTCGGACCCGTGGGCGGCCAGGTGGTGCATCAGCGCGACGAAGGTCTTCTCGTCGACCGCCCCCTGCTCGTCGAAGGGCGTGACGATGGCGGTGAGGACGGTTCCGAGCGACACCCGGACAGGTTGCCTTGTCCGGGTGCCGCGCGTCGACACCGGGTCTAGACCAGGCCGAGCTTCTTGACGGCCTCGCGCTCCTCGCCGAGCTCGGCGACCGAGGCGTCGATCCGCTCGCGGGAGAAGTCGGAGATCTCCAGGCCCTGGACGATCTCGAAGCGCCCGTCCTTCGCGGTCACCGGGAACGACGAGACGAGGCCCTCGGGCACGCCGTAGGAGCCGTCGGAGACGATCGCGGCGGAGGTCCAGTCGTTCTCGCGGGTGCCGTTGATCCAGGTGTGCACGTGGTCGACGGCCGCCGCGGCCGCGGACGCCGCGGACGACGCGCCGCGCACCTCGATGATCTCGGCGCCGCGCTTCGCGACGCGCGGGATGAACTCGTCGGTGAGCCAGCCCTGGTCGACCTGGTCGGCGACCGGCTTGCCGTCGATCAGCACGTTCGTGACGTCGGGGTACTGCGAGGCGGAGTGGTTGCCCCAGATGGTCATCCGCGAGATCTGGCCGACGCCCACGCCGAACTTGTTGGCCAGCTGCGCGAGGGCCCGGTTGTGGTCCAGGCGGGTCATCGCGGTGAAGCGGTCCTTCGGCACGTCCGAGTTCGACGCGGCGATCAGCGCGTTCGTGTTGGCCGGGTTGCCGACGACGAGCACCTTGACGTCGTCGGCCGCACCGTTCAGCGCCTCGCCCTGCGGCTTGAAGATGCCGCCGTTGGCCTCCAGCAGGTCGGCGCGCTCCATGCCCTTCGTGCGCGGGCGGGCCCCGACGAGCAGGCCGACGTTCGCGCCGTCGAACGCCTTCGAGGCGTCGTCGTAGACGTCCACGCCGTCCAGCAGCTCGAACGCGCCGTCCTCGAGCTCGAGCGCGGTGCCCTCGGCGGCCTTGACCGCCTGCGGGATCTCGAGGAGCTTCAGCCGCACCGGGCGCCCCTCCCCGAGCAGCTGACCGGAGGCGATGCGGAACAGCAGCGCGTAGCCGATCTGGCCGGCGGCTCCGGTGACGACGACGTTGACGGGCGAGGCCATGCTCTCTCCAAGCGACGTACTGATCGATGGTCGGGCCGCGAGCCTTTCACGTCCGCCCGGACCCGACGCAGCGAGGCGCGTCACCCCACCGCGCCGGGGAGACCGTCAGTCGCCGACGACGAGCTGGGACCGCCGCTGCCCGACGTAGCGGAAGAGCAGGGCGAGCGACACCATGATCCGGTTGCGGTTGCCCAGCAGCGCGAACACGTGCACGAACATCCACGCCAGCCAGGCGATCGTGCCGGTCAGCTTGGGCCCGTGCGCGATCTCGGCCACCGCGGCGCGCCGGCCGATCGTGGCCATGGTGCCCTTGTCGAAGTACTTGAACGTGGTGGTCGGGCGCCCCTCGAGCACGGCCAGCAGGTTCTTCCCGACCTGCGCGCCGGTCTGGATCGCGGGCTGCGCGAGCTGCGGCAGCGGGTTGTCGTCGATGATCCCGATGTCGCCGGCGACGAACACGTCGGGGTGCTCGGGCACACGGAGCTGGTCGTCCACGACGATCCGCCCGCCGCGGCCCTGGGTCAGGCCCCACTTCTTGACCGTGTCGTGCGCGGCGACCCCGGTGGCCCAGATGGTCATCTGGGCCGGGATCTCCTCACCGTCCTTGAGCACGACCCGGTCGGGCCGCACCTCGGCGACGGCGGTGCCCAGCCGGAGCTCCACGCCGCGCTCGCGCAGCTGGTTCGCCGCATAGGTGCGCAGCTTCGGGGCGAACGGGCCGAGGACCTTGTCGGTCATCTCGAGCAGGATCACCTTGACGTGGTCCGGGTCGAGCTCGGGGAACCGGTCGGGCAGCATCGAGTTCCGCAGCTCGGCGAGGGTGCCGGCCATCTCCACGCCGGTGGCCCCGCCGCCCACGACCACCACGGAGGCCCCGGTGGTCTCGCGGGTCGCGGAGATGTGGTCGAGGTAGCCCATCATCCGGTCGCGCACCGAGAGCGCCTCGGCGCGGGTGTAGATGGGGTACGCGTTCTCGCGCGCGCCCGGCACCCCGAAGTAGTTCGTGGTGACGCCGTTGGCGAGCACCAGGTAGTCGTAGGTCAGCTGGGGGCCGACGTCGAGCGTGACGACCTTGGCGTCCGGGTCGATCTCGGTGACGACGCCCTTGCGGAACGTCGCCCACGTCTCGCCCTTGCGGCCGACCGTCGAGACGAACGACCGCGCGCCGTAGGTGATGTCACCGGGGTTCAGCGCTCCCGTCGCCACCTGGTAGAGCAGGGGCTGGAACGTCGAGTAGCTGTGCCGGTCGACCAGGGTGACCCGCACCGGGGCCTTGCGCAGCGTGCGCACCGCGGACAACCCCGCGAACCCGGCCCCCACGACGACGACGTGGGGACGGTTGTCGGCGCTGTCCCGGTCCACCGTCCCGACCTCCTCGGACACCGCGGCAGCCATCCCTGTCTCCTCTCCGGCGTGGGCGGGCCGATTCGATTCAGAGAGACATATCGGCCTTCACACCCTGCGTACCCGCCATCGTCCTCCGTCACGCGGTGCCCGGCGAGCTCCGACCGTGCCGCGCACGTCACGTCGTGGTACCGCTCACCCGCCCGTGGGCACCGGCCCGTCGTCCGGGACGGGCCCGGCGACCGGCCCCTGGTCGGGCAGCAGCGGCGACACCGCGAGCCGCGACCGGGCCGTGCCGACGGGGGCGACCTGCACCCCCCGTACACCCGGCGCGGACCGCAGCGACCCGACGTCGGACGGGGCGACCCGGACGACCACCGCCACCAGGCAGCCGCAGTCCGGGCGTTCCAGCGCCGCCGCCTCGGCCGCCGCGACCGCGGTCCGCCGCGTGCCGGGGGCGCCCGTCGCCGCGTCCTGCCGGGCCTGCCCCGCGGCGGTGGTCAGTGCCGCCCGCAGGGCGGTCAGCGGCGGGGCGGGCTGCAGGTCGACGTCGCGCAGGGCGGTCTGCACCCGGGGGAACGGCACGCGGACCACCGCGCGCAGCCCCACGGCGTTCCCGACGGCGGGAGCGGCGGCCTCCGGGGTCAGGCCCGCCGCGAACTGCACCAGGGCCAGGCGGGGCTGCGGGTCCTCGGGGTCCGGCACGGCCGCGATCCGCGTCAGGTACGCCGCGACGTCCTCGCCCGGGTCCGGGCCGAGGCGGACGACGTCGGTCGAGCCGGACCCGCCGTCGTCGGGCCTGGTCCGCTGCGCGCCGGCCACCCACGCCGTCACGAGGACCACCACCAGCAGGACCGCCGCCGCGACCGCGTACCGCGGCCAGCGGGGGAGGTCGGGCTGGTCGGGCTCGCTCAGCTCGACGCCCGCAGGACGTCGAGGGCGTGGGCAAGGTCGGCCGGGGGCTCGCTGGTGAACTCCACCCAGCGGCCGTCGGCCGGGTGGTGCAGCCCCAGGCGGTGGGCGTGCAGCCACTGGCGCGTCAGCCCGAGCCGCGCCGACAGCGTCGGGTCCGCGCCGTAGCCGGTGTCGCCCACGCACGGGTGGCGCAGCGCGGAGAAGTGCACCCGAATCTGGTGGGTGCGCCCGGTCTCCAGCTCCACCTCGAGCAGCGAGGCGGCCGGGAAGGCCTCCAGGGTCCGGTAGTGGGTGACGGACGGCTTGCCGTCGGTCATCACCGCGAACCGCCACTCGTGGCGGGGGTGCCGGTCGATGGGGGCGTCGATCGTGCCCTCGCTCGGGTCGGGGTGGCCCTGCACGACGGCGAGGTAGGTCTTCGAGACGGTCCGCTCGCGGAAGGCGGTCTTGAGCACCGAGTAGGCGCGCTCGGACTTCGCCACCACCATGACGCCGGTGGTGCCCGCGTCCAGCCGGTGCACGATGCCCTGGCGCTCGGCCGCCCCCGACGTCGCGATCGAGACGCCGAGCGCGGCGAGGCCCGCGACGACGGTCGGCCCACCCCAGCCCGGGCTCGGGTGCACCGCGACCCCGACCGGCTTGTCGACGACCACGATCTCGTCGTCCTCGTACAGCACGACGAGGCCCTCGACGGCCCGGGCGGTGACGATGCGCTCGGCCGGTTCCCGCTCGGGGTCGGGCAGGTCGACCTCGAGCCAGCTGCCCGCGACGAGCCGGTCGGACTTGCCGGCCGTGTCGCCGTCGAGCCGGACGGCCCCCTCCTCGGCGAGGGCCGCCACCACCGTGCGGGACAGCCCGAGCAGCCGGGAGAGCCCGGCGTCGAGCCGCATTCCCTCGAGCCCGTCGGGCACCGGGAGCTCGCGCAGCGTCACGTCGACTCCCCCATCGGTTCCTTCGCACCGGCGCGGGAACCGTCGATCTCCACGCCCCACAGCGCCAGCACGACCAGCAGCGCCCCGCCGAGGCAGATCGCGGAGTCGGCGGCGTTGAACACCGGCCACCAGCCGACGGAGACGAAGTCGACGACGTGCCCGCGCAGCGGCCCAGGGCTGCGGAAGAACCGGTCGACCAGGTTGCCGACCGCTCCCCCCAGCACCAGCCCGAGCGCGACCGCCCAGCCCGGCGACCGCAGCCGGCGCGCGAAGCGCACGATGCCGACCACCACCGCCACGGCCACCAGGGTGAGCAGCCAGGTCATGCCGGTGGCCAGCGAGAACGCGGCCCCCGGGTTGCGGACCAGGACCAGGCTCACGGTGCCGTCGAACAGCAGCGGGATGCGCTCGCCGTCGGCCATCGAGGCCACGATCGCGATCTTCGTGGCGAGGTCGGCCACGAGCACGACGACCGCCACGACGACCAGCAGCGGCAGCCGGCGTCGGGCGGCGGGGGCGGTCTCCCCGCGCTCGACGGGGTCCGTGTCCTCCCTGGCGTCGGTCATGACCCCATCCTCCCCCGACGCACCGGGGAGGGGTGTGAGGACCCCGCCGCTCAGGTCGCGGCGGTGCCGGAGTCGCCGCGCCAGCGGGCGAGGCGACCGGAGCGGTCGACCGCGCGCAGCCGCCGCTCGGCCGCCTCCCGCGCGGTGGCGGTCGCGACGACTAGGAGCTGGTCGCCCTCCTGCAGGCGGGTGTCGCCCTGCGGGGTGAAGCTCGCGCCGCGGCGCACCACCAGCGACAGCCCGGTGCCCTCGGGCAGCCGCAGCTCCCGCACGTACACCCCGTGCATCCGCGAACCCTGCGGCACGGTCATCTGCAGCAGGTCGGCCCGCAGCGCCTCGAGGGGCGCCGCGTCCACCTCGATCTCCTGCACCTGGGGCTTCGCCAGCCCGAGGAACCGGGCGACCGCGGGGAGGGTGGTCCCCTGCACGACGGTCAGGACCACCACGAGCACGAACACCGCGTCGACCAGCTCGCGGGCGCCGTCGAGCCCGCTGGTCAGCGGGATGAGTGCGAGCACGATCGGGACGGCTCCGCGCAGCCCCGCCCACGACAGGAAGGCCTGCTCCTGCCACGGCAGCCGGAACCACACGGTCGCCGCCATCACGGACAGCGGGCGCGCCAGCACCAGCAGGACCGCGGCGGCGATCAGGGCCGGGACGACGGCGTCGAGCAGCTGGTCCGGGGAGACGTAGAGCCCCAGCAGCACGAACAGCCCGATCTGGGCGAGCCAGCCGAGGCCCTCGGCGAACGAGCGGGTGCCCTCGCGGTGCGGCAGCGCGGCGTTGCCGAGCACGAGGGCGGCGACGTAGCAGGCGAGCAGCCCGGAGGCGTGGAGGCTCTGGACGAGCGCGAACGCCCCGACGCAGACGGCGAGCGTGGCCAGGGGGTACAGGCCGGTGGCGGGGAGCGCCGCCCGTTTCAGCCCGGCCGCCCCCACCCGGCCGAGCAGTCCGCCGAGCACGCCGCCGAGGACGAGCTCGTAGACCACGAGCAGCGGGTCGGTCCACGACAGCGCCGTCCCGGCCGACAGCAGCACGACCGCGATGAACACCGGGGCGTCGTTGAGCCCGGACTCCAGCTCCAGCGCGCCGACCAGCCGCCCGCCGAGCCCGAGGCCGCGCAGCACGCTGAACACCGCCGCCGCGTCGGTGGACGACAGCACCGCGCCCCAGAGGAAGCCGACCCGCAGGTCCAGGCCGAGCAGCCAGTGCAGCGCGAAGCCGGTCACGCCGATGCTGACCACCACCGACACCGTCGACAGCGCGATCCCGAGGCCGAGGGCGGGCCGGACGGTGGACCAGCGGGTGGAGATCCCGCCGTCCGCCAGGATCAGCACGAGCGCGGCGAGCCCGAGGGCCTGCGTGAGGTCGGCGTCGTCGAACCGGATGCCGAGGCCGGACTCGCCGATGAGGACCCCGATGCCCAGGTAGAGCAGCAGCGAGGGCAGCCCGAGCCGCGTGGAGAAGCGGACGGCGACGACCGCGAGCAGGACGACGGCCGAGCCGATCCCGAGCAGCAGCGGCAGCCGGTCCACGTGCCGCGGTCCTCCGTTCGCCTCACCCCGACGGAAGTGGTGATCCTAGCGGCCCCGTCACGGCCGCCAGCTGATCGTGACCCGCTCCGCCGGCGGCGCGGTCGGTCCGTCGTGGGCGGCGAGCGCCGTCGCGACGTGCCCGGCACGCTCCGGCGGCAGGCACAGCCGGCGGGTGACCCGGGAGGCGCGGGCCTGCGGGTCCTCGACCGGGCGGACCTCGGCGGTCCACCGCTCGACCTGCGGGTCCACGCCCAGCTCGGTCAGGACCGCGAGCGCGTCGTCGGCGGTCGGCGGGGCGGGCCGGCGCAGACCGTGGAAGCGCTCGAAGAACGGGTCGAGCCAGGCCTGCGGGTGCTCGGCGTGGATCTCCATGACGACGCCGACGCGCGCGGCCGCGCCCAGCCCGGCCGCGAAGGCGGCGAGGTCGCCGGTGTCGTAGCCGACGTGGTGGCACAGCACGACCTCGGCGGTCCCGGCGTCGTCCAGCGCCTCGGGCCACGACCCGAGGACGCCCTGGTAGGGCATTCCCCACTCCAGACAGGCGGCGACGAAGGCCGCGAGCATGTCCGACGCCGGGTCGACCCCGACGACGTGCCGGGCCTCCCCCACGAGCGCGAGCGAGGCCGCTCCCGCGCCGCACCCGACGTCGAGCACGGTCCGGTCCGCCGAGGCGGCGAGGAGGGCCACGGCCGCGCGACGCGACGGGGTGTCGGGCGGGGCGGCGACGGGCCGGAAGCGCTCCGGGTCCTGCCGGTAGGGGCTGGCCGGGGCGTGGGCGAGGATCTCGTCCGGGACGCGCCGGGCCGCCATCAGGGCGGTCCAGCGGCCGGCGGCGGTGGTGGGCTGCGTACCGGTCGGGGTGTCCACGACGCCCATCCGATCACGCCGGGCGGCGGATCGGGTCAGCGGCGACTGTCCGCGCCGTGCTGCTCGGCCAGTGACTGGACCGGGGTGCACCACGAGCACCCGGTGAAGCCGAGCTCGATCGCCTCGGACACCGGCAGCGGGATCACCTCGCGGCCGAACAGGTAGCCGCACCGGCCGAGGTGGAACCGCGGCTCCTCGTCGATGACCAGCACCTCGTCGACCCGGGCGACGACGACGTCGAGCGCGGCCGCCTCCGGGTTCTCGTCCTCCGGCTCCGGCGCGCGGGCGGGCGGGGCCATCGGGGGCGGCGCCATCGGCGGCGGGGCGCCCTGGTGTCCGGCGCCGTTGCGGCCCGGGACCTGGCCGCCGGGGCCCTGGCCGGCCTGCGTGGGCCCGGCCTGCGTGGGCCCGGCCTGGTTCGGCGCGCCGGGTGTCCCCGGGTTCTGCGGCGGCGGGCCCTGGCCGAGGCGGGTCTGGGCCGTACCGGCCGCGTCACCCTGCTGCGGCGGCCGGCCCGGGGTCTCGGGTCCCTGCCGCCCGGGGGGCGGGCCCTGCCCACCGGCGGTCGGCGCACCGTCGACGGCCTCCACGGGCCGGCTCGGCGGGCCGGCCGGGGCGCGGCGGCCGTCATCGGCCCGGGGGTCGTCGGGGCCGCCCGGCCGGGTGTCACCCGCGGACTCGGGTCCGCGGGGTCGCTGTGGCTCCGCGCCGTCGGCCCGCTCGGGCGCCGCGGCGTCCGACGACGGTCCGGTCGGCCCGGTGGGCCCGCGCCGCACCCGGTCCAGCGCTTCCGCCGACATCCGGTTCGTGGCGTCCTGCTCGTCCTCCGGTCCGTGCGTCGCAGCCGCTCCGGCGGCCGCAGCACCGGCGGCACCGGCGGCGCCGGCCGTCGCGGCGGTCGTGGCGCGGCCGTTCGACCTCGGCTCGTCCGCCGCCGTCTCCGCGGCCCGCGCATCGGACGTCGCGGCGGTCTCCGGCCGCGCGTCCTCCCCGGTCCCGCCGGCCGCGTGGGCGGCGGGTGCCTGCGGCGGGCCGCCGTAGGGCGTGGAGGTGGGCGGGACCGACCCCGGCGCGAACGGCCCCTGCGGACCTCCGGCGCGCCCGGCGCCCTGCGGGGCACCCGGGCCCTGCGGGGCACCCGGGCCCTGCGGCGGGGGGCCGCCGAGGGGACGGCCGCCGGGACCGGCGGCCGGGGTGTTCGGCAGTGGCACGAGGCCGAGGAACCGAGAGCCCTCGGGGGCGTTCGGCACCCGCGACGGGTCGTGCCCGAGACGGCCGGTCGCCGGGGCGCGCAGTCCGCGCGGGATGCCGCGGGGCCGGGCCGGCGGCGGGGGCATCGACGGGCGCCCGCCGGGACCGCCGGGGCCACCCGGGCCCCTCTGGCCCGCGGACTGCTGCGGTGCGTCGGCGAACGGTCGGCTCGCCACCGGGCCGGCACCGTCCTGCGGCACCGGGCCGGAGGACGGTGGGGCGCCCACCGGCTGCGAGGGCGCCCGGTCGGCGGGCTGCTGCTGCCACGGCTCCTGGCCGGGAGCACCGGCCGTCGCCGCGACGGGCTCCGGAGTGGCCGCACGGGCCTTGCGGCGCCGCAGGACGTCGGCGATCAGCAGGGCCGCCGCCACGGCGCTCGCCGCGACCGAACCCCACGCCCAGGCCGCCGTGGTGGTGACCACGGCGACCACGAGCAGGGCGAACGCCACGACGACGCAGAGCAGGACGAGCAGTAGCACGGTCGGCCCCTCACGTACCGCGTCGGCTCATCGATCGGAGGCCTTCCCCTGCCCCGACCGAGTCGACCGACTCAGCTGCCGGCTTCGGCCCGCGAGCCGTAACCGCTGGTCGCGTAACCCCCGGAACCGTTCCGGCCGGCGCCGTCGGCGGGTGCCGCCGATCCTCGGCCCTCCAGGTCACGCAGCTGCGACTCCAGGTAGGTCTTGAGTCGCGTGCGGTACTCCCGCTCGAACGTGCGCAGCTCGTCGATCTTCTTCTCGAGACCGGTCTTCTGCTGCTCGATGAGCGTGATCGTCTCGTTGTGCTTGCGCTGGGCGTCCCGCTCCAGGGTCGACGCCTTGTCGCGGGCCTGCCGCTCCAGCGTCTCCGCCCGGGTGCGGGCGTCGTTCAGCATCGTCTCGGCGCGGCTGCGCGCCTCGTTGACCATGCTGTCGGACTTGGTGCGCGCCTCCGAGAGGAGCTGCTCGGACTTGGTCCGCGCGTCGGACAGCATCCCGTCGGCCTCGGACTTGGCCTCCGCGGTCAGACGGTCCGCCATCTCCTGGGCGAGCCCGAGGACCTTGGCCGCCTGGACGTGGTGGTCACCCCCGCCGCCCATGGGGGACGGGTCCGACCCGAAGGGCGGCGGCACGACCGACTGCTGCTGCGGCACGGGCTGCTGTGCCACCGGCATCGGCTGCTGCACCGTCCGCGGGGCGTCCTCGACCGGACGCTGCTGCGGGGGCTGGACCATCGTGGTCGCCGGCGCGGGGGGCTGGGACGGCGCACTCGGCTGCGACGGGGCGGCTGCGGCCTTGCTGCGGGCGTCGTCGAGGTCGGCGTGGGCGCTCGAGAGCTGCTGCTCGAGCTGCTCGACCTGCTCGCGGAGATCGTTGTTCTCCTCGATCAGACGCCCGAGCTCGGCCTCGACGAGGTCGAGGAACGCGTCGACCTCGTCCTCGTTGTAGCCCCTCTTGCCGATCGGCGGCTTGCTGAACGCGACGTTGTGGACGTCGGCAGGGGTCAGCGGCATCGGATCTCCTCAAGCACTCCTTGGCTGCGGAACCCCAGGTACCTCGGGCTCTTCGAGCTCCGCGACCCGCAGAGTATGACCTCTGCGAGCAGGTGAACCATAGTGGACGGGTCCAGTCATGCGCTGCGTACGACGCCCGATCGGTGACACAGCGCCACGGATCACGGGACGTCCACCCACACGCGTACCTCGCGACACGCCTGAGAGCGATCGGCCGGACGGTGCGGGACCGCTCACCGCGGCGCACCGCCCGTGACGATCGGACTTCGCCTGCTCCACCGGCCCTCGACGGACCGGTCGGACGCTCACCGCCCCCGTGCGACCACTGAACGCAATCGCTCGGAGAGGGCTTGCCCGCTCTCAGATTCGGCTCAGGAACCGGGGGTCAGGAAGTCTCCGCGAACTTGCGCCGATCGGTCGCCGAGACCTCGACGTTGGGCGGTGAGAGAAGGAACACCCGGTTCGTGACCTTCTCGATCGAGCCCCGCAGGGCGAACGCGAGCCCGGCCGCGAAGTCGACGAGCCGCTTCGCGGCGGCGTCGTCCATCTCGGTCAGGTTCATGATCACCGGGATGCCGTCGCGGTAGCGCTCGCCGATGACCCGGGCCTCGTTGTAGCTGGTCGGCCGCAGCGTGGTGATCTCCGGGACCGCGGGGGTGTCCGGGCCCTTCGCCGTGACCGGCGACGACTCGACCGCGCGCACCGGGCGGGCCTCCTCCTCGACCCCGAGCGCGAGCGCGGCCGCACCGGAGGCGCGCAGCGACTCGGCGGCGGACGAGCCGCCGGCGGAGGCGAGCGACCCGGAGAGCGACCCGGACGACGAGCCGGACGACGAGGTCCCCCCGACCGCGGCCAGCGCGGACGACCGCGACCGCGAGGTGTGGTTCGGGCCGGTGTTCTGCTCCCAGCTCCGGCCCCGGCTGTTCGAGCGCACGGACACGTCGGCCTCCTCGTCGCGGTCGCCGGACGACGTCCGGTCGGTCTCGGCGCGCAGGTGCGCCAGGTCGCGCTCGGCGCGCCCCTCCGGCTCGGGGTCCCGGGGGCGCGGGGCGCGGGCCCGGTCCTCGGCGGCGGACCGGTCGGCGCGCTCCGGGCGACGCTCGCCGGCGCGCTCGTAGCGGTCGGCGTACCGGTCGCCGTCGAAGCGGTCGTCGTAGGCGTCGAACGAGTCGTAGGAGTCCCGGTCGTAGGAGTCCCTGGAGTCCCGGCGCTCCTCGTAGCGGTCGGTGTACCGGTCCGCCTCGTGCCGACGGCGCCCGTAGCGATCCGGCCCGTAGTCGTCGTAGCGGTCGCGGGGATCGCCGTAGCCGTCGTAGGCGTCCAGCTCGTCCGCGGGCACCATGCCGAAGTACGCCTTCACCCGGTGCAGAGCGGTCATGGCAGCCCTCTCCCCTTCACCACCGCCGACCGACCCGCGGGACCGCCGACTTACATCCGTGTCATTCACTCACACGGAACGCTAGCTACCGGGTGCCGAGGAGGGCCGTTCCGACACGCACACACGTCGAACCGTGCTCGATCGCGGCCTCCAGATCCCCCGACATGCCTGCTGAGAGGGTCCGCGCCCCCGGGAAGTCCCGGCGCACCCACTCGGCGAGGGCGGCAAACGTGGCGAAGGCCTCCGCGGGCTCGGCGTCGCGCGGCGCCACCGTCATCACGCCGTCGAGTGACAGGTGTGCCGCCGCGTCGACACGCTCGGCCAGCGCCGCGACCTCGTCGACCGGGACGCCCCCGCGCCCCTCCGCGCCGTCGAGGCTGACCTGCACGAGCACGTGCAGCGGCCCGGAGCGCTCCCCCGCCTCCTCCGCGGCGCCCGCGGCGCGGTCGAGGGCGTCGGCGAGCCGCGGGGAGTCCACGGAGTCCACCGCGTGCGCCCACCGCGCGAGCGAGCGCGCCTTGTTGCGCTGCAGCCGTCCGACCACCCGCCACCGCACCTCGGCCTCCGGCCGCAGGTCGGCGAGCTCGGCGGCCTTGGCCGCGCCCTCCTGCTCCTTGTTCTCCCCGAACTCGGCCAGGCCCAGGTCGACCAGCAGCGCGACGTCGGAGGCCGGCCAGGTCTTCGTGACGGCGAGCAGCTCGACCTCCGCGGGGTCGCGCCCGGCGGCGCGGGCCGCGGCGTCGATCCGCGCCCGCACGTCGGCCAGCGCCCGACGGAGGCCCTCCCGGCGCTCCTCCACCTCGGACGGGGTCACCGGCGGTCGTACTCCCACCACGTGACCCCGGCGAGGCGTCCGGTGGGTCGGGCGCGCCGGTGACTGAAGAGCTGGTCGTCCTCGAAGGTGCAGCGCCCGTCGGCGTCGATCTTGAGGACGCCCTCGTCGCCGAGCTGGCGCACCAGCCCGGCCCGCAGGTCGAGCGACGGCGTGCCGACGCGGGTGGTGCCCGCGCTGCCGGGCAGCGCGGCCTCCACCTCGTCGCGCATCGCGGCGGGCACCTCGTAGCACTGCCCGCACACGCTCGGCCCGAGCAGGACCTCGACCCGGTCGCGCTCCGCGCCGAGCTCCTCCATCGCGCGCAGCGTCGCGGGCAGCACGCCCGCGGCCGCGCCGGTCCGGCCCGCGTGCGCCGCCGCGACGACGCCGGCCTCCGGGTCGGCCAGCAGCACCGGCACACAGTCCGCCACGACGACGGCGAGCGCGAGCCGCGGCTGCTCGGTGACGAGGGCGTCCGCGGTCGGGACCTCCTCCTGCGGGCCGTCGACGACCACCACGTCCGTGCCGTGGACCTGGTTCATCCACGCGACCCGGCCGGGCCCGAGGCCGATGCCCCGGGCGAGCCGGTCGCGGTTCGCGGCGACCGCCGCGGGGTCGTCGCCCACGTGGTCGCCGAGGTTGAAGGAGTCGTACGGGGGCTTCGACCGGCCGCCCGCACGCGTGGTCAGGACACGACGTACCCGCACGCGTCCGATTCTCTCAGCGCATGAACGAGGGGACGTCGACGTCGTCCTCGTCCTTGCCCTTCGACGACGTCGCCGACGGGGTGGACGCCGCGTCCGCGGACCCCTCCTTGGCGGCCTCGACCTCCTCCGGCTTCGGCACCGGCATCGACGGGGTCGTCGGGGCCTGGGCGACCGCCGTCGGGATGGCCGGCTGGGGCTGACTCGGCGGCTGGCTCGGCGGGGCCGAGGGCTGCCGCGGGCCGGAGTCGCCGCCGGCGATGGGGCCCCGGCCCGGGCCCGTCCGGCCGGTGGACCCGATCGCGCTCGGGACGGCCTTGGCGTGCGGGACGGTGCCGGAGTCGAAGCCCGCGGCGATGACGGTGACGCGGACCTCGTCGCCCAGCGAGTCGTCGATGACCGTCCCGAAGATGATGTTCGCGTCCGGGTGCGCGGCCTCCTGCACCAGCGACGCGGCCTCGTTGATCTCGAACAGGCCCAGGTCCGAGCCGCCCGCGATCGACAGCAGCACGCCGTAGGCGCCGTCCATGGACGCCTCGAGCAGCGGCGAGTTGATCGCCTTGCCCGCGGCCTCGACGCTGCGCCCGTCGCCCCGCGCGGAGCCGATGCCCATCAGGGCGCTGCCCGCCCCGGACATGACGCTCTTGACGTCGGCGAAGTCCAGGTTGATCAGACCCGGCGTCGTGATGAGGTCGGTGATGCCCTGGACCCCGGAGAGGAGGACCTCGTCGGCGGACCGGAAGGCGTCCATCAACGAGAGCGAGACGTCGCCCAGCTGCAGGAGCCGGTCGTTCGGGATGACGATGAGCGTGTCGCACTCGTTGCGCAGCTCGGTGATGCCGTTCTCGGCCTGGGTCGCGCGCCGCTTGCCCTCGAAGGAGAACGGGCGGGTGACGACGCCGATCGTCAGCGCGCCGAGCTTGCGGGCGATGCTCGCGACCACCGGGGCGCCGCCGGTCCCGGTGCCACCGCCCTCACCCGCCGTCACGAAGACCATGTCGGCCCCCTTGAGGACCTCCTCGATCTCCTCGGCGTGGTCCTCGGCCGCGCGGCGGCCCACGTCGGGCGCCGCGCCCGCACCGAGCCCGCGGGTGAGCTCGCGGCCGACGTCGAGCTTGACGTCGGCGTCGGACATCAGCAGCGCCTGGGCGTCGGTGTTCACCGCGATGAACTCGACCCCCTTGAGGCCGACCTCGATCATGCGGTTGACGGCGTTGACGCCGCCGCCACCGATGCCGACGACCTTGATCACGGCCAGGTAGTTGTGCGGGGGCGTCATGGGACCGCCTTTCACCTCTGCAGCTCGGCGACACCGGCCGACACGCGGGCGAACCCTCGACCCTCGACCTCACCTGGAGGTCTATGGTTGGCTTCCCCGTTCCGGTGTCGGCGTGACCGTAGGCAGCCGACACCCGGCGATGCACGCAGGCGCGCCGGGCATGTCCCGGGTCGATGTCACCCGTCTGCCACACCCCCTCCGAACCCTCGACGGCGGGTCGAGGGTCCGGAGGGCCCGGATGGTCAGCCGGCCACGGCGGCGTAGGAGTCGCCGAGCTTGGCGTCGGAGAGCTCGTAGGTCGAGGTCTTCCCGATGCCGGTGTCGCGGTAGAGCCCGAGCTTCCAGTAGCTGTAGTCGCCCGGGTAGAGGGTGCCACCCGGCGGGCGGAAGCCGGTGACCTTCTGCTGCCCGTCGACCCACGCGTCGACGACGCTCTTCGAGCTCGTGGACGAGAACTTCACGTGCAGCACGAGCGTCGTCACCTTCCCGACGGCGGCCGGCGCGATCACCTTGTCGAAGCTCTTCGAGCCGCTCGGGTGACCGAAGCCGCCGGAGAGGACGAAGTTGCCGTTGCCGATGCGCAGCTCGAGCGGCGGGCTGCCGGTGCCCTCGTTCTTGAACTGGGTGATGAGCTGCCAGGAGTCGGTGTCCACCGGGAACCCGTCGGCCAGCCGGACCGAGAGGCGGATGTAGCGGTCCTGACCCTCGGTGAAGTTGTCGACGTTCGGCTCGATCTCGGAGCGCTTGCCGCCGCCAGGCATCGTGAACTTCAGCGCCTTGCGCCCGGCCAGGTCGGTGGCCGGCACGACGGTCGGCGTCTTCGCCCCGACCATGTTCCAGGGCGTGTCCTTGAACATGCCGAGGCCCTGTGCGGTGATCGCCGCGTCCCAGATCGGCTTCGCCGCCGGGGTCGGCGCGGCGTTCGGGGTCGCGGCCGGCGCCGGCGCACCGGGTCGGATCGGGATGACGGTGGTCGAGGGCGGGGCCGGGGGCCTCGTGGTGGCCGGCGCGGTCGTGGTCGGCGCGGCCGGGGCGGTCCCGGTGGCGGGGGCGGCGCTCGTCGTCGAGGTGGTCATCCAGAGCCGTTCGACGGCGGGGCTCACCGATCCGGACCCGCCGAGCATGACCACCCGCGCCTGCACCTGGGTGGTGGTCGCGGGCAGGACGGTGCGGACGTCGTCCTTCGTGGGCAGCCACCGGCTCCACGACCCGTCGGGCAGGATGCCGCGCACGTCGACGCGGGCGGAGGTGCCGGGCGGCAGGTCCGCGGTGAGCTCGGTGGTGACGGCGTTGGCGGGCGCGGCCGGGCGGCGCGGCGGGAGGAGCATGACGCCCTCGGAGCGGGCCTTCGCGGTGGACGGCGTGGCGAGCCGCACCGCGCCGTCGACGAGGGAGACGTTGACGTCGTCCCCGCCGGAGACGGCGAGCTCGCTGCCCCACGTCTCGCCGCCGGGGACGGCGGCCGCCGAGGCCGCGAGGCCGACGACGGCCGCGAGGAACGCACCGGCCCCCGCGGCGAGGGCGGCCCGACGGCGGGTGCGGCGACGGCGTTCGCGGTCCTCGGGGGCGGTCGGGGGCGTCGCGCCCGGGCCGGCGTGCGGGGAGAGCGGGCGGGGGGCGAGGGGTTCGAGGAGATCAGCAGGGCGCGACACGGGGGGCCTCCACGGCGGCGGCGGGGACGTACTGCTGGGGACCGATCTGCAGCCACCGGTCGCTCGAGCCCTGCGAGCCGGCGCGCAGCTGGCCGGCGGCGGAGCACGTGACGGCCATCCGCGCCCCGGCGGCGACGGCACCGACCGAGGACGACGCGTCGGTCGGGGCGGAGCGGACGACCACGGTCGGGGCGGCGGTGGGGCGGGCGAGGGCCGACGGCCCGGTGGCGGTCCAGAGGTAGGTGACGGTGACCCACGCGTTGTCCCGCAGCTGCAGGTCGTCGTAGTAGGTGCCGTCGGCGAGGTCGATGCCCGCGGGGTTCGCGACCCGCCGTCCGAACCCGTCCTTGCCGCCGTGGTAGCCACGCTCGAAGGCGGCCTGGGACTGCGGGAACCCCTGCGGCAGGTCACCCCACTCCTGGCGGGTGCCCGGCGGGTTCCAGTAGTCGTCGCGGATGTTCCAGGGCCCGACGTCCCACACCGGCGACCAGGCGCACCGCCCGTTCGCGGCGCAGACCTTGACGGTGTAGTCGCCCTTGTCCCGGGGCGAGAGACCGCGGCGCGAGGGCAGGGCGACGAAGTGGTCGCGCGGGACGATGACGTGGCCGTTGGCGGTGGTGTTGCCGACCAGGCCGATCCGGGTGGCGAAGACCCGGCTGGTCACCGGGGCGGCCTTGGCGGGCTCGGGCTGCGGCGCGGGGGCGGCCGTGGGGACGGTCGGCGGGGCGGGCGCGGTGGTGGGTGCAGGGGTGGGTGCGGTGGTGGGGGCGGGGGCGGTGGTCCCGCGCTCGCCCGCGAGCCAGAGCCGCTGCAGCGCGGGGCTCGCACCGAAGTCGCCGCCGACGAGGGTGACCCGGACCTGCACCTCCGTCGCGGGCTGGGCGAGCACGGCCGGGCCGGCCGGTCCGGCGGTGCTCCACTGGCTCCAGGTGCCGTCGGAGCGCAGGCCGCGGACGTCGACGAGCACCTCGGCGCCCGGCGGGACGTCCGCGGTGGCCTCGGCGGCGATCGACGTGGCGGGCGCGGTGAGGCGGCGGGGCGGGAGGAGCAGCTCGCCCTCGTTGCGCGTCGAGCGGGCGCTCTGCGCGCGGACGACGCCGTCGGCGAGCCGGATCGCGCCGGTGGTGGCGACGACGTTGGTGTCGTCCCCGCCCTCGACGGCGAGCTCCGGGATCCAGGACTCCCCCGGTTCGGCCGCCCGCGCCACGGGTGCGTGGCCGAGGGTCGCCCCCAGGATCGAGGCGGCCGCGGCAGCGGCGAGGGCGCCCGCCAGCGCCCGCCGGACCCGTGGGGGAGCCGCACCCCCGGAGTCGCGGCCGGTCCTCTTGGTCATCGTGCTCGCACCTCTCCCCACCGTCGTGCCGACGGCGCAGAGTTGACGCTGCGTGACACATGGGGGTCAAGCGAAACGCGTGGTGTGCACGTGAGTGATAACCAGAGTGGTGAAACCCGTTCGTGCAGGTCACAACCACTTCACAGGTCGCCCGGAGGAGGGCCGTCCACCCGGACGAGGGTCCCGTGACCACCCTCGGTGCCCGCGGGCCACCCGAGACACGGTGACCACGCGTGACACTTCGAGTGGTGATCGAGGGTCAGCTGACGACGGGGAGTTCCGGGGTGGAGACGTCGTAGACCGAGCCCGGGCGCGTCAGGAGCGGGCCGAGGACGGCGGCCTTGCGCTCGTCCTCGGCGTCGGCGCCCCAGCGCACGGTCCGGCCGTCGAGGGTGAACGACACGTCGTACGCGCTGCCCGCGCGCAGCTCCGTGACCTGGCGCCGCAGCTCCGGCGGCAGGGCCTGCAGCACCCGCACGGCCGCCACGGTGGCCGGGTCCTCCGGCGACGCCGCGACCGCGGGCGGCAGGACCAGCCGCGGGACGCCGGCGGGCGGGGCGGGCAGGGTGCGGTAGACGAAGCCGGTCGCGTCCACGAGCGCGACCCCGCCCGCCACGGGCACCGCCACCACCGGCTCCCGCTCGGTCACCGTCACGGTCACCGTGCCCGGCAGGGACCGCCGGACGTCCACCGAGGCGACCCGCGGGATCGTCGCCACCCGGGCGTCCAGCTCGGCCGTGGAGAGCCACAGCAGTGACGTGTCCGGCGGCACGGCGGCCGCGTCCTGCACCGCGGGCAGCGTCTCCGGGGAGGCGCCGTCCACCTGCACCGACCGCACGTCGAACACCGGCGAGAAGCCCAGCAGGTACACGAGGCCCCCGGCGACGAGGAGCGCGAGCACCCCGGCCGTCACGCGCCGCCGCAGCGTGCGCCGACGGGCGGCGCGCGCCTTGAGCGCGGCGTGGTCGCGGACCGGGCGGTCCCGCGGCGGGCGCGACGAGGGCCGCCGGCCCCGCGCCTCGCGACCGTCACGCGTGCGCCCGGAGCGCCCCGTCCTGCCGTCGGGCGCACCGGGGCGCGGGCGGCGCGTGGGCGGCGGCAGCGGGCTCAGCCCCCGACGTGGGCCGGCGAGTTCCGGCGCTCGAGCTCGGCGAGGACCTCCGGGCCGAGCACGGTCACGTCGCCCGCCCCCATGGTGATCACCAGGTCGCCGGGTCGGGCGAGGTCGGCGAGCAGGGCGGGCACGGCGGCCCAGGACGGCTCGTAGTGCACGTGCTCGGCGGGCAGGCCGACCTCCCGGGCGATCGTCGCGCCGTTGATCCCGGGCTCGGGCTGCTCGCGGGCGCCGTACACGTCGAGCAGGACGACCTCGTCGGCCAGCGAGAGCGCCTCCCCGAACTGCACTGCGAAGTCGCGGGTGCGCGAGTACAGGTGCGGCTGGAACGCGACGATCAGCCGGCCCCGCTCCCCCAGCACCGGGCGCGCGGCCCGCAGCTGCGCGGCGACCTTGGTCGGCGCGTGGGCGTAGTCGTCGTAGACCCGGACCCCGCCGTGCTCGCCCCGCAGCTCGAACCGGCGCCGGACCCCGGTGAACGACGCCAGGCCGGCGAGGAGCCGCTCGAGCGGCGCACCGAGGTCGAGCCCGGCGAGCAGCGCGGCGCACGCGTTGAGCGCCTGGTGCTCCCCGGCGACCCCGAGGCGCACCGTCCGCTCGACGCCGCCCACGCGGATCGTCAGCACCCCCGAGGCGGCCTCCGCGCGGTAGTCGAGCACGGTGACGTCGTCCGGCCCGGTCGCCGCGCGCCCGTAGCGCCGGACCCGCACGCCCGCGGCGGCCGCCCGGTCGCCCAGGGCCGCCGCGCCCGGGTCGTCGGCGCACACGACGAGGGCCCCGCCGGGCTCGATCCGGCCGACGAACGCGTCGAACACCGCGACGTAGGCGTCGACGGTGCCGTGGTGGTCGAGGTGGTCGGGCTCGACGTTCGTGACGACCGCGACGGCGGGTGAGTAGGCGAGGAACGACCCGTCGGACTCGTCCGCCTCGGCCACGAAGACGTCGCCGTGCCCGTGGTGGGCGCTGGAGCCGGACGCGAGCAGGTCGCCGCCGATCATGAACGACGGGTCCGTGCCGCACGCCTGCAGCGCGACGACGAGCATCGACGTGGTCGAGGTCTTGCCCGCGCTGCCGGAGACGCACGCCGCCCGGTGGTCGGCCATCAGCTCGGCGAGCACCGCCGAGCGGTGCAGCACCGGGACGCCCCGGGCGGCGGCCTCGAGCAGCTCGGGGTTGTCCGGGTCGGCCTGGTGGACGGCCTTGGTGGTGACGAGGGCGGTGGGCCCGCCGGGCAGCAGGTCCAGGTTCGCCGCGTCGTGGCCGACCGAGACCTCCGCGCCGAGCGTGCGCAGCGCCAGCACCGCCCGCGAGTCCTTCGCGTCCGAGCCGGACACCATCGCCCCGCGTGCCAGCAGGATGCGGGCGATCCCGCTCATGGCGGCGCCCCCCGCGCCGATGAAGTGCACGCGCGAGAGCAGCCGCGGCAGCTCCGGGGACACCGTCTGCTCCCCCGGCTGCATGATCTCCTCGGTCACCGGTCCCCCTCCGCCGCGTCGAGCACCATCCGGGCCAGTGTCTCGTCCGCGTCCGCGTGCCCCGTACGCCGGGCTCCCACGCTCATCGCGGAGAGCCGCTCCCCGCTGGTCAGCAGGGGGACGACGAGCTCGGCGACCTTCTCCGGGGTCAGCTCCGCGTCCTCGACCAGGAGGCCGCCGCCGTGCTCGACGACGGGCAGCGCGTTCAGCCGCTGCTCGCCGTTGCCGTGCGGCAGCGGCACGTAGATCGCGGGCAGCCCCACCGCGGACACCTCGGCGACCGTCATCGCCCCGGACCGGCAGATCGTCAGGTCCGCCGCGGCGTAGGCCAGGTCCATCCGCTCCAAATAGGGCACGGCCACGTACGGCGGTGCTCCCCGGACGGCCTCGACCTCGACGGAGTTCTTCGGGCCGTGCGCGTGCAGCACCCCGATCCCCGCCCGGGCGAGGGCACCGGCCGCGCCGGCGACCGCCTCGTTCAACGACCGCGCCCCCTGCGAGCCGCCGAACACCAGCAGCGTGGGCGCGTCCGGGTCCAGGCCGAAGTGGGCCCGGGCCTTCGCCCGCAGCGCCTCGCGGTCCAGGCCGGTGATCGCCCGCCGCAACGGTATCCCGATCACGGGGCCGTCGAGCCCGCTGCCGGGGACGGCCGCCGCCACGGCCGCCGCGTGGCGGGCCCCGACCTTGTTGGCGATCCCCGCGGTCGCGTTGGCCTCGTGCACCACCACCGGCATCCGCGTGCCGGGCAGCCGCGCCGCGAGGTAGGCGGGCAGGGCGACGTAGCCGCCGAACCCGACGACGACGTTCGCGTCGACCTCCCTGAGCACCTGCCGCGTCCGCCGCACCGACCGCACGATCCGCCACGGCAGCGCGGCGAGGTCCTTCGACGGCTTCCGGGGCAGCGGCACCGGCGGGACCAGCTCGAGCGGGTAGCCGCGCTTCGGGACGAGCGTCGTCTCCAGGCCGCGCGCGGTCCCCAGGGCGGTCACCCGGGCATCGGGCCGCAGTCGGCGCACCGCGTCGGCCAGGGCGAGCGCGGGCTCGATGTGGCCGGCCGTGCCGCCCCCCGCGACGACGACGGAGAGCGGGCGGCGGGGACGGTCGGTCCGGTCGGGCTGGTCGGGCCGGTCGGGCACGGAACTCCTCAGGTGGTGCGGACACGCCCCGGCTCGGGCGGCGGCAGTCGCAGGGCGCGGGCGAGGCGGCCCTGGCCGTGCGTGCGCAGTGCCGCGGCGGCGTCGGTCTCGTGGCGGGCGAAGTTCGCGAGCAGGCCGCCCGCGAACAGGGCGAGGGCGAGCGAGGTCCCCCCGGAGGACACCAACGGCAGCGGGATGCCGGTCACCGGGAGCAGGCCGACGACGTAGCCGATGTTGATGGCCGCCTGGACCACCAGCCACACCGTCAGGGTCGCCGAGACGGTGCGGATCCACGGATCGGTCGAGCGCGCCGCGATCCGCAGGCCGGTGTAGGCCAGCGTGACGAACAGGGCGATCACCGCGGTCGCGCCGAGGAACCCGAGCTCCTCGCCGATGATCGCGAAGATGAAGTCGTTGTCCGCGTTCGGCAGGTAGCTCCACTTGGCGCGGCCCTGGCCCAGGCCCTGCCCGAACAGCCCGCCGTCGGCGAGGGAGTAGAGCGCCTGCCGGGCCTGGTAGGCCGGGCCGAGCGGGTCGGCGTTGGCGGGGTCGAGGAACGCGGCGATGCGGCTCTGGCGGTAGCTGGCGATCACGCCCAGCACCACCATCCCGACCACCCCGAGGGTGCCGAGCAGCGCGAGTAGACCCAGCGGCGCCCCGGCGAACCACAGCAGGGCGACCACGATGACGCCGAGCGAGATCGTCGTGCCGAGGTCGGGCTGGAGCATGACCAGCACGAAGACCAGCATCGCCACCGGCACCATCGGCAGCAGCGCCTGCCGCCACCGACGGGGCGCCGGCCGGTGCCGCACGAGGACGTGCGCGCCCCACAGCGCGAGCGCGATCTTGGTGATCTCGCTGGGCTGCAGGGAGAGCCCGGCGACCCGGAACCACGACCGCGACCCGTTGACCTGTGCACCGAGACCCGGGACCAGGACCAGCACCAGCAGCACCAGGCACACCGCGAGCAGCCACGGGCTGGCCGCGCGCCACCGCCGCGGCGGCACCCGCAGGCCGAGCCAGAAGAGCGCGGCGCCGAGCACCGCGAACGCGGCCTGCCGGAAGAACACCCCGTACGACGAGCCGCCGGCCGCGTAGGCGTTCACCGACGAGGCCGAGAGCACCATCACCAGGCCCAGCGCGGTCAGCAGCCCGAACACCGCCAGCACCAGATGCAGCGAGGTCAGCGGCCGCCCGAGCCACTGGTGCAGCGCCCCGCCGACGGCCCGGACCTGCGGCGACGCCTGCCGGCGCCGGTCGCCCTCCGGCCGGCGCGGGCGGGCGGTCGTCACGGCGTCCCCGACGACGGCTCCGCGGGCTCCCCCGCCACGTCCCCGGTGGCCCCGCCCGACGCGGCGACCCGCTGGGCGGCCGCGGCGAACGCGTCGCCGCGCGCCGCGTAGTCCCGGAACATGTCCATCGAGGCGGCCGCCGGGGCGAGCAGCACGACGTCACCGGGCCGGGCCATCGTGGCGGCGGCCCGGGCCGCCGTCAGCATCGCGTCCATCGGGCCATCGTCGCCCCCGCCGACGTCCGCGACGGGCACCTCGGGGGCGTGTCGGGCCAGGGCGTCGAGGATCGTGCCCCGGTCGGCGCCCAGCACCACCGCCCCGGCGAGCCGCCCGGCGTGCGCGAGCACCAGGTCGGAGACCTCCGCGCCCTTGAGCAGGCCCCCCGCCACCCACACCACGCGGGAGTACGCGGCCAGCGACGCCGCGGCCGCGTGCGGATTGGTCGCCTTCGAGTCGTCCACCCACCGGACACCGGCGGACTCGGCCACCACCGCCCCGCGGTGCGCGCCGGGTGCGTACCCGCGCAGGCCGGCCGCGACCGCGTCCGCGGGCACCCCGATCGCGCGTGCGAGGGCGGCCGCGGCGAGGGCGTTGGCCTCGCCCGGCGGGCCGCCCGGGGCGATGTCGACGGCGCCGGCCAGCTCGGTCGGGCGCCGGTCCTCGCCCCCCGCGTCGTCGAACGCGCGGTCGACCAGCGTCCGCACGCCGCGATGGGTGCTGATCCCGACCTCGCCCGGTCCCGGTTCGCCGCGGGTGAAGCCGACCCGGCGGCCGGGCGCCTGCCGCAGCAGACCGTGGGCCCGCTCGTCGTCGAGACCGCCGATCGCGATCCGTCCGCGCAGCACCCGGGCCTTGGCGGCCGCGTAGGCGGCCATGGAGCCGTGCCAGTCGAGGTGGTCGTCGGCCACGTTGAGCACCGCCCCGGCGAAGGGCGCCACCGAGGGCGACCACTCCAGCTGGAAGCTGGACAGCTCGACCGCGAGCACCCGGTGCCCGGCGCGCAGCGCGTCCACGATCGGCAGCCCGATGTTGCCGCACGCCACCGCGTCGCGGCCGGCCGCGAGCAGGACCGCCTCGAGCATGCCGGTCGTCGTCGTCTTGCCGTTCGTGCCGGTGACCGCGAGCCAGGTGGGTGGTCCGTCCGGGCACACGGCCGGGTCCTGCCCCAGCCGCCACGCCAGCTCCGGCTCGCCGATCATCTCCACCCCGGCGGCGCGCGCCGCGGTGGCCAGCGGCGAGTCCGGCCGGAACCCGGGGCTGGTGACGACGAGGTCGCAGCCCGCGGGCAGCGTGGTCGCGTCCCCGGTGAACTCCGCGTCGCGGTCCTCCAGGGTGGCCAGCTGGGCCGGGTCGGCGTCGGCCACGGTCACCCGCGCGCCGAGCTCGGTCAGCACGTCGACGACCGACGCCCCGGTCCGCCGGGCGCCCGCGACCAGGACGTGCCGGGTGCTCCAGTGCGCCGACTCAGCCACCGGACGCGGCCAGCCACTCGCTGTAGAACAGCCCGAGACCGAGCGCGCAGCAGATCGCGGCCAGCAGCCAGAAGCGGATGATCACCGTGGTCTCGGCCCACCCGGCCAGCTCGAAGTGGTGGTGGAACGGGGCCATCCGGAACAGGCGCCGCCTCGTCGTCCGGAACACCGCGACCTGCAGGACCACCGAGAGGGCCTCGACGACGAACACCCCGCCGAGAACGACCAGGAGCAGCTCGGTGCGGGTCACCATCGCGAGGCCCGCGAACATGCCGCCGAGCGCGAGGGACCCGGTGTCGCCCATGAAGATGCGCGCCGGTGCCGCGTTCCACCACAGGAAGCCGATGCACGCGCCCATCCCCGCGGCGGCGACCAAGGTGATGTCCAGCGGGTCGCGGACCTGGTAGCAGCCGGCCTCGATCGCGGTGCCGCAGGCGTTGCGGAACTGCCAGAACGAGACGATCAGGTAGGTCGCGAGCACCATCGCCGAGATGCCCGCGGCGAGCCCGTCGAGCCCGTCGGTGAGGTTCACCGCGTTCGAGGCGGCGGTGACGATGAGGTAGCAGAACAGGACGAAGCCGATGCTGCCGAAGCCGACGATCGCGATGTCGCGGACGAACGACAGGTTCGTCGACGCCGGGGTCAGCCCCTGCTCGTCGGAGAACTGCAGCGCGAGCACCCCGAAGATCACCGCGGTGACGAACTGACCGACGAGCTTCGCGGTCTTGTTCAGCCCCAGGTTGCGCTGCCGGCGGATCTTGATGAAGTCGTCCAGGAAGCCGACGACGCCGAGCGAGGTCATCAACAGCAGCACCAGCAGGCCGGACGCGGAGATGGAGACGTCCGCGACCAGGTGCGAGACCAGGTAGCCGACCCAGATCGCGATGAGGATCGCGACCCCGCCCATCGTCGGGGTGCCGCGCTTGCCCTGGTGGCTCTGCGGGCCCTCCTCGCGGATCTCCTGCCCGAAGCCCTGCTTGATGAACAGCCGGATCACGTACGGCGTCAGCAGGATCGACACCGCGAGGGCGATCCCGGCCGCGACCAGCACGCCCCTCACGAGGTCCGTCCCTTCAGCTGGTCCAGCTCCGCTCCGCTGCGTGTCCCGCCCAGCAGCGCCTGCGCGACCTCCTCCAGCCCCGCGGACCGGCTGGCCTTCACCAGCACCACGTCGCCCGGCTCGGCGTGCACGGCGTCGACCGCGGCCGCGGCGTCCGGGACCAGGTCCGAGACCAGGCCCGCGTCGCGCGCGGCCTCGTGCACCCCGCGGGCGGCCTCCCCCACGACGACGAGCCGGTGCAGGCCGGTGCTGGCCGCCAGGCGGCCCAGCTCCGCGTGCGCGGCGGCGGCGTCGTCGCCGAGTTCGGCCATGGCGCCCAGGACGGCCGTGTGCCGTCCCGACATCGCGGCCAGCGTCGCGAGGGCGGCGCGCATGGACTCCGGGTTCGCGTTGTAGGCGTCGTTGAGGACCCGGACGCCGTCCGGCCGCTCGCCGACCTCCATCCGCCAGCGGCTGCGCGGGGCGGCGGCGCCGAGCGCGTCCGCGATCCCGGCCACGGTCAGGCCGGTCGCCTCGAGCGCGATCGCGGCCGCGACCAGGGCGTTGTCCACCTGGTGGGCGCCGCGCAGGCCGAGGGCGACGCCGGCCTCGCCGGCCGGGGTCACCAGCCGGAACCGGGCCCGGCCCTCGGCGTCGATCGTCTCGTCCACCGCGCGGACGTCGGCCTCCGGCGCCCGGCCCGCGTGCACGACGCGGGCCGCGGTGCGGTGCCGCATCGCCGCGACGACCGGGTCGTCCGCGCCCAGGACGGCGACCCCGCCCTCGTCGGCGGCGGGCAGGGCCTCGACCAGCTCGCCCTTGGCCTGCGCGATCGCCTCGCGGGAGCCGAACTCCCCCAGGTGCGCGGACCCGACGTTGAGCACCGCCCCGATCCGCGGCGGCGCCACCCGGCACAGCGCCGCGATGTGGCCGCGGCCGCGGGCGGACAGCTCGGCGACCAGGTGCCTCGTCGTCGCGTCGCAGCGCAGGACGGTCCAGGGGTGCCCGAGCTCGTTGTTGAAGCTGCCGGGCGGGGCCACCGTCGGGCCGTCGCGCTCCAGCAGGGCCGCGACCAGGTCCTTGGTGGAGGTCTTGCCGGACGAGCCGGTGATCCCGACGACCCCGAGGTCGGGCAGGGCGTCCACCACGTGCCGGGCCAGGGTCGCCAGTGCGGCCAGCACCGCCGCGCCGCCCGCGTCGTGGGCGGCGTCGGGGACGTGCGCGCCGTCGGGCAGCGGGTCCACCAGCACGGCCGGCGCGTCGACCGGACGGGCGGCGAGGACCCCGGCCGCGCCGGCGGCCACCGCCGTCGTCGCGAAGGCGTGGCCGTCGACCCGCTCGCCGGGCAGCGCGACGAACAGCCCGCCCGGGGCCACCGCGCGGCTGTCGAACTCGACCGTGCCGGTGACGCGCTCGTCGCCGGTCGCCCGGTGCAGCGTCCCGCCGACGAGGCGGGCGAGCTCCGCGAGGGTCAGCTCGATCACGCAGGGTCCTCTCGGATGGCGGTCAGGAGTTCGTCGACGTCGGAGAAGGGCAGGGTGTCCGTACCGACCTTCTGGCCGAGCTCGTGGCCCTTGCCCGCGACGACGACCACGTCCCCGGGCCCGGCGGCGGCCACGGCGGCGCGGATCGCGCTCCGCCGGTCACCCTCCTCGGCCACGATCGCACGGGCGCCCTCGGCGTGGTGCGCCCCGTCCAGCATCGCGGCGCGGATGGCGGCCGGATCCTCGGTGCGCGGGTTGTCGTCGGTGACCCAGACCAGGTCGGCGAGCTGCGCGGCGAGCGCGCCCATGACGGGGCGCTTCTCGCGGTCGCGGTCGCCGCCGCAGCCGAGCACCGTGAGAAGTCGGCCGTCGGTCTCCGCCCGCAGGGTGGTCAGGAGAGCCTCGACGGCCGCGGGCTTGTGGGCGTAGTCGACGATCGCGAGGAACGGCTGGCCCGCGTCGACCCGCTGCATCCGGCCCGGGACCGCGACCGTCGCGAGCCCGGCGGCGAGCCGGGCCGGGTCCAGGCCGACCGCGTGGCCGCACGCGAGCGCGACCAGGGCGTTCGCGACGTTGAACGTGCCCGGCAGCGCGAGCTCGACCGGCACCTCGACGCCGTCGGGCCCGTGCACGCGGAAGGACTGGGTGCCGTCCGGGTGAGCCACGACGTCGGTGGCGGTCCAGTCCGCGGGCCCGGTGACGCTCACCGTCGCCGCGTCGACCGTGCGCGCCAGGCGCGCGCCCCACGCGTCGTCGGTGCACACCACGTGCCGCTGCGCCCGGCCGTCGAACAGCCGGGCCTTCGCGGCGAAGTAGTCCTCCATCGTCGGATGGAAGTCGAGGTGCTCCGCGGAGAGGTTGGTGAACGCGCCCACCGCGTACGCGGTGCCGCCGACCCGGTCCTGCGCGAGCGCGTGGCTCGAGACCTCCATCGCGGCGTGCGTGACCTCCTGCTCGACCATGCTCGCCAGCAGAGCCTGCAGGTCCGGCGCCTCGGGCGTGGTGAACGCGCTGGGCACCCGGCGGCCGCGCATGCGCGTCTCCACGGTGCCGATCAGTCCCGTGGTCGCGCCGGCCGCCGCGAGCGCCGCCTCGAGCAGGTAGACCGTGGTCGTCTTGCCGCTGGTCCCGGTGACCCCGAGCAGCGCCAGGTGCTCCGACGGGTCGCCGTAGATCCGCGCCGACACCGGTCCGAGCGCCTCCCGGGGGTGCGGGTGGACCAGGACCGGCACGGTCCCGACGGCGGGGCGGGTCGCGCCGCCGGCGTCGGTCAGCACCGCGGCGGCGCCGCGCCCGAGGGCCTGGTCGGCGAAGTCCGCGCCGTGGGCGCGCGCGCCGGGCAGGGCCGCGAACAGGTCGCCCGAGCGGACCTCGCCCGCCCGCAGCGTCGCACCCGTCGTCGTGCCGGTGAGCTCGCCGCGCACCTCGGGTGCGGTGCCGGTCGCGGCCGCGATGCGGTCGACGAGGGCGGCGATCGGCGTCGGCTCCACGGTGTCCGGCCGGATCACGCCGTCCTGCTCGGTCGGGGTCCGGCTCGGCGCGGGCGGCACGCGGGGGAGGTTACTCACCGCCCGGACCGGTCCTCCCCGCGCCCTGCACTCGCGGTGACGTGCTCCAGTGCGTGCAGGTGGGCGTCGACGGCCGCGCCGGTGCGGTCGGTGTCGCCGGTCGCGAGGAGGTCGAGCAGGGCCCCGCGCAGCACCGCGAGCAGCAGGGCGCGCTCGGCCGTGCCGGCCGGGGTGGACACCCGCCCGGAGGGCTGGTGGGCGGCGAGCAGCAGGTCCCAGTCGGTGACGGTGTCCCGGGCGAACCCCGCCCACGGTGTGGACTCCTCCGCGTCCGGGTCGCCCACCGAGCGGCTGTAGGCCTCGAGCCACAGACGCAGGAGCGCGCGGTGCTCGTCGGCGGCGAGCCAGTCCCACAGCACGCGCCCGGCGGTGGCGAGCCCGGCGTCGTCGGGCAGCGCGTCCAGGACCCGCAGCTGGTCCGCCCGGGACCGCCCGAGCAGGGCCCGCACCAGCCCGTCCTTGCTGCCGAAGAGGTAGAGCAGCACTCGGGGGCTGGAGCCGACCGCCTCGGCCAGCGGCCGCAGCGACATGCCCGCCCACCCGTGCTCCAGGACCCAGCCGTAGGCGGCGTCGAGCAGCTCGCGCCGTCGCGCCGAGCCCTCGCCGCCGTCGCCGGGCGCGGTCGCCGCCGTCGCGGGATCGGTCGCCGTCACGCCGCACAGTGTGCTTGACTGAAACAGTCGTTTCAGTCAGGAGGGTGTGTGGTCATGGGTGACGTCGCGCTCCGGGCGGCCGACCGGCCGGGGGATCTGGGCCGGGTGGTGATGGCGCACGGGGAGCTCTACGCCCGCGAGTACGGCTGGTCGGTGGAGGGGGTGACGGCGCGGGGGCTCGGCGTGGGGCGCGCGCTCGTGCGCCGCTGCGTGGACCACGCGCGCGCCGCCGGGTACGCCCGGCTGGTGCTCTGGACCAACGCCCCGTTGGCCGCCGCCCGCGCGATCTACCTGGCCGAGGGGTTCACGCTCGTCGGGCAGGCCGAGCACGACGAGTTCGGCGTGGTCGTGCTCGGCCAGGACTACGAGCTCGCGCTCACGGCGTGAGCTGCAGCGGCACCTGACGCGGCGGCGCGGTGGACACCGGCACGTCGCCGTGGGCGGCGAGGTAGGTGCCGATGTCGTGGAACAGCGGGGCGGCGGAGTCGCCCCCGGGCGGCGCGTCCAGCATCAGCGCGACGACGTAGCGCGGGTCCTGCGCCGGGAACATGCCGGCGAAGGTGATCCAGTACGTCGAGCGCGCGTAGCAGCCGCAGGACGGGTCGACCTGCTGGGCGGTGCCGGTCTTGCCCGCCACCGGGTAGCCGTCCATGGCCGCCTGGGCGCCGGTGCCCGCGTTCGGGCCCCTCCCGGATTGCGTCACCGACTGCAGCATCTGGCGCATCGTCTGCGCGGTCTGCGGCGACATCGCGCGGACGGCGTCCGGGGCCGCGGTGGGCGTGCGCACGCCGTCCGGCCCGACGGTCGCGGAGATCACCCGCGGCGGGACGCGGACGCCGTCGTTCGCGATGGCCTGGTACATGCTCGCCATCTGCAACGTCGTCATGGACAGCCCCTGGCCGATCGGCAGGTTGCCGAACGTCGAGCCGGACCAGTCCTCGCGCGGCGGGACGCTGCCGCCGCTCTCCCCCGGCAGTTCGACGCCGGTCCGGCTGCCGATGCCGAGCTTCCCGAGCATGTCCGCGAACCGGTCCGGCCCGACCCGCTGCGCGGTCATCAGCGTCCCGACGTTCGAGGACTTGCCCAGGATCCCGTTCATCGTCATCGGGACCGGGCCGTGCGACCAGGCGTCGTTGACGGTCACGTCGGCGACCTTGATGTTGCCCGGGACCGTCAGGACGTCCTCGGGGCGGATCAGGCCGGCCTCGAGTGCGGCCGAGAAGGTGACCGCCTTGTTCACCGAGCCGGGCTCGAACGGCGTCGTGACCGCGGGGTCGCCGGCCGCCGGGCCGCCGCCGGCGCCGGCGTTCGCGAGGGACAGGACCTGCCCGGTGCGCGCGTCCAGCACGACCGCACTGCCGTCCTTGGCGCCGGTGCGCGCGACGTAGGCGGAGAGCTTCTGCTGCACGGTGTACTGCAGGTCGGAGTCCAGGGTGAGGACGATGTCGCTGCCGGCCTGCGCGGGCTGCTCGGCGCGGGTCGAGCCGGGGATGACGGCGTCGCTGCCCTCGGCGGTGTCCACGACCCGGAACCCGTCGCGGCCCGCGAGGGTCGTGTCCTCGGCGCTCTCCAGCCCGACGTTGCCGTTGATGCGGCTCTTGTCCATCGACCAGGACGCGCTGCCGACCACGGACCCGCCGACGTCGCCCGCGGGGTACTGCCGCGACTCGCGGTCCTCCTGGGCGATCTCCGGGAACTGCTCGCGGATCGTGCGGGCCGCGGTCGGGTCGACCAGCGGGGCCAGCACGACGTAGCTGCGGTCGCTCATCAATGCCGCGTAGAACGGCGCCGGGTCGGCGTGCAGGATCGCGCCCATCCCCTGCGCGATCTGGGCCTTGCGCTGCTCCGGGGTCGGCGCACCCGGGGTCGAGCGGATCTCGGGCTTCGACCAGTCCGCGGCGATGCGGCGCGGGTTCGCGACGAGCGCCTTGGCCTCGACCGAGAAGGCGAGCGGGGTGCCGTTGCGGTCGAGGATGGCGCCGCGCTCGGCCGGGACGACGAGGCGCGTCATCCGCTGCTTGGCGGCGTCGGCGGCGAGGTCGCCCGCGCTGATCGCCTGGACCTCGACGAGCTTGACCGCCGCGATCACCAGGACCACGACGAGCAGCAGCCGGCCGATCCGCAGCCGGCGGCGGGGGTCCGGGGGCTTCGGGGCACGCGGGCGGCGCGGCGGCCCGGGCGGGGGCTGCGGGCGGCGCGGGGGCGGCGACCGGTCGTCACGGCCGCGGAACGGCGGGACGCGGGACGGCGGCCGGGTCAGCGTGGCCGGCGGGCGGGGCATCAGCGCGCGCCCGTCGGCGTGGCAGCGGCACCGGCGGCGGCACCCGCGCCGGCCGGGGCGGGCGCGGGGCTGCCGCCGGACGCGGCCTGGACCCCGCTGGCCGGGTCGGCGGCGAGACGCTCCGGGTCGGGGGTGCCCGGCGTGCGGGCGTCCGGGTTCGACGGGGCGGCCGGTGCTGGAGACGGGGCGGCCGGCGGCGTGCTCGGGGCGGGCGCCGGGGGCGGCGTCGCGGCGCGCGCCTTCTCCGGGCGTCCCACGACCTGGCTGGTGCCGTCCGGGTGCACGAGGATCACCGCGGGGACGCCGGCCGGCACCATGCCGATGCGCCCGGCGGACGCCGCCAGGGCGGGAGCGGCCTGCATCGCGGCGACGTCGCGGTGGAGCCGCTCGACCTCCTCGGAGCGGTCACGGGTGGCCTGCCGGGCGTCCTCGAGGCGGTAGGAGTCCGCGGCGGCGGCCGTGGAGAGCCACAGGGTGGCGACCAGGCCCGACGTCAGCAGCACCATGATCAGCAGGACGAACGGGGCGGTGCCGCCGGTCGCCTCCGGGGCCGCGGCCGTCGTCGTCCGGGCCCGCGTGGCGCCGGGGGCCGGGGCACGCCGCGAGGTCGCCCGCGCCCGGGCACCCGCCTTCGTCGTGCGGGTGTCCGACCCCGTCTTCCCCGTCGTCCCGGCCGTCTTCCCTGCCGTCGCCGTGCCCCGCGCCGGGGTCGCGGTGCGGTGGGTGAGGGTGCTGGTCATGCCGCCTCCCGGACGCGTTCCGCGGCGCGCAGCCGCACCGAGGCCGCCCGCGGGTTCGCGGCGACCTCCGACTCGTCGGCCTTCTCCGCGCCGCGGGTGAGCAGCGCGAGCTCGGGTTGGTCCTGCTCGCGCAGCACCGGCATGTCCGGCGGCGCGGTCGGGCGGGACCGTTCGCCGAGGACCCGCTTGACGATGCGGTCCTCCAGGGACTGGTAGCTCATGACGACCACGCGGCCGTGCAGCGCGAGCGCGTCCACGGCGGCCGGGACCGCGGCGGCGATGGCGTCGAGCTCGCCGTTGACCTCGATGCGCAGGGCCTGGAAGGTCCGCTTGGCCGGGTGGCCCCCGGTGCGCCGGCTGGCCGCCGGGATGGCCTGCTCGAGGAGGGCGACGAGCTCCGCGCTGGTCCGCAGCGGAGCCCGTCGCCGGGCACGGACGACGGCCTCGACGATGCGCCGGGCCGCACGTTCCTCCCCGTGGTCGCGGAGCACGCGCACCAGCTCGCCGGGCGCGTAGGTGTTCAGGACGTCCGCCGCGCTCGGCCCCGTCGTCGGGTCCATGCGCATGTCCAGCGGCGCGTCGCGGGAGTAGGAGAAGCCGCGCTCGTCCTCGTCGAGCTGCAGCGAGGAGACGCCGAGGTCGAACAGCACGCCGTGGACCGGGCCGAGCCCGAGCCGGTCGAGCACCTCGGCGATCTCGTCGAAGACGGCGTGCACGAGGTGGGTGCGGTCGGCGAACGGGCTCAGGCGCTCCCCCGCCAGGCGCAGCGCCTCGGGGTCGCGGTCGAGCCCGACGAGGGTCAGCCCGGCGTGCCGGCTCAGCAGCGCCTCGGCGTGCCCTCCGAGCCCGAGCGTGCCGTCGACGACGACCGCGCCGGGCGCGTCGAGTGCGGGCGCGAGCAGATCGAGGCAGCGCTCGAGCAGCACCGGCACGTGACGCATGTGGGTGAACGGCGGGGCGTCGTCGCCCCCGGGCCCGAGTGGGTCCATCGTCCGCCTCCACCGTGTCCGCTCAGGCCTGGCTGGTGTGCTGGCCGGCGGACCGCCGGCCGGCGCCCGGTCGGGGCGGATGCCGTCACGTCCCGGCCCGCAGGGCGGGCGGACCTGGCACCGGGGAAGGTGTGCCAGGGCCGTCACCCTGCGGGTCGGGGCCTCACGGCACCCGACCCCGCTGTCCTGGGCGGGTCGTGCTCGGTGTGTGGGGTCAGAAGACCCCGGGGAGAACCTCCTGCTGGGCCTGCGCGTAGCTGTCCTCGTGGGCGTCCTGGTAGGTCTGCCAGGCCGTCGAGTCCCAGATCTCGAGACGGTTGACCGCCCCGATCACCGTGCAGTCGCGGTCGAGCCCGGCGTAGCGCCGCAGTTCGGCCGCGATGGGGATGCGGCCCTGGGAGTCCGGACGCTGCTCGTCGGTGCCGGCGAACAGGTAGCGCTGGTACGCGCGCACCCGCTCGTCGGTGAACGGCGCCTCGGCCACCTTGCGGGCCATCTGCTCGAACTCGTCACGGGGGAACACGTACAGGCAGTGGTCCTGCCCCTTCGTGATCATCAGCCCCCCTGCGAGCTCGTCGCGGAACTTGGCGGGCAGGGTGAGCCTGCCCTTCTCGTCCAACCGCGGGGTGTGGGTGCCGAGGAACACGGCCCCACCTCCCCGATGAGGCCCCTATCGCCCCACTGCGCACCACAATACCCCACGATCCACCACCTTCAACCTCCCCGGGGCAGCGTGTGCGCCTCGATCGGTGGAGTTCGCCCAGGTCAGTGCCGGTGGGGGCAGGTGGGGGACGTGTGGGGAACGAGCCCCGACCATCCCGGATCCACCTGGTCGGAGCAGGTCGTGACACGCCTGCCGGGCCGGTTCGGGGGTGGATCCGGCCTCGTGGGGGCGCCGGTGGGGCGGAGTGGGGGGCGCCGGTGGGGCGGAGTGGGGGGCGCCGGGGGGTGTCAGCGATGGCCCATCGCTGACGTCAGGTGTGCGAAGGGCGCCACTCACGCGAGAGGCGCCGCCACCGGCCGGTGCCGAGTGCGACATCAGGCAGGCCGTGGGGCCCCGGAACCTGCCGCACGTCGCACTCGGCACCACGTGGTGGGGCGACGTGGGGGCCCGGAGACACGAACGCGCCGCCGACCCGGGGGTCGACGGCGCGGGAAGTGCGGGCGGAGGCTGCTACTCCTGCTCGAAACGCTTGCGGAAGCGCTCCTCCATCTTCGTGGTGAAGCGGCTCTTCTCCTTGTCGCCGGCCGGGGCGGCCTTGGCGTCGCCCTCACCGGCCGCGGCCTCGCCCTTCTTGCCGCCGGTGGCGGTGATCGCGAGGACGGCGCCCGCGAACATCATGAGGAAGCCGATGACGCTGACGACCGGGAACCCTCCCGGGAACCACTGGAAGACCAGCCCCATCACGAGGGCGGCGACACCCACGACGAAGAGCGCGATGCCCTGGATGCGGCGGCGCCTCGACGGGCGTCGTAGCCGGCCACCACGGACGGTCGACGCGAACTTGGGATCCTCGGCATAGAGCGCGCGCTCGATCTGGTCGAGCAGACGCTGCTCGTGCTCGGAGAGCGGCATGGTTCTCCTCCGGCACCGGAACGAGAGCGAGGATCGGCCCCGGGGGGAAGGGACGATCGGCACATCAACGTGATGGCTGCCTTCATCGTACGAGCCCGGTGGCAGTCCGACTACCCGGACTGGATTTCTGCGCGGACGATCATTCTTTCGGCCGGTGAGAGGCCTGTCCCCGCGACGCCCCGCGATCACCGGACTGCGGTCCGTAGAGATCTTACGGTCCTCGCCACACGCCGGTCACACGCGGCGGGCGAGGACGTGGATGCGGGAGGCGAGGTCGCGCAGCGGCGGGGTGGTGGAGGCGAGTTCCTCGAGCGCCGCGACGTCGGCCGGCGTGCCCGCGTCGGCCATGGCCTCGGGGATGAGGTCCGCGAGCACCCGGTGACCCTGCACCCGCTCCAGGGTCAACGACTCCTCGGCGTCCACGAGCGCGGTGAGCTCGGCGGTGTCCAGGCGCCGCAGCAGCTGGTCGGCCGGCCCCCACCGCCCGGCGGGGTCGGACAGCATCCGGCGCGCGTCGCCGACCCGTCCGCTGACCACGCGCGCGAGCACGGCGGCGTAGCGCCCGGCGACCAGCAGCGAGAGCAGGCCGCCCGGCGCCGTCGCGGCGGCGAGCGAGCGCACGGCGGCAGCCGGGTCGTCGACGTACTCCAGCAGTCCGTGCCCCAGGACCAGGTCGGCGTGCAGCCCGTCGGTGACCGTCGCGAGCGCGTCGACGTCCGCCTGCAACGCGTGGACGGCGGCGGCGACCCCGGCGTCGCGGGCCCGGCTGCGGAGCACGGCGAGGGCGTTCGCGCTGGAGTCCACGACCGTGACCTCGCACCCCTGCTCCGCGAGGGGCACCGCCCAGGCGCCGCTGCCGCCCCCGACGTCGAGCACCCGCACCGCGCCGCCGTCGATCCCGCGGCGGGCGCGTGCGGCCGCCAGCTCGTCGCGCAGGCTCGCGGCCACCACGTCGACGACCGGTGGCGCGGGGGTTCGGGCCGGGCGAGCGGTCACGGCCACACCGTAGTGCTCACCCATCGGGGATCCGCGCCCGAGCCGGTAGGTTGCCCCCGTGTACGTGACCGGGGTGCTCAGCCTCAAGGGCGGGGTCGGCAAGACCACCGTCACCCTCGGGCTGGCCGGGGCCGCCGCGAAGCAGGGCCTGCGCACGCTGGTGGTCGACCTGGACCCGCAGGGCAACGCGACCACGGCCCTGGAGCCCGCGGAGAGCGAGACCACGGTCGCGGACGCCCTGGAGCACCCCTCCCCCGCGGTGCTGGCCACCTCGATCGCGCCGAGCGCCTGGGACGACACGATCGACGTGCTGGTGGGGTCCGAGGACATCGAGCGGCACAACCACCCCGACCCGGGGTCGCAGCGGCTCGGCCGGCTCTCCCGCCTCCTGGCCGCCCTCCCCCGCGGCACCGAGCCCGACGAGCCCACGACACGTCTCCGCGGGCAGGCTCCCGGCGCGAACCTGGCGCACTACGAACTGGTGCTCATCGACTGCCCGCCCTCCCTGGGCCAGCTGACCCGGTCGGCGCTGGTCGCCGTCGACCGCGCCGTCCTGGTCACCGAGCCGACGATCTTCGCCGTCTCCGGCGTGCAGCGCGCCTTCGAGGCGGTCCAGTCCGAGCGCGCCCACAACCCCCGGCTCCAGCCGCTCGGCGTCCTGATCAACCGGTACCGCGCCCGCTCGGCCGAGCACGAGTTCCGGGTGAACGAGCTCCGCGAGCTGTTCGGCCCGCTCGTGCTCTCGGGCGTCCTGCCCGACCGCACCGCGGTGCAGCAGGCCCAGGGCGCCGGGGTGCCGATCCAGCGGTGGGACACCCCGGGCGCCCGCGAGATCTCCCAGCAGTTCGACAACCTGCTCGGCCGCATCGTGCGGGCGGGCCACAGCAGCACCCGCGAACGCCGCGGGGGCTCGCGCCGCACCGGCTGACCCCTACAGCGGGCGGAGCCCGGCCACCGTCCTCGTGACCAGCGCCAGGAACAGGTCCGCCTGGCGCACCATGTCGTCCGCGTCGCGCTGGCCGACCAGCCGGGTGGCGCCCGCCTCGACGGCCGAGCGGGTCGACGAGTGCGCCGCGAAGAACGCCGCCCACTCCCCGTACTCCGGTGCGACCGAGGCCAGCAGCGTCCACGCGTCGGTGGGCCGGGACGTGCGGCGCGATCGGGCCCGCACCGCCAGCACGGCGGCCGCCGAGCGGAGCGCGGCGAGGTGCGCGAGCCGGAAGCGCTCGGCCGGCGTCGCCGCGCCCTGGGCCTCACGCAGCCCGTCCCGCGCGGCGCCGAGCAGGGAGACGACGGAGCGGGACGGCGGCGGGGCGGGCGGGCGGGGTGCCGCCGCGGTGCGTCGGCGCGCCTCGCCCCGCCGCCCCGCCACGGGTGCCCGCCCCGGGGCGGAGGCCCGGGAGGCGGGACGCGGAGCCGGGGCGGAGGCCGCCGCCCCGGTGTCGAACAGGTCGCCGGTGGTGCAGGTGGGGGTGCTCACGGTGGTCTCCTCGGCAGGGTCGGGTCAGGTCAGCCAGCGGAGGTCCCAGACCCCCGGGCCGGAGCGCATGCGCAGGACGAACTCGCCCGGCGGCAGGTGCGGCTCGTCGGAGCGCCGGGCGAGCACCCGCCAGCACCGGCACCGGTCGCCGCCGACGGGCATCGCCGACCGGAACGGCCACCGCGACTCCTCGATCCACCGCTCCTGGACCTCGGTGACCAGGTAGTGGCTGTCCCGACGGTTCGGTCGGCGGTGGAACTCGACGGGGTCCCCGTCGACGCACCGGACCTGGACCGGCGACGGGCTGCGAACCATGCGTCCTCCACGGGCGGCGCGCTCGATGCCGCCCGCACCTCGCGCGGGACGGCCTGTGCCTGCCACCGTGGGGAAGCCGGCGGCTCCGGCCCGGCCGGCGGGACGCTTCCCCACGCCCCGACCGACCGGCCCCGTCGAACACGTGTTCGACGTGTTCGAGTGAACCCTGCCCGCCGCCCCGCGTCAAGTCGTCCGGGAGTGAGCGTGATCCGCGCCGCCCGACGTGATGAGATGGCGCGATGGACGGGCAGGCAGCGACGCCGGGGCACGCGGCGCGCCGGGCCGACCGATGACGGCCGCGCCGGAGGACCCCCACCTCGTCGACCTCGCACCGGCCGAGCTCGGGCGTCGCCTCGACGAGGCCCTCGACCTGTACGTGCAGGCGATGGGCTACCCCGCGGGGACCGCACGCCAGCGCGCCCCGATGTGGCTGGAGCACTCGCGCCGCGTCGGGTGGCGCGCGGTCGCCGCGGTGGACGGCGAGGACGTGCTGCGCGGCATCGCCTACGGCTACCCGGGCGCACCCGGCCAGTGGTGGTACGAGGAGGTCCGGCGGGGCCTGCGCCGGGCCGCGCGCACCGGGCGGTCCGGCGGCGGGCTGTTCGGCGGCGGATGGAGCCGGCTGCTGGGCGAGTCCGGCGCGGACCCGGACGGGGCCGTCGAGCGGCCGGCCCCGGAGCTCGAGGGCGCGCCGCTCGACGGCGACCCCGAGGCCTACCTCGCCGACTACTTCGAGCTCACCGAGCTCCACGTGCGCACGGACGCCCAGGGCCACGGGCTCGGCGAGGCCCTGCTGCGCCGGCTGCTGGACCGCGCGGACGCCGGGCACGTCCTGCTCTCCACCCCGGAGGCCCCGTCGCCGACCCGGGCGTGGTCGCTGTACCGCCGCTGCGGCTTCCGCGACGTGCTGCGCCACCACCGCTTCTCCAGCGACCCGCGCCCGTTCGCCGTGCTGGGGCGCCCGTTGCCGCTCGACCCCGGGGAGCCGGTCCGCCGCTCGCCGTGATCGTCGGGGGTGCCTGGCACCATGTCCGCGTGCCCAGCCGCCGGAGACGCCCCCTCGTCCTGCTCGCCCTCGTGCTCGCGCTCGTGGGCCTGCTCGGCACGGGGTGCGTCCGGGTCCGCGCCGGGCTCGCGGTGTCCCCGGAGGACACGGTCTCGGGCACGATCGACGTCGGCACGCCGGACGGCACGCCGGGCGGCAACGGCCCGCCGCTCGAGGTGCCCTCGGACCTCGAGGGCGACGTCACGGTCACCCGGTACGAGCAGGACGGCTACATCGGCTCGCACCTCGCGTTCGAGGACCTGTCGTTCGACGACGTCTCGCGGCTGCTGCCCCAGATCAGCCCCACGACGTCGTCCGCGATCCGCCTGCAGCTGCGCCGCGCGGGCGACCGGGTGGTCCTGTCCGGGCAGGTCGACCTGACGCGGGTCACGCCGGAGAGCGCCGATGTGCAGCTCAAGATGGCCTTCCCCGGCACGGTCCGCCAGACCGACGGCACCGTCTCCGCGGGCGTCGTCAGCTGGACCTTCACCCCCGGCGAGGTCGGCGAGGTGAACGCGGTCGCGGAGTACCCCGACCCGGACGCGCCGTCGTGGGTCAGCTGGGCGCTGCTGCTCACCGCGGTGGTCCTGGTGGCGGCCGGCGTGGTGTTCGCCCTGGCCGCCGCGACGCGCCCACGGGTGGACCGCCGGGCGCGCCGCTGAGGGGGCTCAGGCGTCCGGGAACGACGCGACGCCCAGGCGCTGCACCACGTCCACGACCGCCGGGTGCCGGTTCATGCTGATGTAGTGGATGTTGCCGACGCCCTCGTCGTACATCCGCTGCGAGAGCTCGACGCACAGGTCGATCCCGGCGTCGCGGAAGGCCGCGGCGTCGTCGGCCAAGGGCTCGAGCCGCTCGGCCATCGCCGTCGGCAGGGCCGCCCCGGAGAAGTCGGCCCCGCGCTCCATCGCCTTCGGCGTGGTGATCGGCATGAGGCCGGGCATGATCGGGATCTCGCAGCCCGCGGCGGCGATCCGGTCGCGCATCCGCAGGAACTGGTCGGCGTCGTAGAACATCTGCGTGATCGCGAACTCCGCGCCCGCCTTGACCTTCTGCACGAAGAACCGCGTGTCCGTGTCCTCGTCACCCGACCGCGGGTGCAGGTAGGGGAAGGCCGCCACGCCGACGCAGAAGCTCCCGAGGCGCCGCACCATGTGCACGAGCTCCTCGGTGTACTGCAGCCCGGCCGGGTGCGGCACCCACTCGGCGTCCTTGTCGTTCGGGGGGTCGCCGCGGATGGCGAGGACGTTGGAGATGCCGGCCTCGGCGTAGGAGCCGATGACGTGGCGCAGGTCCTCCATCGAGGCGTCCACGGCGGTCAGGTGCGCCATCGCGGTGAGGGTGGTGTCGGTCGCGATGCGCCCGGTGGTGCGCACGGTCCGGTCGCGGCTGGAGCCGCCCGCGCCGTAGGTCACCGAGACGAATGCCGGGTCCAGTGGTTCGATGGACCGCACGGTGTTCCACAGCGTGCGCTCCGCCTCGTCGGTCTTCGGCGGGAAGAACTCCACCGAGAACGTCGGCGTCCCACGCTGGATTCGCTCCATGACAGTGGCCATCCGGTGACCATACGTGGCCGGGCAGCCCGTGTGGGGCTTTCGTGTGACGGTCGACGCGACCCCTTGCGCCCGTCGCGCCGGGTCCGGCCGAGTTCCCTACCCTGGCGTCCGCCGACGGCGATGGGAGATCGAATGACCGCAGGCCGGACGCTGCCCGCGCGTGGAGTCGGGCGCCCGGAGCGGCTCGAGGAGGTCGAGTCCGATCTCCCGGCGGCGGTCACCGAGGAACTCGGCCGCTTCCTCGCCGCCCGCCGCGAGACCTGCGCCGACCTGGCCCCGGAGTTCGTCGACGCGGTCGACGACCTCTCGGCGATGGCCCTCGGCGGCGGCAAGCGGCTGCGGCCGACCTTCGCCTGGTGGGGCTGGCGCGGCGCGAGCGGCGCCGACCGGGAGGACGGACCCTCCCCCGACGTCGTGCTGCGCACCGTCTCCGCCCTCGAGCTGGTGCAGGCCTGCGCGCTGGTGCACGACGACCTGATCGACGACTCGGACCTGCGTCGCGGCATCCCGACGGTGCACGCCCGCTGGTCCGCGCGGCACGCGGAGCGTGACTGGATCGGTTCCTCCGAGCGGCTCGGCGGGGCGATCGCGGTGCTCGTGGGCGACCTCGCCCTCGCGTGGTCGGACGACATGCTCCGCGGCGCCGGCCTCGACGCCCCGACCCTGTCCCGCGCCGCCGCGGTGTGGGACGCCATGCGCACCGAGATGCTCGCCGGGCAGTTCCTCGACGTCGTCGGGCACGCCACCGACCTCGCCACCCCCGAGGGCGTCCTGCGGATCAGCCGGTACAAGACCGCCGCCTACACCATCGAGCGGCCGCTGCACCTCGGCGCCGCGCTCGCCGGCGCCGACGACGACCTCGTGGCGGCCTACCGCCGCTTCGGCACCGACCTCGGCATCGCCTTCCAGCTGCGCGACGACCTGCTGGGCGTCTTCGGCGACCCCGCCGTCACCGGCAAGCCCGCCGGGGACGACCTGCGCGAGGGCAAGCGCACCCTGCTCGTGGCCCTCGCCCGCCGCCACCCCGACCGCGACGCCGCCGCGCCCGTCGAGCACGCCCTGGGTCGGGACGATCTGGGACCGGCCGACGTCGACGCCGCGCGGACCGCCCTGCGACGACTCGGGGTCGTCGACGAGGTGGAGGAACGCATCGACACCCTCACCACCTCCGCGCTCGCTGCGCTCACCACCGCGAAGATCGACCCCGCGGCCCGCGACCGGCTCACCACGCTCGCCGCCGCCGCGACCCGGAGGACGTTCTGATGGCCGGACCCGTCGTCGTCGTGGGGGCGGGCCTCGCCGGGCTGACCGCGGCGCTGCACCTGCGCGGCGCGGGCCGCGAGGTCGTCGTCGTCGAGCGCGAGGCCTTCCCCGGCGGCCGTGCGGGCCGGCTCGATCTTCCCGACGGCCGGTCCGGACACTTCCGGCTCGACACCGGCCCGACCGTCCTGACGATGCCGGACCTGCTCGAGGAGCCGCTCCGGGCCGTCGGGGAGAAGCTGGGCGACCGCCTCGACCTCGTCCGGCTCGACCCGGCCTACCACGCGCGGTTCGCCGACGGATCCGCCATCGACGTCCACACCGACGGCGACGCAATGGAGCAGGAGATCCGCGAGAAGATCTCCGCGGCGGAGGCGGCGGGCTACCGGCGGCTGCGCGCGTGGCTCACCGAGCTCTACGGCATCCAGATGGCGACGTTCATCGACGCCAACTTCGACTCGCCGCTCGACGTCGTCTCCCGCGACCTCGTCCGGCTGGGCCTGCTCGGCGGTTTCGGCCGCCTCGGGTCGCAGGTCGGGCGATTCGTGCACGACGAGCGCCTGCGCCGCATCTTCTCCTTCCAGGCGCTCTACGCCGGGGTCCCGCCGGCCCGGGCGCTGGCGGCCTACGCGGTCATCGCCTACATGGACACGGTCGCGGGCGTCTACTTCCCGCGGGGCGGGGTCCGCGCGCTGCCGCAGGCCTACGCGGACGCGGCCGCCGCCGCGGGGGTGGAGTTCCGCTACGGCCACGAGGTCACGGCGCTGGAACGGCACGGCGGGCGGGTCACCGCCGTCGAGACCACCGGCGGGACGCTCCGGGCCGACGCGGTCGTCCTGACCCCCGACCTCCCGGCCGTCCACGCGCTCGTCGGGCGGCGCCCGCGCCGCGCGGTCCCGCTGCGCTGGTCGCCGTCGGCGTTCGTCGTGCACCTCGGCCTGGACCGCGCGCAGCCCGATCTCGGGCACCACACGATCTCGTTCGGCGACGCCTGGGCGTCGACGTTCGACGAGATCATCACCCGCGGTCGGCTCATGAGCGACCCCTCGTTGCTGGTCACGCGCCCGACGACGACCGACCCGGAGCTCGCCCCGCCGGGCGCCGACTACGTCTCGGTCCTCGCGCCGTGCCCCAACCTCGAGACGGCCCCAGACCTCGACTGGGACCGCATCACCCCGCGCTACCGCGACGAGATCCTCGGGGTGCTCGCGGGCCGCGGCATCGACGTGACCGGGCACGTGGTGGCCGAGCACCGCATCTCCCCCGCCGACTGGGCCCGCATGGGCATGGCCGCGGGCACCCCGTTCTCGGCCGCGCACACGTTCGGCCAGACCGGACCCTTCCGGTCCGGCAACCGCGTCCGCGGCCTCGACAACGCCTACCTCGCTGGGTGCGGCACCACGCCCGGCGTCGGGGTCCCGACGGTGGTCGTCTCGGGCAAGCTCGCCGCCGCCCGGATCGGGGGCATGCCTTCATGACGGCGGGTGTGGCCACCCCGCCGCGCGGCGCCGCGGCGGAGCTGGACGCCGCCGGCATCACCTCGCCGGACCTCCGGGAGGCGTACGCCCGCTGCCGGGCCCTCAACGCCGAGCACGGCCGCACCTACTTCCTGGCGACCCGCCTGCTGACGCCCGCCCAGCGCCCCGCGATCCACGCGCTCTACGGCTTCGCGCGCATGGCCGACGACGTGGTGGACGCGCCGGGCGCAGCGACGGTCGCGGAGGTCGTCGCCCGGATCGAGGAGATCCGCGCCCGGATGCGGGTGGCGCTGTCGGGCAGCTCGGGCGAGCGCGGCGACGGGGGCTGGATCAGTGACGTCCTGGCCGAGGAGCCGGTGGTCGCCGCCCTCGCGCACACCGTCGACCGCTACGGCATCGACCACCGCCACCTCGAGGACTTCATGGACTCGATGGCGATGGACCTGACCGTCACCGACTACCCGACGTTCGACGACCTCGCCGTCTACGTCCACGGGTCGGCGGCGGTGATCGGGCTGCAGGTGCTGCCCGTGCTGGGCACCGTGGTCCCCCGGGAGGAGGCCGCGCCGGCCGCCGCGGCGCTCGGCGTCGCCTTCCAGGTGACGAACTTCCTGCGCGACGTCGGCGAGGACCTCGACCGCGGGCGCGTCTACCTCCCCGCCGACGAGCTCGCGGCGTTCGGGGTGGACCGGGAGCTGCTCGCCTGGTGCCGGGAGCGGGAGCGCACCGATGCGCGGGTGCGGCGCGCGATCGCCCACCTCGTCGCCCGCACCCGGGCGATCTACCGCCGGGCGGACGACGGCATCGCCCTGCTCGACCCCGTCTCGCGCCCCTGTGTCCGGACGGCGTTCGTGCTGTACCGCGGCATCCTCGACGAGATCGTGGCGGCGGACTACGACGTGCTCAGGCACCGGGTCGTCGTCGGGAAGGCCCGGCGCGCCGCGGTCGCCGGTCCCGGCCTGGTCCGCGCGGTCGCGGCCCGCCACCGGCCGTGGCGACGACGCCCGGCCGCCTAGGCTGCGGCGGGTGCCCGACGAGCTCGTCCTCGCCTTCGACGCGGACTGCGCGCGGTGCCGGGCGGTCGCGACGCGGGTGAGCGCCCGGGAACCGGCGCTGGAGGTCCTGCCGCTGCGCGACTACCGCGTGCGGGCCTGGCGGGCGGAGGCCTACGGCGCGGACCCGCCGCACGCCCCGACGCTGCTCGCGGTGACGGTCGGCGCCGACGGCGTCGACCGCGTGCGGGCCTGGCACGGACCCGCCGTCGCGATCGGCCTCGTCCGCACCCTGGGGCCGTGGCGGGCCGCGGCCCTCGCCCCCGTCGTCGGGACGGTCCTCAAAAGGCCATCGCCTGCGCGCGGCGCTTGACCTCGCCGCCGCGGTCCGAGCGCAGGGCCTCGATGGGCGCGCCGGGCAGCGTCGGGTCCTCCAGGAACAGCCAGCGGAGGATCTCCTCGTCGGTGTAGCCGCCGTCGCGCAGCACCGTGATCAGCCCGGGCAGGCCCTTGACCACGCCGCTCTCGACCAGGAAGGCCGCCGGGACGATCCACTTGTCGCCCTCGCGGACCCCGAGGAGCTGGCCCTGCTTGATCATCTGGCTGACACGGGTGCGGGGCACGCCGAGCCGCTCGCCGGCCTCGGCGAGGGTCAGGGCGTCGATCTCGCGACCCACGAGAGCGGTCAGTGCGGCGGTCATCGGCGCCCACTGTGCCAGAGGACACGCCCGGGGGACATCGGTTCGCGCCGGGTCGCGTCCGCGCGTCGTCCCGGCCGGAGGGCCCACGCTGTGCCTAGCATCGCCGGCATGCCGCGCGACACCACCTCGGGGACCGCCGGGACGGTGCTCGACGGCCGGTACCGCGTCGGCGAGGTGATCGCGCGGGGCGGCATGTCGACGGTGCACCGCGGCACGGACCTGCGGCTCGACCGACCGGTCGCGGTCAAGATCATGCAGCCGTCGCTGGCGAGCGACCCGACGTTCGTGCGGCGGTTCGAGCGCGAGGCCCGGGCGGCCGCCCGGCTCTCCCACCCCGGCATCGTCGCGGTGCACGACCAGGGGCGCCACGCCGACGGCACGATCTTCCTCGTCCTCGAACTGGTCGAGGGCGGGACGCTGCGCGACGTGCTCCGCGAGCAGGTCCGGCTCGCGCCCGCGACCGCGCTGACCGTGGTCGAGCAGGTGCTCGGGGCGCTGTCGGTGGCCCACCGGTCGGGGATGGTGCACCGCGACGTCAAGCCGGAGAACGTCCTGGTCGCGACGACGGGCCAGCTCAAGGTGGCCGACTTCGGGCTGGTCGCGGCGGCGTGGGACGGCGCGGCGGACGGGTCGCTGGACACCGGCGGCTCCACCTCGGACGACCTCATCCTGGGGACGGCCGCCTATCTCGCGCCGGAGCAGGTCCAGCACGGCCGCACCGACGAGCGCAGCGACGTGTACGCCGCGGGGGTCGTGCTGTTCGAGCTGCTCACCGGGGTGCCGCCGCACGGCGGGGACACCGCGCTGGCGGTCGCCTACCGGCACGTGAACGTCGACGTGCCCGCGCCCTCGACCCGCGCCCCGGGCATCCCCCGCGCCCTCGACCGGCTCGTGGTCGCCGCCACCCGGCGCGATCCCGACGACCGCGTCGCGAGCGCGGCGGCGTTCCTCGAGGCCGCGCGCCGGGCGCGGCAGGAGGAGGCGCTGCCGTTCTCGCCGGTCGCGCCGCCCCGGCGGCGGGCCGCCGGCGCGACCCCGCCGCCGCACACCGGCACCCGCGTCTTCACCGGCCCGACCCCCCGCGCCGCCCCGGAGCCCGACCCGGAACCGGAGCCGGAGCCGATCCCGGAGGAGGCCGCCCCCTCGCGCTCGGCCCACGCCGACGTCGCGGACCGCGTGGAGCGGCAGGCCCGGCGGCGGGCCCGCATCCGGTCGCGCCGGATCCTCGCCGCCTGGGTGCTCGGCGTCCTCGTCGCGAGCGTCGCGTCCGGGATCGTCGGGTGGGGCCTGGGGACTCCCTAGAACTCCCTAGTTACGGAGCATCTCCGCGATGAGGAACGCCAGCTCCAGCGACTGCTGCGTGTTCAGCCGGGGGTCGCAGGCGGTCTCGTAGCGGCCGGCCAGGTCGGTGTCGGAGATCTCCTGGGCGCCGCCGAGGCACTCGGTGACGTTCTCCCCGGTGAGCTCCACGTGGATGCCCCCGGGATGGGTGCCGAGGCGGTGGTGCACCTCGAAGAAGCCCTGGACCTCGTCGACGACCTGGTCGAAGTGGCGGGTCTTGAAGCCGGTGGTGGCCTCGTAGGTGTTGCCGTGCATGGGGTCGCACTGCCAGATCACCTGGTGGCCGGACGCGGTCACCTTCTCCACGATGCCCGGGAGCACGTCGCGGACCTTCCCCGCGCCCATCCGCGAGATCAGCGTCAGCCGGCCCGCCTCCCCGCGGGGATCGAGCCGCTCGACGTACTCCACCGCCTGCTCAGGGGTGGTCGACGGGCCGATCTTGAGCCCGATCGGGTTGGCGAGCAGCTCGGCGAACGCGATGTGCGCGCCGTCCAGGGCGCGGGTCCGCTCCCCGATCCACAGGAAGTGCGCGCCCAGGGAGAACAGCCTCGGGTCGTCGCGCTTCGTGGAGTCCAGCCGCAGCAGCGCCCGCTCGTAGTCGAGCACCAGCGCCTCGTGGCTGGCGAAGATCTCGGTGGCGTGCAGCGTGTGGTCGGTGACGCCGCACGCGGACATGAAGCGCAGCGCCCGGTCGATCTCGGCCGCGACCGCCTCGTACCGCTCACCGGCCGCGGAGTTCGCGACGAACTCGCGGTTCCAGTCGTGGACCTCGTGCAGGTCCGCCATCCCGCCAGACGTCAGCGCCCGGACCAGGTTCATCGCGGCCGAGGCGTTGGCGTAGGCGCGGATCATCCGGCCCGGGTCGGGGACGCGCAGCTCCGCGTTCGCAGCCAGCGAGTTGACCATGTCCCCGCGGTACGACGGCAGGCCGAGCGCGTCCGTGTCCGCGGAGCGCGGCTTGGCGTACTGCCCCGCGATCCTGCCGATCTTGACGACGGGGGTGGACGCCCCGTAGGTGAGCACGACCGCCATCTGCAGCAGGGTGCGGATGTTGCCGCGCAGGTGCGGCTCGGTGTTGTCGGCAAAGGTCTCCGCGCAGTCGCCGCCCTGCAGCAGGAACGCCTCGCCCCGGGCCACCGCCGCGAGCTGGCCGCGGAGGCGGTCGATCTCGGCGGGCACCGTGATCGGCGGGACGTGCTCGAGCACGGTGCGCACGTCGGTCACCGCCGCGGCGTCCGGCCACGCGGGCTGCTGGACGGCGGGCCGCGACAGCGCGGCGTCCAGCCGTTCGCGCAGCTCCGCGGGCAGCGGCGGCAGGCCGGGCAGGGCATCCACGGGCAGGTCGACGGACCACACGGGACGACAGCCTACTGTCACGCGACCCGGTGCCGGACCGCCTCACCGCGGACGAAGCGGACGACGTTGGTCACGAACCCGCGCGCCATCCCGGCGTAGGACTGCTCGGTGATCCCGCCGACGTGCGGGGTCACGAGCACGTTCTCGCCCAGCAGCTCGTCGTGCGGGTCGACCGGCTCGGTCCAGGTGACGTCCAGTCCGGCCCCGGCCAGGCGCCCGGAGCGCAGCGCGGCGAGCAGCGCGTCGCGGTCCACGACCGGACCCCGGGCGACGTTGACGACGTACCCGCCCGGCTCCAGCGCCGCGAGCGCCCCGTCGGCGACGAGGCCCCGGGTCTGCTCGGTCAGCGGGCACGCGACCACCAGGTCGTCGCACCCGGACAGCGCGGCCGGGAGGGACCCGCGGCGGTACTCGTCCACCACCGCGGCCGCCTCCGGGTAGTCCGCGGCCTCCCGCCGTCCGATCCCGACGACGCGCACGCCGAAGGCGCGCAGCCGGGCGGCGACCTCGACCCCGATGTCGCCGGTCCCCAGCACCGCGACCGTCCGGCCGCGCAGCATGACCCCCATCGGCGCGCCGACCACCTTCTCCGCGACCCCGGCTCGCGCCTCCTCGTAGCGCCGGAGGAGCGCCAGCAGCAGGAGGACCGCCATCTCGGCGACCGCGGTCGCATTCCCGGACTCCCCGCCCGGCACGTTCGCCACCGGGATCCCGCGATCGCGGGCGGCGGCCAGGTCCACGCCGGACACCCCGACGCCGAACTGCTGGACGAACCGCGCCCCGCACGCGTCGATCAACGGCCCGTCGATCGTGCTGCCCAGCGGGGCGAGCACCTCCGCGGGGACCGGCGCAGAGTGCGGGACGTCGACGAGCTCCGCCCCCGCCAGTTCCGGCGGCGCGAGCTCCGCCAGGGCCTCGGTGAGGCACCGTCGCACCTCGGGGAACCCGCCGCCGACCAGTCCGATACGCACGCCGGGATCCTGGACTCAGACCGGGTCGAGCACGAACACCGGGATCTCCCGGTCGGTCTTCTCCTGGTACTCCGCGTACGACGGGTAGGCGGCCACCGCGCGCTCCCACCACTGCGCCCGCTCCTCGCCCTCGACCAGCCGGGCGCGGTAGGTCTTCGTGACGGTGCCGTCCTGCAGCTGGAACTCCGGGTTGGCGACGATGTTGTGGTACCAGACCGGGTGCTCGTCGGCGCCGCCCTTGGAGGCGACGACGCCGTAGTGCCCGTCGTGCTCCACCCGCATCACCGGGGTGTGGCGCAGCTTGCCGGTCTTCGCCCCGCGCAGGGTCATCAGCACGATCGGCGAGCCCAGGACCTCGATGCCCTCGGTCGTGCCGGTCTCCTGGATCCGCTCGATCTGCTCGCGCACCCAGTCGGTCGGGTTGGTCTCCACCTGCTCGCTCATGCCCGGGGGAACCCGCGCCCCGGGACGATCATTCCGGCTCGCCCATCCGCGCCCGCCAGATCGGGTCGATCACCCGCCACTTGACCAGGTTGTGCCGGGCGTCGGCGAGGGCGTCGTGCGCGTCCGCCGGCGCGGGCGGCAGGTCGGGACGCCCGACGTCCTCCCATCGCTGGCGCAGGTCGCGGGTGTAGCGCGGGAGCGCCCGCGGGAGGTCGGGCATGGCGCCCCACAGCTGGGCGACGACGACGTGGTCGTACGGGGCGTTCCACGCCCACAGCTCGACCTCGCCCGGACCCGCCGTCACGAAGGCGAAGAAGTCCTCCCGGAGCGCCAGGCGGCTGCGCCAGGCGGGGTCCGACGACGGCGGGAGCTTGTCGAGCACGTGCTTGCGGACCCAGGGTCCGGCCTTGAGGGGGTCGAACGCGCGGGAGATGGCGTAGAACTCCCGCCCGTCCTCGTCGACCGCACCGAGGGAGACGAGGTCGATCGTCGTCCCGTCCTCGATGAACTCGCAGTCGTAGAAGATCCGTGCCACGGCGGGCGATTGTGTCAGGCGGCCGAGGCGTCGTCGGCGCTCTCCTTGGCCTTGGAGGCGTACACGTCCACGTACTCCTGCCCGGAGAGCTCCATGATCGCGTACATCACCTCGTCGGTCAGGGCCCGCTCCACCTGGCGGTCGTCGGCGATGTCGAAGTACCGCGAGAAGTCGATCGGCTCGCCGATCGCGATCGTGATCTTCGCCGGGCGCCAGAAGCGGGACCCGACCGGGTTGGCGCGGTCCGTCCCGATCATCGCCACCGGCACGACGGGGACGCGGGCCTCCAGCGCCATCCGGGCCACGCCGGTCCGGCCCTTGTAGAGGCGCCCGTCGGGCGAGCGGGTGCCCTCGGGGTAGATCCCGAACAGGCGGCCCTCGCGCAGGACGCCGATCCCGGTGTCGAGGGCCGCGCGGGCGGCGCGACCGTTGCCGCGCTCGATCGGCACCTGGCCCATGCCGGAGAAGAACCAGCGCTGCAGGGTGCCGATCGGACCCGGCGTCGTGAAGTACTCCGACTTGGCCGGGAAGGCCATGCGCCGGGGCACCATGAGCGGCAGGACGAACGAGTCCAGGACCGCGAGGTGGTTCGAGGCGACCAGGGCACCGCCGGTGCGCGGGAGGTGGTCCGCGCCACGTACGTCGGGCCGGAAGGCCGCGCGCATCAGCGGGCCCATGAGCACCCACTTCATCAACCAGTAGAGCACTGCTCCCCTTCCCCGCGTCCTCGGATGTGGCAGCCTAGGAGCGGCGTGTCCGGCGGACAACGACAGCGCGTCGCCGGACGCTCACCGACCGGTCGCCGACGACACCCCCGGATCGGGGCCCTGCACGTACCGCGCCGGTGTGCGACGTGCCACGATGGACGTCCGGGCGTCGCCGCGCCCGCGAGCGCCAGCCGTGGAGGCCCGAGTGCCGGTGATGCCCGGGGCGGAGCCCTTCTCCGCCGACCCCGAGGGCGCCGAGATCGGTGTCGTGCTGGCGCACGGCTTCACCGGGAGCCCGCAGAGCATGCGCCCGTGGGGTGAGCACCTGACGGCGGCCGGGTTCGCCGTCCGCGGGCCCCGCCTGCCCGGGCACGGGACGCACTGGCGCGACATGCAGGCGACCCGGTGGCCGGACTGGTACGGCGAGATCGCCCGCGCCACCGACGAGCTGCTCGCCCGGTACGACACCGTCCTGGTCTTCGGGCTGTCGATGGGCGGCACGCTGACGCTGCGGATCGCCGAGGAGTACGGGTCCGCGATCGCCGGCATCTGCCTGGTCAACCCGTCGGTGACCACGCTGCGCCGCGACGCCGCCTTCGCGCGCTACCTGGCGCGGCTCTGGCCGTGGGCACCGGGCGTGGCGAACGACGTCGCGAAGCCGGGCGTCACGGAGCTGGGGTACGACCGGGTGCCGCTGCGGGCGTTCGTCTCGCTCACCGAGCTGTGGACGACCGTCCGCGCCGACCTCGCCCGGGTGACCAGCCCCGTCCTGCTCTACCGCTCCACCGACGACCACGTGGTGGAGCCGGTCAACGCCCGCCTCGTGCTCGACGGGGTGTCCGCCACCGACGTCGCGGAGGTGGTGCTGCACGACAGCTACCACGTCGCGACCCTCGACCACGACGCGCTGACGATCTTCACCGGCAGCACCGAGTTCGCCCGCCGGCGGCACGCCGCCCGCACCACCTCAGGGAAGCCCGCATGAGCGCACCCGACCCCGACGACGCCGCCCGCCCGGAGCGCGACGGCGGGTCCGGCGCCGCCGGCGCCCGCCGGTTCGAGCTGCCCGACGACGTCGACGCGGAGTTCGCGGCGATCGTCGCCGACTGGGTCTCGGCGGACGCGCCGCGCTGGCCGGAGACGCCGGACGACACCGACGGACCGTCCTCCGGGATCGGCGTCGCCACGCCCCCGCAGGGCCAGCCGTCCGCGCACCCGGAGCGGCCCGCGGACGAGCTGTTCTCCCCGGCGCCGCGCACGGAGCCGGAGCTGCCGCGGCCCGCCTCCCCCGCCACGCCGCCCCCGGCCGCCCCGCGCCCGCACCGGGCCGAGGACGAGCACTTCGTCCCGCCGGAGCCGCCCCCGCTGCCCCGGATCGGCATGTCGAGCCTGTTCGGCCTGCTGCTGCTCGTCGCGGGGGTCGTCCTGCTCGCGCTGCCCGCCCTGGTCGGCGGGATCGCCGGGCTCGGGATCGTCCCGGGCCTGCTCGCGATGGCCGCCGGGCTGGGCTGGCTCGTCGTCGGGATGCGGCGGCCGTCGGAGTCGAACGACCCCGACGGCACCGTCTAGAGCCCGCGCTCCCGGGCGTCGAGCGCGGCGCCGATCACCCCGGCGTCCCCGCCCAGCACGGCCGGGCGCACGGTCGCGAGCCGACGGTGCCCGCGACCCGTGACCTCCTCGGCGTACACCGCGCACGCGTCGTCGAGGTAGAGCTGCGCGGACGCGGAGACCTCGCCGCCGAGGACGACGACGTCCGGGTCGAACACGTCCGCGGCCAGGGCCAGGCCGCGACCGAGCCACCCGGCGAAGTCGAGGACGACGCGGCGGGCCAGGGTGTCCCCCGCCGCCGCGGCCTGGGCGACGTCGCGGCCCGTGAGCGGCAGGCCGCGCTCCCACTGGGCCCGCAGGGTGGAGAAGTCGTCGCTCGCCGACACCTGTTCGTCCGCGCTCGCCCCGAGGGCGGTGCCGCTGCAGTAGCGCTCCAGGCACCCGCGCTTGCCGCACGGGCACGGGCGCCCGTCCGGCACGACGACGAGGTGGCCCAGCTCCGGCGCGACCCCGTGCGCCCCGCGGAACACCTGCCCGTCCACGACCAGGGCCGCGCCGATTCCGGTGCCCAGGGCGATCAGCACCGCGACCGAGGCGCCCGCCGCCGCCCCGACCCGGTGCTCGGCCAGCCCGGCGGCATTCGCGTCGTGCTCCAGGGTCACCGGCCGGTCGAGGCGGGCCGACATGCGGTCGACCACGGGGGCGTCGCGCCAGGGCAGGTGCGCCCCGAACGAGACCGACTGCCGGGTGGGGTCGACGAAGCCGGCCACGGCCAGGCCCACCGCGCCGACCCCGTGGCCGTCCGCGCGTGCCTCGCCGACCAGGTGCTCGACGAGCTGGGCCACGGTGTCGTCGAGCTCGTCGGGCTGCCGCGGGGTCGGGGCGACCCGCGCCACCAGCAGGGAGCCGCCGTCGTCGACCAGCCCGGCCTTGACCGTGGTGCCGCCGACGTCGACCCCGACGGTCAGCACGGGCGCGGCCGGCGTCGGACCGGGATGCGCTGGACCCCGCGACGACCGCGGGACGGTGCCACGGGGGCGGGCGGCGAGGGTGCCGAGGGGGGTGCCGGGGTCGGCGCCGGCCCGGCGGCGTCGCCCGTCGGGGCGAGGGGGTGCCGGGGGCTCGGCCGCGGGCCGCGCTTCCCGGTCGGGCGCTCGGCCGGCCTCGCGTCCGGCGGGTCGTCCGGCCGGTCGGCCGGCTCGGGCCCGGAGGGCGGGGCGGCGTCGAACACGGCGTGCGGGGCGACGTCCCACGGCACGTCCGGCGCCCAGGTCGGGGTGCCCCACTCGGCGGGCCACCGGTCGGGCGCCGGTGCGGGCGCCGCCGCCGTCGCGGGCTCTGGGTCGGGCGCGGGAGCCGGGGCGTGGTGGTCGTGGGTGCCGGTCGCGTGCGCCTGCACCAGCAGGCGCAGCAGCACGAGCAGGCCGGAGGCCTGCTCGGCGAGGCCGGCCGTGAGCTCGGGCTGCTCCCCGCGCAGCGCGGCGACCAGCGCACACACCGGGCACCACGTGCACGGGCCCGCGCTCTGGCGCGGGCGGCCGGAGCCGTCCGTGGGGCGCGCCCCCTCGACCCGGGTCCCCACCCAGTCGAGCAGAGCGGTCGCGGTCTCGCGGGCCTCACGGGCGAGGCGGTCGCGGGCAGCCTGGTCGGCCCCCTGGTCGGCCCCGGTGCTCCCCCCGGCCCCGCTCATCGCATCCACACCGACGGGTCGGGGCGGAAGGTCACCGAGAGCACGTCGTCGTCCAGGTCGGCCGCGGTCACCTCGCAGCGGCGCAGCACCGGGGGCAGTGCCACGGTGCGGCGACGCCCGCCGACGGTCACCGCCAGGTCGTCCCCGATCCGCGCGAGGTCGACCTCGGCGTCGCCGATGCCCGGGACCTGCAGGTCCAGCGCGTACTCGCTGTCCACCGAGGTCCCCTTCCCCGCGGTGCGCCGCAGCTCCATCAGCGGGCGGGCACACGTCCCGTCCAGCGGGTCGTCGTCGCCGTAGAGGTCCTGCGCGAGCTCGGCGAGGTCCTCGAGCCCGACCGGCTCGCCCGCCCGGTGTGCGACCGTGCGCACCGGCACCCCGGCCCCCGTGGTCAGCTCGGCGAGCTCGGCGAGCACGTCCTCCTGCTCGGCGCGGCGGACGCGCAGCCACTGCACGGCGGCGCTGCGGCCCGCACCCGGGTCGGGCACGAGGCGGTTCGCGACGAGGCCGTCGACGTGCAGCTCGTGCAGGGCCAGCGCCGTGATCGTGCGGCGGGTCTCGGCGGCGACCACCCGCTCCGGGGTGAGCACGAGCCGGATGGTGGTGGTGGACCGGTCCGCGAGCATCGCGCGCAGCCCGGACAGCTGGTCGGCCAGCCGGGAGAGGGACGCCGCGGCCGCGTCCCACCTCGCCACGGTCGCGCCGCTCCCGGCCAGGCCCGCGAGGACCCCGCGGACCGCGCGCCGGTGGGCGGGGAAGAGCCGCTCGAGGTAGCCGCCGAGGGCCTCGGGCAGGCTCAGCAGGCGCAGGGTCTCCGCGGTCGGCCCGCAGTCCACGACCAGGACCTCCCAGGGCCCGTCCTCGGTGGCCCGGCGCACCTGCTCCAGGGCGAGCAGGTCCTCCACGCCGGGCAGGACGGTGAGCTCGTCGGCGACGATGTCCTCGACGCCCGCGCCCGCCAGCAGGGTGCGCAGCTGGGTGCGCAGCGGCTCCCAGGCCTCGTCGACCAGGACGCGGGTGTCGACGTGGGCCGCGAACAGCCCGGGCAGGGACGTGCCGTCGACCTCGGTCGGCTCGCCGCCCAGCGGGACGCCGAACGCGTCGCCGAGCGAGTGCGCCGGGTCGGTCGAGAGCACGAGGACCTTGCGGCCCGACCGCGCCAGGGCCACGGCCGTGGCGGCCGCCGTCGTCGTCTTCCCGACCCCGCCCTTGCCGGTGAAGAGCAGGACCCGCACTAGCCCTCCACGCGTCGCTTGAGGCCGGTCAGCGCCGTGTCCATGATCCTCTTCTCGGCCCGGCGCTTGATCATCCCGGGCATCGGGACCGCCAGGTCCACCGACAGCGTGTAGGTCACGGTCGTCTCCTCCTCGGAGCCCTCCAGCCGGTAGCGCCCGCGCTGGCCGCGCTGCATCTGCCCGGACACGAGGTCCCAGGTGACGCCGTCGTCGACCCAGTCGTACGCGAGCACGTAGGTGTCCTTGAGCGGACCGGCGTCGAGGGTGAACCGGACCTGTTCGGGGCGGCCCTCGTCGTCGTGGGTGAGGACCTTCGCGGAGGTGATGGAGTCCGCCCACTCGGGATAGGCGGGGAAGTCGGCGATCACGTCGAGCACGGACGCCGGAGCGGCCGCGATGGTGATGGACTGCGTGGACTCGTCCGCCATGGCGCGGAAGGCTACCGTCGTCCCGGGGTCGGACTCGCCCCGCCGTCGCCCTCGCCACGCCCGGGGGACGTGTGGCGCGCCCGCCGTGTCGCGTCGGTCACCATCGGGCCACCGCGGGCGTGCCGCGCCGGCGGAAATGCCCGACGTTGAGGCACTCGGTGGGGCCGATCCGGGTGCGCTCCGTGAGCGGGGCGTGCACGTGGCCGTACAGCGCGAGGCGGGGCCGGGTCGCGCGGACCGCCTCGAGCAGGGCCGGCGAGGTCAGTTCGTGGGTGCGGGCCACCACGTCGTACGCGAGCTCCGCGACGGCCGGCGGGGCGTGGCTGCACAGCACGTCGACGGCGCCGAGGCGCTCGACGGCGGCCGTGTACTCCCCCGCCTCCCGCATGTACGACCGGAACGCCCCCGCCCGCGCCTCGACCCCCGGCGGGAGCGGCACGCCCCCGACGAACCCGACGCGGCTGTCGCCGATCCGGACCACCTCGCCGTCCACGGCGCGGACGTGCGGCAGGTCGGCCAGGAACTCCGGCCACATCGCGGGGACGTCGACGTTGCCCGGCATCAGCCACACCGGCACCTCCACCGCCCCGAGTGCGGCGAACATCCGCCGGTACTGGTGGCGGACCGCCTCGTCGACGCGGGCGCGCGGGTCGTCGACGTCCGCCCACAGCGCGCGGGTGAACTCCCGCAGCGCGCCCGGCCCGCCCTCGGAGCGCAGCCGGGCGAACTCGGTGGTGGCCGCCGGGCCGAGGATGTCCGCGAGGATGCCGTGGGTGGGCTCGTCGTAGTCGACGAAGTCGAGGAGGTCGCCGAGCACCACCAGCGCCTCCGCCCCGCGCGCCGCGGCGGCGAGGTCGGCGCTGTTGCCGTGGACGTCGGAGACGACGTGAACGCGCATCAGGTCCCGACGGCGGGGGTGCCGGGCCGCCGCGGCCCGTCCGGTCCGCCCTCCAGGCGGGCCTTGAGCTCGAACGCGATCGCCTTCGCGGCCCGCTGGCGGCGCAGCGCCTCCCGCGCCGGGCCCCGCGGCCCGCGCAGCAGCGCCCGCGCCGACCCGCCGTCGGGACCGGGGGCGGGGTCCAGCCGCAGGAACCAGTGCAGCACCGTCCCGTCGCCGACGGGCTCGCACCACACCTCGGCGCTCCCGACCCACCGCCCGGTCACCGACCAGCGCAGGCCGGCGGCGCCGCGGTCGGCGAACACGTGCAGCTCCAGGTCCGGCCACCGGTGCGGCCAGTCCGCGGGGTCGGCGAACGCGGCGGCCACGACGGCGGGCTCGGCCAGCACGAACGTCTCGTCGATCACGTCCAGGGCGGCCACTCCCGCAGCGTGCCCGACCGCCGCCCGTGCTGCAGCAGCACCCCGAGGCCGTCTGTCCGTTTCGGGGGTTTGGTCGGGTATACCGCCGGGTAGTGACGGCGGGCCCTGCTCGCCCTAGGCTGCGGCGGACCGGAGGTCGCCGGGGACGCCGGTCGAGGCCTGGAAGGGTGTGTGCGGGGTGCAGGAGTACAGCGTGCCGGCGGTGGCCAAGGTGGCCGACGACGACCGGTTGACCGACGCGGTCTGGGCGAACGCCGCCGAGCACCCCTCCGACGCCGCCTACCTGCGGCTGGTCGACGACGCGTGGCAGCCGACGACGTTCGGGGAGTTCCGCGACGAGGTCGTCGCGGTGGCCAAGGGCTTCATCGCCGCCGGCCTGGAGCCGGGCGACCGCGTGGGCATCGTCGCGAAGACCCGTTACGAGTGGACGCTGATCGACTACGCGCTCTGGACGGCGGGCTGCGCCGGGCTCCCGATCTACGAGACGTCCTCGGCCTCGCAGTACGAGTGGTGCCTGTCCGACTCCGGGGCGCGCGGCGTGGTCATCGAGACCGACGAGCACCGGCAGACCCTCGACAAGGTCCGCGGGAACCTGTCGGACCTCGCGCACGTCTGGCAGATCGACGGCTCGTCGCCCGCCGTCGAGGCGCTCAAGGAGGCGGGCCGGGACGTCCCGGACGCCGACGTGGAGGCCCGGCGCACCGGGGTCCGCGCGGACGACCTCGCCACGCTGATCTACACCTCGGGGACCACCGGCCGCCCGAAGGGCTGCGAGATCACCCACCGGAACCTCCTGTTCGAGGTCCGGGCGGCGGGCGACACCTTCGGCTCGATGATGCAGGCGGGGAACTCCACGCTGCTGTTCCTGCCGCTCGCGCACATCTTCGCCCGCGTCGTGCAGATCGCGGCGCAGGAGCAGCGCTACGTGGTCGGCCACTTCGCCGACACCTCGAAGCTCTCCGGCGAGCTGCCGCGCTTCCAGCCGGACTTCCTGCTCTCCGTGCCCCGGGTCTTCGAGAAGGTCTACAACTCGGCCAAGCAGAAGGCCTACCAGGGCGGCAAGGGCCGCATCTTCGACCTCGCCGAGGCGACCGCGGTGGACTACTCGAAGGCCCTGGACGCCGGCGGGGCCGGGATCCTGCTGCGGGCCAAGCACGCCGTGTTCGACGCGCTGGTCTACTCCAAGCTGCGCGCCGCGCTGGGCGGGCAGTGCCGCGGCGCGGTGTCCGGCGGCTCCGCGCTGGGCGCGCGGATCGGGCACTTCTTCCGCGGCGTGGGCGTCCCGATCCACGAGGGCTACGGACTCACCGAGACGAGCGCCGCGATCACGGCCAACGGCGAGGGCGAGATCCGCGTCGGCACCGTCGGCCGCCCGCTGCCCGGCGTGACGATCGCGATCGCGGACGACGGCGAGGTGCTCGCGAAGGGCGACGTCGTCTTCCGCGGGTACTGGAACAACCCGTCGGCGACGTCCGAGACGCTGCAGGACGGCTGGTTCCACACCGGCGACATCGGCACGCTCGACGACGGGTTCCTCTCGATCACCGGCCGCAAGAAGGAGCTGATCGTCACCGCGGGCGGCAAGAACGTGGCCCCGGCGGTCATCGAGGACCGCATCCGCGCCCACCGCCTCGTCAGCCAGGCGCTCGTCGTGGGCGACAACCGGCCCTACGTGGCCGCGCTCGTCACCCTCGACCCCGAGGCCCTCCCGGGCTGGGCCTCCGAGCACGGCAAGTCCGGCACGACCGCCGAGGAGCTGGCGGGCGACGAGGACCTGCGCGCGGAGATCCAGGCGGCGGTCGACGACGGCAACGACGCGGTGTCCAAGGCCGAGTCGGTGCGCCAGTTCCGCATCCTCACCTCGGACTTCACCGAGGAGTCCGGCGAGCTCACCCCGACGATGAAGCTCAAGCGCAACGTCATCGCCGACCAGCGGGCCGACGAGATCGAGGCGGTGTACGCGCAGCGGTAGCCGGTCCCGCTCCCCCGGTTCCGTACGAACGGGTCGTTCGTCACCTTCTATCGTGACGAACGACCCGTTCGTCCCCTTCCCGGGCTTACGCGGGCCGCGCCAACGCCTCGAGGCGGCGGGCCCGCGACGACCACGTCCACTCCGCCTGCATCCACCGGCGCCCGGCCGCACCGGTGCGGGCCGCCTCCTCGGGGTCGGCGAGCAGGTCGGCGACGACCTCGGCGACGTCGGCCGGGTCCCGCCCGTCGGTGAGGCGCCCGGTCCGGGTGCCGGACGGACCGCCGAGCACCGTCTCCGGGGCGCCGCCCGAGCGGCCGGCGACCACGGGGACCCCGCTGGCCGAGGCCTCCAGCAGCACGATCCCGAGGCCCTCCACGTCCAGCCCGCCGCCGAGCGTGCGGCACGGCAGCGCGAAGACGTCGAGCGCGGCGTGGTGGGCCGGGATGTCGTCGTGGGCGAGCGGTCCGGTGAACACGACGTCGTCCTCGACCCCGGCGTCCCGGGCGAGGCGCCGCAGCCGGTCGCGGTCCGGGCCGTCCCCGGCGACGAGCAGCGCCGCCCCCGGGACGCGCCGCCGGATCGCGGGCAGCGACCGGACCAGCACGTCCTGCCCCTTGCGGCGCACGAGCCGCGACACGATCCCGACGACGGGTCGGTCCCCGAGGCGGTAGCGGGCCCGGATCGCGTCCCGGGCCGCCCGGTCGGGCCGGAACCGCGTCGTGTCGATCCCGGAGGGCAGCGGCTCGAGGGCGGCGTCCGGGCCGAGCGTGGCGGCGATGCGCGCCCGGGTGTAGCGGCTGACCGTGGTGACCACGTCGGCCTCGCGTCCGATGCGGTGCAGCAGCTGCCGGCTGCCGGGCAGCATCGACCACCCGACCTCGTGGCCGTGGGTACTGGCGAGGACGCGACCGATACCCGCCCGGCGCAGCGCCGGCGCCATGAGCCCCAGCGGTGCGGCCGCGCCGAACCACACCGTGTCGTGGCCCGCCGCGAGCTCGACGGCGCGGCGCAGGGCGGCCGGGGTGGGCAGCATCATCGTCGTGGCCAGCCGGTGCACCGCGAACGGCTGCGCGGCGTCGAAGGCGGCGCACCGGCCGTCGCTGTCGGCCGCGTCCGGCCAGCTCGAGGCCAGCACGGTCAGCGACCCGGGGGCCAGTCGGACGGCGAGCTCGTGCAGGTAGGACTGGATCCCGCCCGGCCGCGGCGGGAAGTCGTTCGTGACGAGCAGGATCCGGGTCACGGCGGCGAGATGCGGCGGATGGTCGAGACGTTCCGGCGCACCGGGGCCACCTTGACCACGTCCCCGGACTGCGGGGCCTCCAGGAACCGCCCGCCGCCCACGTAGATCCCGACGTGGGTGGCCGGGCTGCCGAAGAAGACCAGGTCGCCGGGCTGGACCCGGGCGGGGTCGACGAGCTGCCCGACCTGCTGCTGGGCGGCCGCGACCCGCGGCATCCCGACCCCGATCTGGCGGTAGGCCCACTGGACGAGCCCGGAGCAGTCGAAGGTGTTGGGTCCGGTGGCGCCCCAGACGTACGGGGCGCCCTGGCGGGAGAGGGCGGCGCGCAGCGCGGCGATCCCCAACGAGTTCCCGGGGACGTCCGTCGGGTAGTCCGTGATCCCGCCGCCGCGCAACAGGGCCCGGTCGGCCCGGGACAGCCGGCCCAGGGCCGCCTCGGCCGCGGCGACGTCGCGGTCGGCCTGGGCCTTCGTGCGGGCGGCGTCCTCGACGGTGCGGGCGGCGTCGTCGGCCGCGCGGCGGGCATCGGTGGCGCGCGCGTCGGCGTCGCGCTGGGCGGCCTCCGCGGACGCCGAGGCGTCGAGGTAGCGCTGCAGCACCGCCCGGTTGGCCGCGGAGACCGCGTCGAGCAGCTCGACCTTGTCCAGGTAGGCCTGCGGGCTCGGGCTGGAGAGCAGCGCACCGAGCTGGTCGAGGTCGCCGCCCTGGTAGGTGCTGCGGGTCAGCTGGTCGACCGCCACGTAGGCCTGGTCGAGCGCCGTCCGCGCCTCGTCGACCGCACCCCGGGCGTCGTCGGCGGCCCGGCGCGTCCGGTCGGCCTCCGCGCGGCGGACGGGCAGCTGTTCCCGGGCTCCCATGGCCGCCTCGTTCGCGGCCTCGGCGCGGGCGTTGGCGTCGGCGAGCGAGCGCACCACGTCGTTGGCCCCGGGCGGCACGATCGGGTCGGCCGCCGCGGTCCCGGCGCCGACCGGCGACAGCAGGCCGGCGAGGGCGAGCAGTGCGACGACGAGGACCGGCAGGGCGGCACCGCGGCGGCGGTGGGGCCGCTGGATGCGGCGCGCGCCGGGGCGGGACGATCGGGGCGTCACGGGTCGGGGAGGTCCTCTCGGCCAGGGCGACTCCCGTCGGACGGCGGGGCGGGGAGCGCGTCCGCGAGAGGTGACGGGACGGTAACCGACCGGCCCCGGCGTCCCGCAGCGTGGTGCCCCGCGACCCTCACCCGGCGTCGCGCCGGCGCACCCGCCCCCCGCGGGGCGCCGTCCGCTCCGGGGCGCCCGGGACGAGCCGGAGGTGCGGGATGAGCCCGTGGTCGGCCAGGACCTCGAGGGCGCGCCGCTCGACCGGCCCGAACTCGACCGGCAGCGGTGCTCCCGGCGCGGCCGGCTCCCGGGGCGTCTCGTCCCGGGCGGGCACCTCCGGCACCCCGAGCAGGACCCCGACGACGCAGTCGTCGCACGCCTGGTGTCGCACCACGCAGCGGTCGCAGTCGATGATCATCGCGGCCTCCGGCCGGTCGGCCCCGGCATCTCCCGGGGAGTCGCGGCGGACGCTAGGTGGGGGGTCCGACAGTCACGGGGCGTCGTGGACCCTGGTGTGACCCAGGTCTCAGATCCGCGCCAGGCGCTCGAGCAGGACGCTCGAGGGCACCGGGTGCGCGCCCTTGCGCCGCACCGAGTCGACGACGGCCCGGTCCGACGTGACCACGACGAGGGGGCGCCCGTCCGGCTCCGCGTCGACCAGGGTGCGGATCAGGTCGTCCGCGATGACGCCCGGCTCGGAGAACAGCACCCGTACCCCGCGGATCGAGGCCGTGGGCACCCCGGAGATGCCCGCGCCGTCGAAGACCAGGGTGGTCTCGGCGTGCGTGCGGGCGGCGAGCGGGCCGACCGCCGCGACCAGCCGGTCCCGCTGGGCCGACAGCGACAGGCCCGGCCACCCGGTCTTGGTGACGTTGTAGCCGTCGACGACGAGGTGCACCGCGGGGAGCGCGAGCAGCCGGTCGAGGGTGGCGGGGTCGGTGACCCGGGCCATCGGGGCGCGCGCCGCCGAGCCGACCAGCTCGGCCGGCCGCGGACCGACCCGCTGGTCGTCGGCGCGCAGGCCCAGCTCGTGGCGCAGCCCCGCGGCGGCGCCCGCGACGGTGTCCACGAGCAGCGCCAGGCGGGCGTCGTCCGCGTGCCGGGCCTCGTGCGCCGCGCGGCGGGCGGACTCCAGCTCGGCGGTGGCGCGGCGGGCCCGGGCCTCGGCCGCCGCGACCGCCTCGTGGTCCCGCGTGCGGTCCCGGCGGAGGTCCTCCAGCTCGCGCACCAGGTCGCCCTGGCCCTCCTCCAGCCGCCGGGCGGCGTCGGCCGCGAGGCTCTCGGCCTGCTTGACCCGGACACCCTGCTCGCGCAGCCGGGCGCGGAGCTTCGCGACCTCCTCGGACAGGTCCGGGGTCGCGTCCCGCGCCCGCGCCCGGGCCTCGTCGCGCTCCGCCGTGACCCGCTCCAGCTCGGCGGCGAGCCGGTCCGCCCGGGTCTGCGCGGCGTCGCGCTCGGCCCGCAGCCTCCCGGCGTCGGCCCGTTCGCCGGCGTCGCGCAGCAGGCCGGCCGCGGCGTCGTCGTCGCCGCGCAGCACCGCGACCGCCGCGGCGTGCACCGGCTCGGCGACGGGCGGCTCCCACTCCTGCGGCCGGTGCTCGAGCCACCAGGCCACGACGTCCTCGGCGAAGCCGTCGGTGGAGCCGAGCGCGGCGAGCAGCGGGCCGGAGCCCACCTTGGCGCGCTTGGCCGGCGCGAAGCGGGCGATCGGGCGGACCGGGGCCGGGAGGTCCGCGGCGGGCATCTGCCCGACGGCGCGGCTCACCAGGTCCGCGACCCGGGCGCGCACCGTCTCGGGGGCGGCCTCGAGGAGCGCGGCGCGTCGGGCCGCACCCTGCGGCGGCGGCGCCACCTCCTCCCCCGCGGTCATGGCGTCAGGCTAGCGACCGCCGGCGCGCGTCGGCGTGACTGTCGGGGGGTCGAACTAGTGTGCGACGCGTGGAGGCACCACGTCCCGTCACCGGGCCCGATCCGCAGCTCAGCTTCGAGGAGCTGGGGACGCCGCTGCACGCGTCGACCTTCGTGGTGCTCGACCTCGAGACCACCGGCGGTCCCCCCGCGGGGCCGGACGCCGCGGGCGGCCCGGACGCGATCACCGAGATCGGCGCGGTGAAGGTGTGCGGGGGCCGGGTCGTCGGCGAGTACGCCACGCTGGTCGACCCGGGCCGTGACGTGCCGCCCCAGATCGTCGCGCTCACCGGGATCACCACCGCGATGGTGCGCGACGCGCCGCGGCTGCCCGCGGTGCTGCCGGGCTTCCTGGAGTTCTGCGCGGGCGCCGTGGTGGTGGCGCACAACGCCCCGTTCGACGTCGGACACCTGCGCGCTGCGTGCCGGCGGCACGGGTCGGTGTGGCCGCGGCCGCCGGTGGTGTGCACCGCGCGGCTGGCCCGCAAGGTCCTCACCCGCGACGAGGCGCCCTCCTGCCGGCTCTCCGCCCTGGCGACGCTCTTCCGCGCCTCCACCCGGCCGGTCCACCGGGCGCTGGACGACGCCCGGGCCACGGTGGACGTCCTGCACGGGCTGCTCGAACGGGTCGGTGGCCGGGGCGTGGCCACGCTGGAGGACCTGCTCGCCCTGCAGGTCGAGACGACGCCGGCCCAGCGCGGCAAGCGCCACCTGGCCGAGGCGGTGCCGCACGCGCCCGGGGTCTACCTGTTCCGCGGGCCCGCCGACGAGGTGCTCTACGTGGGCACGTCCACCGACCTCCGGCGTCGGGTCCGCTCCTACTTCACCGGCTCGGAGAAGCGGGCGCGGGTGAAGGAGATGGTCGGGCTCGCCGAGCGGGTGGACTGGGTGGAGTGCGCGCACGCCCTCGAGGCCGAGGTCCGCGAGCTGCGGCTGCTCGCCGGGCACGCCCCGCGCTACAACCGGCGGTCGCGGTACCCCCACCGGGGCTGGTGGATCACGCTGACCGACGAGCCCTTCCCGCGCTGGTCGGTGGTGCGCACGCCCCGCACCGACGCGGTCGGCCCGTTCGGGCGGCGCCCGGACGCGGTGCGGGCGGTGGAGGCGCTCGGGGACGCGGTGGCCCTGCGGCCGTGCACGCAGCGCATCCCGGCGCGGGGCGGGCGGGGCAGCCCGTGCGCCCTGCACGGTCTGGGGCGCTGCGGGGCGCCGTGCGCCGGCCTCCAGAGCGCGGCCGAGTACGCCCCCGCGGTGGACGGGGCGCTGGAACTGGTGCGCGGGCGCTCCGACGACGGGCTGCTGCGGCTGCACGACCGCGTCGCCACGCTCGCGGCGGGTGAGCGGTTCGACGCCGCCGCGGCCCACCGCGACCGGTTGGCCGACCTCGCCGGTGCGCTCGGCCGGGTGCAGCGACTGTCGGCGGTGGCCGCCACCGAGGAGCTGGTGGCCGCCCGCCCGGACGGCACCGGCGGATGGGAGTTCGCGGTGGTCCGGTACGGCCGCCTGGCCGCGGCCGGGACCGCGCGCCGCGGGGTGCCGCCGATGCCGGTGGTGGAGACGCTCGTGGCCGCCGCGGAGACCGTCCGCCCCGGGGCGGGTCCGCTGGGCGGGGCGCCGCCCGAGGAGGTGGGGGTGATCACCCGCTGGCTGGAGCGTCCGGGCACCCGGATGGTGCGCACGACGTCGCCGTGGGCGGTCCCCGCACGCGGGGCCGGGGCCTGGACCGACTGGGTGGCCCGGGCCAGGGAGGCGGCACGGGCGACGGTCGCCGCGGACGGGGCCGGGACCGGCCCGCCCTCTAGAGTCCCTGCCGAGCCCGCCGGTCCGCCGCGGGTGGGCCGCCACCGCCGACGCAGGGAGCCCCCGTGATCACGGCCATCGTCATGATCCACGCGAACGCCGACCGCATCCCGGAGACCGCGCAGGCGATCGCCGAGCTCCCCGGGGTCACCGAGGTGTACTCGTGCGCGGGCGACGTCGACCTGATCGCGATGGTGCGGGTCCGCGAGCACGACGAGCTCGCCGACGTGATCGCGGGCGGGCTGAGCCGGGTGCCGGGCGTGGTCGACACGTCCACGCACATCGCCTTCCGCTCGTACTCCGCCGGCGACACGGACGCGGCGTTCGCGGTCGGCCTGGACTGAGCGGCCCGAGCCGGGCCGGCCCGGCTCAGCCGCGCAAGCGCGCCGCGGTGCCGGCCCAGCGATCGAGCAGGGCCGCCGCGGAGCCGTCGTCGACCGCCGCGGCGGCGCGGTCCCGGCCGGCGGCGACCGCGTCGTGCAGGTCGGTGTGCCCCTGCCCGAGGGCGTCGTCGTAGGCCGCGAGCGCCGCCCCCGCGTTGAGCAGGACGGCCTCGCGGACCGGACCACCCTCGCCCGCGAACACGGCGCGGGCGGCGGCGGCGTTCACCGACGCGTCCCCGCCGCGCAGGTCGCCGGGCACGGAGACCGGGACGCCGATCCGGGTCGGGTCCAGGGTCTCGCGCGTGACGCCCGCGGGCCCGGCCCGCCACACCGTCGTGGTGGTGGTCGTGGTGATCTCGTCCAGGCCGTCGTCGCCCCGCACCACCAGGGCCGTGTCGCCGCGGTCGGCGAGCACCGCCGCGAGCAGCGGCGCGAACCGGACGTCGGCGCACCCGATCAGCGCGGCCGCGGGACGGGCCGGGTTGGTGAGGGGGCCGAGGAGGTTGAAGGCGGTCGGCACCCCGATCTCGCGGCGCACGCCGCCGACGTGGCGCATCGCCGGGTGGAAGGTCTGGGCGAAGCAGAACCCGATGCCCACCTCCTCGACGCTGGCCGCCACCGCCTCCGGCCCGAGGTCGATCGGCACGCCCAGGGCCTCGAGCAGGTCCACCGAGCCGCACGCCGACGAGGCCGCCCGGCCGCCGTGCTTGACCACACGGGCCCCCGCGGCCGCCATGACGACCGCGGCCATCGTCGAGATGTTGACCGTGTGCGCCTGGTCGCCCCCCGTGCCGACCACGTCCACCACGACACCGGACACCCGGACCGGGCGGGCGTGCGCACGCATGACCTCGGCCAGCCCGCCGATCTCGGCCGCCGTCTCGCCCTTGGCCCGCAGGGCCACGACGAACGCGCCGACCTGCGCGGGCGACGCCTCGCCGGACATCATCCGGTCCATCGCCCACGCGGCCTCGTCGCCGGCGAGGTCCTCGCCGCGCAGCAGGCGACCCAGCAGCGCGGGCCAGGTCGGCGAGCTCATCCCTGGCGCGCCGGCACCCCGGCCCGCAGGACGTCGGCCACCGTGCGGGCCGCCGTCACCGGGTCGAGGGGCTGGACGAGGACGGCGTCGGCCTGCGACCAGGTGGCCAGCCAGCGGTCGTCCTCGCGACGCACGACGACGATCACCGGGGCCGGGTCGTCGCTCTCGTTCTTGAGCTGGCGGCACACGCCCATCCCGCCGGTGGGCTGGGCCTCGCCGTCGAGCACCGCGAGGTCGAGCTCGCCGGCGTCGGCGGCGCCCAGCACGTCGGCGATGCCGTCGGCCTCCCGGTAGCGCAGGCGCGGCAGGTCGCGCGCGGGCCGCCGCCCGACCGCCGCCATGACGGCCTCCCGGACCTCGGGCCGGTGACTCATCACGACGACGTCGAGCGTCGCGGCGGCTCCTGCGGCTGTGCTCATGTGGGCGGGCCTCCCGGCTCTGGCGGCGGCGACTGCTCGCGCGCAGCCTAGCCACCGGCGCGCCCCGGGCGCCCGGACCCGCCGTCGGGACGTCTCGACTACGACACGACGTACGACGATCAGTAGGAGAAACCGCAGGTAGACCCTGTTGCAGGTGGGAGGCGTGATCGCGGGGCCTCGCCCCACCCGGCTGATGTCGGGGGGAGGTGACATGATGACGCTCGTGACGACCGCCCCGAGTGCGCCGGCGCCCTCCTTCAGCGCGCGCATCCACTCCCTGAACCGGCCGAACGTGGTCAGCGTGGGGACGATCATCTGGCTCTCCAGCGAGCTGATGTTCTTCGCCGGGCTGTTCGCCATGTACTTCGTGGCCCGCGCCCAGAACGTGGGCGAGTGGCCGCCGGCACCGACCGAGCTCGACGTCCCCTACGCCCTGGTCAACACGATCATCCTGGTGGCGTCGTCGTTCACCTGCCAGTACGGCGTGTTCGCGGCCGAGCGCGGCGACGTGTTCGGCCTGCGCCGCTGGTACGCGGTGACGTTCGTGATGGGCCTGTTCTTCGTCCTGGCGCAGGTGAACGAGTACCACACGCTGGTCACCGAGCACGCCACGACGCTGGCGTCCAGCGCGTACGGGTCGGTCTTCTACATCACCACCGGGTTCCACGCGCTGCACGTGACCGGCGGGCTCGTCGCGTTCGTGCTGCTGATCGCCCGCACGTTCCTCAGTCGGTTCACACCGGCGCAGGCGACGGCCGCGATCGTCGTCTCGTACTACTGGCACTTCGTGGACGTGGTCTGGATCGGCCTGTTCGCGGTCATCTACTTCATCCGATAGCCGGCACGAGAGTCAGGGGTAGGCCACCACATGAGCGACCGGACGCCACGCCCGCGCAGGCTGTGGGCGCGTGCGGGCACCAGGACGCGCCGCCGCGTCGCGGGCTTCCTCGCCCTCGGCATCGCGCTGCTCGCCGTCGGAGGCCTGTACGCGGCCTTCCAACCGCAGCCGCAGACCGCGCAGGCCCAGGACACCGCTCTGGTCCGCGAGGGTCAGTCGCTCTACGACAACGCCTGCATCACGTGCCACGGCGCGAACCTGCAGGGCGTCGTCGGGCGCGGCCCGAGCCTGATCGGCGTCGGCCAGGCGTCGGTGTACTTCCAGGTCTCCACCGGCCGCATGCCGCTGAAGGCCCAGGACGCGCAGGCCGACCGCAAGAAGGTCGAGTTCAGCCCGCAGCAGATCGACGCGATGGGGGCCTACATCCAGGCCAACGGCGGCGGACCCGTCGTCCCCGCGGAGCCGGACGCGGCCCTGGTCGGTTCGGACCTCGGGCGCGGCGGCGAGCTGTTCCGGCTGAACTGCGCGCAGTGCCACAACTTCACCGGGCGCGGCGGCGCGCTGTCGTCGGGCAAGTTCGCCCCCGTCCTCGACGCGGCGAACGCCCACCAGATCTACGCGGCGATGCAGGTGGGCCCGGGCAACATGCCGACGTTCGCCGACTCGCAGCTCTCCCCCGAGGAGAAGCGCGACATCATCGGCTACATCAAGTCGGTGAGCCCCGACTCGGGCGCCGTCAACCCCGGCGGCAACGGCCTCGGCGGCTTCGGCCCGGTGCCGGAGGGTCTCGTCGCGTTCTTCGTCGGCCTCGCCGCCCTGATCGGAATCTCCCTCTGGATCGGATCCCGCCAGTGAGTGCACCTCCCGAGTCCCAGTACAGCGACCAGGCCGGGACCCAGCCGGATCGCAACGAGCTGCACATCCCGAGCGACGCCGAGCTCGCCGAGATGAGCACCGACGACCTCGTGCGTCTGGGCAACCGGATCGACGACATCGAGGTCGTCTCGGACCGCCCGCGCTTCCCGGTGCCCGGGACGCGCGCGGAGAAGCGTGCCGAACGGCAGGTCGCCGGCTGGTTCATCATGGCCGCGGTCATGGGGCTGGCGTTCATCGTCATCTTCATCGCCTGGCCCTGGGAGTACGTCTCCCCCGGCCAGGAGGGCGACCTGCTCTACGTGCTGTACACGCCGCTCATCGGGGCCACCCTCGGCCTCTCGGTGCTCGGCGTCGGCATGGGCGTCATCGCCTACTCGAAGAAGCTGCTGCCCGAGGACCTGACGATCCAGCAGCGCCACGACGGCCGGTCCTCCGAGGTCGACCGCCGCACCGCGGCCGCCCGCCTCGTGCAGACCGGCCAGCAGAGCGGCCTCCCGCGCCGCAAGCTGATCTTCCGGTCGCTCGGCGCGGCCGGCGGCATCCTGACGGCGGGGATCGCGGTCGCGGCCTTCGGCGGGCTCGTCAAGAACCCGTGGAAGGAGGGCGACGAGTCGCCGCTCCTCGTGACCGACTGGAAGTCCGAGAACGGCGAGCGGGTCTACCTGCGCAAGTTCAACGGCGACCCCGAGGAGGTCGTGCTCGTCCGCGCGGGCGACCTCGAGCCCGGCTCGATGGAGACGGTGTTCCCGTTCCGCGAGGCCGACCGGGAGGACCCGGAGCACCTCGCCGAGGTCGTGCGGTCCTCCGATTCCCCCGTGATGCTCATCCGCCTGCGACCCAACGTCCCGATGATCAAGCGGGCCGGCCAGGAGGACTTCAACTACGGGTCCCTCGTGGCCTACTCGAAGATCTGCAGCCACATGGGCTGCCCGACCTCGCTGTACGAGGACCAGACCAACCGGATCCTCTGCCCGTGTCACCAGTCGCAGTTCCAGGCGAACGAGTACGCCCGGCCCATCTTCGGTCCGGCTGCCCGTCCACTGGCGCAATTGCCCATCGCGGTGGACGATCAGGGGTACCTGTACGCCCGCAGCGACTTCATCGAGCCGGTGGGGCCCGGCTTCTGGGAGCGTCGTTCATCATGAGTGCGATCACCACACCCACTCGAAGCGGTAGCACGGCGATGAAGCTCGTCGGCACGGCCGCGGACGAGGTCGACAGCCGGGTCCACCCGGCTGGCCCGATCCGTCGTCAGATCAACAAGGTCTTCCCCACGCACTGGTCGTTCATGCTGGGCGAGATCGCGATGTACAGCTTCATCGTCCTGCTGATCTCGGGGACCTGGCTGGCCGTCTTCTACGACCCGTCGATGGCCGAGACGACCTACGAGGGCGTCTACCCGGGCCTGCGCGGCGTCACGATGTCGATGGCGTACGAGTCCACCGTCAACATCTCGATGGACGTGCGCGGCGGGCTGTTCATCCGCCAGGTCCACCACTGGGCGGCGCTGCTGTTCGTCGCCGCGATGATCGCGCACATGATGCGGACGTTCTTCACCGGAGCGTTCCGCCGCCCGCGCGAGACGAACTGGGTGCTCGGCGTCGTCCTGCTGCTCACGGGCATGATCGAGGGCTTCATCGGCTACTCGCTGCCCGACGACCTGCTCTCCGGCACGGGCATCCGCACCGGCCTCTCCGCGATCGTCATGTCGATCCCGGTGGTCGGCACGTGGCTGCACTGGGCGATCATGGGCGGCGAGTTCCCGGGCACGATCATCATCCCGAGGCTCTACATCGTCCACGTCTTCCTGCTGCCGGGGATCATCCTCGCGGTGATCGGCGTGCACGTGGCGCTGGTGTGGTTCCAGAAGCACACCCAGTTCCCCGGCCCGGGCCGCACCGAGCGCAACGTCGTCGGCGTCCGCATCCTCCCGACGTTCGCGGCCAAGGCCGGCGGCTTCATGGTCGTGTCGGTCGGGATCATGGCGATCATGTCGGGCGTGTTCCAGATCAACCCGATCTGGAAGCTCGGCCCGTACGACCCGACGCAGGTCTCCGCAGGCTCGCAGCCGGACTTCTACATGGCGGTCTTCGACGGCGCGGTGCGCCTGTGGCCTTCGTGGGAGATGTACCTCGACCTGGGCTTCATCGGGTTGAACCAGTACACGATCCCGGCGATCTTCTTCCCGGCCGTGATCGGCATGGGCATCCTGACGACGCTGCTGGCGCTCTACCCGGTCATCGAGCGCAAGCTCACCGGCGACGACGCGCACCACAACCTGCTGCAGCGCCCGCGGGACGTCCCGGTTCGCACCGCGACCGGCATGATGGCCATGGCCTTCTACTTCTGGCTGGTCGTGGCCTGCGGGAACGACATCGTGGCCTACACGTTCGACATCTCGCTGAACGTGATGACCTGGATCGGCCGCATCGGTCTGCTGGTGATCCCGCCGGTCGTGTACTTCGCGACCTACCGGATCTGCCTCGGGCTGCAGCGCTCCGACCGGGAGGTCCTCGAGCACGGTATCGAGACCGGCCACATCAAGCGCCTCCCGCACGGCGAGTTCATCGAGGTGCACCAGCCCCTCGGCGGCGTGGACGAGCACGGCCACGCGATCCCGCTCGCCTACCAGGGCGCGTCGGTGCCGAAGCGGATGAACGACCTCGGCTCCGCCGGCTCCCCGGTCAAGGGCGGCTGGTTCCGCCCGGACCCGGCCGAGGAGCAGGAGGAGGTCCACGGCCGCGACCCGCTGCAGGTCGAGCCGAACTCCGACCGCGAGCTCGCGGGCCGGCCGGACGCCGGGCGCCCGCGCGACGTCCGGGAGTAGTCAGTACGAGGTGAACGGGGCGGGGAGCCGATCGGCTCCCCGCCCCGTTCTCGTCTGTCCGGGGCCGGTGGTCCGGCCCCGAGTGCCACACCAGGCAGCCTCACGGGCCGACCGGCCTGCCTCATGGCGCACTCGGAGGGGCAGTCAGCCCTCGTCAGTGCTGCGGGCCGGGCAGACGTGGGAGAGCACGCAGACCCAGCCCGACCCCCGACGGACGAACACGTCGGTGGTCCACTCGTCGGCCTCGTACACCTGACCGCCGAGGTGCGCGGTGTTCAGCACCCGTGCGGTGACCAGACCCAGCTCCCCCAGCACGCGGACACGCTCGCTCCCGTCCACCGCTCCCATGGCGCTGTGCGTGAGCTCACCGCTCGCGACCAGGGACACCAGGTCCTGCTTCGTGCCGACGCCGTCGGGGTCCACGAGCACCCAGTCGTCGCTCACGTGGCGTGCGATCGCGTCGACGTCGTTCTCGGCGACGGCCCGTTGGAAGGCCCGCGCCACCTCCAGCACCCGGGCTTCGTCGCCGTCCATGACGACGCATCCTGGCACTCCTCCGGGCCCCGGCGCGCTCCCGTCGCCGAGTGCTCCGTGAGGCAGCTCAGGCGGCCCTCGGAGCTGCGTGGTGCCGCACTCGGGACCAGCGCACGGCACGAGAAAGGCCCCTCCCGCACGGTGCGGGAGGGGCCTCTCGGGGTCGTGCAGGGCTCAGTGCGCCTCGGGGCCTGCGTGGTACTCGAAGACGAGGCCGCAGATGGCGATGATCATCGCGATCCCGGCGAGCACGATCAGCCACCACTGGTAGATGGCCAGGCCCAGGCCCGTGAGCGCCACGCCGGCGGCCACGCCGAGCGGCCAGTAGCTGCCCGGGCTGAAGAAGCCGATGTCGCCGGCGCCGTCGGAGACCTCGGCCTCCGGGTTGTCCTCCGGCCGCTCCTCGAGACGGCGGGCCACGAACCGGAAGTACGTGCCGACGATCAGCGTGAGCCCACCGGTCAGGGTGAGGGCGACGATGCCGACCTCCTCGCCCGACAGCACGCCGTACACGATCGCGCAGACGAAGCAGAAGACGGTCAGGATCTCGAAGATCCGGGACTCGACCCTCATCGCCGAGTGCTCCTCTCGCGGACGGCCGCCATCAGAAGGCCAGGCGGTCGGTCGGGTTCGGGTTGAACGGCCGCGTGGTGGTCGCGGTCGGCGAGCACAGCTCACCGCAGTTCATCTGCTGCAGGGCCTGGGCCGCCGAGTACGCCTGCTGGGTCGCCGGGTTGACCGACTGCCGCAGCTGCATGTACTGGTCGAACAGGTTCGGCGGCAGGGCGCGGACCTCGAAGTTCATCATCGAGTGGTACGCACCGCAGTACTCCGCGCAGCGCCCGACGAACGCGCCCGGCCGCTCGATGCGCTCGATGACCCAGGTGTTCTTCTGGTCGTTCTTCTCCGGCTCCGGCAGCACGTCGCGCTTGAAGAGGAACTCGGGGATCCAGAACGAGTGGATGACGTCCTCGGCGCGCTGCGTGAACTGGATCGGCCGGTCGGTCGGCAGGACGAGGAGCGGGACCTCCTCGGTGGTGCCGATGGTGGCGACCGGCTGCCCGACCGGGTTGCGCGTGTCGGGGTAGGCGAACTCCCAGTTCCACTGGAACGCCACGACGTCGACCTGGAGCTCGTTGCCGGTCGGTTGCCGGTCGACCACGTTCTGCACGACGACGGTGAAGTAGAACAGCACCGCCACGATCACCAGCGGGATCACGGTGAGGACCAGCTCGAGCGGCAGGTTGTACTGGAACTGACGCGGCAGCTCCGACTCCCCGGCCTTGCGGCGGTGGAACGCGACCGTCCAGGCCGTCAGGCCCCAGACGATGACGCCGACCACGAGCGCGGCGATCGCGGACCAGGTCCACAGCTCGCGCATCATCGTGGCCTCGGGCGTGACACCCACCGGCCACCCGAAGCGGATGGCCTCCTCCACCGAGCACCCGCTGGACACGAGCGCCGTGACGACGGCGAGTCCGGTCAGCTGCGCGGCGCGCGTCAGACGACGCCGCCGGGTGGACGACACCTCCCGGGGCACAAGACTCCCTGCTCGGCGCACTGCTGGCCAACCTCCTCGAGGCCGTGCGACCTGGGTGTTCCCGGCGAGGACGCCCACCCGAGGTCCGGACACGCGGAGCCTATCCGAGCTGACTCCTACGCGCTGTCGGAGGGGCGCGACGGTGGTGGCCGGGAGTGTCGGACCCCCTCGCCATACTGGGCGCCGTGTGCGGGCTGATGGGCTGGATCACCACCGACGGCGCCGGGGCGCGGTACTCGGCCGACCTGGAGGCGGCGCTGCCCTGCATGCGTCACCGGGGTCCGGACGAGCCGGGCCTCTGGCACGACGACGACGTGGCGCTCGGCTTCGCCCGGCTGTCGATCATCGACGTGGAGGGCTCGCACCAGCCGTTGGAGTTCGGCGGCGGGCGCTACCGGATCGTCTTCAACGGCGAGATCTACAACTACGTGGAGCTGCGGGCCGAGCTGGCGCGCGACCACGGCGTCACCTTCGCCACCGAGGGCGACACCGAGGTGATCGTCGCGGCGTACTCGGTGTGGGGTGCGGACGCAGTGCCCCGGCTGCGCGGGATGTTCACCTTCCTGATCTGGGACACCCACGAGCGGGTCCTCTTCGGCGCCCGCGACCCGTTCGGCATCAAGCCGCTGTTCTTCGCCGCCGGCGCGCACGGGGTCGCCTTCTCCAGCGAGAAGAAGTGCCTGTTGGAGGTGCTCGACGAGCTGGGCGCCTCGGAGGCGGCGCCCGACCCGGAGGCCCTGCAGCACTACCTGACGCTGCAGTACGTCCCGGAGCCGGCGACGCTGCACCGCGCGGTGCGGCGCCTGGAGTCCGGCTGCTCGTTCACGATCTCCCCCGGCGAGCCGATCTCGGTGCAGCGCTACTTCGTCCCGCGCTTCGACGAGCGGCCGATCCCCCGGGGCGACCTCGCCGAGGAGACCCGCCGGCACGAGGAGATCACCGAGGTCCTGCGCGACTCGGTCGCCAAGCACATGCGCGCGGACGTGACCGTCGGCGCCTTCCTGTCCGGCGGCATCGACTCCACCGCGATCGCGGCGCTCGCCCGCGAGCACAACCCCGACCTGATCACCTTCACGACGGGGTTCGAGCGCGCCGGCTACTCCGAGGTCGACGTGGCCGCGGAGTCCGCGCACGCGATCGGCGTGCAGCACGTCGTCAAGACGGTCACCGCGCAGGAGATGATGGACGCCCTGCCGCTGATCGTCTGGTACCTGGACGACCCGGTGGCCGACCCGGCGCTGGTCCCGCTGTACTTCGTGGCCCGCGAGGCCCGCAAGCACGTCAAGGTGGTGCTCTCCGGGGAGGGCGCCGACGAGCTGTTCGGCGGCTACACGATCTACAAGGAGCCGCTCTCGCTCGCGCCGTTCGACGCGCTGCCCGGGGCCGTCCGCAAGCTCGCCGGCGCGCTCTCCGACCGCCTGCCCACCGGGATGCGCGGCAAGGACCTGCTGCGTCGCGGCGCGCTCCCCCTCGAGCAGCGCTACTACGGCAACGCCCGCAACTTCTTCCCCGCCCAGCTCGCCGACGTGCTCCGCTCCTACGACGACGAGCTCTCCCACGTCGACGTCACGGCGTCGGTCTACGAGGGCTCGCGCGCCTGGAGCCCCGTGGCGCGCATGCAGCACGTCGACCTCTTCACGTGGCTGCGCGGCGACATCCTGGTCAAGGCCGACAAGATGACGATGGCCAACTCGCTCGAGCTGCGCGTGCCGTTCCTCGACCCGGAGGTCTTCCGCGTCGCGTCGGCCCTGCCCACCGACCAGAAGATCGCGCACGGCACCACCAAGTACGCGCTGCGCCGGGCCATCGAGGGGATCGTGCCGCCGCACGTGCTGCACCGGCGCAAGCTGGGCTTCCCGGTGCCGATCCGGCACTGGCTGGCCACCGACATGCTCGACTGGGCCCGCGGGATCGTGCGCGACTCGCAGACCGACGCGATCCTCGACAAGGCGGCCGTGCTGCGCCTGATCGACGAGCACCGCAGCGGCCCGGTGGACCACTCGCGGCGCATCTGGACCCTGCTGGTGTTCATGCTCTGGCACGGCATCTTCGTCGAGCAGCGCATCCGCCCGGAGATCCCCGCGCCCGTCTACCCGGTCTATGCATGACGTGGTCAGGGCAACGATCGGGCTGTCGCTCCTCGGCGTGTCACCTACGGTGAGTCGTTGATCCGGAGCGAGTAGTCAACCGAGAGGACCTCCCGGCCCGATGGACGTACTGGGAATCGGCAACGCGATCGTCGACGTGCTCACGCAGACCGACGACGACACCATCACCGCCTTCGACCTGCCGAAGGGGGGCATGACGCTCGTCGACGAGGACCAGGCCGAGTCGCTGTACGCGAAGGCCGGGCAGACCACCGAGCGCTCGGGTGGCAGCGTGGCCAACTCCATCGCGATCGCCGCGGCGCTCGGGGCCGACGCGGGCTACGTCGGGAAGGTCCACGACGACCAGCTCGGCACCTCCTTCACGAACTCCATCCGGTCCCACGGCGTGAGCTTCCGCACCCCGGCGCTCAGCGAGGGCCCGTCCACGGCCCGCTGCCTGGTGCTGGTCACCCCCGACGGCGAGCGCACGATGGGCACCTACCTCGGCGCCTGCACCGCACTCGGGCCGAACGACATCGACCAGGACGAGGTGGCCGGCTCGGCCGTCTCCCTGATCGAGGGCTACCTGGCCGACACCGAGCAGGCGCGCGCGACGATCGGCAAGATCATCGACGCGTCGGCCAAGAGCGAGGCGCGGGTCGCGCTCACGCTGTCGGACTCGCTGTGCGTGGAGCGTCATCGCGACTACTTCCGCGAGCTGACCCGCGAGAACGTCGAGATCCTGATCGCCGACGAGGACGAGGTCGCCGCGCTGGTGGGCGACGAGTCGATCGAGTCGCTGCTGCGCGGGAACGGCGGCAACTGCGAGATCGTCGTCGTGACCCACGGCGCGAAGGGCTCGACGGTGTACGCCGAGGGCGGCGTCCGCCACGAGATCGAGGCGCGGCCCGCCGACGAGCTGGTCGACACCACCGGAGCCGGGGACGCCTACGCGGGTGGCTTCCTCTACGGCCTCACCCACGGCTTCGACCTGGACGTGGCCGGCCGCATCGGCTCGGTCGCGGCCTCGCACGTGGTCGCCCAGCTCGGCGCCCAGCCCCCGGAGAACCTCAAGGCCCGCGTCGCCCGGGACGTGCCGCAGGCCGGCTGAGCGCACCCCACGAACGACACGAGCCCCGGCCCCGCATCAGCGGGACCGGGGCTCGTCGTCGGGAACGCTCAGTTGAAGCTGTCGCCGCAGGCGCACGACCCCGTGGCGTTCGGGTTGTCGATGGTGAAGCCCTGCTTGTCGATGGTGTCGACGAAGTCGATCGTCGCGCCCTGGACGTACGGGGCGCTCATCCGGTCGACGGCCACCTTGAGGCCGTTGAAGTCGCGGTAGAGGTCGCCGTCGAGGCTGCGGTCGTCGAAGAACAGCTGGTAGCGCAGGCCGGCACAGCCTCCGGGCTGCACGGCGATGCGCAGGTGCATGTCGTCGCGGCCCTCCTGGTCCAGCAGGGCCTTCGCCTTGCTCGAGGCGGCGTCGCTGAGCTCGACGCCGTGCTCCTCGGTCTTGGTGGGGTTCTCGACGGTCATGGTTCTCCCTGAGCTCCCGATGCGTTTCGCGCCGTGCAACCCCGCCGGGCGGCGGGATGTTCCCGCCCGACGTGGCACCCGCCGTCGGGCCGGGGCCCGACCGGGGCAGGACGCGGCTCGCCTGCGATCTCCATGGTAATCACATCCCCGCCGCGCCATCACGCGTCATGACGACCCCGGCCCCTGGGGTGTGGGCAGCGGCATCCCGAGACGCCGGAACCGGGGCCCGCGCAGCAGCGCGAACGCCCCGACGACGAGCAGCCAGGCGACCTGCAGGCCGGTGGACGCGACCATCGCCGGCAGGCCGGTGATCACCACCAGCAGCACCAGCCCGTTCGCGTCCTCCACGCCCGAGCACCCCTCTCAGTCCCCGGGGTCGTCCTCCCCCGGCCGCGGCCCGGGCACGAGGGGGTCGGGGGGCAGCAGCTCCGGACGCACGTCGGTGCGTCCGCGGCGGCCGCCCCAGTGGTACGCGACACCCTCGGCCAGTGCGGTGAGGGTGCCCGCGGGATCGGCCATCGACGCCTCCACCGATCCGACGTCCGCAGCAGCGGCGTACGCCCCGTGGATGCCCGCCTCGAACGCGACGCGCGGGCCCACGTGGACCTGGCCCGCGACCACCACGCACGGCACCGAGCGCGCCATCGCCGCCGCGGCGAGGGCCGCGACGGCGGTGTCGCGCAGCGACCGGAACTCCAGGCTGCCCTCGCCGGTGACGACGAGGTCGGGCAGGTCGTCGTCGCCGGCCGTCTCGAGCGTCCGGGCGGCCTCGCCGACCGGGGACCGCCGGAGCTCGTCCGCGGCGGCGCCCCGGGACCACCCGTCCGCGATCGCCGTGGCGGCCTCGTCGGCGGTGAGGGTGCCGCGGAAGGCGTCCGGCGCGATGAGCACGCGCATGACACCGCACCGTAGGGCCCCGGGCCGCCGGCCCGCGAGGACCCCACCGTGCGGTGTCCGGGTGTCCTATCCTGGGGCCGTGAACTTCCTGCGTCGCGGCTCCTCCACCCCCGACACCGCCGACCCCGCCGTGCGGGAGGCCGCCGAGGCGGAGGACGTCGTGGCGGTCGGCGCCGGGAAGCGCACCCCGACCGCGGGGAAGGGCCGCCCCACGCGGTCGCGCCGCGAGGCCGAGGGCCGTCAGCGGGGCCCGGTCGCGCCGGCACCGAAGACGCAGCGCGAGGCGATGAAGCGCGCGAAGGCGCTGCGCGGCGACAAGAGCGAGCGCCGGCAGGCCGCCGCGGAGCGCCGCAAGCGCATGATGGCCGGCGACGACCGGGTGCTCCCGGTGCGTGACCGCGGGCCCGTCCGCGGCTACGTCCGCGACCTCGTCGACTCCCGCCGCCACCTCATGGGCCTGTTCATGCCGCTGGCGATCCTGATCTTCGTGACGGTGGTCGTGCCCGTGCCGGGCATCCAGAACATCGGCAGCCTGCTCTGCCTGTGCATGCTGGCCGCGATGGTCGTGGAGGGCACGCTGCTCGGGCGGCAGATCACCGCGCGGGTGCGGGCGAAGTTCCCCGACGAGGAGATCAAGGGCTTCTCGGTCGGCTGGTACGCGTTCACCCGCGCCACCCAGATCCGCAAGCTGCGCATGCCGGCCCCGCGGGTCACGGCCGGCACCCCGGTCAGCTGAGCACCCTCGTCCTCGGGGGCACGCGCTCCGGCAAGTCCGCGTACGCCGAGCGCCTGGTGCCCGACGCGGCCGCCGTCTACGTCGCCACGGCCCGGCCGGTCGACCCGGCCGCCGACCCGGAGTGGGCCGACCGCATCGCCGTCCACCGGCGCCGTCGTCCGGCGTCGTGGGAGACGGTCGAGGACGACGACGGGTCCCGGACGGCGGAGGTGGTCCGGTCCCACCCGAGACCGGTGCTCGTCGACGACCTCGCGACCTGGGTGACCGGCCTGCTCGACGACGCCGGGTGGGAGCGGGACGCCCCGTCGGTCGCCGCCGGCCGCGAGGCGCTGGTGGACGCCGTCCGCGGGCGCACCGGCCCGCTCGTGCTGGTCTCCGCCGAGGTCGGGCTCGGGGTCGTGCCGTCGACGTCGGCCGGGCGGCGGTTCCGCGACGAGCTGGGGCTGCTCAACGCCGACCTCGCGGCCGTGTGCGACGAGGTGGTCCTGCTGGTGGCGGGCCTGCCGGTGCCGCTCAAAGGGACCTCCGGCTCCGATAGCGTCGTCCCGTAACCGCTCGAAGGGAGCACCCCGAGATGCCGTCGGTGGCACCACCCGACGACGCCGCCCGCACCGACCTGCGTCGCCACCTCGACGGCCTGCCGCTGCCCACGCACGCGCTCGGCCGGCTCGAGGACGTCGCCGCGTGGCTCGCGGCGTGCCAGGCGCGCTCGCCCGCGCGTCCGCCCGCCGCGCCGCGGGTGGTGCTCTTCGCCGCCGAGCACGGGATCGCCGGGGCCGGGGTGTCCGCGTTCGACCCCGCGGAGACCGGCACGCGCCTGGCCGCCGTCCGCGAGGGCACGTCGCCGACGAACTCGCTGGCGACGATCGCGGGCGCCGACGTGCGGGTGGTCGAGGTCGGCGACGGACCGAGCGGGCGCATCGACCGGGAGGACGCGCTGACCGACGCGGGGCTGCAGGCGGCCCTGACGGCGGGCGTCGAGGCCGCGGACGCCGCCGTGGACGAGGGCGCCGACCTGCTCGTCCCGGGTGAGCTCGCCGTGGGTGTCTCCACCCCGACCGCCGTGCTCGCCGCCGCGATCGGCGGCCGCGAACCGGTCGCCGTGGTGGGGCGCGGGTCCGGCATCGACGACCACGCGTGGATGCGCAAGGCCGCCGCGGTCCGGGACGCGCTGCGCCGCACGAAGGCCGTCGGCCGTGACCCGGAGGGCCTGCTGCGCGTAGCCGGCGGCGCCGACCTGGCCGCACTCGTCGGGTTCCTCACCCAGGCGGCCCGCCGTCGCACGCCGGTCCTGCTCGACGGCGCCGCCGTCTGCGTCGCCGCCGTGCTCGCCGACTCCCGCTCCCCCGGGGCGCGCTCCTGGTGGCTCGCCGCGACCCGCGACACCGAGCCCGCCCAGGCCCTCGCGCTCGAACTGCTCGGCGCCGACCCGCTGCTCCTGCTCGACCTGCGCGCCGGCGCCGCCACCGGGGCCCTCGCGGCGGTCCCGCTCGTGACGATGGCCGCGCGGGTCGCCGCCGGCTCGTGACCGGGGCCGCGGCCGCCGTCCGGCTCGCCCTCTCGCTGTTCAGCGTGGCCCCGGTCCGGGCCCGGGCGTTCGACCGCGGGACGGCGGGCCGGGCGCTCGCGCTCGCCCCGGTCGTGGGGCTGGTGATCGGCGGGGCCGTCGGCGGGGTCGTCGCCGGCCTCGGCGTGCTCGGGGCGCCCGACCTGCTCGCCGGGATCGTCGGCGTCGCGGTCGGGGCCCTGCTGACCCGCGGCCTGCACCTGGACGGACTCGCCGACCTCGCCGACGGCCTCGGCTCCTACGGCGACGCGGCCCGCACGCTCGCCGTCATGAAGGACCCGACGACGGGCGCGTTCGGGGTGGTCACGCTCGTCGTCGTGCTCGTCGCGCAGGCGGCCGCGCTGCCGGCGGTCGGCCCCGTCGGGACCGCCGTCGCCTGGGCCGCGGGGCGCGCGTCGTTCGGCTGGTGCGCCCGAAAACGGGTCCCGGCGGCCAGCGAGGGCGGGCTGGGCGCTCTCGTGGCGGGGACGCAGCACCCGCTCGTCCCGCTCGCGTGGCTCGTGGTCCTCGGGGCCGCGGCGGTCCTCGCCGTCCCCGGCCGGCCCTGGCAGGGACCGCTCGCCCTCGTGGTCGCGGCCGTGGGTGTGGTCCTGCTGGCCCGGCACGCCGTCCGGCGCCTCGGCGGCGTGAACGGGGACGTGTTCGGCGCCGTCTCCGAGGTCGCCGTCACCATGGCCCTCGCCGAGCTGGCCCTGGGTTAGCCGAGCTTCGCCATCCAGCCGTGCGGGTCGGGCGCCGCACCGCGCTGGATGTCGGTGAGGCGCTCGCGCAGGCGGGCGGTGACCGGGCCGGGCGTGCCGTCGCCGATCTCGAACGACCCGCCGTCGTACTTAACCGACCCGACGGGCGTGATCACGGCCGCCGTCCCGCAGGCGAACACCTCGGTGAGGGCGCCGGAGGCGACCTCCTTCTCCCACTCGTCGGTGGAGATGCGGCGCTCGGTGACGGTCGCGCCGTCCTCGCGGGCCAGCTCGAGCAGGGAGCGGCGGGTGATGCCGGGCAGCAGCGAGCCGGAGAGCTCCGGCGTGACGACCTCGTGGTGGCCCTGCGCGTCGGTGAAGACGAAGAACAGGTTCATCCCGCCCATCTCCTCGACCCACCGGTGCTCCAGCGCGTCGAGCCAGACCACCTGGTCGCAGCCCTGGGCGGCGGCCTGCGCCTGCGCGGCGAGGGAGGCGGCGTAGTTCCCGCCGCACTTGGCCTCGCCGGTGCCGCCGGGCACCGCGCGCACGTAGTCGGTGGACAGCCACACGCTCACCGGCGCGAGCCCGCGCGGGAAGTAGGCGCCCGCCGGGGAGGCGATGAGCAGGTAGAGGTACTCCTCGCTCGGGCGCACCCCGAGCCCGGAGGCCGACCCGAACATGAAGGGCCGCAGGTAGAGCGACTCCTCGCCGCCCGCCGCCGGCACCCACCGGTGGTCGATAGCGAGCAGCTCGGAGATCGAGCCGAGGAACAGGTCCTGGGGCAGGGGCGGCATCGCGAGGCGCTCGGCCGAGCGCGCCATCCGCTCCGCGTTGGCCCACGGCCGGAACGAGGCGATGGACCCGTCGGGCTGCCGGTAGGCCTTGAGCCCCTCGAAGATCGTCTGGCTGTAGTGCAGCACCACCGACGCCGGGTCGATCTGCAGCGGCGCGTAGGGCTCGACCTTCGCGTCGTGCCACCCCCGCGCCGCGTCCCAGCGGATCGTGACCATGTGGTCGGTGAAGAACCTGCCGAAGCCCGGCGCGGCCAGTACCTCCGCGACCCGCTCCTCCGTCGCCGGGGCGGGGTGCGGGAGGACCTCGAAGGCCGTGCTCGACATGGCGCTCACTCTAAACCGCACCCCCGACGGCCAACACGTCTCGCAGCTCGACGTCGTGCGTGGCCGAGGCGCCGAGCCCGACCGACACCACGGTGGGCGCTCCCCCGCCACGGCCCCGCACGACCAGCAGCCCGCTGCCGCGGCCCGGGTTCGCCAGTCCGAACCCGCCGTCCCCGTCGGTCTCGGTGCGGCCCAGCTGGTGGCCGTCGGCGTCCACGAGCGTCAGCACCGCCCCGACCGGCCGTCCTTCGCCGTCGTGCACCCGCCCGGTGACCAGCGGCTCGTGCGTGAGTGGCGCCGTTCGCACACCTGACGTCAGCGATGGACCATCGCTGACCGCCGGCGACCCCGACATCCCCGCCGGGACCACGATCACCGGCCGGTCGGCGCGGGCGAACAGGGCACGGTCGGCGCTGGGACGGGCCAGGGCGGCGAGCGGGCCGCCGTGCGGGCTCCCGACGACGATCGCCCGGGCGTCCCGGGCCGCGGCGAGGTCGGCCAGGGCGGGCCCGACCTGGTCGTGCGACGCCACCGGCGCGAGCGGCTCGGTGTCCACGCGCAGGTCGTCGAGGCCGGACGCGCGGACCAGCACCGTCGGGTCGGAGCCGACGGCGTCGCCGATCACGGCGTCCTCCGCGACGTGCACCAGCAGCAGCGGCGCGTCGACCGTCCGGGCCAGCCGGGCCGCGGTGGCGAGCACTGCGGCGGCGTGCGGGGCGTCGTCGAGCGCGACGAGGACCGGACGGTCCCCCGCGACCGGCACCGCCCCGCCGTCCGGAACGCCCTCGTCGGAGCCCGTCTCCGCGGCCCGCAGCAGCCGGTGAGCGGTGGCGAGCACCAGCATCCCCACCGCGACGACGAGCGCCGCGACCCAGAACGGCGTGTTCGGCAGGAACGCCTCGGCGAGGAGGCCGGAGACGAACGGCGCCAGTCCGCCGCCCAGGAAGCGCACGAAGCTGTACGAGGCCGACGCGACCGGGCGCGGCACCGGGGCCACGGACATGACCGCCTGCGTGACCAGCGTGTTGTTCAGCCCGATCATCGCGCCGGCGACGATCACCGCCCCGATCACGACGCCGGGGGTGTCCTGCCAGATCGCGATGACCAGCAGGTCCACCGCGAGCAGGCCGAGCACGAAGTACAGGACGCGGACGGTGCCAAAGCGGCGTTCGAGGGCCGGTGCGGCGAACACCGCGAAGACCGCGACGAGCACGCCCCAGGCGGTGAACACCCCGCCGAGGCCGAGCGGCCCGAGGTCGCCCATGGAGTACGGCGAGTAGGCCAGCAGCGTGAAGAAGCCCCAGTTGTAGGCGAACGCGGTCAGCGCGATCGTCGCGAGGCTGCGGTGGCGCAGGGCCGCCAGCGGGGCGAGCAGGGAGATCTTCTCCGCCGGCTTCGGCGTCTTCTCCAGCAGCACCAGCGTCGCGATCAGCGCGACCGCCATGAGCACCGCGACGCCGAAGAACGGCGCCCGCCAGCTCACCGAGCCCAGCAGCCCGCCGACCAGGGGCCCGAGGGCGATCCCGACGCCGAGCGCGGTCTCGTAGAGGATGATCGCGCCGGCGAAGCCGCCGGAGGCGCTCGCGACGATGACGGCGAGCGAGGTCGCGATGAACAGCGCGTTCCCCAGGCCCCAGCCCGCGCGGAAGCCGACGATCTCACCGATCGAGCCGGAGAACCCCGCGAGGGCGGCGAACACGACGATGATCGCCAGGCCGGTGACGAGCGTGGCCTTGGCCCCGATGCGGCTGGACACCCAGCCGGTGACGAGCATCGCGACCGCGGTGATCAGCAGGTAGCTGGTGAACAGCAGGGAGACCTGCGCGGGCGTCGCGGAGAGCTGCTCGGCCAGCGCCGGGAGGATCGGGTCGACGAGCCCGATGCCCATGAAGGAGATGACGCAGGCGAACGCGACGGCCCACACGGCCTTCGGTTGGCGAAACGGACTCGCCGGGGCATCGTGGGACATGCGTTAGTTGTACTGCGCTAAGCAAAGTCCTGTCGATGATCCGGCGGTCACAGCTCCGCGAAGCGGGCCTGCGCGGGCCAGTCGCGCAGGTTGACCTGGTCGCACTCCCGGGCCATGGCGTCGATCTCGTCGGGCGGGGCCCCGCGCTCGAGGCACTCGGCGAGGCGGCGGAAGTACTCCTCGCGGGGCGCGCCGGGGACGAACAGGATGAGGAAGCGGGCGGGCTCGTCGCCCAGGGCGCCGAAGGCGTGCACCCCGTTCACGGGCACGTGGGCGAAGTCGCCGCTGCCGAGCACCTGCCACGTCCGGTCGCTCATCACCGCGAGGCGCCCGGAGATCACCCAGAACGACTCCGAGAACCCCTGGTGGTAGTGCGGCACCGCCCCGATCCGCCCGGGCGCGGCCGCCGACTCGAAGAGCCCGAAGCCGCCCCCGACGACGTCGCCCGGGGCGATGAAGCGGGCCGGGCCGGCCGTCTCGGCCTCGTCGCGGTACCGGTAGACGCCGGGCGCGGCGTCGGGCACCGTCGGGAAGCTCATCGGGATCTCACCGCACGTGGGAGGGGACGAAGGGCGGGGCGACGACCTCGCACTCGAGGGCGCGTCCCCGGACGTCGACGGTCACGACGTCACCCTCCGCCAGTCCGGCCGCGGTGTCGAGCAGCGCGAGGGCGATCCCGTGCCGCAGCGTCGGGGAGAAGGTGCCCGACGTCGTCTCCCCCACCGTGCTCCCGCCGAGCTGCACCGCCATGTGCGCGCGCGGCACCCCGCGACCGGTGGCCCGCAGGCCCCACGAGCGCCGGCGCGGCCCGCGCTCGCGCTCGGCCAGCAGCGCCTCGCGCCCCCAGAACTCGTCCTTCTTCCACCCGACGGCGAAGCCGCAGCGCGCCTGGTTCGGGGTGATCTCCGGGCCGAGGTCCTGGCCGTGCAGGGGCAGCCCGGCCTCGGTGCGCAGGGTGTCGCGGGCACCGAGGCCCGCGGGCAGCCCGCCGCGCTCGGCGACGACGGCGGCCAGCGCGTCCCACAGCGTCTCCGCGATCCCCGCGGGCGCGATCAGCTCGTAGCCGTGCTCGCCGGTGTAGCCGGTGCGGCAGACCCGGATCTCGCGGTCGTCCCAGGAGCTGTCGACGAAGGCCATGTAGTCCAGGTCGACGTCCCCGGTGTCGGGGAGCACGCCGGTCTCGGCCAGGACCGTGCGCGACGAGGGGCCCTGCACCGCGAGCACGACGTGCGCGTCGTGCTCGTCGGCCACCGTGATGCCCTCGGGCGCGACCTCCGCGAGCGCGCGCCCCACGCCGGCGGAGTTCGCGGCGTTCGGGACGGCGAACACCTCGTCGTCGCCGACCAGGTAGAGGATGAGGTCGTCGACGACCCCGCCGTCCTCGGCGCAGCACAGCGTGTACTGCGCCTTGCCCGGGACGATGCGGCCGAGGTCGTTGGTCAGGCAGCGGTCGACGAAGGCGGCGGCGCCCGGGCCCGAGATCCGCACCTTGCCCAGGTGGCTGACGTCGAACAGGCCGACCGCCTCGCGCGTGGCGGTGTGCTCGGCGACCGTGCCGGAGTACTGGACGGGCATCTCCCACCCGCCGAACGGGGCGAACGTGGCCCCGAGGGCCTCGTGGCGGGCGTGCAGCGGGCTGCGTCGGAGGTCGGTCACGGGTCCGGGACCGTACGGCACGGCGCGTCGTCGGGGGTCCGTCCTAGCATGCGGTCACACCATCCCCGATCACCGACGGACCCGGAGGCACACCGATCGTGAGCACCCCGCCCGAGCTCGAACTCAGCGACGCCGCGGCGGCGGGCGCGGTCGTCGACGTCCTCGTGGTCGGCATGCGGCCCGGCGAGGCCGCGGGCGGGGTCGCCGCCGAGCCGGTCGCCCCGGTCCTGGTCGGCGCGCAGGGCGTGGCGAGCGCCTTCGACGGCGAGCTGGCCTCGCTGCTGGCGCTGACGGGGGCCACCGGGAAGGCCGAGGAGGTCGTGAAGGTCCCGACGCGGGGAGCGGTCACCGCGCCGCTGCTGCTCGCGGTCGGGCTGGGGCCGGAGTCGGCGCCCGCCGGCCTGCAGGGCGGCCCGGACCTCGCGGAGCAGGTCCGGCGGGCGTCGGGCGCGGCGGCGCGGGCGCTGCCGCGGACCGCGACGACGGTCGGCACCACGCTCTCCGAGCTCGATCTCGCGGCCGCGATCGAGGGCACCGTGCTCGGCGCCTACTCCTTCACCGACTACCGCAGCGCGGAGGACGACCCGACGCGCACGGTCTACTTCCTGGGCGCCCCGGGCGGCAGCGGCGGCGCTCCCGAGCGCGAGCGCGCCGTGCTGGCCGACGCGGCGATGACGGCACGGGCGGTCTGCGCGGCACGTGACCTGATCAACACCCCGCCGAACGACCTGTTCCCGGCCGAGTTCGCCCGCCGGGCCTCCGAGCTGGCGGAGACGGTCGGGGTCGGCGTGGAGGTGCTGGACGAGGACGCGCTCGCGGCGGGCGGCTACGGCGGCGTGCTGGGCGTGGGCGGTGGCTCGTCGCGGCCGCCGCGGCTGGTCCGCCTCACCCACTCCCACCCGGACGCCACGCGCACCGTGGCCCTCGTCGGGAAGGGGATCACGTTCGACACCGGCGGCATCTCGATCAAGCCGGCCGCGAACATGGACCACATGACCTCGGACATGTCCGGGGCGGCGTGCGTGGTGGCCACGGTGTGCCTGGCCGCGGAGCTGGGTCTCGCGGTGAACGTGACCGCCGTCGTGCCGATGGCCGAGAACATGCCGTCCGGCACGGCCTACCGCCCGGGCGACGTGCTGACGATGTACGGCGGGAAGACCGTCGAGGTCCTCAACACCGACGCCGAGGGCCGGCTGATCCTGGCCGACGCGATCGTGCGGGCGTGCGAGGACTCGCCGGACTACCTGGTGGAGACCTCGACGCTCACGGGCGCGCAGACCGTGGCCCTGGGCGCGCGCACCGCCGGGGTGATGGGCGCCGAGGCGTTCCGCGACCGCGTGGCGGCGGCCGCCGCCTCCGTCGGCGAGGGCGCGTGGGCCATGCCGCTGCCCGAGGAGCTGCGCGGCGACCTGGACTCGCGGGTCGCCGACATCGCGAACGTCACCAACCACCGCTTCGGCGGGATGCTCGCGGCCGGCATCTTCCTGCGCGAGTTCGTCGCCGACGACGTGCCGTGGGCGCACGTCGACATCGCCGGTCCGGCGTTCAACACCGGCGGCCCGCACGGGTACACGCCCCGCGGCGGCACCGGGATGCCGGTGCGCACGCTGACCGCCGTCCTCGCCGACGTCGCCGCGCACGGCTGAGGCGATCACCTCGTGGACCGGTTTGCCCGCGGTGGAAGGATGGTCGTCGGGAAGACCGCACGTCACACGCCGACGCGGGAGAAGTGAGTTGAGCGAGAGCGACACCTACGACGTCCTCATCCTGGGCGGGGGCTCGGGCGGTTACGCCTGCGCGCTGCGCGCGGCGCAGCTGGGCCTCTCGGTCGCCCTCGTGGAGCAGGACAAGCTCGGGGGCACCTGCCTGCACCGGGGCTGCATCCCGACCAAGGCGCTGCTGCACGCCGCCGAGGTCGCCGACAACGCCCGCGAGGGCGAGCAGATCGGTGTGAAGAGCTCGCTGTCCGGCATCGACATGTCCGGGGTGAACTCCTACAAGGACGGCGTCGTCGGGAAGCTGTACAAGGGTCTGCAGGGGCTGATCAAGTCCCGCAAGGTCACCATGATCGAGGGTCACGGCCGGCTCGTGGGGCAGGACACCGTCGAGGTCGACGGGCAGCGCTACACCGGCCGCCACGTCGTGCTGGCGTCCGGCTCGTACTCCAAGACGCTGCCCGGGCTCGAGCTCGGCGGCCGCGTGATCACCTCCACCGAGGCGATCAACCTGGACTACGTGCCCGACCGCGTGGTCGTGCTCGGCGGCGGCGTCATCGGCTGCGAGTTCGCGAGCGTCTGGCGCTCCTTCGGCTCCGAGGTGACGATCGTCGAGGCGCTGCCGCACCTGGTGCCGAACGAGGACGAGTTCCTCTCGAAGTCCCTCGAGCGCCAGTTCCGCAAGCGCAAGATCGCCTTCAAGATCGGCACGAAGTTCACCGGCGTCGAGCAGTCCGCGGACGCGGTGACGATCAGCCTGGAGAACGGCGAGCAGATCGAGGCCGACCTGCTGCTGGTGGCGGTGGGCCGCGGCCCGAACACCGCCGACCTCGGCTACGAGGAGCAGGGCGTCACCCTCGACCGCGGGTTCGTGCGCACCGACGAGCGGCTGCGCACCGGGGTCGGGTCGGTCTACGCGGTCGGCGACATCGTGCCCGGCCTGCAGCTCGCGCACCGCGGGTTCCAGCAGGGCATCTTCGTGGCCGAGGAGATCGCGGGGCTCAACCCGCCGGTGATCGACGAGAAGGGCATCCCGCGGGTCACCTACTGCGAGCCCGAGATCGCGTCGGTCGGGCTGACCGAGGCGCAGGCCAAGGAGGCCTACGGCGAGGTGCAGACGACGACCTACGACCTCGCCGGCAACGGCAAGTCGCAGATCCTGCGCACCGCCGGGGCGATCAAGCTGGTCAAGGGCGGGACGACCGACGACTCGCCGGTGGTCGGCGTGCACATGATCGGCACCCGCGTCGGCGAGCTCGTGGGCGAGGCGCAGCTGGTCTACAACTGGGAGGCTCTCCCGGTCGAGGTCGCCAACCTGATCCACGCGCACCCGACGCAGAACGAGGCCTTCGGCGAGGCGCACCTGGCGCTGGCCGGCAAGCCCCTGCACGCGCACGGCTGACCCGCCCACCACGCCTGACAAGGAGTACCGAGCACGATGGCCTACACCGTCCAGATGCCTGCTCTCGGCGAGAGCGTCACCGAGGGCACCATCACCCGGTGGCTGAAGCAGGAGGGCGACCACGTCGAGGTCGACGAGCCCCTGCTGGAGGTGTCGACGGACAAGGTCGACACCGAGATCCCCTCGCCGCAGGCGGGCGTCCTCGAGCGCATCGTCGCGAACGAGGACGACACCGTGGAGATCGGCGGCGACCTCGCCGTGATCGGTGACGGGTCCGGTGGCGGTGGCGACTCCTCGGACTCCGCGGGCTCCGCGGGCGGCCAGGCCGAGGAGCAGGCCGCGCCGGAACCGGAGCCGGAACCGGAGCCCGAGCCCGAGCCGCAGTCGGCCGCGCCGTCGTCGTCGGGTGGCAGCTCCGGCAGCTCCGGTGGGTCCGGCTCGTCGGGTGGGTCCGGGACGACCATCGAGATGCCGGCGCTGGGCGAGTCGGTCACCGAGGGCACGATCACCCGCTGGCTCAAGCAGGTCGGGGACTCCGTCGAGGTCGACGAGCCGCTGCTCGAGGTGTCCACCGACAAGGTCGACACCGAGATCCCGTCGCCGGTCGCGGGCACCCTGCTCGAGATCCGGGCGAACGAGGACGACACCGTCGAGGTCGGCGGCGCGCTCGCGGTCGTCGGCGACGGCTCGGCCGGCTCCTCCTCCGGCGGCGGGTCGGCCCCGGCCGAGCCGCAGCAGCAGCCCGAGCCCGAGCCGCAGCAGGAGCAGCGGCAGCCGGAGCCGGAGGCACAGCCCGCCGCCTCGGACGGCGCGAACACCGCCCAGAGCTCGGGCGGTGCCGTGGCCGCCTCCGGCGCCGACGACTACGTCTCGCACGAGACCGAGCAGCCGGCAGGGGCGAGCGGACCCGCGAACGCCGGGGCGCTGCAGTCCGGCGGCGCGCCGTCGAACGGCACCGGCGGCGGCGAGGCGGCCGGGTCCCCCTACGTCACGCCGCTGGTGCGCAAGCTCGCCCAGGAGCGCGGCGTGGACCTGTCGACCGTCTCGGGCACCGGGGTCGGCGGGCGGATCCGCAAGCAGGACGTGGTGGCCGCGGCGGACGAGGCCGACCAGGCCAAGCAGCAGCAGGCGTCGGCCGCGCCATCGGCCGGTCAGCCGGCCGCGACCCCGTCGGACGGCTCGCAGGGCGCGGTGCACGGCGGCGAGGTGCAGAAGCCCGCGGGCGCCCGCAGCGCCGCCATCCCGGCCCCGGACGACTCCGGGCTGCGCGGGACCACCCAGAAGCTCTCCCGCCGCCGGGCCACGATCGCCAAGCGCATGGTGGAGTCGCTGCAGACCTCCGCGCAGCTGACCACCGTGGTCGAGGCCGACGTCACCCGGATCGCGCGCCTGCGCGACCGGGCGAAGGCCGACTTCGAGCGCCGCGAGGGCGTCAAGCTCTCCTTCCTGCCGTTCATGGCCCTGGCCACCGTGGAGGCGCTCAAGGCGCACCCGCAGGTCAACTCCATGATCGACACGGAGAAGGGCGAGGTCACCTACCACGGCGCCGAGCACCTCGGCATCGCGGTGGATTCCCCCGCCGGCCTGATCGTGCCGGTCATCCACGACGCCGGGGACCTCAACCTCGGCGGGCTGGCCCGCAAGATCTCCGACGTCGCCCAGCGGACCCGGGACAACAAGATCTCCCCGGACGAGCTCTCCGGCGGGACGTTCACGATCACCAACACCGGGTCGCGCGGCGCGCTGATCGACACCCCGATCATCAACCAGCCGCAGGTCGGCATCCTCGGCACCGGGGCCGTCGTCAAGAAGCCGGTCGTGGTCACCGACAGCGAGGGCGGCGAGTCGATCGCGATCCGCTCGACGCTCTACCTCTGCCTGTCCTACGACCACCGCATCGTCGACGGCGCCGACGCCGCCCGGTTCCTCGGGTCGGTCAAGGCACGCCTGGAGGCGGGCGCGTTCGAGGCGGACCTCGGGCTCGTCTAGCTCCCGGCCCACGTTCCGACCGAAGGGCCCCGTCGCGCGACCAGATCGCGCGGAGGGGCCCTTCGCTCGTTCCGGAGCGGGCCGGCCGCACCTGGCGAAGGGCGCCCACGGCCCGTCTAGTCGACCGGAGGGGCCCTTCGCTCGCCATCGGCGCCGCACCGCGACGAACCGGACAGCGCGCCCGGGTCGCGCGGCCGCAGCGACTCCGCGACGATCACTCCCATGCGCGTCGTCATCTCCGGTTCGTCCGGACTCATCGGCACCGCCCTGGTCCCCCACCTGCGCGGCCGGGGCCACGAGGTGATCCGCCTGGTGCGGCGCACGCCACAGGCGCCCGACGAGCGCGGCTGGGACCCGCCGTCGGGACGGATCGACGACGGCGCGCTGGACGGCGCCGATGCCGTGATCAACCTGTCCGGCGCCGGGATCGGCGACAAGCGCTGGTCGGGCGCCCGCAAGCAGGAGCTGCGCGACAGCCGCACCATCCCCACCGACGTGCTCGCCCGCGCGGTGGCCGCCCGCGGCATCCCGGTGCTCGTGAGCGGCTCGGCGGTCGGGTTCTACGGCGACACCGGGAAGGTCGCGGTCGACGAGACCGGCGCCCGCGGCCGCGGGTTCCTCGCCGACCTGTGCCGCGACTGGGAGAACGCGACCGCCCCGGCGAGCGAGGCCGGCGCGCGCGTGGTGACGGTCCGCACCGGTCTGGTGCTCTCGCACTCCGGCGGGCTCATGGGGCGGCTCAAGCCGATCTTCCAGTTCGGGCTCGGCGGCAAGCTCGGGTCCGGCGAGCAGTACTGGCCGTGGATCTCGCTGGACGACGAGGTCGGCGCGATCACCCACGCCCTGGAGCACGACTCGGTGTCCGGGCCGCTCAACGCCACCGGCCCCGCGCCGGTCACCAACGCCGAGTTCACCCGCGTCATGGCCTCGACGATCCACCGGCCGGCGCCGTGGCTGGTGCCCGGCTTCGCCATGCGCGCGGTGCTCGGCGAGTTCGCCGACGAGGGCGTGCTGGTCAGCCAGCGGGTGCTGCCCGGGGTCCTCGAGGGAGAGGGGTACGCGTTCCAGCACCAGACGCTGCAGGCGGCCCTGTCCGCGGTGCTGGAATGAGCCTGCCCGACCAGGTCGACGTCCTCGTCGTCGGCGCGGGCCTGGCCGGCCTCAACGCCGCCCGCACCGTGGCCCGCTCCGGGCGGTCGGTCCTGGTGTGCGAGGCCTCCGACGGGGTCGGCGGGCGCGTGCGCACGGACACGGTCGACGGGTTCCTGGTCGACCGCGGGTTCCAGATCCTGAACACCTCCTACCCGGCGCTGCGGGCCGCGGTGGACCTGTCCGCGCTCGACCTGCACCCGTTCGTCCCCGGCGCCGCGGTCCGCACCGAGGACGGGACGCTGCACCACGTGGCGCGGCGCCCGTCGTGGCTGCCGCGCACCGCCGTGACCCGGCTGCTCTCGCTGCGGGGCAAGCTCGGCGTCGCCGCGTTCACCGCGCGCTCGGTGCTGACCCCGCCGCAGCGGCAGGCCGCGGCGCCGGAACGGTCGGCCGCCGACGACCTCGCCCGCTTCGGTCTCCACGGCGCGGACGTCGACCGCTTCCTGCGCCCGTTCCTGTCCGGGGTGCTCGGTGACGGCGAGCTCGCGACGTCCTCGCGGGTCGTCTCGCTGTTCTGGCGCACCTTCGCCCTCGGCGACCTGACCCTGCCCGGCCGCGGCATCGGCGCGATGACCACCCACCTCGCCGCGCGGCTGCCGGCGGGCACCGTCCGGCTGGACACCCCGGTCCGCGCGGTCGCGCCCGGCCGCGTGACCACCGACCACGGCCCGGTCCGGGCCGGGGCGGTGATCGTCGCGACCGAGGGCACCGACGCCGCGGCGCTGCTCGACGGCCGGGTCGAGGCCCCGCGCCCGTTCGCGCTCACGAGCCACTACCACGTGACCGACGAGCCGCCGACGCGCCGCGGCCTGCTCCACCTCGACGGCACCGGCGGCCCGATCGTCAACACGATGGTCCTGACGGCGGCCGTGCCCTCGTACTCCCCGGACCACCGCCACCTCGTCGTGTCCACGGTCCTCGGCGCCGAACCGCTGCCCGAGCCCCGGCTGCGCGCGGAGCTGGAGCGGATCTGGGGCGTGGGGACCGCCCGGTGGGAGCACCTCGCCACGCGGCCGATCCCGCACGCGCTGCCCCCCGCGCTGCCACCGACCCCGGCAGGGCTGCGCCGCCCGGTCGACCTCGGCGACGGCCTCCTCGTGGCCGGCGACCACCGCGACACGCCGTCGGTGCAGGGCGCCCTCGTCTCGGGCCGGCGCTGTGCGCAGGCGGCGCTGGCCGCGCTGCACTGAGCACCTCCCGGAGTAGCGTCGGGGCCATGGGGTCCCACCGCGCGAGCAGCGAGCCGATGCAGGTCCTGGACCTGGGCACCGTCGAGTACACCGCGGCGTGGGACCAGCAACGCGCCCACCACGCCGCGCGGGTGGCCCGCACCGGACCCGATGTCCTCATGCTCCTCGAGCACCCGAGCGTGTACACCGCGGGCAAGCGGACCCGGCCCGAGGACCGGCCGACCGACGGGACGCCGGTGGTCGACGTCGATCGCGGCGGGCGGATCACCTGGCACGGCCCCGGCCAGCTCGTCGGCTACCCGATCCTCCAGCTCGCCCAGCCCTACGACGTCGTCGACCACGTGCGCCGCCTCGAGGAGGCGCTCATCGCGGTCTGCGCCGGCTACGGGCTCGAGACCGGCCGCGTCGAGGGCCGCTCCGGGGTGTGGCTGGCCGCCGACGCGGGGCGTCCGGAGCGCAAGATCGCCGCCATCGGCGTGCGGGTCAGCCGCGGCACGACGCTGCACGGGTTCGCCCTGAACGCCGACCCGGACCTGACCGCCTTCGGCGCGATCGTCCCGTGCGGCATCGCGGACGCGGGCGTCACGAGCCTGACGGCCGAGCTCGGCCGGCGGGTCGGTGTCGACGAGGTCCGTTCGGCCGTTCGTGACGCCGTGCTGGCCGCGTTCTCGGGCGATCTGCCGGTGAGTGACCACCAACTGCTCCGTCCGGAGGTCACGGAGACGCTGAGAGTGGGCAACGTTGCCGTCCAGATGCTGTGACCTGATCACCGTCCGTCAGACATGAGCCACCGTTCGTCGCGCGCCGTGTCGGCAAACGCTGTGCGTGACGACATCGCGACGGACGGTCGCGGCATGTCCCACGACGAGCAGTCCCTCCCGACCACGGGGCCCGGGCGCACGACGGCCGGGCTCCTCGCCGCCGTCCTCGCGGTCCTCGCCGGCCTCACCGTCCTGGCGCCGGGCGCGTCCGCCGCCCCCGCCCCGACCGCCGCCCCGACCGCCGTCACACCGACGCAGGCGGCCCAGCTGACGAAGGTGGTCGCGCTGACCAACCAGTACCGCCAGCAGAACGGCTGTCAGGCCCTGACCCGCGACACCCGGGCCGACACGTCCGCACAGCGCCACGCCGACTGGATGAACCAGACCGGCACGTTCTCGCACACCGGCGCGAACGGGTCGAGCTTCGTCGACCGGATGAAGGCCGCCGGCTACCCGACCCCCGGTGGCGAGAACATCGCGCAGGGTCAGCGGGACGCCCAGGCGGTGATGACGGCGTGGATGAACTCTCCCGGCCACCGGGCCAACATCCTCAACTGCCGGTTCACGAAGATCGGCGTCGGGCTCGCGGGGACGAAGAACTACTGGGTGCAGAACTTCGGCTACTGAGTCGGCCCGGGCCGTGCGGCGCGTCCGTTCGGCCGTACCGCTCGACGACCGCACCGCTCCGGCGCGCCGCTCGTCGTGCCCGATCGCCCGTGACCTGTCCGTGACCTGACGCCGCTGCCACCGTCGACGACGTGAGCCGGCACCGACCCGATCAGCCACCCCGCCGCCGAGTCGCGCTCGGCGCCGGGGTGGCCGTCGTCGTCCTGGGCCTGGTCGCGGCGGCGCTGCTGCTGCGGCCCGGCACGGACGATGTGGACGGCACCGACGACGCGGACGCCGTCCGCGCCGCCGGCGCCGTCGCGGCCCTGCCCGCACCCGCCGTCCCCCCGGCCCTGCCCGCCCTCCCGGCCCTGCCCCCGGTGCCCACCGCCGCCCCCACGACCACCACCACGACGCCCCGACCGACGAGCACCACCACCCGCACCACGGCACGGCGGACCACGGCGCGCGCCGCCGCGGCTGCCGCGAGCGGACCCGCCGCTCGGGTCCTGGCCCTCGTGAACGCCGCCCGGGCCGACGCCGGCTGCGGCGCGGTCGCCGGGAACGGGACCCTCGACCGGGCCGCGGCGGACTACGCGGCCCTCATGGAGCGCACCGGGACGTTCTCGCACACCGGTCCGGACGGGTCCGACTTCTCCGACCGGGTCCGCGCCGCCGGCTACGACAGCCCGGGCGGCGAGAACATCGCCCAGGGACAGAGCAGCGCCGACGAGGTCATGGACGACTGGATGGAGTCCCCGGGGCACCGGCGCAATATCCTCGACTGCTCGTTCCGCACCCTGGGCGTGGGCGAGTCGGGGAACTACTGGGTGCAGGAGTTCGGGCGGTAGCTCACAGCCCGCAGGTCCCGGCCACGAACTCCAGGTGCGCGAGGTCGGACAGGTCGAGCACCTGCAGGTACACCCGCTCCACGCCGACGTCGGCGAACCGGGCGAGCCGGTCGGTGATCTCGGTCGCGGTCCCCGCGATGCCGTGCGCGCGCAGCTCGTCGGGCTCACGCCCGATCGCGGCCGCCCGCCGCTCCACCTCGGCCTCGGAGGTCCCCGCGCAGAGCACCTGGGCGGTCGAGTAGCGCAGGGTCGCCGGGTCGCGGCCGATCACGGCGCACTCCTCGCGGACCCGCGCGAACTGCGCCGCCACGTGCTCGACGGAGGCGAACGGGACGTTGACCTCGTCCGCGAAGCGGGCCGCCAGCGCCGGGGTGCGGCGCGGACCGGACCCGCCGACGATCACCGGCGGGTAGGGCTCCTGGAGCGGCTTGGGCAGGCCCGGGCTGTCGGTGAAGGTGTAGTGCTCGCCGGAGAAGGACCAGGGCCGCCCGACCGGGGAGCCCCACGCACCGGTCAGGATCTCCAGCTGCTCGGCGAGCATGTCGAACCGCTGCCCCAGCGGCGGGAACGGGATCCCGTACGCGTGGTGCTCATCGGAGTACCAGCCGGTGCCGATCCCGAGCTCGATCCGCCCGCCGGACATGTGGTCGACCTGCGCCACCGCGACGCCGAGCGGGCCCGGCAGCCGGAACGTGGCGGCCGTCATCAACGTGCCGAGCCGGATGACCGACGTCTCCCGCGCCAGCGCACCCAGCGTCACCCACGCGTCGGTGGGCCCGGGCAGGCCGGACGAGTGGCCCATCGCGAGGAAGTGGTCGGAGCGGAAGAACGCGTCGTAGCGGCACTCCTCCGCACACCGGGCCACCCGCAGCAGGTCGTCGTAGGTCGCGCCCTGCTGCGGTTCGGTGAAGATCCGGAGGTCCATGACGTCGATCAGCCTAACGGGGCATCCCGCGTAGGCTGGGACCCGTGACCACGAGCGCTGATCCCACGGCACCGGCAGGACGCAAGCTGCTCCGCCTCGAGGTCCGCAACTCCCAGACGCCCATCGAGCGCAAGCCCGAGTGGATCCGCACCCGTGTGCAGACCGGCCCGAACTTCTCCGAGCTCAAGGGCATGGTGCGCTCCGCCGGGCTCGCCACCGTCTGCGAGGAGGCGGGCTGCCCCAACATCTACGAGTGCTGGGAGGACCGCGAGGCGACGTTCCTCATCGGCGGCGAGCAGTGCACCCGGCGGTGCGACTTCTGCCAGATCGACACCGGGAAGCCCTCCCCGCTCGACCGTTTCGAGCCGCGCAAGGTCGCCGAGTCGGTGCGCCAGATGGGGCTGCGCTACTCGACGATCACCGGCGTCGCCCGCGACGACCTGGACGACGGCGGGTCCTGGCTCTACGCCGAGACCGTCCGGCAGGTGCACGAGCTCAACCCGGGCACCGGCGTCGAGCTGCTGATCCCGGACTTCGACGGCCGGGACGACCAGCTGGGCCCGGTCTTCGACGCGGCCCCCGAGGTGCTCGCGCACAACCTCGAGACCGTGCCGCGCATCTTCCGGCGCATCCGCCCGGCCTTCCGCTACGAGCGCTCGCTCGACGTGATCCGCAAGGCGCGCGCCGCGGGCCTCGTCACGAAGTCGAACCTCATCCTCGGCATGGGCGAGACCCCCGAGGAGGTCACGGCGGCGATGCAGGACCTGCACGACGCCGGGTGCGACCTGCTCACGCTCACCCAGTACCTGCGCCCGTCGCTGCGCCACCACCCGGTGGAGCGGTGGGTGAAGCCCGAGGAGTTCGTGGAGCACCGGGACGCCGCCCTGGAGATGGGGATCGCCGGCGTGATGGCCGGGCCGCTGGTGCGGTCGTCGTACCGGGCGGGCCGGCTCTACGCGCAGGCCAAGCTGCACCGCGGCGAGGCGCTGCCCGAGGGCATGGAGGAGCTGGCGGCCGAGGGCGAGGCCCGCCAGGAGGTCGGATCGGTCCTCGCGCGCCGCGCGTAGGCCGCCATCCGGCAGAATGGGCGGCATGGCCAAGGGCACTGCCGGTAAGGCGACCAAGGAAGAGAAGAAGGCCGCCAGGCAGGCTGCGCGGGCGGCGCGCAAGCAGCGCTGGTCGCAGATCTGGCAGGCCTTCCAGATGCAGCGCAAGGAGGACAAGCTCCTCCTGCCGCTGATGATCGGGGCCGTCGTCGTGACGGCGTTGATCTTCCTGGTCATCGGGCTGCTCATCGGGCAGTCCTGGTACCTGGTGCCGATCGGGGTCATCCTCGGCCTGGCGGTCGCGATGATCGTGTTCGGGCGCCGCGTGCAGAACAACGTGTACGCCAAGGCCGACGGCCAGCCCGGCGCCGCCGGCTGGGCGCTGGACAACATGCGCGGCCCGTGGCGGGTGACGCAGGCGGTCGCCGGCACCACCCAGCTCGACGTCGTGCACCGCGTCATCGGCCGGCCCGGGGTGATCCTCGTGGCCGAGGGCGCCTCGCACCGCACCAAGGGCCTGCTCGCGCAGGAGAAGAAGAAGGTCTCGCGCGTCGCCGGGCAGGTGCCGATCTACGAGGTCGCGGTCGGGAAGTCCGAGGGCGAGGTGGAGCTCTCCAAGCTGCAGCGCCACATGGCGAAGCTCCCCCGCAACATCGACCGCTCGCAGATGGACACCCTCGAGAAGCGGCTGGCCGCGATCGCCGGCCGCGGCGGGCCGGCGATGCCGAAGGGCCCGGTGCCCAAGGGCGCGCAGATGAAGGGCATGCAGCGCACCGTGCGCCGTCGCTGATCAGCGGGTGCGGACCACGACCGTGCGGCTGACGCGGTCGTGCAGCCCGCGCGCGTCCCGGTCTATGATCACGGCCGGGATCACGAAGAACAGCGACACCGTGCGGGCCAGGGCCCACGCGCCGACGCGGTCGGCGCCGTCGGCGCGCAGCACCCGCAGCCCGGTGAGCACCATCGCGGGCGTCTGGCCGAGGAGCGCGACCGGCACGGTCACCAGCACCGCCCACACGGCCAGGCTGAGGTAGGTCGGCGCCGGGAACGAGATCGCCGAGGCCACCAGGCCGCCGACGAGCAGGTCGAGCAGGAACTGCCCGAGGCGTCGTGGAGGGCTCGCGACCGAGCCCGGCCCGGACTCCGGCAGGCCGAGGTCCTGGCCCGGCCACCCGCCGTCGGCCGTGTCGCCCTCGTGGTTCGGGGACCCGACGCTCGCCGACGCCGGCCGCCCGTTCGGCCTAGCGGTGGGCACGTCCCGTGCACGGGCCGGTCGTCCGTCGCGTTCCGGACCACCGTCCGACGCCCGGTCGGGCCTGTCGTCGGTGAGCCATTCACGAAACCACGACACTCTGACAGGCTACGGTGCCGCGTCGTCGAGACGCGTCCCGGCAACGGAGCCCGAGCAGTGTGACGCGTGCCCGTTAACTGCTGCGAAACATCGGTGCGACGGATGAGAAACGTCCGCCGCCTAGCGTCCGGAGTCACCTGATGCGGTGATCCGGTCCTGCCGGGCGGGTCGCTCGACCGGAAGACAGTGCCTCGAGAAGGAGCCAGTGAGGGTGTTCAGCAACAAGGACGAGGTCTTCAAGTACATCTCCGACGAGGGGGTGCAGTACGTCGACGTCCGGTTCTGCGACCTCCCCGGCCAGATGCAGCACTTCACCGTGCCCGCCTCGGAGTTCAGCGAGGGCGTCTTCAACGACGGCCTCGCCTTCGACGGCTCGTCGGTCACCGGGTTCCAGACCATCAACGAGTCGGACATGACGCTGCTGCCCGACGTGGCGACCGCGCGCATCGACCCGTTCCGGGCCCAGAAGACCCTGAACATGAACTTCTTCGTGCACGACCCGCTGACGCTCGAGGCCTACAGCCGCGACCCGCGCAACGTGGCCCGCAAGGCGGAGAACTTCCTGTCCACCGTCGACGTGGCGGACACCTGCTTCTTCGGCCCCGAGGCCGAGTTCTACATCTTCGACGAGGTCCGCTACGAGTCCTCGATGCGGACCCAGTTCTACGCCGTCGACTCGATCGAGGGCGCCTGGAACACCGGGCGCGACGAGCCGGGCGGCAACAAGGGCTACAAGATCAAGGCCAAGGGCGGCTACTTCCCGGTCGAGCCGACCGACCAGACCTCCGACCTGCGCGCGGCGATCGGCACCAACCTCATGAACTCGGGCTTCGAGCTCGAGAAGCTGCACCACGAGGTCGGCACCGGCGGCCAGGCCGAGATCAACTACAAGTTCAACACGCTGCTGCACGCGGCGGACGACCTGCAGCTGTTCAAGTACATCGTCAAGAACACGGCGTGGCAGGCCGGCAAGACCGTGACCTTCATGCCGAAGCCGATCGCGGGCGACAACGGCTCGGGCATGCACTGCCACCAGTCGCTGTTCAAGGGCGGCGAGCCGCTGTTCTACGACGAGAATGGCTACGCCGGGCTCTCCGACCTGGCCCGCCACTACATCGGCGGCATCCTGCACCACGCGCCCTCGCTCGTGGCGTTCACCAACGCCACCGCGAACTCCTACCACCGCCTGGTGCCCGGCTTCGAGGCCCCGATCAACCTGGTCTACTCGAACCGCAACCGCTCGGCGTGCGTGCGCATCCCGATCACCGGCAACAACCCGAAGGCCAAGCGCCTCGAGTTCCGCTGCCCGGACTCGTCGGGCAACCCGTACCTGTCGTTCGCGGCCATGATGATGGCGGGCCTCGACGGCATCCGGAACAAGATCGAGCCGCCGACGCCGGTCGACAAGGACCTCTACGAGCTCCCGCCGGAGGAGGCCGCCAACATCGCGCAGGTGCCGGCCAGCCTCGACGCCGCGGTGAACAACCTCGAGGCCGACCACGACTACCTGCTCGAGGGCGGCGTGTTCACCTCCGACCTGATCGAGAAGTGGATCGAGCTCAAGCGCGACGACGTCACGGGCCTGCGGCTGCGCCCGCACCCGTACGAGTTCGAGCTGTACTACAACTGCTGATCTCCTGATCGGCCCGCACCGGCCCGGTCACCCCTCGGGGGTGGCCGGGCCGTTCTGCGTTCCCGACGTCGGGTCGGGGCGGGTCGGGCACGTCGTCGTGAGTCCGAGTGCGCCGGGGCGCCCGACCGCCGGGCGCGAGTGCGACACCGCGCAGATCGAGAGGCACGCGCGGATGCCTGGTGTCACTCTCCCGGCGACCGGCCGAGCACCATCTCGTCGAGCCGCGCGAAGTGGGGCGGGGACCGATCGGTCCGCGCTCTGGAACGGGATCTTCGCGTTCCTCCGCGACGTCGAGCGGCACGCATCGCGGCGAGCCGGGTCGGTTCACCGCCGGTCGGGCACGTCGTCGCGCGGGGACAGCGCCGCCGCCGCCACGTACTGGTAGACGTAGCGGATCTCCTCGCCCTGGCTGATCGGCACGCAGACCCAGCCCACCCACTCCCCCGTCGTCGTGCGGCGCCAGCCGAGGAGCTCCCCCGGGACCCGGCTCTGGAGGTCGACCCCGTCGGGCACGGCGCGGGGCGGCCGGCCCGCCGGACGCGGGTACGCGACGGCCAGGTCCACCCACACCCGGCGGACCTCGGTGCGCTGCAGGGCGCCCGAGCGATCGTTGCGGCGCTGCGCCGGCCCACGCTCCTCGAACACGTGTTCGATGATGACGGGCGACCCCCGCCCGGCGCCAGCCGGTCCGCCCACATCACCCGTCGTGACGATCGACGGAGCGTCACGACATCCGCGAGAAGTGTCAATTTTCGACATAAATCCGGGATATCGGCCCCGACTGCTTGCCCCGCTCGCCACCCTGTGTGACTCTATGGCGGTCCACACAGGTGAGGAACTCCCTCTCCGGACACCGAACAGTCACGTGGAGTGAGGAGATCGACCATGCGCAAGAGCCTGCCGACCTGGAAGTCCACCCTCGGCATCGTCGCGGTCACCGGTGCCGCGCTGCTGGCCACCGCACCCCCAGCCCTGGCCCAGGATGGTGGGGGTGGCCCCGATCCGACCACCGCACCCGTGCAGGAGCGGGTGTCGGCCGAGGTCCTGCCCGGGGTCGTCTACCTCCAGACCGACGTGCACACCTACCTGCGCAACATGGCCGACGGCTCCATCGAGGGCCCCTTCGACCTCAGCATGCAGTGCACCGGCTTCGTCGTGAACCCGAACGGCTACATCGCGACCGCCGGCCACTGCGTCTCCGACCTGGACATCCAGGAGGAGCTGGCCACCGAGATCTCCACCAGCGCCGCCCGGTCCGGATACGACGCCACCACGACCTACGACTACGTGATGGCGAACTACAAGCTCGAGGGCGACGTCGGCGGCTCGCCGGCCGACAAGAAGGTGTCGGTGTCCCGCGCCTCCGAGGGGCCGCAGCAGACCCCGATGCAGGCCCAGATCGTCGACTCGAAGCCCAACGCGCAGGGCGACGTGGCGCTGCTGAAGGTCAATGCCACCAACCTCCCGACCGTCGAGGTCGCACCGCCGAACTCGACCACCACGGGCACGCAGGTGATGAGCATCGGCTACCCGGGCGTCGTCGACCAGGTGATGGACCCGAGCCTGCAGCCGACCTTCAAGGACGGCTCGGTCAGCGGCACGCAGAACCAGAACGGCATCCCGTTCCTGCAGATCACCGCGGACATGGGCCAGGGCATGAGCGGTGGCCCGACGGTCGACCAGCAGGGCCAGGTCGTCGGCATCAACAGCATGGGCATCAGCGAGCGCAGCGCCTCGTTCAACTACGTCGCGCCGAGCTCGACCCTGCAGGAGATGCTCGCCCGCAACGGCGTCCAGGCCCAGCCCGGCGCCTTCGACCAGGCCTACCGGGCCGGTCTGGCGGACTACTACCAGGGCTACTACTCCGACGCCGAGGAGCAGTTCGCGACGGTCCTCGACATCGCGCCGGACTCGAAGGTCGCGGCCGACTACAAGGCGAAGGCCGCCCGCGCCCACGACCAGTTCGGGGACAAGGGCATGGGCCTGCTCGGCTGGGGCCTGATCGGCGGCGGTGTGCTGTTCGTGCTGGTCGTCGCCGGGATCGCGGTCGGGATCGTCGTCCGGAACAAGCGTCGGCGGGCTGCCGTGGCCGCCCCGCAGGTCTCCGTCGCCCAGCCCGGCTTCGGCCTGCCGACCGGCTACCAGGTGCCGCTCCAGCAGACCCCCGCGACCCTCGCCCAGCAGCAGTACGGCCGGCAGGTCCCGCAGCCGCAGTACGCCCCGCAGCAGTTCCAGGCCCCGGCCGGCTTCGGTGCCGCGCCGTACGGGCAGCACGGCGCGATGCCCGCCGCCCCGGCCTCTCCCCCGGTCGGCTTCCCGGCCCCGGCCGCCCCGGCGGCCCCGGCAGCCGAGGTCGCCCCGGCGGCCCCGGTCGCCGTCGCCACGCCGCCCGCCGGCATGGCTCCGGTGGCCCCGGCGGCTCCCGCGACTCCCCTGACCGAGGCCCCGAGCGGCCCCGGCCACTGCCCGAACTGCGGCACCGCCCGCGCCACCGGCGCCCGCTTCTGCGGAGGCTGCGGGGTGGGCCTCGCCTGACCGGCCCCACGAGCGATCAGCGTAGAACCCCCCGGGTCACCCGGGGGGTTCTACGCATTCCCCCGCCCCGCTCGCTTCGTAGTTTCAGCGTCACCGCTGGTCAGGGACCTCGACAGGTCCCACGGATACGAAGCGAGCACCGCCATGAAGCGAGTCGTGACCACCCTGCTCACCGGCGCCGTCGTCGGGGGCGCCCTCCTGATGACCGCCGCCCCCGCCGTCGCGCAGACCGAACCGGCCCTCCCCCGCGAGCGTCTCGTCGCGGAGGTGCTGCCCGCGGTCACCTACGTCGAGACCCGCGCCACCGGCTGGGTCCGCGAGAAGGGCACCGGCCGGGAGATCGGCACCGTGGCCGTCACCGGGACCTGCTCCGGGGTGATCGTCGCGAACGACGGCCACGTGGCCACCGCCGGGCACTGCGTCGACGCGACCGACCTGACCGACTCGCTGCGCCGCCGCCTCGCCGGCGACGTCGCGACCACCCCCGGCGCCACCGGCACCGCCATCCAGTACGAGGCCTTCATCCTCGCCCGCTACGACATCGGCGGCCCCACGCCCGGGAGCCCGGTGGAGCGCGACGTCACCGTCGTGCGGGCGGACGCCTCCGGGCCGGAGAAGCGCCTGGACGCGGAGATCGTCGACTCCGTGCCCAACGAGCGCGGCGACGTCGCCCTGCTCGACGTCGACGGCGAGAACCTCCCCGCCGCCGCCCTCGCCCCGGCCGGCGACCCCACGCCCGGCACCCCGGTCACGGCGGTCGGCTACCCCGCCGACCGCGACCGGCTCATGGACCCCAGCCGCGACCCGAGCTGGAAGGACGGCACCGTCAGCTCCGTCCAGACCCGCGACGGCGTCCCGTTCGTGGAGGTCAGCGCGGACATGGCGCCCGGCATGAGCGGCGGGCCCGCGGTCGACGCCCGCGGCCGGGTCGTCGGCCTGAACAGCATGGGGATCGGCGACTCCGGCGCCTTCAACTTCCTGGCGCCGAGCTCCGCGCTGCGCAGCATGCTCGAGCGGCACGGCGTCGTCACCGCGCCCGGCCCGGTCGACACCCGCTACCGCGCCGGCCTCGACGCCCTCGCCACCGGCGAGAACGCCGACGCGGTCGCCGCGTTCACCGAGGTCACCCGCCTGCGCCCGGACCACACGCAGGCCGCGAAGCAGCTCACCACGGCTCAGCAGGCCTACGCGACGGTCGGCGACGCGAGCGAGACCCGCACCCGCACGCTCGCGATCGTCGCGGCCTCGGTGGTGGCGTTCCTGGTCCTCGCCGGCGGCGTCCTCACGGCGGTCCTGCTGGTCCGCCGCTCCCGCCGCCGGGCCCCGGCCTTCCCGACGACCGGTCCGGTCGGCTTCCCCGCCGGGCACCCCAGCGGCCCCTTCCCGACGGCGGGTCCCGCGCCGGCTCCGTTCGCGACCCCGCCGTGGGGCACCGTCCCGGCCCCGCGGCCGGAGGAGGAGCCGGCGCCCACCGTGGAGCGGACCCCCGAGGACCGCTGAACCCGAGCACGTCGAGCCCCTCCGGGTCCTCCCGGAGGGGCTCGACGCGTCCGCCGAGGCTGTCGGTGGTCGCTGCGATGGTGCGACCATGACCGTCACGGATCACCGAGGAGGCGCACCGTGGCCGCACCGCAGCACCAGGACGAGGCCCCCGGCTTCCTCGACCGCTCCGAGCCCTGGACGGAGCGGGACTGGCTCGAGCTCCCGGAGAAGAGTCCCGTTGAGCTCGTCGACGGTGCACTCGTGATGAGCCCTCGCGGGTCGAACCAGCACCAACGGCTCGCCTACCGGAGCTTCGCGGCCCTCGACGCCGCGGCGGCCCCGCAGTGGTCCGTCGTCGGCGAGCCGACGGTGCGCGTCGGGCGGAACAGACTGCTCATGCCGGACGTCGGCGTGATGCGACATGGCCTCGACCCCGCGACGGTCGTCAACGAGGCGGCGGACGTGGTGCTCGTCGTCGAGGTCGTGAGCCCGGGCAACGCCGCGCACGACCGGATCCTCAAGCCCCACCTCTACGCGGAGGCCGGGATCCGGTGGTACCTCCGGATCGAGCAGGACGGCCCCGTCGGGCACCTGCACGAACTCGTCGACGGCGCCTACCGCGAGGTCGCGACCGGCCCCGTCGTCGAGCTCACCGAGCCGTTCCCCGCGATCCTGGACCTGCCGCACCTCGCCCGCTGAGCGCCAGGATCCGGTCGACGGAGAGGTCCACGTCCGCCGTGGTCGTCGACCAGTTCGACACCGAGAACCGCAGGGCGGGCACGCCGTCCCACACCGTGGTGCCGACCCAGCACGTCCCGTCCTCGGCGACCGCCCGCGCGAGCCCGGCGACGTCGACCCCGGGGAAGCGCACCAGCACCTGGTTGAGCACGACGTCGTTCACCACCTCCGCGTGCCCCGCGAACCGCTCCGCCGCCCGCGCCGCGAGGTCGCAGCACCGGTCCACCAGGTCGGCGACGCCCTGCCGGCCCAGGGTCCGCAGCGCCGCGTAGACCGGCACGCCCCGGGCCCGGCGGGAGTTCTCCAGCGTGCGGGTGGACGGGTCCTGCTCGCCGAGCGGGAGGTAGGGCGCCGACACCGACATCGCGGTGGCCAGCGCGGCACGGTCGCGGACCACCGCCAGCGCCGAGTCGTAGGGGACGTTGAGCCACTTGTGCGCGTCGACCGCCCAGGAGTCGGCGCGGTCGGCGCCCGCCACGAGGTGGCGCCGCGTCGGGGACGCCGCGGCCCACAGCCCGAACGCCCCGTCGACGTGCAGCCAGGCGTTCTCCCGCGCCCGGACCACGTCGGCGATCGCGTCCAGCGGGTCGCACGCCCCGGTGTTCACCTGCCCGGCCTGGGCGCACACCAGCACCGGGCCGGGCGCCGCGTCGAGGGCCGCGGCCAGCGCGTCCGGGAGCATCGCGCCCTGCGCGTCGGCCGGGACCCGGACCGCGTGCCGGGCGCCGAACCCGAGCAGGCGCAGCGCCTGGAGCACGGTGGCGTGCCCGGCCGCGCCCACCAGCACCGTCACCGGCGGCGCGCCCGCGAGTCCGTCGGCCTCGACGTCGTGACCCGCGGCCGCGAGCAGGGCGTGCCGCGCGGCGGCCAGGCATGCGATGTTCGCCGTCTGGGCCCCGGTCGCGAAGCCCACCGCAGCGTCGGTGGGCAGGCCGAGCAGGTCGAGCGCCCACCGGCCCGCGACCTCCTCGACGACGGCCGCGGCCGGCGACATCACCGCGACCGCGGCGTCCTGGTCCGCCGCCGTCACCATCCAGTCGGCCGCGAGCGCCACCGGCAGCGTCCCGCCGGTGACGAACCCGAAGTAGCGCGGGCCGCCGCTGGCCACCAGGCCCGGCTCCAGCGCGGCCGCGAGGTCGTCGAGCACCCCGGCCGCGGGGAGCCCGTCGTCGGGGAGGTCGCCGAGGGCCGCCCGCAGCGCCGCCGGGTCCGCCGGCACCCCGACCGGGCGCGTCGGCAGGGAGGCGAGCCACCGGTCGGCGAACCGCCGGGCCGCGTCGAGCTCCTCGATCACGGGCGAGCTCACCGGAGAGCTCACCGGACGGCCGAGAACACCCGGTCCACCACGGCGCGCGCGTGCCGGGTGATGCGGCGGTACTCGTCGATGCACGCTCCCGGGTCGTCCTCCGGGTAGCCCAGGGCGGACGCGATGCCCGCGAGCTCGTGGCCGGAGCGCGGGAGCTGGTCGGTGGGCTTGCCGCGGACCAGCGTCGCGACGCCGCGGGCGCGGGTCGCGGTCGTCCAGCCGCTGGTCAGCGTCGCCGCGTCGTCCTCGGTGAGCAGCCCCTCGGCCGCCAGCGCGGTGAGGGCGTCCAGGGTGGAGGTCGTGCGCAGCGCGGGGTGCTGCCCGGCGTGCTGGAGCTGCAGGAGCTGCACGGTCCACTCGACGTCGGCGAGCCCGCCGGTGCCGAGCTTGGTGTGCAGGGCCCGGTCGGCACCGCGGGGCAGGCGTTCGGCGTCGACCCGGGCCTTCATGCGCCGGATCTCCGTCGCCTGCTCCTCGGGCAGTCCGCCCTCGGGGTAGCGGTACGGCGCGATCATCTCCTCGAAGCGCCGCCCCAGGTCCTCGTCACCAGCCACGGGGCGGGCCCGCAGCAGCGCCTGGCACTCCCAGGTCTGCGCCCAGCGCCGCAGGTAGTCCGCGTACGACGACAGGGTCCGCACGAGCGGTCCGCTGCGACCCTCGGGACGCAGCTTGGTGTCGACCTCGAGCGCGGGGTCCGGGCTGGGCGCCCCCAACGCGGAGACGACGGACTCGACGACCCCCCGGGCGAACGTCGTCGCGTCCTGGTCCGAGGCGCCCTCGACCGGCTCGCACACCGCCACCACGTCCGCGTCCGACCCGTAGCCCAGCTCGCCCCCGCCGAGCCGGCCCATGCCGACGATGGAGATCACCGCGGGCGCCGGGGCGGCCCCGGCGCGCTCTCGGATCGCGGCGTCCAGCCCGGCCTGCAGCACCGCGGCCCACACGCTCGACAGGGCCGTGCACACGCGCACCACGTCGGTCAGCCCGAGCAGGTCCGCGCACGCCACGCGCAGCAGCTCCACACGGCGCAGCGACCGCGCGACGTTGCCGGCCGAGCGCGGGTCGGTGTGCCGCGCGACCGCGGCCCGCAGCGAGACCGCCACCTCGGCCGGGTCGCGGGCGACCAGCTCGGCCTGCGGCCCGTCGCCGCCGAGCAGGCGCAGCACCTCCGGGGAGCGCGGCATCATCTCGGCGACCCACCGGGAGGTGCCGAGCACGTACATCAGTCGGTCCGCGGCCAGGCCCTCGTCGCGCAGCAGCGCCAGGAACCACGGCGTGGACGCGAGCGCCTCCGACACCTTCCGGTACGCGAGCAGGCCGTGGTCCGGATCGGCGGTGTGGCCGAGCTGGTCGAGCAGCACCGGCAGGAGCGCCCGCTGGATGCGCGCGGCCCGGCCGGTCCCCGCGGTCAGCGCGGCCACGTGCTTGAGGGCCCCCGACGGCGAGCTCCACCCGAGCGCCGCGAGCCGCCGGGTCGCGGACTCCTCGGTGAGCACCAGGTCCGAGCCGGCGATGTTGGCCACCGACTCCAGCAGTGGGCGGTAGAACAGCTTCTCGTGCAGCCGCCGGACGCGGACCGTCGTGCGCGAGCGCTCGGCCTGCAGCACACCGACGGCGTCCCGGCGCCCGTCCGCCCGCAGCTTGGCGGCGCGGGCGAGCCAGCGCAGGCCCGCGGTGTCGTCGTCGGAGGGGAAGAGGTGGGTGCGGCGCAGGCGCTGCAGCTGCACGCGGTGCTCGAGCATCCGCAGGAAGCGGTAGGAGGCGGCGAGGTTCGCGGCGTCGTCCCGGCCGATGTAGCCGCCCTCGCCGAGCGCGGCCAGCGTCTCCAGGGTGTTCTGCCCGCGCAGCGTCCCGTCCCCGCGCCCGTGCACCAGCTGCAGCAGCTGCACCGCGAACTCCACGTCGCGCAGCCCGCCGCGGCCGAGCTTGAGCTCGCGGTCGGCGACGTCGTGGCGGATGTGGTCCTCGACCCGCTTGCGCATCGCGCGGACGTCGGCGACGAAGTCGTCGCGCTCGGCCGCCTCCCACACCATCGGGGCGAGCGCCTCGCAGTACTCCCGGCCCAGCTCCGCGTCGCCGGCGACCGGCCGGGCCTTGAGCAGCGCCTGGAACTCCCAGGTCCGGGCCCAGCGCCGGTAGTAGGACACGTGGCCCTCGAGGGTGCGCGTGAGCTGCCCGGAGCGGCCCTCGGGACGCAGGTTGGCGTCGATCTCCAGGAAGGCCTCCGTGGCCACCCGCATCATCGTCGAGGCGAGCCGGGTCGCGACGTCCGCCGGCCCGTCGTGGAGGAAGATCACATCGATGTCGGAGACGTAGTTCAGCTCGCGTCCCCCGCACTTGCCCATCCCGATGACGCCGAGCCGCACCCCCTCGACGGCATCCGCGCCCACCTCCGCCCGGGCCACGGCGAGCGCGGCCTCCAGCCCGGCGGCCGCGACGTCCGCGAGCTGGGCGGAGATCACGTCGACCGGCCAGAACGGCAGCTCCGGCTCGCACACCGACTGCAGGTCGGCGGCCGCCAGCAGCAGCACGTCGTCACGCCACGCCAGGCGCAGCAGCTCCACGGCCCCGTGCCCGGTCACGCCGGCGACGGGCGCCGGCGCGTCCGCGTCGGCGCCGACCGCGTCGAGGTGGGTGCGGCGCCGGTCCTCGGCGCTGGGCAGCCGGGACTCGTCGTGCACCCGGCCGGGGGCCAGCACGGTGCGCAGCAGCCGCCAGCGCTCCGGCTGCGAGACCAGGTGCTCACCGAGCGCGGTGGACCCGCCCAGCACCCCGAACAGCCGCCCGCGCAGCCCCTGGTCGACCCGCAGCGCCGACTCCAGCTCCGCCCACGACTCCCCGAGCGACTCGCGCAGGTTCTCGACGGCGGCCAGCGCGAGATCGGGGTCGGCCGCCCGCGCCAGGGCCCACACGACGAGCGCCGCGGCCGGGACGGCGTCGTCGCCGTCCCACCAGCCGAGGTCGGCGAGGCGGGGCCCGGCGTCGGCGTCGGTGAACCCGAGACGGGCCGGCGCGCGAGCGGGTCGTCGGTCGCGCGCGACGGGAGGAGTCGTCACCGGGACGACCCTAGTCGCGGGTCGGAGACGACGGGTCCTACAGCGTCGGCAGGTAGGTCGCCAGCTCGTAGGGGGTCACGTTGCGGCGGTAGGCGTCCCACTCGCTGCGCTTGTTGCGCAGGAAGAAGTCGTAGACGTGCTCGCCGAGGATCTCCGCCATGAGGTCGGACTGCTCGAAGGCCTGCAGCGCGCCGTCGAGGTTCTGCGGCAGCGTCTGGTAGCCCATCGCGCGGCGCTCGCCCTCGGTCAGCGACCACACGTTGTCCTCGGCCGCCGGCGGCAGCTCGTAGCCCTCCGCGATGCCCTTCAGCCCCGCCCCGAGGATCACCGCGTACGCCAGGTACGGGTTCGCCGCGGAGTCCAGGGAGCGCACCTCCACCCGGCGGGACGACGCCTTGCCCGGCGAGTACATCGGCACCCGGACCAGCGCGGACCGGTTCGCGTGGCCCCAGCACACCGCCGTCGGGGCCTCGCCGCCGACGACCAGGCGCTTGTAGGAGTTCACGAACTGGTTGGTCACGGCCGACATCTCGCGGGCGTGCCGCAGCACCCCGGCGACGAACGCCTTGCCGGTCTTGGACAGCTCGTAGGGCTCGGAGGCGTCGTGGAACGCGTTCTGGTCGCCTTCGAACAGGCTGACGTGGGTGTGCATCGCCGACCCCGGGTGCTGGGTGAACGGCTTGGGCATGAACGACGCCCGCACGCCCTGGGTGATCGCCACCTCCTTGACCAGGTAGCGGAACGTCATGATGTTGTCCGCCATGGTCAGGGCGTCGGCGTAGCGCAGGTCGATCTCCTGCTGCCCGGGACCGCCCTCGTGGTGGGAGAACTCGACCGAGATGCCCATCGCCTCGAGCGAGTCGATGCAGCGGCGCCGGAAGTGCGGCGCGACGTCGTGGCTCGCCTGGTCGAAGTAGCCGCCGGTGTCGGCCGGGACCGGCGGCGACCCGTCGTCGGGAAGGTCCCGGAGCAGGTAGAACTCGATCTCGGGGTGGACGTAGCAGGTGAAGCCGGCCTCGGCGGCGCGCGAGAGCGCGCGGCGCAGCACGTGGCGCGGGTCGGCCCAGGACGGGGAGCCGTCGGGCATGGTGATGTCGCAGAGCATGCGGGCCGAGTAGTGGTCGCCGTCGGCGTCCTCCCACGGCAGCACCTGGAAGGTCGACGGGTCGGGCTTGGCGACCATGTCGGACTCGTAGACCCGGCTGAAGCCCTCGATCGACGAGCCGTCGAACCCGATGCCCTCGGCGAACGCGCCCTCCAGCTCGGCCGGGGCGATCGCCACGGACTTGAGGTAGCCGAGCACGTCGGTGAACCACAGCCGCACGAACCGGATGTCGCGCTCGTCCAACGTCCGCAGGACGAACTCCTGCTGCCGATCCATGCTCGCGACCCTAAGGAGACCGTGTTACAGGGACGTCACAGGGGTCCCCGCGCCGACGACGATCACCCGTTGTCGGTGCACCGCGCCTCCGGCGGCGCCGGCGTGCCGTCGACCAGGTAGCGCGTGACGATCGCGTCCACGCACCCGAAGCCCTGGAAGGTCGCCGTGTGCTGGTCGCCGACCTTGGTCAGCAGCGAGCCGTTCAGGGCCTTCGCGAGGTCCACGCCGGCCTGGTAGGGCGTCGCCGGGTCGCCGGTGGTGGAGACCACCAGCGGCGGCGCCAGGCCCGGTGCCTGCGGGACGTGCGGGCCCCCGGTCACGGGGGCCTGCGGCGGCCAGAACGCGCACGAGTCCAGGGCGGCGCTCGGCCCGCGCCCGGAGTCCAGGAACGGCGCCGCCTCGTTGTAGCGGCGGGCGCGGTCCAGGGCGGCGGCCGGGTCGGTGACGCGCGGGTCGTCGACGCATCGGATCGCGGTGAACGCGTCCTGCTGCGGGGAGTAGGTGCCGTCGGGGGCGCGGTCGTAGTACTGGTCGGCGAGGCCCATCAGGGTCTGGCCGCGTCCCTGGGTCAGCTCGGTCAGGCCCTGGCGCAGGTCCGGCCACAGCGAGGTGGCGTACAGCGCCTGGATGGTGCCCTGCTGGGCGTCGCCGTAGGAGAACGTCCGGCCGTCGGGCAGCCGGCCCGGGGAGGCGAGCAGCGGCCGGGTCAGCTCCTGGTAGCGGGTGGTCGCCTGCGCGGGGTCGGTGCCCAGCGGGCAGCCCGGCTTGGTGGCGCAGTCCTTGGCGAACGCCTCGAACGCGCCCTGGAACCCGCGGCCCTGGTTGACGACCTCGTCGGTCGGGTCCTGGTCCGGGTCCAGCGCGCCGTCGAGGACCATCGCGCGGACGTTGCCCGGGAACTGCTCGGCGTAGGTCGACCCGATCCGGGTGCCGTAGGAGAACCCGAGGTAGTTCAGCTGCCGGTCGCCGAGCACGGCCCGCAGCACGTCCATGTCCTTCGCGACGTCGCGGGTGCCGACGTTCGCGAGCATGTCCGCGCCGGTCTTCTGCGTGCAGCCGTCGGCGGTCTGCCGGGCGAGGCCCTCGGCCCGCGCGACGCCCGCCGGGGACGGGTCGGTGATGTCGGTGGCGCGCTGGGTGTCCTGCTCGGCCGGGGTCAGGCACCGGATCGTCGGGGTGCTCGCGCCGATGCCGCGCGGGTCGAAGCCGACCAGGTCGAAGCGGCGGGAGACCTCCTCACCGCGGGTGAGGATCGCGAGCTGCGAGGCGATCTCGATGCCGGAGGCACCGGGCCCGCCGGGGTTGACCAGCAGCGACCCGATCCGGCCCGGCGCGTCCGAGGCCTTCAGCCGCGACACCGCGACCTGGGCGGTCCGCCCCGCCGGGTTCGCGTAGTCCACCGGCACCTCGAGCCGGGAGCACTCGAAGCCGGGCAGGCCGTAGAACTGGCGCTGGTCGTCCGTCGTCGCGAACGGCAGGCACGAGCCCCACGAGAGCTGCTGGGAGTAGAAGCGGTCCAGCCCGGCCGGGACGCCGCCGGCCGGGGCCGGGGATGCCGACGGGGATGCCGACGGGGGCGCCGCCTGGGACGTGGTCCGCGGGACGGCGTCGGCGCAGGCCCCCGCGACGAGCAGCGCCGCGAGCAGCGCGACCAGTGGCCAGACCCGTCGTCGGGACCTGCGGGAACGGCTCGTTCGGACGTGGCTGCTCCCCGGATGCACGCGGCCATCCTCGCAACCGCCCGATGAGGTCTCCGTCGGGGTGGGTCGGTGTGAGTCCGGCGACAAGCACCGGCACGACGGCGGCCCGCGGGGCAGGCTTCGTGCGCACCGAACCCCTCGCACACGCCCGGGGACCCGCGACGAGCGGGCCTCGAGGCAGGAGGACACGACGATGACGTCACCCGCACCGAAGCGCGTCCGCATCCACCACCTGCAGCAGTGGAAGGACGCCGGACAGCGGTGGCCGATGCTGACGGCCTACGACTTCCCGACGGCGAAGGTGTTCGACGCCGCGGACATCCCCGTCCTGCTGGTCGGCGACTCCGCCGCGAACAACGTGCTCGGGTACGACTCCACCGTGCCGGTGTCGGTCGACGAGCTGCTGATGCTGTGCAAGGCGGTCGTGCGCGGTGCGTCCCGCGCCCTGATCGTCGCCGACCTGCCGTTCGGCTCCTACCAGGTCTCCCCCGGCCAGGCGCTGGAGACCGCGGTGCGGTTCATGAAGGAGGGCGGCGCGGCCGCGGTCAAGCTGGAGGGCGGGGCGCACTACGCGCCGCAGATCCGCGCTCTGGTCGACGCCGGCATCCCCGTCATGGCCCACCTCGGCTTCACCCCGCAGAGCGAGCACGCCCTGGGCGGCTTCCGGGTGCAGGGCCGCGGCGAGGGTGCCGACAAGCTCCTCGCCGACGCGCTCGCCGTCCAGGAGGCCGGGGCGTTCGCGACGGTGCTGGAGATGGTCCCGGCCGACGTCGCGAAGAAGGTGACCGGCGAGCTGCGCATCCCCACCGTCGGGATCGGCGCCGGGCCGGACTGCGACGCGCAGGTGCTGGTGTGGCCGGACATGGCCGGCCTCAACACCGGGCGCGTCCCGCGGTTCGTCAAGCGCTACGCCGACCTGGCCGGCGCCCTCGGCGGGGCCGCGGAGCAGTTCGCGCGCGAGGTGCGCGAGGGCGTCTACCCCGCCGAGGAGCACAGCTTCCGCTGAGTCAGGCCGCTCAGCCGTCCTCGGGCCACACGATCTTCACGCCGGCGTGCACCTTGTAGCGGCGGTTGATCGCGATGAGGTTCGCGGTCAGGCACTCCACCTGGTAGGCGTTGCGCAGCCGGCCGGCGTAGACCCCGCGCACGCCGGTGATCGCGTCGGCCAGCGCGCGCACCACGTCGGTGGCCTCGCGGTCGTCGCCGAGCACGAGGACGTCGCAGTCCACGTGGTCCTGCTCGAGGTCCGCGAGCAGGACCGCCGAGACGTTGTGGAACGCGGCGGTCACGCGGGTCTCCGGGAGCAGCTGCTCGGCCTGCTGCGCGACGCTGCCCTCCTCGACCGGCAGCGGGTACGGGCCCTTCTTGTCGAACCCGAGCGGGTTGACGCAGTCGATCAGGATCTTGCCCCGCAGCGGCTCGACGAGGCCCGTCAGGGTGTCGGCGTGCGACTCCCACGGCACCGCGGCCAGCACGACGTCCGCCTGCTCCGCGCACGTCGCGTTGTCCGTGCCGGTGACGTTCTCCGTCCCGGTCAGGTCGCGGTACTCGGCGGCGGAGGTCTCCGCCCGCTCCGCCGAGCGCGAGCCGACGATCACGCGGATCCCGGCCGCCGCCCACCGCAGCGCCAGGCCCTTGCCCTGGGCGCCGGTGCCGCCGAGGACCCCGACGGTGAGGGTCGTCGGGTCGATGGGTTCGGTCACGGGCGCTCCTTCTCGAACGGTCAGGACGGACTGTTTATTATCACGCGCCGAGCAGCGCGGCGAACTCCCGGTGCAGCGCGGCGACGGCGTCGTCGGCGGCCGGGACGACCCCGGTGAGGCCGAGGAAGCCGTGCACGAGCGCCGGGTGCTCGCGCAGCCGCACGTCCACACCCGCCGTGGTCAGCGCCTCGGCGAACGCCCGGCCGGCGTCGCGCAGCGGGTCGAAGCCGGCGGTCGCGACGATCGTCGGCCCGAGCCCGGCGAGCTCGGTCCGCATCGGGGAGAGGCGGACGTCGCCCTTCGGGTTCGCCGACCCGAGGTAGAGCTTCGAGCAGGCGACGACGTCGCCCGCCGTCAGGACGTACCCCTCGCCGTTCTCGCGCACCGACGCGTAGCGGCCCTCGAAGTCCGGCGGCGGGTAGACCAGCAGGGTCCCGACGACGGGTTCGCGCCGGTCGCGGCGCGCGAGCGCGGCGCCCGCGACCAGGTTCGCGCCCGCGGAGTCGCCGGCGAGGGCGACCCGGGCCGGGTCGGCGTCCCACTCGGCGGCGTGGTCGACCGCCCAGGCGAGGCCCTCGAGGACGTCGTGCAGCGGCACCGGGAAGCGGTGCTCCGGCGCGAGCCGGTAGTCCAGGGCGATCACGACTGCACCGGTGTCATCGGCGAGACGCTGCGCGACCGGGTCGTAGATCTCGCCGCCGCCGAGCACCCACCCGCCGCCGTGGGCGTGCACGACCAGCGCGTCGCACGTGCGGTCGGCCGGGCGGTGCACCCGGACCGGCACCGGACCGTCGTCGCGGACCTCCGGGCCGGCACCCGCCGGGCGGACGGTCTCGCGCATCGCGTCGGCGAACCGGTCGCGGGCGGCGGCGATCCCCTCGTCGGTGTCGGTGCCGGCGAACATCGCGGGCCGGTCGGCCCAGCGGTCGAGCAGCGCGGCCACGTCGGGGTCGAGGTCGGTCACGTCGGCACCCTAGGGGGTGGGATCGCCGTTGCTGAATCGAGACATGACCTCCGCGCAACGCGGGGCCCGGTATGACGTCTCTCGGCATGCCGGGCCCGATCGATCACGGGCGGGTCCGGTGCAGGTCTCCCCGCCGCCCCGCGACCTCGAAGGACCCCGCGCTCCCGATGGCTCTGCCCTGGCCCCAGAACACCCCGACCCTCCCCCGCATCGCCACCGTCGGCCCCGCCGAGCGGGCCGGTGCCGGGCGGGCCCTCCCCGACCTGGCGCGGCTGCGCGGCGTCGTCACCTCGCCGGTGACCGCCCTCGTGGTCATGGCGCTCGGGCTGCTCGGACTGTTCGCCCTCCCGATGGTGGGCCTGCCGTTCGTCGCGCTCGTCGTGCTGCCGATGGTGATCCACCAGCTGCGCGCCGAGCAGCGCCAGAACCTGCGCCGCCGCTGACCCCGCCCGCCGACGCCCCCGGTCCCGCTCGCGGGTGCCGGGGGCGTCGTCGTCTCCGGCGCCGGTGTCAGTAGGTGGCGCTCGACCCGGCGATGATCAGTCCGAAGACGATGAAGAAGACGATCGCGAGCACGAACAGGCCGATGAAGATGTAGCCGATGATCAGGCCGGCCAGCGCGAGCCCGTCGCCGTTCTCGCCCCGCTCGCGGATCTGGCGGCGCGCGATGTGCCCGCAGATCACCCCGCCGATCGCCGTGATGCCGAAGAAGAACGTCAGGAGCGACAGCACCAGCGACGTGATCGCCAGCGCGTTCGTCGGCGCGCCCGCGCCGGGCGGGTAGCCGTAGCCGGGCTGCTGGCCGTACGCGGGCGGCGGGCCGTACCCGGGGGCGGGCTGGCTGCCCGAGACCGGACCGGCGCCGTAGCCCGGCTGCTGGCCGTAGGCGGGCTGCTGGCCGTACTGCTGGCCGTAGCCCTGTTGGCCGTAGCCCTGGGCGCCGTACTGCTGCTGGCTGGGTTCCGTCTGCCCGTAGCTCGGCGTGCCGGACGCCTGGTCGCCGGTGTCGTACCCGGAGGGCGCCGCGGTGGGCTGCGAGCTCGGCCCGGAGGAGTAGGCCCCGGGCGGCGGGTAGCCGGACCGGTCCGCTCCGCCGTCCGCACCGGCCTGTTCGCCCTGCGGACGCGCGAACGGATCCCCGTCCTGCGGCTCGCGGTTCGACTCGCTCATGTCCCCGTCCCACCTCGGTGTACGGCCCGCCGGGGGCCCGGTCGTGATGCGCGGCATCCTTGCACGACGCACCGACACCGACCCGGCGAACGGACACGAAACGCACTCCGTGGTCGCGGGACCGACCCCGCGTCGGTCACCCGGCGTGCGGGCAGCGCGCCGGCCCGGGTCCGAGCACGACGCCCAGCTGTCCGCGTCACGGGGACGCGGACGGCGCGAGCGGCCCGAGCACGCCGCCCACCGTGCGTGTGGCGCAACATCCCGCCGCCGCCGCACCGAGCGCGACGTGGGGCAGATTCCGCGGACAGCGGATCTGCGTGGTGTCGCACTCGACGCCGCGCCGGCTCAGTCCTGCGAGTTTCCCCCGGACGACGGCGACGAGGGCGAACTCGACGACGGGGCACTGCTCGAGGAGGTCGGCGGGACGCTGCTCGAGGACTCCGGCGGCGCACTGCTGGTCGACGTGGGCGGGGCGCTGGTCGTCGACCTCGGGGGCGTGGTCGTCGTCGACGTGGGCGGAGCGCTGCTCGACGACGTGGGCGGGGTCGTCTGCGGGGTCGTCGGATTCGGCGTGCTCGACGGCCGCCGGCTCGGGGTCGAGGACCCGGTCCCGCCGGGCGCGGAGGAGAACGGTCCGCCCCCGGAGCCGCCTCCATCGGGTGCCGGAGCCGCCGGAGCCGCCGCACGCGCGGGCACGTCGCCCGGCCCGGCCAACGGGCCCCGGTGCGCGGCGAGGTCGACCTGGGTCGGGGACGGGGTGGTCGGGTCGGCGGAGACCGGGATGGGCGCGGTCGGCCCGAGGTCGGTGATGGCTGGTGCGGCGGGCACGACCGGGGGCGCCACGGGCCCCTGCGGTGTCGGCGTCGCGGTTCCGCCGAGGAGACCTCCGAGGTCGGCGGCCACCGCGAGCGAGGTGGAGTTCCCGGTGACCGTCTGGAAGACCGCGGTGCTCACCGCCGCGGCCCCCATGAGAGACACGCCGGCCACCGCGAGGCGTCGGCGGCGCGTGTCCGCGCCGTCGGCGGCCGGCGTCCGCTCCCCCGGCTCCGACTCCGCCACCGGCACGGGCCCCGCCACCGCTGCCGCGCCCGCCGGAGCGTCGCTCGCGAACAGGGGCACCGCCCCGCCCGACACCGTGCTCTCCACCCGTACGTCCTCCCGTCGTGCCTGGTCGAGGGGCTGTCCGCTCAGTGAAACGGACCGACGGTGTAGTCGTCTCTCTGCTGATCAGGCGGGATGTCATGCGTCCGAGTGGGCGCGTGATGTCACTGCCCGCAGCCGGAGGTGACGCAGCGTCAAGCAGGACGAACGACGTCCGGCCGCGGACCGACGACCACTCGTCGTGTCACCCTGCGAGACCGCGAGCACGGTCCGACCGCTCGTCATCCCCCGATCGGCCCTACGATCTCGCCGTGTCCAGCGATGCCACCGGCGGTCCCAGCACTCCCGAGCACACCCCGACGGTGCTCGACGCGGCGCTGCACGAGGCCGGCGCCGTCCTCGGTCGCGTGTCGTCGGCCGCGACGAACGTCGTCGACCGGTTCTGGCACGGGCACCTGGCCGACACGACCCGCCACCCGCGCACCGCGATCACCGGGGGACGGGGCTGGACCCTGCACCGGTACGCGCCACTGACCGGCGCACCGGTCACGGGCACCGTCGGGAACCCGGTCCTGCTCGTCCCCCCGCTCGGAGCGCCGGACCTCGCGTTCGACCTGCGTCGGGGCAACAGCCTGGTCGAGTTCCTGCTCCAGCACGGCCGGACGGTCTACATCGTCACCTACGACGCCGCCTTCTGGCGGGGGCGACGACGGGGCCTGGAGACCTGGGTCGACGACGTCCTCCCGGCCGCGGTCGAGGCGGCCCACGCCGACGACGAGGACGCGGGCGACCTGCACCTCGCCGGGTGGAGCCTGGGTGGGCTGTTCGTGCTGCTGACGCTCGCGGCCCACGACCTCCCGGTCGCGTCCGGCACCGCGTTCGCCGCCCCGGTCGACGTCGACGAGGTGCCGATCGTGGCGCCCTTCCGCTCGATCGCCGAGTACACCGGCGGGCGGATCTTCACCACCGCCTACCGCCTGCTGGGCGGCTTCCCCGCGCCCGCCGTCCGCGCCGCGTTCCAGCTGGTCAGCGCCGACCGGTACATCACCAAGCCGGTGACGGTGCTGACCCACCTCGACGACCGCGAGCTCCTCGAGCAGATGGAGGCCGTCGACGTCCTGATGAACAACATGGTCGCCTACCCCGGCCGCGCGTTCGGGCAGGTCTTCCACCACGTGATCCGCGGCAACGAGATCGCCCGCGACGCCGTGCGCATCGGCGGTCGCGAGGTGCACCTGTCCGCCGTGACCGACCCGGTGCTGCTCATCGCCGGCGCCGACGACGGGATCGCCCCGGTGGACAGCGTCCGCACGGGCGTCGACCTGCTGACGAACTCGTCCGACCTGCGCTTCGACGTCGAGCCGGGCGGACACCTCGGCGTCCTCACCGGCCGCCGCGCGAAGTCGCACACGTGGCCGGTGTTCCTCGACTTCATCGCCGACCACGACGACTGAACCACACCGGTGTGGTTCGCCTCCGGGGTGTTCGAGGACCGGTCGAACGGGTGTCGTACGGTCAGCGCTGCCCTGCTCCCCCGTGGAAGGACACCTCGCGTGGCCGTCACCCTGAAGGCAGCCCTGCTCGACTCCGACAAGCGCGGATTCGTCGTCACCGACCTCGAGACGCTCGTCGACGACGAGGTCAAGGACAAGAGCGGCCTGTCCGGCGGCGTGATCAAGACCGGGTACGCCGCCGTCAAGAAGATCAAGCCCGGCATCATCTGGGGCGTCATCGACTCGCTGCTCGACGAGTTCGTCGAGGCCCTCGAGCCGCACTGGACCGCCTACAACGCCGCCCCGACCGGTGACTTCGGCGCCTACCTGGCCGCCCACCCGCAGCCGGTGTCGGAGGCCCTGCTCTCGGTGACCGACCGGCGCGCGGAGAAGTCCAACCGCCAGGCCATCACGTCGGTCTACTCCAAGCTGCGCGGCAAGGCCCAGGAGAACGTCATCGAGGCGCTGCCGCGCCTCGGCGCCGTCGTGGAGAAGCACGCGGCGGTGTGAGCTCCGCT